>CAVSWX010000010.1:0-293558 GCA_963731785.1 uncultured Acidobacteriota bacterium
AGCTGGTCAGAACCTACGTGGTTTCCGTCGCCGGCTGTCCTAAGATGACTCCTGATGTTTTTCCGGATGGTGCGCGATCCCGAACGGGGCTGTTCAGGAGCAGCCAGAACCGATGATCGACGCGGATTGCACGACCCACCTCGAGGGCAGGCGGATCGGCCCTTACCTGCTGTCGTCACGCATTGGCGTTGGGGGCATGGGCGAGGTGTACAAAGCGCGCGATACGCGGCTCGACCGCATCGTCGCCATCAAGGTTCTTGCCCTCCATTCGCAGGCGATCCCGATTCCGCGAACGGTTCGAGCGCGAGGCCCGCGCCATCTCCGCGCTGAACCATCCCACATCTGCACGTTGCAGACGTCGGCGAGCACAGAGCTGCCACGTGACTATCTGGTGATGGAGTATCTCGAGGGCGAGACGCTGGCGAGCGGCTCGCTAAGGGCCGCTGCCGCTTCGAGCAGGCGCTTCGCTACGGCGATTCAGATCGCGGACGCGCTCGACAAGGCGCACCGGCGGGGATCGTCCATCGCGACCTCAAGCCCGGCAACGTGATGCTGACGAAGGCCGGCGCGAGGCTCCTCGACTTCGGACTGGCGAAACACGGGGCAGGAGGCGCGCGAGGGGCGGAAAGGCGAGCGAACCTGACGGCGTCGCCGACGAGACGCCCGCTGACGGCGCAGGGGACCATCCTCGGCACATTTCAGTACATGGCGCCCGAGCAGATCGAAGGGCTGGACGCCGATGCGCGGACGGACATCTTCGCGTTCGGCGCCGTGCTGTATGAAATGCTCACGGGCAGAAAGGCCTTCGAAGGCAGGAGCCAGGCGAGCCTGATTGGCGCGATCCTCGAGCGCGAGCCGCCGCCGGTCGCTCGTTGCAGCAGCCGACGCCGGCCGCGCTCGACGCGTCGTAGCGAACGTGCCTCGCGAAGGATCCCGACGACCGCTGGCAGTCGGCCGGCGATCTCGGCATGTTCACCTACGAGCTAATGCTCGGAGACGCCGCAACACGACTGTGTCGTCCGGTGAGCGAGCCGGTACCGCGCCGGACGGCATGGCTCGGATGAGCCGGCGGTGTGCTCGGGGCGTTCTCGCGACTTGCGGCCGTGGCACTCGCCGAGTCGGCCGAGTTCAGCATTCGCGCGAAGCGCCGCTACAATCGCTCCGCCCGAAACACGCGTCGACGTTATCGCACCGGCCACGGCGAGCCGTCGACCTCGCGTTATCGCCCGACGGTCGACGCTCGCGTTCGTGCGACTCCCGAGGGCGGTCTCACGCTGTGGATCGCGGTCGACTCGGACGGCGACGGCGCGACCGCTTGACCGGGACCGAGAAAGCGATGTCACCCTTCTGGTCGCCAGACAGCCGGTCGATTGGCTTCTTCGCCGATGGCAAGCTGAAAACGATCGCCAGCGCGGGCGGTGTCCCCCAGGTGATTGCGGATGCGCCCGACTCGCGCGGTGGCAGCTGGGGTGACGGACAGATTGTCTTCGCTCCGCAGCTCGACGGTCCGTTGCATCGTGTGCCGGCCAGCGGTGGACAGCAAACCGCCGTCACCGTGCTCGATACGTCTCGTCAAGAAGCGTCCCACCGCTTGCCGAGTTTCTTGCCAGATGGTCGGCGATTCCTGTTTCTGGCCCAGAGTGGAAGGCCTGAAAACAATGTCGTCCTGATCGGATCGGTTAACTCAGGCGAACGTACCGTTGAGATATTCTGTGCGTCGAAGGCCGCGGACCAGTCGCCGGTTTCCTCTGTATTCGGCCGCGAGCAGTCGCTGCTGGCGCGACCGCTTACGCTGCCGCATCTTCAACTGTCAGGCGAGCCCGCCCCGCTCGGTGATCAAGTGACATCTCGTAGCGCCGTTTATGGAGACGGTCTGTTCTCGGTTGCCGGCGACGGGACGCTCGCCTACTGGAATGGTGGGCCGTCGGTCACGAAGCTGACTTGGTTCGGCCGCGGAGGCGAGACGCTTGGCACCGTGGGGAAGTCGGGCGATTACCTGAGCGTCGCTCTTTCTTCAGACGAGAAGAAGTCGCCGTCGAGCTCGTGGACCCTGCTAGCCAGGTTGGTGATATTTGGACGATTGATACCCACACGGAATCAGCGCGCGGCTCACGATCGACCCTGGCTGGGATTTCGGCCCCCTGTGGTCGCCAGACGGAACGGGCGTCGTTTTCGGCTCGATTCGCGGTGGTCGCCAAAGTCTCTATCGAACAGCCACAGTAGGCAATGGAACAGACCAGCTCTTCCTGTCAACTTTGACGCGCTCGGTCCATCGGACTGGTCGGCAAAAACGGGACAGATCGTCCTCAGGAAGAACATGACCAATATACAAAGTGGGCGTCGTCGCTGCGTCGAAGGAGGCGTCGCCGAACCTGGAGTTTCAGAGTGCGTTCGCCGAAGCCGATGGACGGCTGTCTCCCGACGGTCGTTGGCTCGCGCAGCGCCTGGAACGAATCCGGCACGTGGGACGTGGACGTCCGCTCCTTTCCGGCGCGCGATCGAAAGTGGCGCATTTCGCCCGAAGGTGGTTCGCGCCCAATGTGGCGGCGGGATGGCAAAGAGCTGTTCTACATGGCGCCGGATCAAACGCTCATGGCGGCCCGTAACAGCGGACACACAATTTACCGCTGGCGTTCCCACACCGATGCTCCGCTGCACACGATCCCAGTCCCCCCGACGCAACCACGGCGGCAGTACGCTGTCGCGCCAAGGGCGACCGCTTTCTCGTGAACACAGTCGTCGAGCCCGCCGTTCCAACCCTGTAACCGTCGTCCTGAACTGGCCGGCTGCAGTGAAGAAATGACAGCAAGAACGAGACGAGTACGCTCCTCATTGGATTGAATGACGCGGCGTTCGAAGCGGTGCAGCGAATGTGTGCGGGACGCGGCGATCCAGTGGGCCCGGCGCTTCCACGTTCTGCGGCACATATCGTCAGCCGCCTGCTGGAGGCCAGAGGCCCGCATCACATCATTGAGTCGATCACCGGCCGAGCTTATGCGCATGCGGCAAAGCAAGAACGCACCAGAGGCGCTTCCGGTGCTTTGGCGACTCGGCAAGTCATTCGGCCGTCTTGAGTGAGCGCATCTCTCACAGCGGATGCTCAAGCCCTATCCACACATGCGCGTTCACCGGTCCTGCCGGATGCGTCCAGGCGATCGCGTACGGACTTCTTCGCGTCACATCCGGTGGAACGAGAGTTGCGCGTGGTCCCCGATGCATGGGCCGTGACCCTCGTGCCTTGAGCGGCCCGAGTCGCTGTGTCGCGACGGTTTACCGAAGACGAGGCCGATTTGTAGTGGCTGGAGCTGTCGGTGTAGTCACGGTATTTTGTGGGCGGCGGCACAATCAGCCGTCAGGCGGAGCAGTTAGTGTGAGATTCGCGCATCGCTCGCGGCGGCGAAGCGGTAGGGCAAACGGTCGCCGCATGTCGCGGCGTCCCATATGAATGGAGGCCATCATGATTGGCACGGTCTGCTAGAACTCTTGTCTGGCTGCAAATCCTGGCGATGCCCTCGGTCGCATTGGCACAGACCTTCGGGTACTTCGGCGAGAACGGGCCCTCGCACTGGGGGACACTCAGTCCGGATTGGGTGGCGTGTGGCACCGGAACCATCCAGTCACCGGTGGACTTCGGCAAGCTCGCTCCGCATCATCCGCGATGGCGCAAGCTCGACATTGATTACGACCCGAACACGACCGGCGAGATCTTCAACAATGGGCACACCATCGAGGTGGAGACCGAGGGCATCAACACGCTGACGCTCGATGACGTGCCGTACGAGCTGGTCCAGTTTCACTTCCATACAGCCAGCGAGCATCGCGTGGACCGGCCGCGGCTTCGACATGGAACTGCATCTGGTGCACCGAGCTGCGGACGGCTCGAATGCAGTGATTGGGGTGTTCTTAAGCGCGGCCGCACCAGCGGCGCCCTCGCGCCGATCTTCGCCGCGCTTCCGGACGACCTCGATGTTCATCATCCCATCGCGGCTTCGTTCAACCCCGCCGCCTTACTGCCTCAGCTCCGAGCCCACTATCGATATCTCGGATCGCTCATGATGCCGCCCTGTACGGAAGGTGTCAAATGGGTCGTGATGAGCGAGCCGATCACCGTGTCGGACGAAGACATGGCGCAGTTCGCCGAGCGAATTCACTTCAATGCGCGTCCCGTGCAGCGCGAAGCGAGGCCTTCTCACGGCGGCGGTCATTGAGGAACTCCGTCGGCGTCGAATTCTTTCCATCGACTGTGCGCGGCACGGCGATTTACGTCGTTTAACGCGGCATCCGAACAGTGACGATCAAGGAGACAGCGTAACGTCGCAGAAACCTTTCAAAGGGGACCATTAAGCTCGACATGCGTGATTCAGTGGCCGACTGGGAGCGCGTTCACTGTATCGAACGCGCGCTACTGATGTGCTGCAGTCATTTCGTGGCGTTACCCGCCAGCGGCGCGCCCTGGAAGGGCGGCGTGTTGTGCCGCCCGTCCTATCTCGGTTCATGGTGAATCCGTGGCGTGAACGACCCCCCTCCTGTATGCCATTCCTGACCCCAGCCGCGCCCCAGGGGGGTCGTTCACGCCACGGCTGCCCGCTGTCAGCGTCGTCAGATGCGGCGCGCGATTCCGCCCAGATTCAAGCGCCTTTGCACGCCCATTGCGGCGTCTTTTCAGTGCCAAAGTCCGGCTCGAATCCACCCACAATTCGGTCTACGTCTTTCAGTCCAAAAACAGTTCGTTGAGTGGTGGTTTCGCGTTTCGAATCAGGGCCTGCGCAAAAAGTCGTTCCTCACTCCGTATCCCTGCGCCATTGTTTCCACGTGTCCGGGTGCCGATGCATGTGAATAACGGCGAGCACCATAACGAGATCGGCTTCCAATGTGAAATACAGGGCTGTACGGAAAAACGCGAACGATTGCTCGGCGAACGCCTTCCTCAATGACCGGAAACTGGAATGGACTATCGACGAGTCTGGCGAAGACGGTATTGACCTGCGACTCGAAGCGGACACCGAGACCAATGCGCTCGCGTTCGTATCGGAGCGCGGCCTCGAAAATCTCGAGCTCGGCCTCGGACGAAACTTCGAGCCGCCACATTCAGCGAGCAGTGCGAAGGCGGGCCAGAAGTTCGTCGCGGATTTCCGACCACGGGCGGGAGGTGAGCTCGCCCCGTCGATGCGCCCCGAGGCGTTCGGCGACGACCTGGCGATGCCAATCAGGAACTGGTACGTCCTCAGGATGCTCGGAGAAGTGATCCCAGAGCGCCTGAATGTACTCGAGCTTCTCGTCTGGCGAGATATCCTCGAAGCCGGGAGGCGGCACGGTGGGTTGCGCCATGTCTCAAGTATACGACTCGGCTTGGGGCGTCGGCGACTGAAGCTGCGACGTCATTAAGGCCACGCAGGCGTCACCATGCGATAGCACGAAATAAGTCCTTTGAGTTCGCACTCGTGTTTCTTCACGTGAGAAGCGAGTGCCAGAATAAACGTAACCGTCACCCCCGCATGCGCTTCCAGGAGCCATGCGTCCTTCCTGTATTCGCCGGCGTGCACATCCACTCGCGCGAAATGCCAATCGTCGTCGAGCCCGGGCTCACGTCGATTGTGGGCGAACCAATTACACGCAGAACTCGTGCACACCTCCGGTTGTTGTCTCGCGGATCGATTGACGGGATCAGCGTAGTACACAACAACCGTTGCCCTGTGGCCGATCTGGGGCCACCCCTCACCGCCGCCCGGCGGGGAACTGCTTCCATCTCGGCGCCCCCAGGGGGCTCGCTGATACCTCCATGACGACAGCGCCGATCGTGAGCAGGACACGTCCTGTTCACGTTCGTCGCCGCGCCCAACGGCCGGACGCTTGCGACCGTGTTTCAGCAGGGAGCACGCGGTGGTGACACGACGAGGGCCATCACGACGACGATTGTCGGGCTCGCTCTTACGTGATCGACCCGTTCAGTGACCGTGCGTCCAAGGCGGATGACGTCATCGAAAACGGCGATCCAGCAACATCAAACGGGACTGAGATCTCGATCGCGCGCTGTCGTGATTTGCTGGGAGATGACGGGTGCTCGCTGTCGGATGAGGAAATCGATCTCGTTCGTCGCCGCGCGGAGGCGATGGCGCACATCCTGATCGAAATCTTCGTTCAGGGTTCTGCGTCTCGAGGATAAGTGCAGATGGCCCAGTCGCGTGCCTTGCCCGTGCTCGAGAATGGGTCTAACTTCCGCCGATGGTCGGCGCAGTCATCTACGTCCGCGTCTCGGATCCACGACAAGCGGAGAATCTGAGCCTCGCGACTCAGCTGAGAACATGCGAGGAATACTGCCGCCGCCAAGGCTTCGAAGTTCTCGAACGATTCAAGGAACAAGGCGAAAGCGCCAAGACCGCAGATAGGACCGAGCTGCAGAACCTGCTGCAGTAGCGGCTCCGTACGTGGATCGCTCACGATCGGCTACACGCTGCACTTCCCGAAGGAACAACTGCCCGCGCAAATACGCCACGCACTTCTGGTCGATCATCGCCGTCGATTCGGTGAACAGACGCGTGCTTCCCAACCCGAAGAAGCGCTATCTCCTGAACAAGGAAACCACGCCGCATACGGTCAGGACGGCTCGCTGACGTTGTATTTCGCAGACGCCAACCGAAGGATGCGCCGGACGGCAACTGGCTGCCGACGCCGAAGGGGATCGGCTACAGTTTGACCTTCCGATGCTACCGGCCGACAGGTGCGGTGGCGCGGAGTGTACCGATTTCCCGCCGCCCCTAGTGAAGGCCTGACGGGTCGGCGTCAAGGCCGACCTTCCATGTCGAGGGACCCAGCGCTGTTCGGCAGATCGCTGCATAATGGAACCTCCAACAACCGGCGGTTCGATCAGCGATGTGGTTAAAAAAGATGTCAGCCGTTTAGAATCAACGACTTGGAGATGGTGGCCCAGATTTTCACCAGTTGGAACCCACTGAACGAGCTGGTTGCGGCAGCTTGACGCCTTAAGCCCGCGGCATAGGTCTGCAAAACCTCCATCCCCGGTTCAAATCCGGGCGGCGCCTCCAATCCAAAACGTTTCAGATCAACAACTTGGAAGCGTCCCTCCGCGGCAAGCATCCTGCTTTCGACGTGTTCTGGACCCAAGTTCTTCGACAGAGGTCCAGAAGACCTCCGAATGTTCGTCACGCATGGCGCGAACTAGGGACAGTTCCGAAGTTTTTCCGACGATTTCGGATCGCCCATTCGTGATGAACGGCGCGTGGTAGGCTTTGCGCCGGACCCGAGTTCCATGACCGTCCGCTAGCCGCGCGCCGAAGCGCGCTGATCGCTCCTTTCCTTCACCAATTTCAATAGACGTGCGTCCGCCCCAGTGCGGACCTTGTGATGGAGATCTGTCATGGATGTGCAATCCAGGCGGGACGGGTGCGGCTTTGTACGAGTTCGATCAATTCCTGCTCGATGTAGCAACAGCGAGATCTGATCTGCGGTGTGGAACGCATCCACCTCGCCCCGAAGACATTCGAGGTGTTGGTCGCGCTGGTCACGCGGCCCTACCGCCTCCTGACGAAAGGCGAGATTCTCGATTGTGTGTGGCCGGATGTGTTCGTCGCCGAGGGGATCCTCACGGTGCACGTCGCGGCTCTGCGCCGAGTGCTGGGCGACACGCGGCGAGCGCCGGCATACATCGAAACGGTCTCTCGCTCGGGCTATCGATTCATCGCGGAGGTCCGAGACCTCTCTGTGGTAGAAGCGGCCGTCGAGGGGCGTCCGGCGCTGCGTGTCCGTCACCTCACCCGGTGAGCTCACGACGTCAGGAGGCCCAGCATGACAAGCGAGTTGATGCCTCAGGCGGCCGATGCACTTGGGACGTTCGGATTCGTCGTGCTGCGCCAACTCTTCGATCCAACGCCGCTCGCGGCGGAGGTCGCCAGGGCCCTGGCGGATGGAATCCTCGGGGACGTCCTGTGCGGGCGGAGGTATCCAGTTTCAGTACGTGCCGATGATGACCGCCGAGACGCCTGTCAGTCTGTCATTATGGATCGTGCTGAGTCCGTAGCGGTGGCCGTGTTCGGTGGCCCCGTGATCCCAACGAGGGCCAAAGGCACGCGGTACCACGGCGAGAGCCGCGGCACACCGATTCCGATTTGCCGCTCAGGAGCTTGGGATTTCTCGCCTACCTCGAACCGGTCAGTGCCGATAGCGGGGCGCTCCGCGTGGTTCCCGGTTCACATCACTCGCAGTTCAGGGAGGCACTCTGCGGAATCGGCGCGACGGGCCTGCGTATATTTGTTGCTGCCGGCGCATGTCGTCGCGACCGAGCCCGGTGACATGGTCGTGCTCGATGAGCGCGTTCTTCATGCGAGCTTCGGCGGCGGCATTCGCCGGCAGTGGAGGGTGGACTTCCTCGGTGTCCCGGCGGACGCGGAGATATGAATCTGACCAAGTCCTACTTCGCCAGCATCTACACGCCCGACTGGGACGGAGGCTATGACGTCGACCGTTACCCGAGTTATGGCCCTGACTGGCGACGGTCCAGTCGGAGGGCCGTGGCGCGCCTCGAGGCACTCGGTGTGTACGAGCTCGCGACCGAACAGGAGGGGTTCATGCGATCGCTGCGCGGCACTTGATACTCTCGGGCGGCCATCAGGTTTAGTCGAAGCTTAGGAGAACCTTCGGAACGTTCCGGGCTGAACCGCTACGCTCCTATTCGCCACACGCCGCAAGGGAGGGTTCAGTGCCACCCGGTTCGATCCTCTTGCGCGATCTCCACATGTTGAGCCACTGGACTCGTCGCGCCGAGGAACGCGAGTTCGAGGTAGACGCGCGGCTCGGGACCTTGCGGTTGTCCCGACTTACAGCCTCAGTTGTAGCGAACGTCCAGCAGGGCGGCTAGCGCGGAGCTCGCCTCGTGCTATCTGCTCTGGGGCGAAGTCCCGTCGGCACCGTTTCGGCCACAGCTCGCGGCGCGCCGCGCCGCCGTGGTGGCAAATTTCTGCCGCTTGTTCAGCCTGGACTACGCACGTATGCATGCGCGGCACGGCAACACCATGGGCCCGACCAGGCAAGCGGCGAAGGCGGTGATGCAAGAGGCCCACGCGACTCTGTGCGAAAGCGGCCGGTGGGTTTGCAACGAGAAAATCGGTTGACCGAGACCGCGGGTCCCGCCGGGCAGCACACCCTCTTCGCGCAGGTCCCAATTGAGTCCGCAAGCCTCGTCCGGTGGGTCGACCCTCGTTGCGAGTCAACTCGCAGTGCTGAGCGGCGTGATGACACCTTGGAACAGTTTCGCGAAATCTTAGGAAAACCTTCCGGACGGCAGGACTTCAAAGTCCCGTTACGATGTAGCCACGACAAACACATTTGGGATCGGTTCAGGCTCAATCTGTGGCCGAGCGGATCTTCGAAGGCGGATTGACGAGTCTCTGAGGGTGTGAGCGATGATCCCTCTGGATTCCGCGCACCGCATTCGTCGAAAGGACCGCCACATGAAGGGTCTGCGACTTGTCTCGCTACTCACTCTGCTCCTTTCTGGCTTCCCTTCCAGCACAGGCTCAGTGGCTTAATCATCCAACCGTCGGCATCCCGCGCACCGCAGATGGAAAGCCGGATCCGAATGCGCCTGCTCCAAAATTCCTCGGATGGCACACCCGATTTGTCCGGTTACTGGAATCACCCGCTCGAGCCTGCATACGCCTTCGATATTACGGCCGACCTGCATCGCGAGGACGTTAGAGCTGCGGCAGCGACACTCTACGAGCAGCGGCTCAGCGAATCTGGCAAAGACAATCCCGGTTCGATTGGGTGCTTACCAGATGGGCCCCGCCATATCCTCGGTGGCCTGACCGCCGGCAGTGTTCGTATCGTGCAGACACCACTGATGGTCGTCATGCTGTTTGAGGATCTCGCTCACCGGCAGATTCATTTGGACGGCCGGAAATTGCCAGACGATCCGAACCCCAGTTTCATGGGCTATTCCGTTGGCCGCTGGGAAGGTGACACGCTGGTGGTCGAGACGATTGGCTTCAACGGACGTACGTGGCTGGACGTTGGCGGGCATCCGCACAGCGAGCGACTGAAAACCATCGAACGGTTTCGGCGCGTCAACTTCGGCCGCATTGATCGGCAGGTTACGCTGATCGATGAAGAGTTCTACAAGCAGCCAATCGTTCTGCAGGCTCGGATGACCTTCGCTGCCGACACCGACATGCTGGAATACATCTGTAACGAGAACCCACGGAGTCGGCCCCACTTGACTGGTAGGACGGAACAAGAGCGGAAGCTGGTGGTGCGGCCCGACGTGCTGCGGCGTTACGTCGGCACGTATAACCTTGTGGACGGCGGAGGTGCCACCCGTCAGCTCGTCGTCTCACTGGACAACGGGCAATTGTTCCTGGCGTTGAATGGCAAAGGCCACACGCCGATGGTGCCCTTGTCAGAGAGCACGTTTATTGCTGTGGGGACGTTTGAATTTGTTTCGGATGGTTCCGGAAATGTGACGCACCTTTTTGCAATCAGCCCCGAATTCAACCGCCGCTTCGACCGAGTTCGGTGAGCGCGTTGGGCATCGCCGTGCGGGAAACCGCTTTCGAAGTACGGCTGGACCTTCATGGCTCGGCTCTTCACATGCCATGACCCGTCGTTGACGTCCCCCCGGTTCTGAGTAGCGTGTCGGTTTCTCTCTAAGGTCCGGTCCAGCGTCCGAAACCAGCGAAGGTTCACGAGGCGTGCACTCGTCGATTCCCCAGTGCTCATTGGCCGTGTAGCCGTCGGTACAGGGCCCGCGCGGCCACTTGGGCAAGGGCACGCCACGCCGCCGCTGGCAGGTCGCGGGTTCCGAAGGTTTTCCGACGGTCTCGGATAGGCCACTCGAGGTGCGCGGTACGTGCTAGCCTAGCGCCAGTGCCGAGTCCCACCCTCATCCGCTAGCCGCGCGCCATAGCGCGCTGATCGCTCATTTCCTTCACCAATTCAGTCAACGTGTGTCCGCATTCGTGCGGACGTTGTGATGGAGATCTGTCATGGATGTGCAATCCAGGCGGGACGGCTGCGGCTTGTACGCGTTCGCTCAATTCACGCTCGATGTGCCAGAACGGGGCTTGACCTGCGGGGCGCAGCGCATCCACCTCGCGCCGAAGACCTTCGAGGTGTTGGTCGCGCTGGTCACGCGTCCGCACCGCCTCGTGACGAAGCGCGAGATTCTCGCGCGCGTCTGGCCGGATGTCTTCGTCGAAGAGGGGATTCCTCACGGTCCACGTGGCGGTCCTCCGTCGAGTGCTGGGCGACACGCGGCGATCCCCGCATACATCGAGACGGTCTCTCGCTCGGGTTATCGATTCGTCGCGGAGGTCAGAAGCCTGACGGCGGCCGAGGCGGCGACAGGAGGCACGCATGACATGCGAGCTCATGCGTGAGTCGGTCAACGCGCTGAAGACGTGCGGATTTGTCGTGCTGAGGCAGTTCTTCGATCCGGAGCCGCTCGCGGCGGAGATCGAGAGGGTCTTGGCCGATGGAATCCTGAGAGACGTCCAAAGGGCCGGGGACATCCAGTTTCAGTACGTGCCGATGATGACAGCCGAGACGCCTGTCAGTCTGTCGTTGCTGGATCGTGCCGGGACCGTGGCGGCGGCCGTGTTCGGTGGCTCTGTAGTCCCCACGAGGGCCAAAGGCACCCAGTACCGCGGGGAATCACGGTGGCAGGGATTCCGATCTGCCGCTCAGCAGCGTGGGCTTTCTCGCCTACCTTGAGCCGGTCGGTGCCGATAGCGGTGCGCTCCGCGTGATCCCCGGTTCGCATCACCGGCAGTTCGTGATGCGCACGTCGTCGCGACCACGCCCGGTGACATGATCCTGCTCGATGAGCGGGTTCTTCATGCCAGCTCGGCGGAGGCGTTCGCCGGCAGTGGAGAGTGGACTACGTCGGTGTCCCGGCGGACACCGAGGTAAATCTCACGAAGTCCTACTTCGCCAGCCTCTACACGCCCGATTGGGACGGGGGCTACGACGTCGACCGTTATCCAAGCTATGGCCCTGACTGGAGACGTTCGGGTCGCGTGGCCGTGGCAAGGCTCGAGGAGTTGGGCGTGTACCAGCTCGCGAACGCTCAGGAGGCGTTCATGCGATCACGGCGCGCGGACTGATCGAATCTCTCGAGCGCTCATCAGGTGTTGTCGAACCTTAGGGAAACCTTCGGAACGATCAGGGCTGGTAACAGCTACGCTGCGTACTCCGTCAGCGCGATGCGTATCAAAGTCGTCGTCATTCCAAGGAGGGTTTCCGTGCAAATGAGGCTTCGATTGCTTCCGCTGCTTTGTGTGTGCGTCCTCGGCACGGCGAGTCGAGCGGCTGAACCCGCGAAGATTGAGCTCTACGTTCTGCCCACGACGACGCTCACCGACGAACAGTTCCTGACCGGCGCGCGAAACGGTCGACCTGCGACGATAGCCGCCGAACTGCGATTGCCAGCGGCCGGCACCGGGCGCGTGCCGGCCCTGGTAATCGTGCACGGATCCGGGGGAATCAGTGGAGGCGACGCCCGCTGGACGCGCGAGCTGAATGACATGGGCGTCGCGACCTTCCTCCTCGATTACTTCACCGGGCGTGGGCTTGTCACGACGACTCCAGTTGGGGGGATTGACGACTATCAATGATGCCTATCGCGCACTCGAGCTACTCGCCAAGCACCCGCGCATCGACGCGACGCGGATTGGGATTTTCGGCGGTTCCCGTGGCGGGCGCGCTGCGCTCTACGCCAGCCTCAAGCGATTTCAGCGGATGTATGCCACGCCAGGAACGGAGTTCGCCGTCTACCTGCCGTTCTACACGTCGTGTTCCACCTCCTTCGTCGACGATATCGACGTCGTTGAACGACCGATCCGTCTCTTCCACGGTACAGCCGATGACGCGGCGCCGATTGCGCCCTGCCGCTCATACGTGGAGCGATTGCAGAAGGCCGGTAAAGACGTCGACCTGACGGAGTACGCCGGAGCGCACCACGCATTCGACAGCCCTGGTACGCCAGTGAGGCGATTGCAGGCCCAGGGGCGCGGCCACTGTCTCCTCAACGAAGATCCCGTCGGGCGCATCGTCAATCGAGATACCGGACTGCCGGTGACCGCTAATGATGCCTGCATCGGGCGCGGCGCGACACTCGGGTATGACGCTGGCGCACACACCAAAGCCGTCGAGGACGTGAAGGCGCTTCTGCAGCGGGTGTTCAAGCTGGAGCCGGCCCGATAGTACGAACACCGGGTCATTGAAGGTTTAGGAAAACCTTCGGCTTCGCTGCAGCGGCCGCGGCGCCAGAATCGCTCGTCGGCCGATTAAGCCCGCCCACTGTCTACCCAACCGCTGTTGATGTCATGAGTGGGCGGCTCTGAAGTGGATCGAGATAGCCGACATCCACGGGAGAATGCTCATGAGACAGTCGTTGGTTGCGGTGGTACTGCTGACGGTCGCGTCGGCGGTGAACGCCGCGGATCCATTCGTGGGGACCTACCGGCTCAATGTGGCTCAGTCGAAAAGCTCGGATGCGCAACCATTGCCGTTGGCCGCCACTCTCACAATCTCGGGAGACGGCGAAAACCTCGTGCTGACCATTTCGCTGCAAAGCGGCAACGGCTCGAGGCTGGAAACAGCATCCATGCCGAAGGGCGGCGGCCGCCCCAGTGGAGTTGATTCAGGGATGCCCTCATACGATACCGTGACGGTGACGCGGACGATCCAAAGACTATCGACGTCTTCAGGATGAAAGACGGCAAGGAAGGCGTGCGATCGAGATACACGCTGAGCACTGACGGCCGCGTCCTCACTCACACCATGAAAGGGGCGAACCCGCAGGGTCAACAGATGGATAGGGTAATGGTGTTCGAACGGCAGTGATCGCGAGGGAGTGCGCCTGGTTCTCGCGTCGATCAGCATCGTCCAACCCGCCATCGCGCGCATTTTCACTGGCGGCGATGCGCGGCTCGTCGAGAGCCGCCGCCGTCAGCCCCATGACGGGCCACGCGGAGGCCGCTTGCGATATTGATTGGTCGTGGCCGTGCGGGAACCGCTTTCGAAGCCGGCGGACCGCGGCTTGTGCGAGGGTAGCAAGTGCGTCTCTCGCCACAACCAGAGCCTGCCGAGCATCGCCGTGGCCCGCGCGGTGACACACAAAGTGCCGGTAGACCTGACGCTGGTGTCGCATGCGACGGATCGAATCCTGGAACGATGGACCGCTGCACGCGAGCGTGCGCTACTTGCGAATACCCAGGTCGTGCTACTTGCAGGTGCGGCCTACGGGCTGTTCGGCTTTGCCGAAACGCCCGTCGCACCCAATCGGGTGACCGATGCGATCGCCATCCAGTTGGCCTCGCAACAACACGACAACGGCAGCTGGGGCGGTGGTGCGGACCCTCGGCCGCTGCTCAACGGCGGCCCGGCGTCGTGTGGTCCCGTGTTGCGGCTCCTCAGATCTCGGCGTCGCGCACGCGGCTGCTGGCGTTGCAGCGCACCAACGGTGGCTGGGGCCAGCGGCCCGCACTGATGGCCGATGCGTATGCCACGGGACAGGCACTCTGCGCCTTGAAGACGAGTGGCCTGGAGGCAACCAGCGCGCCGTGGCGGTGCAGCCCTACTTCGAGACCGGGTTCCCGCACGGAATCGATCAGTTCATCTCGACCGCCGCGACCGCATGGGCGGCGATTGCGTTGAGCTATGCGTTGCCATGACAGCCCTCGGTTGTCGTTGAATTGTACCGAGACTCTCGGGGGCTGGTTAGTGTGGGCCAGGCGACTGCGGCCTGCTGATCGGAGAGCACCCTTGTACTCCGCGTGTGCCAGCACAGGTGATCGGCGGATGCGGTTGGATGCCAATGCAGACGTCCGGGCGATGTCACAGCTCGTTTTGAAGCGGTGGGATGGCCTCGCCCGATCTCGCGGAGGAGCCAGGCCTTCGCGGTCTTCCAGTCCCGCATGACGGTCTCGGGGAGACGTTCAAGACATCCGCTGTTTCGTCGACGGTCAGGCCGCCAAAGAACCTCAACTCGACGACCTGGCTCATACGCGAATCGAACGTCGCCAGTCCGCTGAGCGCATCGCTGAGGGCAACCAGGTCGTACTCCTTCGAGTCCGGCAGCTCCTGCACGTCATCGAGACTCACCTGAACCGCACCCCCGCCACGTTTCTGCCGGTGCCGGTTGCGGCGAACTCCACCAGGATCCGCCGCATCATCTGCGCCGCCAGCGCCAGGAAGTGCGTGCGATTCCGCCATTGGACGCGATTGACGTCGATCAGCCGCAAATACGCTTCGTTCACCAGCGACGTCGCCTGCAGCGTATGATCCGGCCGCTCCTGGCGCATGTAGCGCCGTGCGAGGCGGTAGAGCTCGTCGTAGACGAGCGGAATCAGTCTGTCGAGGGCGGATCCGTCGCCCTGGCTCCAGGCTCGGAGGAGCTCCGTGGCCCCGACGTCGGGATTCGGCGACATGACAGTTGTTCCGATCCGATGGCGCCTTCTATAGACAGAGGGCGGGCATGTTACACCGCGACGACCGAGGTTCGACGGCCCACGCATCCGGAGTCCAACATGAACCAGGCTGCGATGGACCATTGGACGACGGTCAAACGCATCCATCAGTCCGCTCTGGATAGAGACCCGTCCGAGCGTGACACGTTTTATCGACAGAATCATGCGGCGGCGACGAGCGTCTCTGCCGCGAGGTGCAGTCCCTTCTCGGTACGAACAGGACGCTGAATCATTCCTGGACCGGCCGGCGATGGACGTCGCGCCCAGACTGTCGGGCGACCCGCAGGAGGAGTCCGCTCGTCGGCAGAACGCTCAGTCACTATCAGGTCGTGTCGCTGCTCGGCGCCGGCGGAATGGGTCAGGTCTACCTGGCGCGGGACCCACGACTGGACCGGACGGTCGCGCTCAAGATTCTGCCGGGCGACCTGGCTGCGGACCCGGACCGCATGCAGCGCTTCGAACGTGAAGCCAGGGCGGCATCCGCGTTGAATCATCCGAATGTCGCAACCATCTACGACGTCGGCGAAAGCGACGGCATTCACTTCATCGCCATGGAGCACGTCGAAGGAGAGACCATGCCGAAAGATCGGGGGGCGGACGCTGACGGCGTCGGAGGTCATCGACATCGCCGTGCAGGTGGCGGACGCGTTGGATGTTGCCCATGCAAAGGGCATGACGCACCGTGACATCAAGCCAGCCAACCTGATGTTGACACGCCGCGGACACCTGAAGGTGCTCGATTTCGGCGTAGCCAAGGCGACCTGGGGCGACGCGCTCACGCCGAACGACGACTGGAGCGTAGAGCCGCGGACAGCATTCGGCAGGTGATCGGATCGGCGACCTACATGAGCCTGAACAGAATCCTGGGTGGTGACGTCGACCCGCGGAGCGACGTCTTCAGCCTGGGAGTCGTCATCTACCAGATGGCGACGGGGCGACTTCCGTTCTCCGGAGCGACGCGGGCGGACATGATGGAGAGCATCCGCCATGCGACACCAGAACCCATCATTCGGCTCAATCCCGACATTCCCTTGGAACTGGAACGGATTGCGTTCAAATGTCTCGATAAGACGGTGGACGGCCGCTATCAGTCGGCGCGTGAGCTGTTGACTGACCTGTGGCCGCTAAAGCGCCAGTTGGACGCGAGAACGGATTCACTGCGGTTCGAGCTCCTCAGGCGGCCTGACTCGACCCGCGCGGTCCCGTCAGTCACACGCGCGGTTGCGGATCACGTGACAAGTGCCGACGTGTCCCGGACCTCCGAAGCCTCCGAGTTCGTCGCCCGAGGATGGGCGCATCTGCGGTCCGGGTCTTTCTTTGAGCTGTCCCACGCCGTATCGGCGTTTCTGGGGGCAACGGAAATCGAGCCGACCTGCGCGGCCGCACACGCTGGTTTGGCGCTCGCGAGAGTAACGCAGGCGACGGTTCACGACATTCCACACCTCGAAGCGCTCGGCGAGGCCAAGGCCGCCGCCCTTCGCGCGCTCGCCCTGGATGACAAGAGCGCCGACGCACAGGTTGCATTCGGGCAAGTGATGTTGTTCAGTGAATGGGATTGGATCGCGGCGGAGCGCAGCTTCCAACGCGCCCTTGCGATCAACCCGAATCACGCGGAAGCCTACCTCCATTATGGCGGCTTGATGGAAGCGCTCGGTGAACTGTCGCGCGGACTCGAACTGAAGCTCCAGGGTCTCGAATGCGACTCGGCTTCGGCGCTCGCACACGTGCTCATCGCAGTCTCGTTCTGGAATCAGCGCCGCTACGACGACGTCATCGTGTGGGTCAACAAGGCGCTCGATCGCGATCCGCGGCATCTCCTCGCTCGTGAATTGCTCGTCGGCGCGTACGCGAAAAAAGGCGATGTCGAACGTCAATTGGAGCAGGACATCAAGCGCGTTGAAGTGCGTTTCGACCTGAGCGACGAAACCCGGGCTGCCCTGAAGCCAATCTGCGACGGATTCGTGCACGTCTACAAACACGAGGGCAAGGCCGCGGCGCTCCAATATTTCCTCAAACATAAGCAGCGCTTGGATGAGCTGATCCCGGATGGCGCGTCAGAGCGTGGCAATACCATAATTGGGCCCCTGGCCCGTTCCGCTGAAGCGGGAGACCTCGACAAGGCCTTCGAGCTTCTCCAACGCGCCCTCGACGTACGCGATCCTGGGTTGGTCCATCTCGCTGTTGCGCCTCAGTGGGACAGCTTGCGCGCGGATCCGCGGTTCAACCAGTGCCTCGCAAGGATGAAATTACGGTCGGCCTAGACTTCCAGCAGGCGCTGCGCGCGCGGCGTATACCGGTGCAGGCATAGCGTCGATTTTCGGCGAGTCTAGTAAAACCTTAGGTTCCGTTCGGGGTCGTGCCGGCTACGCTCGGAGCCGTCCCTGTTGCTCCGGGTACCAGCCGTCACGCCAAGGGAGAAATCCGTGTCACCCAGCGCCATGCGTGTCACCGCCGCCGTCATTCTCACGTTCCTCTCGGCCGCGGCGTCGGCCAGACGCCATCCGCTGCCGATCGGTTCTACCAGGCCATTCGCCAGGACGATCTGGCGGCGCTGCGCACGCTGGTGCGTGACGAGGGCGTCAACGCCAAGGATGCGCAAGGGCAAACGCCGCTGATGCTCGCCGCGGCGTTTGGCAGCCTCGAAGCGCTCCGGTTCCTGATTGCCAGCGGCGCCGATGTCAAAGCGGCGAGCAATGCCGGCGTGACGGCGCTGCACTGGGCGGTCACAGACCTGACGAAGACCCGGATGCTGCTCGACGCCAGCGCGGACGTCAATGCGGTGTCGCAGCTGGGCCGGACACCGCTGATCGTGGCCGCATCGGCCAACGGCACGGCCGACGTCGTGCGCCTGCTGCTCGCCAAGGGGCGCCGACGTCAACGCGGCCGACGCGACGGGCGTGACGCCGCTCATTGCGGCCGCGAATGTCGACAACGTCGACGTGGCGAAGCTACTGCTGGCGCGTGGCGCCGATGCACACGCGACGGCGCGGACCGGGCAACCAGCCACGCCGCTGATGGGCGCGGCCGTCAACGGGAATGCCGAACTGGTGCGCGCGCTGCTCGCGCGCAAGCCGGACCTCGCCGTCACGTCTCGGCCGATCGACTGGCGTCGTCAAAAACGGCCCCGTCCGCTACGGCAATCTGACCGCACTGCACGCTGCGGTCACTGGAGGTAATCCAGACGTCGTCGAGCTGCTCCTGAGGGCCGGCGCACCGGTCGATGCGCTCGACGCCCGTGGGATGACACCGCTGATGTGGGCGGTGGCGACGGATCACCCGAGGCCACCGCATCATGCGCGATGCTGCTCGCCCATGGAGCCAGACCGCAGAGTCGCGTCAACAGCGGGCGAAAGCGCGGTCGACTGGGCGCGGAAGTTCAACGATCCCGCTCGTGCTAGCGGAGCTGGGATCGCCGCGGCTCGCACCTGCCGCTGCACCGATACCTGATTCGTTGGCGCCTCCGACTCCGTCCGTGAGGCGGTCGCACGCAGCTTGCCGCTGCTGCGCACCGCGAGCGCGCGCACGATGACCGACGGCGGGTGCGTGGCGCCTGCCACGCGCAGCCGCTCACGGCGATGGCGCATCGACGCGGCTCGCGCACGCGGGTGGACGGCGATGTCGTCCGATGTCGAGTCGGCACAGGTCGCGGTGCTGCTGAACGCTGATTGCGCCGCAACTGCTCGCAGCTTCGAGAAGGCGGCGGACAGCCTGACGGGCTGGTGTACGTGACCACGGTGATGGCCGCACAGCGGACGCCGCCAAGCCGAACGACCGATGCGCTCGTCCACTATCTGGCTGCAAAGCAACGGCGCGACGGCAACTGGAGCGGCGTTGGCGCGACACGCGCGCCGATGCAGGACGGCGACTTCAGCCGGACGGCGATGAGCATTCGCGCGTTGACGGTCTACGCCACGCCGGCCCGCGGCCGCGAGTACACGCAGCGTGTGGCCCGCGCCGCGGCGTGGCTCTCGGCGCAGACGCCGCTGACCACCGAGGATCGGGTGATGCAGCTCCTCGGACTGCATTGGGCGGACGCAGACGCTCGTGCGCGGCGGACGCGCACTCGGGAGCTGCTGGCGGCTGCAGCGGCCGGACGGCGGCTGGGCGCAGACGCCGCACCTGGCCAGCGATGCCTATGCGACAGGACAGGTCCTCTATACCCTGCGCGAGCTCGGCGTGCCTGCCGCCGACGCCGCGCTCCAACGCGGCGCCGCACTGGCTGCTGCGCACGCCAGCGCGACGACGGCTCGTGGCATGTGAAGAGCCGAGCCATGAAGATCCAGCCGTACCTCGAGAGCGGCTTTCCGTACGGCCACGACCAATGGATCTCGCAGGCGGCTACCGCGTGGGCCGCCATGGGGCTGACGGCCACCGCCCTCGACGAGGCGGCCGTCGCTAGAGGTAAGGTCCAATGACGTGCGTGAGGCTCATTACGGTTGCGCTCGTCGTGCTCGTCGCACTCGGGCCCAGACCTCAAGCTGCACTCGCCCAACGCGCGGCCGACAAGAGTTTTCTCGTGAGTCGCGTCCGAGTCTTCGACGGTGAGCGTGTCATCGAGAACGCGCAGGTGGCGGTGGAGGGCGGCGTCATTCGCGCAGTCGGGCGCGATTTGACGACGTGGCGCCATCTGCCAGCCATCGACGGCACCGGTGCTACGTTGATGCCGGGGCTCATCGACGCGCATGTTCACGTACGTAACGGTGAGGAGCTGCGGCAAGCCCTGCGCTTTGGCGTCACGACCGCGCTGGACCTCGCTGCCACGATTGAGCCCGACGCGCTCTTCGCGCTTCGGAGCGCCGCGAACGCGGCAGTCGATATGGCAGACCTCCGAGTGGCGGGCTACGTGGCCCGCGCGCGTGGAGAGCAGGAGCCGCCAAGTCCTCTCACCAGCGCTTCCACACCGCGAGTGTCGACCCCTGCCGACGCCAGGCAGTTCGTCGCGATGCGACGCGCTGAGGGCACGGATTACCTGAAGATCATCCTCCGGGGCCGTCAGAGTGCGAACACCGGCGTGCCAAACCTTGACAAACCGACCGTGCGCGCGTTGGTCGAGGCAGCCCACGCGAATGGCCTGGTCGCGGTCGCCCACGTCGAGACGCTTGGTGATGTCGACCTCGCTCTGTCGGGTGACGTCGACGGGTTGGTTCATGTCTGGCGCGCAGAAGGCGGTCAACCGCAGATCGCTCGCCAGATCGTCGAACGCGGGGTCTTTGTGATGCCGACGCTGGTCGGCCCCGATAGCTTCCTTCCGGAGGGACGGACCAGTCTGTTGGCAGACCCGAGGTTCCAGAGTGTGCTGTCGAATTCGATTAAGGCTCACCTGGACCCGAGTCGATCCTCTCCTGCCATTCCCATAACGGCGGCCAGCGTCGAGACGCGGCGGGCGAATCTCAATGCTCAACTCGCAGCTGCTCGAAGTCTTCGCGAGGCCGGCGCCACATTCCTGGCGGGTAGTGATGCCGCGCAGCTCGGCCCAGTGGCCTTCGGCATCAGCTTCCACCGTGAGCTCGAGCTGCTGAACACCATCGGAGTGAGTCCTTTCGAAGTGCTCATCGCCGCGACGTCTCGTATCGGCGGATGTCTTCCACTTGCGCGATCGCGGACGAATTCGGCCCGGACTTCGTGCCGATCTGCTGCTCCTCCGCGGAGACCCGACGACCGATATTCTCGCGACGCGCGACATTCTTCGCGTCTGGAAGTCGGGCGTCGAAGTGGACAGGCGCGGCCGAAACCAGGCGAGATAGAGCGCCGAGACTTTCTTGGAGCAAAGTATGAGAAGTGCACTCACGGTGGCGGTCGCCGTGGCGTTGGTCGCCGCGGCGCTTCCGTCCGATGCGCAGTGGCTGAAGCGTCCGACGCCGAACATCCCCCGGACGGCAGACGGTAAGCCGAATCTCGCGGCACCGGCCCCACGTGGCCGGACGGTCATCCCGATCTCTCCGGCCCCTGGTTGGGGCGGTCGGCCGCCATTGATGTGCCCGACGAGGCCCTGACCGCGCAGTCGAGGGCGCTGATCCGCGAGCGGGAGGAGAACTACTTCAGGGACCGTCCGGCGTTCCAGTGTCGGCCCAACGGGCCCGAGCCGGCCGTCGGGTGGAGGCGCATAATCCAGACGCCCTCACTCATCACGATCGTGTACGACAACCTCACCTACCGCCTCATCTTCATGGACGGCCGCACGCTCGAAGCCGATCCCGAACGCACGTGGATGGGGCATTCGGTGGGACGCTGGGAAGGGGACACGCTGGTCGTCGACAGCTTCGGGTTCAACGATCGCACATGGTTGGATGCGCGCGGCCTGCCGCACACCGAGGCGCTCCGCACGACCGAGCGATACCGGCGGGTCACCCTGGGACGGCTACAGTTCGAGCTCACCGTGACCGATCCCGGAGCGTTCGCGAAGTCGTGGACGACTGACCTACGACATGGAGTATCAGCCGGACACAGAGATGCTCGAAAGTGTCTGCGAAGATCGGACCCACTGGGTCGGCCGCCTGTCCGATGCAGAGCGTGGCGCCATGACGGTTGCGCCTGCGACTCTGAACAGGTACGTGGGGGTGTATCGCGGGCTGTGGGTAGTACGACCGCGGACCGTTCGGATTCGCCTCGAAGGCGGAACGCTCTACGCAAACGGGGTCCTCGAAGAAAAAGTGCGGCTCATTCCGCATTCCGAGACGCTGTTCATGGGGACTGATGGCCTCTCGTACAAATTCGATCCGAATGGAAATCCGGCGGCGTTCATGGTGGAGCGGCACGTATCCGGCGACTGGCGGTACGCGCGACAGGCGGAGCCGTAACCGTTTATGAGTGCCAAATCCACATGGCTCATCGCGGTGGGGCTCGTCGCGCTTGTTGCGCCGACGCTGCGGAGCAGGGCCGCGCTCGCTCAGGTTGGAGCCGGCAACAGCTTTCTCATCACGCATGTCCGCGTCTTCGATGGCGACCGCACCCATGAGGCCACTGACGTGGCCGTCGAACGCGGCGTCGTTCGCGCGGTGGGGCGCGATCTGACGACATGGCGTCACCTGCCGGTAATTGATGGGACCGGTGCCACACTCCTGCCCGGGCTCATCGACGCACACGCGCACGTGCGCAGCATCGACGACCTGCAGGAAGCCCTCCGCTTCGGAGTGACGACGGTCCTCGACATGGGCGCAAGCGGCGTGACGCCGGGGGACCTGTCGGAGACTCCGCAATGCGGCCGCGTCGCGAACGGACGTGGCGGATCTGCGATTCGCAGGCTTTGGAGCCCCCGCGCCGGGCGGGCACGGCACGGAACGCCGCAGCGACACCGCGGGTGAAGCGCCCACCGTGCCGACAGTTGAGAGTGCAGACGCGTTCGTGGCGTTACGTCGCGGTGAGGGATCCGACTATCTGAAGGTCTTTCTCAACGGCGTTCGCACCGCCGACCGACGTGCGGGGAACCTGGACACACCCCGGGTGAAGGCTCTGGTCGATGCCGCGCACTCACGGCGAATGCTGACGGTGGCTCACGTCGAGACCATCGAGGACGTCGAAATCGCTCTCGCCGGCGGAATCGACGGGCTCGCCCATGTGTGGCGGCGAGGCGGCGCAAACGCGGATCTTTCGGGTCGTCTCGCAGCGAAGGGAGTGTTCGTCATTCCGGCGCTCGCCATTCCGGACGGATTCCTGGCCGACGGACGCTCGTCGCTGCTCGTCGATCCCAGGCTCGGCGCGTTTCTGTCGGCTCGTGTCAGACAGCATCTGGGTCGATCCTTCACCCCGGTCACCGATGGCGATCGACGCGCCAGCCTCGAGGCACACATTCGGGCGACGAGCAGCCTCCATGCGCGAAGAGTCCGGCTCCTGGCTGGAACAGACGCGGCGATGGCGAGCCCGACCGTGCCATATGCGATTCCGTCGGCGCACGGGATTAGCCTGCATCGCGAGCTCGAGCTTCTGACGACCGCTGGGCTGTCACCAATTGAAGCGCTTCGCGCCGCGACGATGAACCCGGCAACGGCGTTCGGATTTCTCGACCGCGGGCGCATTGTGGTCGGGGGGAGGGCAGACCTGCTGCTCGTCCGTGGCGATCCCACGTCCGATGTCACCGCCACGCGCGACATTCTGCGAGTCTGGCGATCCGGTGTCGAGTTCGAACGCCGCCCCGGTGGTTAGCCAATCCGGTGTAGCGTCTACCCACGTCAATCGGAAAGGCAGCCCCGTGAGACTATCGCAGACGTCGCATCTTGGCCGGAATGACGCTCTTGCCGCTCGTGGGAACCGCTCGAGTATCGGAGGCATCGAGAGCTCCGAAGCTGCTGACGTTCGTACTGGTACACGGTGGCTGGCACGGCGGCTGGTGCTGGAAGAAATTGACGCCCCTGCTCGCGGCAGCTGGACACGCCGTCTACGCACCCACCCTCACGGGGCTCGGCGACCGCGCCCACCTTCTGACGCCAGACGTGAATCTGAGCACCCACATCGAAGATGTTCGAGCGCTTCTATTCTACGAAGACCTCCGCGATGTCGTGCTGGTGGGTCACAGCTACGGTGGCATGGTCATCGCTGGGGTGGCGCCGTTGGTCGTGGCGCGGCTGGCCCGTGTCATTTACCTCGACGCGTTTCTCCCTGATGACGGCAAAGCGCTTGTTGAACGGCCGCCGACGGCGGATCGGATCTCGCGCCTGCCGCCTCCAGGATCTCCGCCGCGGTGGGGCGTGACGGACAAGTCCGACATCACATGGATGGAAGCGAGGCTGCGCGATCAGCCGGCGGGAACGTTCAGGGAGGCCGTGCATATCGAATCCGACATCGCTGTTCGCGTGCCACATAGTTACGTGCAATGCACGCGCTTACCGCAACTGGTGGAGGCGGCAGGCCGCGCGAAGCAGCGAGGGTTTAGATATCGCACCCTGTTCTCTGCAGGTCACGATGCGATGATTTCGCAGCCGGCACAGCTCGCGCGCCTGCTGTTGGAATGAGTTGCCGGTCGACTGCTCGACTTTGTTGAGAAGCCGCCGGATGGTTACGCGCTGGATGCGGGCAAGATCGCGTGCCACTGATTCCCGCCGGCTGTAACGACGCCTTCATTGAAGGTTTAGGAAAACCTTCGGCTTCGCTGCAGCGGCCGCGGGCGCCAGAATCGCTCGTCGGCCGACCAAGCCCGCCCACTGTCTACCCAACCGTTGTTGATGTCATGAGTGGGCGGCTCTGAAGTGAATCGAGATAGTCCACATCCACGGGAGAATGCTCATGAGGCAGTCGTTGGTTGCGGTGGTACTGCTGACGGTCGCGTCGGCGGTGAACGCCGCGGATCCATTCGTGGGGACCTACCGGCTCAATGTGGCTCAGTCGAAAAGCTCGGATGCGCAACCATTGCCGTTGGCCGCCACTCTCACAATCTCGGAAGACGGCGACAACCTCGTACTGGCCATTTCGCTGCAAAGCGGCAACGGCTCGACGCTGGAAAATACATCCATGCCGAAGGGAGGCGGCCTCCTCCGCCGAGTCGATGGGGGAGACCGCCGATACGACACCGTAACGGTGACGCGGCCAAGTCCAACGACGATCGACTTCGTCAGGATGAAAGATGGCAAGGAAGGCGTGCGATCGAGATACACGCTGGGCGCTGACGGTCGCGTCCTCACTCACACCTTGAAGGGGACGGACCCGCAGGGGCGACAGGTGGATAGAGTAATGGTGCTCGAACGGCAGTGATCGCATGGGAGTGCGCCTAGTTCTCGCGTCGATTCGCATCGTCCACCCCGCCTTCGCGCGCGGCGATGCGCGGCTCGTCAAGAGCCGCCGTCAGCCCCATGACGGGCCACGCGGAGGCCGCTTGCGAGATCCATTGGTCGTGGCCGTGCGGGAAACCGCTTTCGAAGTACGGCTGCACCTTCATGGCTCGGCTCTTCACATGCCACGACCGTCGTTGACGTTACCCCGGTTTTGAGCAGCGTTTCGGTTTCGAGTCCGGGCCTAGCGTCCGGAACAGCCAGCGTTCACGAGCCGCTCACACTCGGCGACCGGCCTTCACAGTTCATCCGATGGTCAGCTCTTCGTCGCATTCAGTAGTTGGCCGCGAACCGTGACTTTCGGCTCAATTCGCACACGCTATGGGACCGGCGCGTGCGCTTTCAGAGCGGCCAAGGCTAAACGCATGGAGAGATGCTGGAAACCGCAATCACCTCGGCCGTGCAAACAGTTGTGAAGACGGTAGATCTCGGAGGTTGGACGCGGGCAGTGTCCCGCGTCTTTCAGCAGTATAAACGGCTCTGAATCAATAACTTGCGAGCGAGTGGTGGAGGCGGCGGGAGTTGCGCTCGAAGACCGAGCGCGTTGCGCGAAGGTCGAGTGACGAACACCGGCGGCGAAACCAATCCGAACTATGTTCGGATTGGTGGAGGCGGCGGGAGTTGAACCCGCGTCCGAAAGCCCGTCGTCGAGGGACTCTACATGCGTATCCGCTTCTTTTGTCTCGTGCCCAGCGTGAGGAAGCGGCTAAAAACCGCCGGGTCACCAGCTCCGGTGAATCTCGCCCCCCGCCGCCGGAGCACCAGCGGGGGACCAGCCTGTTTAATGGCGTTCGACCCCCAGCCACCAGGCGAGGCCAGGGCGAACGTCACAGCCTAATTAGGCTGCGAGAGCGTACTGATTGTCCGCAGTTAACGGATGTCCCATCAGATTTACGAGTTAATGGTGCTCGGCATGCATCCCGCGATCTCGAACCCCCGTCGAAGCCAAATTCGCCCCCCTCGGGTCTTCCGATCGAAACGGCAAACCCACGCTCCTGAGTCAGCGTCTCATCCAGTGTAGCAGGCGCGACGCCCAGGCAATCTCGGGCGCTGCGTGTGAGCCGCCGGAGGCGTCGATAACACACTAGGAAAAGAGTAGCCCGCGGATCGGGTGCCTCTATAATCGGGACGGAGAACGTGACCAGTACAGGACGACGTAACCATCGGCAAAGCTTGGCGTTGCGCGCGTTTGCGGTGCTGGCGGTCGCGGCCGGCGGCGCCACGCTGCTGAGCGGCCAGCGCCGGCTTCACGGTCGGGCTTGGACGCGCAGCTCGTCCCCACTTCGCATGCGCCGCTGCCGAGCTGAGCGTCGCAATACTGGTTCGTCCCGCAGGGGAGCGCCGGCCGATCCACGGCGCCGCGGCCGCTCGACGCCGCCACGCGGCGACTCGTTCAGGGCGCCCAGTTCATCGCCGACGGCGACTTTTCCGCGGGGCTGTCGCTGATCTCGGCGCCCGATATCGCCGATCCCAATCTCGTCAACTACGCCACCTACTACCGCGGCGTCGCGCAGGTCGGGCTCGGCCGCTACGACGAGGCGATGACGACGCTGTCGCTGCTGGCCGCGCGGCCGCTCGACGGCGCGCTCAAGGAACTGGCGACGCTGCAGATGGCCGAGGCGGCGCTGGGCCGCAACACGCCGGAGCGCGTCGAGGGCGCGTTGGCCGCGCTCACGGTCGACAAGCTGGCGAACCCGGAAGACGTCTGGATGATGCGGGCTCGGGTCGAGGACGCGGCTCGGGCATCGCGTGCACGCGCTCGAGTCGTATCGCCGTCTCTACTACGACTACCCGCTGAGCACGCAGGCGGCCGTCACGCCGGTGGCGATCGGGCGGCTCAGAACCGCCGAGGATCCGGCGGAGCCGTTCGAACGCGGCCTGGCGCGGGCCGAGCGGTTCTACAGCGCGAAACGCTGGGCCGATGCCAAATCGGCCTTTGCCGCGCTCTCGCCGGGCAACGCGGACCAGCGCGAGCTGGTGGCCCTCCGGCTCGCGGCCTCCGACTACTACCTCGGTAGCCGCCGCCAGGCCCGCGAGGCGCTGCGGCCGCTCCTCGACAGCGACGCCCGCGGCGCCGAGGCGCGCTACATCTCGCTGCTCGCCACCAAGGCGCTCGGCGACCGCGCCGGCTTCGTCCGGCAGGCCCGGGAACTGGCGAGCGATTTTCCGCGCAGCCCGTGGGCCGAGGAAGCGCTGAACGGCCTGGCCACCGACTACATCACCGCCGACCAGGACGACGACGCCGACGGCGTCTTCCGTGAGCTGCTCCGCCTGTTCCCGCGCGGCCGCTACGCGGAGCGCGCCGCGTGGAAGGTCGGCTGGCGTTCGTATCGCGCCGGCGAGTTCAGCGATGCCGCGGCGATCTTCGAGTCGGCCGCCGCGGCGGCGCCCCGTGCCGACAACCGTCCGGCGTGGCTCTACTGGGCGGGCCGCGCTCGCGACCGTCTCGACGAGCCCGACCACCGCCAACGCGCGTTACCGGCTCGTCGTCGCCGACTATCAGAACAGCTACTACGGCCGGCTGGCGTCGAAGATTCTGGCGTCGCGCGGCGGCCAGGCGCTCACGCCGGCGCGCATCACGTCCATGCCCGCCGCGACGGTGGCGCCGGTGGTGGCGACCGACGACATCATCCGGTCGCTGCTCACGGCGCAGATGTACGGCGAGGCGCTGCGCGAAGTGCAGTATGCCCAGCGCGTGTGGGGCGATTCGCCGCAGCTGCAGGCCACGTCGGCGTGGATCCGGCACCAGCAGGGGCTTGCGCTCACGGCCGAGGAGCGGTTTGCGGCGTTGCGCGGCGCCATCACCACGATGCGGCGCGCCTATCCGCAGTTCATGGCCGCCGGCGGCGAAGCGCTGCCGGCCGACGTGCTGCGCATCATCTTCCCGCTCGACTACTGGCCGCTCATCACCAAGTACTCCGAGCTGCACCAGCTCGATCCGTATCTGATCGCGGCGCTGATGGCGCAGGAGTCCACGTTCACGGCCGAGATCCGCTCGCACGCCAACGCCTACGGGCTGATGCAGATCATTCCGGGCACGGGCCGGCGCTACGCGCGCAAGCTGGGCATCTCGCCGTTTTCAACACGGCGATGCTGCGCCAGCCCGAGATCAACGTCCGCATCGGCACGCAGTACTTCCGCGATCTGATCGATCGCTTCGGCGGCGCGCACTTCGCGCTCGCGAGCTACAACGCCGGCGAGTCGCGCGTCGACCGCTGGACCGAGGAGCGGCCCGGGCATGCCGCAGGACGAGTTCATCGACGACATCCCGTTCCCGGAGACGCAGAACTACGTGAAGCGCATCCTCGGGCACGGCCGAGGACTACCGCTATCTCTACGGCGGCGGGCTGCTCGACCCGAACCTGCGCGCGTCGGCCAGCGCCGCACCGGCCGCCAGCGCCGCGGCGAAGAAACCGGCGGCGACCGCGAAGAAGCCGGCGACCACGAAGAAGACACGGCCGCGAAGAAGCCCGCCACGCCGGCCAGCCGGACCCGCCGCTAGCGAGTCGCGTCCGCGCCCGATGGACCGTCTGCTCGACCTGACCCGCCAGGCCGAGGACGATCACTTCTGGTACCACGGCTTCCGCAGCTACCTGCGTCCGGTGTTCGCCGGCGGTGGCCGCCGGCCGCACGACGCTTGCGCGTGCTCGACTGCGGCTGCGGCACCGGCCACAACCTCCGCGCGCTGGGCCAGCTACGGCCGTGCGTTCGGCCTCGACCTCTCGGAAGGCGGGCTGGCGCTGGCGCGCGACGTCGGCCGGCCCCTGGTGCGGGCCGACACGGCGCGATCGTGCCGTTTGCCGCCGACACGTTCGACCTCGTGACCTCGTTCGACATGATGCAGTGCATTCCCACCGACCGTGAGGCGGTGCGCGAGATGGCGCGCGTGGTCAAACCGGGCGGCGCGCGTCGTGATGTCGATGGCCGCGCTGCCCATCCTGCACGGCGATCACTCGGAGGTGTGGCGCGAGTACCGGCGCTACACGCGCGCCACGGCGCGGGCGCTGGCGGAGCAGGCGGGCCTGCGCGTGGAGCGCGTGTCGTACATGTTCGCGTCGCTCGTGCCGCTGATGATCGTGACGCGCGGCGTGCAGCGGCTCACGCGCCCGTTATCGCGGGGTGCGCGACGACACCGACATCACGATTCCCGCCGGCGCCGGTGAACGCGTTGCTGACGGGGGTGTTGCGGGCCGAAGCGGCGCTCGCGCGCCGCGTGGAGATGCCGATGGGGAGCTCGCTGCTGGTGGTCGCGAGCAAACCGGGGCGGGGCTGAAGACCCGCGGCCACGCTTCGCTTAGAACCGGACCATGGCGCCGAATAGAGACCCTTCATCTTCAGGTCGCCCAGGTCGTTGTCGATCTCGTAGTCCGCCGAGAGCCACCGGTACCCGCCCTGGAGGCCGAAGAAGCGGGTGATGCTGCCGGTGACGTAGATGTCGAGGTCCCTCATCGTGGCACTGGCGTCGCCCTCGATCGCGTCCTCGGCCACGTCCGTGAGCTTGTCGGCCAGGAAACCGGGCATCTTGAAGCCGGTGAACTCGAACGGTGATCGAAACGTTCTTGTGCACATAGCCGCGGCCGATGACGCCGAATCCCGGCGTGGGCACGTTCTCGTCGGTGAGCGACGCCACCGTGGTCACCCCGTCGCTGGCCCTGAGGTCGGCGACGACGTGGTTGAAGTCGACCTCGGCGATGACGCCGAACAGGCCGTGGTCGGTCCTCACGAAGTCGCGCTCGTAGCCGATGCGCCACAGGTCCCACTGCGAGGTCGGCGGTCGCGGCGGCGTCGACGGTGAAGACGCGGCCACCGAACTCGATCGTCCGCTGGAGCCGGGCCGCTTCGTTGTAGCCCATGTTCACGTGGGCCACGCGCAGCGCGTTCTTGCCGCCGCGCAGGACGGCGCGGAACTCGTTGAACTTCTTCTCCGTGATGTTGAACTCCTGCACGAAGTCCACGCCCGTCGGGTCCACGACGGGCAGCGCATCGCTGCCGATGATGATGCCCGGCTCCGGGAACCAGAACCGCATCCCGAGCTCGACGTTGTAGTTCTCGCCGGGCGGCGGCTGGGACGGCCGGAACTGCGCCGACGCCTGCGAGGCGACCAGGCTGAGCAGCAGGCAGACGGGTAGCGCTCCACGGATGTGCATGTCCTGGGTATCGGATTCACAGGCGCCGGGGGATAGAGGAGCGCCGTCTCGGACTATCGCCCAAGGGGCGTCGCTCAGGCAAGGCCCCAAACCCCTCGGTCGCGTTCAGCCGTGGTTCAGCGCGGTCTACATACAATGGGATCGGTGTCCCCGTCGCGCCGGCTGCTCGCTCACCTCATCCCCTATCGCGCGCGTTCCTGCAAGGGCCTCGGCTGCGTCGTCGCCGCCTCGGCGCTGCAGCTGGCGGCGCCGTGGGTCACCAAGTACGCGATCGACGACCTCATCGCCCAGCTGACGGCGGAAAAGATCAGCGGCTACGCCGCCGGGATCCTCGCCCTGTCGGCCGCCAGCGGCTGGTTCCGATTCCAGACGCGCCGCATCATCGTCGGCGTGTCGCGCGAGTTCGAATACGCCCTGCGCAACGAGTTCTTCGCCCACCTGCAGCGGCTCGACCTCGGCTACTTCCAGCGCACGCGCACCGGCGACCTGATGTCGCGCGCCACGAGCGACCTCAGCGCCGTGCGCATGATGATGGGCCCGGCGGTGATGTACACGTCGAGCACGGTGCTGACGTTCGTCGTGGCGGTGGCGCTGATGGTCTCGATCGACCCGTGGCTCACGGCCGTCGCCCTCGTGCCGCTGCCGTGCGTGTCGCTCTTCGTCCACTACTTCGGCAAGGCGATTCACGACCGCTTCGAGCGGATCCAGGCGCAGCTCTCGACGGTGAGCGCGATCACGCAGGAGTCGCTGTCGGGCGTCCGCGTGGTCCGCGCCTACCGGCAGGAGCCGTTCGAGCTCGAGCGGTTTCGCGGCGCCAACGACGAATACGTCCGCCGCAACCGCGCCCTGATCGGCCTCCAGGCGATGTACTTCCCGAGCATGGGCCTGCTCATGGGGATCGGTGCGCTGCTGGTCCTGTGGCTGGGCAGCCGCGAGGTGGTGCGCGGCCGGATGACGATTGGCGAGCTGGTGGCGTTCAACGCCTACCTGGCCATGCTGGCGTGGCCGATGATTGCCTTCGGCTGGGTCACCAACCTGCTGCAGCGGGGCATGGCCTCGTGGAAGCGGCTGCTCGAGGTGTTCGACGCGGTGCCCGCGGTGTCCGACGCCGCGGTGTCGGCGGCCGCGCCGCGACACCCGGAGGCGATTCGCGGCGAGATCGAATTCCGGAAGCTGACGTTTGGCTTCGGCGGCGATCCGGTGCTGCACGATCTCTCGGCCCGCATCCCCGCCGGCACGACGACCGCGATTGTCGGGGGCACGGGCGCCGGCAAGAGCACGCTCCTCAACCTGCTCGCGCGACTGCACGAGCCGCCGCCGGGCACGGTGTTCGTGGACGGTCACGACGTTCGCCACCTGCCGCTGCCGGTGCTGCGCGGCGCCATCGGGTTCGTGCCGCAGGAGCCGTTCCTGTTCAGCGCGACGCTGGCCGAGAACGTCGCGTTCGGCGAGCCTCGCCGCCGCCGGATGGGGCCGCGCCCGCGTGGAAGCGGCGGCGGCGGGCGCGCGGCTCGACGCCGACCTGGCCGCCTTTCCGAACGGCTACGACACGCTGGTGGGCGAGCGCGGCATCACGCTCTCGGGCGGACAGAAGCAGCGCACGGCGCTGGCGCGGGCGCTGGTCACGGATCCGCGCATCCTCGTTCTCGATGACGCGCTGTCGGCCGTGGACACCCACACGGAAGAGGAGATTCTCCGGCGCCTGCGCGAGGTGATGCGCCAGCGCACGTCGCTCATCGTCTCGCACCGCGTGTCGACGGTGCGTGGCGCCGACCAGATCCTCGTGCTCGACGGCGGCCGCATCGTCGAGCGCGGCAGCCACGACGAGTTGATCCGTCACGGCGGGCACTACGCCGCGCTGGCGCGGCATCAGCAGCTCGAGGAAGAGCTCGAGGCCCTCCGGTGAGCACGCACCACGACGACGACGTCATCGGCAAGGCCTACGACGCGCGGCTGATGCGCCGGCTGCTCACGTACCTGCGCCCCTACCGGCCGCAGGTGGCGCTGGCGGTCGCCGCCATCGTGGGCAACGCGGCGCTGCAGCTGGTGCCGCCCTATCTCACCAAGACGGTCATCGACGAGTCGATCCCGGCCCGCGACCTGTCCGCCCTCGGCGTGATCGCCGCGGTGTATCTGGCGGCCATCCTCCTGTCGTTCCTCCTGGAGTTCGCCCAGACCTGGACGATGCAGATCATCGGCCAGCGGGTGATGTTCGACCTCCGGATGGCGGTGTTCGGCCACCTGCAGCGCCTCGATGTGCGGTTCTACGACCGGAACCCGGTCGGCCGGCTCATGACGCGCGTGACGAGCGACGTCGACGTGCTGAACGAGCTGTTCACGTCCGGCGTGGTGTCGGTGTTCGGCGACGTGTTCACGCTGCTGGGCATCATGGCCGTGCTGGTGTGGATGGACTGGCGGCTGGCGCTGGTCGCGTTCTCGGTGTTGCCGCTCATCGCGCTGGTCACGCAGTGGTTCCGCCGCCACGTCCGCGAGTCGTACCGCCAGGTGCGCACGTGGATCGCGCGCATCAACGCGTTCCTGCAGGAGCGCATTTCGGGCATGGCGACGGTGCAGCTCTACCGCCGCGAGGCGCGCGACGCCGACGCCTTCGACGCCATCAACCGCGCGCACCGCGACGCCAACGTGGACTCGATCTTCTATTACGCCGTGTTCTATCCGGCCATCGAGCTCGTGAGCGCGCTGGCGGCCGCCCTGCTCCTGTGGGTGGGCGGCGGGTGGGTGCTGCAGGACGTGCTGACGCTCGGGTCGCTGGTGGCCTTCCTGCAGTATTCCCAGCGGTTCTTCCGCCCGATCAGCGACCTCTCGGAGAAGTTCAACGTGCTGCAGGGTGCGATGGCGTCGTCCGAGCGCATCTTCACGCTGCTCGACACCCCGGTGGAGATCGTGCCGCCGCCGGGCGGCACGCCGGCGCGGCGCGGCGCCGATCCGGTTCGAGCATGTGAGCTTCGCCTACGTGCCGGGCGAGCCGGTGCTCAAGGACGTGTCGTTCGAGGTGCAGCCGGGCCAGCGCGTGGGCATCGTCGGCGCGACGGGTTCGGGCAAGACCACCCTGATGAGCCTCCTGCTGCGGTTCTACGACGTGCAGGACGGCCGCATCACCATCGATGGCGACGACATCCGCTCGCTCGACCTGGCCAGCCTGCGGGCGCAGTTCGGCCTGGTGCTCCAGGACGTCCATCTCTTCTCGGGGACGATCGCCGGCAACGTCCGCCTCGGGCATGCCGACATTACCGATGCCGCGGTGCGCCGCGCGGTCGACGCCGTGCACGCCGGCCCGTTCATCGATCGCCTGCCGGGCGGTCTCGACGCGGCCGTGGCGGAGCGAGGCAGCACGTTGTCGGTGGGGCAGAAGCAGCTGCTGTCGTTCGCCCGCGCGCTGGCGGCGGATCCGCCTGTCCTCATCCTCGACGAGGCGACGTCGAGCGTGGACACCGAAACCGAGCTGCTCATTCGCGACGCGTTGCGCGTGGTGATGGAAGGACGCACCACGCTGGCCATCGCCCACCGGCTCTCGACGATCCAGGACATGGACTCGATTCTCGTGCTGCACAAGGGCGAGCTGCGTGAGCAGGGCACTCACCAGCAACTGCTGGCCAGGCGCGGGATCTATCACCGCCTGTACGAGCTGCAGTTTGCGAGCGGTGCCGGATCTGCCGGAACTTCGGCTACGGCGCCGGCGGAACAGCCGCAGCAGGCGCCGGCGTAGCGGCGGAGGGATCGACCCCGGCGAATGGAGTGGCCGCGTCGGGTGGAGTCGATGCGCCCGGCGGCTGAGTCTCGGGACCGAAGCCGTCGCTGCCCTCGGACGGTTCGCGGCGGGGACGGTGCCGCCGCGTCCTCGGCGTCTGGCTTCTCGGTGCGCGACTCCTCCGCGCGCCGCGCGAGCTCGCGCCGGCGGAACAGGCGGTCCACGAGGCTCGGCGAGCTGGCGCGCGGGTCCCAGCCCAACCGGAGCACGGTGACCTCGATGCGGCGCCGCCCGAACTCGAGCGCTTCGTTGCAACTCCAGAGGTAGAGATCGAGGTGCCGGCCCTGCACTTTCGGGCCGGTATCCATAATCGTGTAGACGCCGTTGTAATCCGGGTCGCCGGTCGCCAGCGAGACCACGCTGCCCACGGGCAGCAGCTTCGGGTCGGCCGCGGCGATGCCGCGGCGAACGTTGACGCCGGCGGCCGTCGTGAGGCCTTTGCAGTACGCCGTGGCGTTGAACACGAGGTGCGAGCCCGGCGCCGGCGTTTCGTCCTCGCTGCTCACCATCTCGAGCCAGGCCGTGTAGCCGGAGTCGAGCATGCGCGTCTCGTACGCCAACACCACCACCACCAGCGCGGCGAGCAGCGCGACGAGGGTGCGCCGGGTCGGGGAGAGCGACGTGAACGTGAACGCCATGGCCTCCGAGGATCGGATTGCCTGGATCGTGCCAGGCGGCTACCTGAAGTGTTCGAAGCCGGGCGGCAGTTCCCGGGTGCCCGACGCGTCGCGCACGGCCAGCTCGAGTGTACGGGTCACGACGCCGATCCGGGTTATCGGCAGATCGCCGATGCGGCGACGGACCCCGCGCAGCCGCCCGCGATGGCGCGGGCGCACCGTGAACAGCAGCTCGTAGTCGTCGCCGCCGGCGAGGGCGCCGCCGGATCGCGTCGGTCCCGGCCGCGGCGTGCCAGGCTCGAGCCAGGTCCGAGAGCGGCAGCGCGGCCGCGTCGATCTCGATGCCCACGCCCGAGGCTCGCGCAATCTGGCGCAGGCCGTCGGCGAGGCCGTCGCTGAGATCCACGCAGCTCGACGCCGCCTGGTAATTCGCCAGCTGCAGTCCGGCCTGCAGGCGCGGCTCGGGCCGGAGGTAGCGGGACACGCAGGGCGAGTCGAGCGCCGGGGCGGTCGAGCCGCCGGCGGCTCCGTGCCGCAGCATGGCAAGCCCGGCGGCGGCGTCGCCGACCCATCCGGTGACGTAGACCCCGTCGCCCGGCCGTGCGCCCGCGCGTGTCAGCGCGCGCCGCGGCTTGCACCGTGCCGATGGCCGTGACGTTGATGACGAGCGGACCGGGCGTGCTGCGTGATGTTGCCGCCCAGAATCGCGGTGCGGTGCGCGGCGGCGTGGCGCAGAAAGCCGTCGAGAAACCCGTCCAGGAAGGCGCCCGGCAGGCTGCCGGGGCAGCGCCAGCGACAGCAGCGCCGCGCGCGGCTCGCCGCCCATCGCCGCGACGTCGCTGAGATTGACGGCCAGCGCGCGGTGCCCGATGGCGTCGGGCGGCACGAACGCGCGATCGAAGTGGACGCCCTCGACCAGCGCGTCGGTCGTGAGCACCTCGCGGCGCCCGCGCGGCGGCTTCACGACGGCGGCGTCGTCGCCGGGCCGATGTCCACCCAGGCGGGCATCTCGAGGCGGCGGGTGATGCGCTCGATGATCGCCTGTTCGCCGAGCTCAGCGACGGTAGAGTTGAGGTGGAGGAGTGGTCACAGCGGACCGTGAACGGTGCGATGCAGGCCGGCGAAGCTGCGCGTCGCTGTGCGGGGTGCGAAATTAACGCCCCGCTTTGCCGTGTGGGGAGGTCGCATGAACCTGCTGAAGCAGGTGGAGCCGCTGTGATAGATCGCGCTTCAGGCTTCCTCGAAACAGAGGCGTGCACAACACGCGACCCCGCAGCTCACTTGGGTAAAACATCGGCTCAAGCGAGCCTCCGAATACCATCACGAGCAAAGCAGGAGCAGCTCGATATTAGCCCAAGTAGGGCCGGAGTTGTAGCAGGGTGGAACAGTGGAGGAAAGAATCAGCGCGCCAAGCTGTCAGTGTGTGCAGTCTCGAACGAGCCCAGGACATCGTCCACCAGCTGCTCCAGGCGGAGCGCGCGCTCGTTGAGCTCCCCGCTGGTGGAGGAGGACTGCTGCCGGGCGCGGAAACGACTCGTCGGCGAGGTTCAGGGCCACCAGGAGCGCCAGACCCAGCATGTCGCTCGTGGGGGCGGCGTTGGCCGCCGCCTTCATCTTCTCGTCGACGTAGGCGGCGAGCTCAGTGACGTACGCCACGTCGAGCGAGCTGCGGATGGGGTAGCGCTGCCCGGCAATCTCGACGCTGACGATGGTATTTGTCGTGTTTGTCATGGCCGAACCGTGATGCCGTTTCCGTCGTGCCCGTCATGGTCCGGCGCGCCGCCTGAGTGCCGGCAAGCCCGAAAGTGGCCGGACCGTCCGGCACGTCATCCGAGGCCGCTAGGCGTTCAGATGATCCAGCTGGCGCAGCATGTCCGACACGCGCGAACGCACCAGCTCGCGCTCGTCGCGCAGGGCGGCGAGCTCGGACGCGGTGCCGTCCATGTCGGTCACGCGCGCGCGCAGCGAGTCCACTTCCTCGGACAGGCGAGCGTTTTCCTCGGCGGACCGGGCCTGCTCTGCACGCAGCTGGGTGACCAGCCCAACGAGAAGCTTTACTTTGTCTTCGAGACGATCGATCGGCTCGAGATCTACTGTGCGCGCCACTGCTGACTTCACCATCCGCTCCGTTCGGTGTCGAAAGTGCTAAGGGAGATTACCGCCGGAGAATGGTGCCACGAACACCGGAGCCGATCAATCAGAATTGCGCACCCCGTTTCACTCACTGCCGGTGACATGGCCAGTGAACCTCGCTAGCGCTGCACCGCGCCGTGCTCCGACACCAGCGCGGCGAGCACCGCGTCCATCGCCGCCTGTACCTCGCCGTCGGTCAGTGTGCGATCGGCGGCTCGGAACGTGAGCCGCAGGGCGAGGCTGACCTTGCCCTCGGGCACGCCCTTGCCTTGATAGCGATCGAACTCGCGCACGTCGACCAGCGACGGCGGCGCGGCGCGGCGCACCGTGGCCCGAAGCGCGGCCGCCGGCAGCGTGTCGCTGACGAGCACGGCCACGTCGCGCGTCACCGAAGGGAAGCGGGGCAGCGGCACCACGTGGACGTCGCGCGCTGTCGGCGGCCATGTCGGCGGCGTCGAGATCGATGTCGGCGACGAACACGGCATCGTCGCCGGGCAGCCCGTGGCGTTCGGCCAGAGCGCTCGTCAGGCGGCCGAGCACGCCGATGCGCCGCCCGCCGCTCACCAGGGCCGCCGTCTGGCCAGGCACGAGCCACGGCTCGACGTGTGAGACGGTCTCGGCGTCCACGCGCAGCGCGCGGCAGACGCGTTCCACGGCGCCCTTGAGGTCGAAGAAGGTCACGTCGGCGGTGGCGCCGCTCCAGTGGGGCAGATCGCTGGCGCCGGTCCAGGCGAGGGCGAGCGACCGCCGTTCGCCCCCGGCTGCGTGAAGACGTTCCCGACCTCGAACAGCCGGACGTCGCGCTGCTCGCGGCGGCGATTGTGCGCCAGGGCGTCGAGCAGGCCCGGAAGCGCCGACGGCCGCAGCACCGCGAAGGTTTCCGAGAGCGGGTTGGCAATCGCCGCCACGTCGCCCGCGGCCGCGAACGCCGCGGCGGCCGTCTCGCCGATGAATCCGAAGGTGACCGCTTCGAAGAACCCGGCGCCAGTGAGCATCGAGCGCAGGTGCCGCGCCTGCGCGATGCGCGGGTCGCTCGGCGGGGGCGCGGTGCGCAGCAGCGGGAAACGTGGCCGGGATGCGGTCGAAGCCGTAGTGGCGGGCCACTTCCTCGATGAGATCGACCTCGCGCACCACGTCCACCCGGCGCGTGGGGACGCTCACGGTCCAGCCGTCGTCGGCCGGGGCGAGTGCGAAGCCGAGCGAGCCGAGGATGCGCGGTGACGTCGGCGTCGGGGACGTTCACGCCGAGCAGGCCGGACAGTCGGGCGCGGCGCAGCGGGCAGCTGCCGCGGCGCGACCGCCGCCGGATAGGCATCGACGACCTGGCCGCGCGCGCGCCCGGCGCCGGTGGCCTCGAGCAGGGCGCAGGCGCGCTGCATCGCCACGAGCGGCAGGTTGGGATCGACGCCGCGCTCGAACCGGGTGCTGGCCTCGGTCTTCAGGCCGAGCGACTTGCTGGTCCGGCGGACGGAGTTGGCGTTGAACGACGCACTCTCGAACACGATGGTGCGGGTGGCCGGACCCACCTCGGAGTCGGCCCCGCCCATCACGCCGGCCACGGCGATCGCGCGCGCCGCGTCGGCAATCACCAGCATCTCCGGCGACAGCGTGCGCGCCTGGCCGTCGAGCGTGGTGAGGCGCTCGCCCGGCCGGGCCGTGCCGGACCCGGATTTCGGCGCCGCCGATCTTCGTGAAGTCGAAGGCATGCATCGGCTGCCCGAGCTCGAGCAGCACGTAGTTGGTGATGTCCACCACGTTGCTGATCGGACGCACGCCGGCGCTCCTGAGCCGCGCCTGCATCCACTCCGGCGACGGGCCGACCGTGACGTCGGCGACGGCGCCCGCATAGCGGGGGCCAAGCGCCGGGTCCTCGAGCACGACGGCAATTTCCGACCGCTCGACGGGGGCGAGCGGCGCCAGCGACGCGCGTGCCGCCGTGTGCGGTCCGCCTTCGGCCGGCTCGCGCAGCGGCAGGCCGTACGCGGTGGCCACCTCGCGCGCCAGGCCGAGCGATCGACAGGCAGTCGGGCCGGTTGGCCGTGACCTCGAAGTCGATGACGGCGTCGTCGCCCGTGCCCTCGATGCCCTCCACGGCGAAGCCGCGAACCGACAGCCGCGCGGCCACGTCCGGCGCCGGCCCCGGTACGTCCACGAACTCGCGCAGCCAGGAGTAGAGGACCTTCATAGCGGGAACTGCTCGAGGAAGCGCAGGTCGTTCTCGTAGAACAGCCGGATGTCGTCCACGCCGTACTTGAGCATGGCGATGCGTTCCATGCCGATGCCGAACGCGAAGCCGCGTCACCTTCTCGGGGTCGTAGCCGACGGCCTCGAACACCGCCGGGTGCACCATGCCGCTGCCGAGGATTTCAATCCAGCCGGTGTGCTTGCAGACGCTGCAGCCGGCCCCGCCGCAGGCCTTGCACGAGATGTCGATCTCGGCGCTCGGCTCGGTGTAGGGGAAGAAGCTCGGACGCAGCCGCACTTTGACGTCGCCGAAGATGCCGGTGAGGAGCGCTTCGAAGGTGCCCTTCAGGTCGGCCAGCGAGACCCCTTCGCCGACCACGAGGCCCTCGCACTGCTGGAACATCGGCGTGTGCGTGAGGTCGAGGTTGTCGCGGCGGTAGACGCGGCCCATCACCAGGATGCGCACCGGCGGCGGGAACGTCTTCATGTAGCGGATCTGCATCGCCGAGGTGTGCGTGCGCAGCAGCGTCGCCGCGCGCACCTGCGCCTCGGGCATGCGGCCGCCCTCGCTCGGTGGCGCCCCAGGTGCCGCCCACGATCGGCGCGCCGAGGTAGAGCGTGTCCTGCATGTCGCGCGCGGGGTGATCCGGCGGCATGTTGAGCGCTTCGAAGTTGTGGAAGTCGTCCTCGACCTCGGGGCCCTTCGAGGATCTCGTAGCCCATGCGGCTGAAGATGTCCTCGACGTCCTGGCGCACGCGCATCAGCGGGTGGATGCGCCCGGCGGCGCGCTCGCGGCCCGGGCAGCGTACACGTCGACGCTGCCGGCCGGAGGCCGGCTCGACTCGAGCGCCGCGCGGCGTTCCTGCAGCGCGCTCTCGATCTCGGTCTTGAGGGCGTTGACGGCGGCGCCGAAGGCGCGCCGCTCCTCCTGGCGGCAGGCTCTTGAGCGTCTGCATCAGGGCGGTGACCGAGCCCGACTTGCGGCTCAGGAACTCGTCGTCGATCGCCTTCAGGGCGCGTTCGGTCGCGGCCGCGGCGAGGCGCGACTGGAACTGCGAGCGCAGCGTGTCGATGGAGGAAGTGTCGGCCATATCAAAAAAAAGGCGGGTCGAAAGACCCGCCTTTCGTTCACCTATCCGGCTCTCAGCTACGCGGCGGGCAGCGCAGCCTTGGCTTGCGAGGCCACCTTCGCAAACGCCGAGGTCTCGGTGATGGCCATGTCGGCCAGCATCTTGCGGTCGAGCGTGATGCCCGCGGCCTTCAGCCCGCGAATCAGCTGCGAGTAGGTGATGCCGTTCTCGCGCGCGGCGGCGTTGATGCGCACCACCCAGAGCCGGCGGAAGTCGCGCTTCTTGTTCTTGCGCCCGACGTAGGCGTACTTCGCCGCGGTATCGACCGACTCTTTGGCCTGGCGATACAGCTTGCTCTTGGTCTGGTAAAAGCCTTTCGCGCGTGCCAGCAGTTTCTTGCGCTTGGCGCGCCGGACGGTTCCGCGTTTTACTCTCGGCATTGCAATGTCTCTCTTATTTGTACGGAAGCATCAGGCGGATCTTGATGGCGTCGCCGTCCGACACCTCTTTGGAGCCGCGCATGTGGCGCTTCGATTTCGTCGTCTTGCTCGTCAGGATGTGGCGCTTGAAGGCGCTGGAACGGGTGATCTTGCCCGTGCCCGTCTTCTTGAACCGCTTCGCCGCACCCCGGTGTGTCTTCAGCTTCGGCATCTCGTCCTCTACGTACCTTCCTCTACCGGCGCCTCTTCCTCGGCCGCCGCGTCGTGTCCTGCGCCCGCGGCGCCTTCGGCGCGTTCTTGCGTCCGGCGCGCTGGCCCAGAATCACGTGCATCTGGTTGCCCTCGCGGCGCGGCATCGTCTCGGCAATCGCCAGATCCGCGAGCTCGTTCAACAGCCGCTCGAGAATCCGCTGCCCGATCTCCGGGTGGGCCATCTCGCGCCCGCGGAAGAAGATCGTGGCCTTGACCTTGTCGCCTTCGTTCAAGAAGCGCTCGATGTGCTTCTTCTTGAACTGGTAGTCGTGTTCGTCGACCTTCGGCCTGAACTTGATTTCCTTCACCAGGATCACGCGCTGGTTCTTCTTCGACTCGCGCGTGCGCTTCTGCTCCTGGTACTGGTACTTGCCGAAGTCCATGATCCGGCAGACCGGCGGCACCGCGGTCGGGGAGATCTCGACGAGGTCGAGGCCTTTCTGACGCGCGATGGCCAGCGCCTGCGGCGGTGGCATGATCCCGAGCTGCTGTCCAGTGTCGTCGATGACTCGGATCTCTCGAACGCGAATGCGCTCATTGGTACGGACGCGGTCATCACGTCGGGGCGAACGATCGTAGGCGATATGGTCCTCCGCTCTTATGCCGTCGGCACTACCGTCGCGGGTGGGCGCGACCTCAACTTCCCAACTCCCGGCGTGCCGCTTCGCCGGCGGCGGCCTCGACGAACTCGGCCAGCGGCCGCGCCCCGAGATCGCCCTTCGACCGGCTCCGAACCGACACGGCGCCTTCCGCCACCTCGCGGTCGCCTATGACGAGCATATAGGGGACCTTCTGCAACTGCGCCTCTCGGATTTTATAGCCAATCTTCTCGACGCGCGCGTCTACTTCCACCCGAAGCCCCTGGGCGGCCAGGGCTTGCTGGACCGTCCGGGCGTATTCGAGGTGTCGGTCGGCGATGGGCAGCACGACAGCCTGAACCGGGGCCAGCCAGAGCGGCCAGGCGCCGGCGAAATGCTCGATGATCATGCCCAGAAACCGCTCGAAACTGCCGAAAATGGCCCGATGGACCACGATCGGGCGGTGGTGGGCGTTGTCGGCCCCGACGTAGTGGAGGTCGAACCGCTCCGGGAGCTGGTAGTCGAGCTGAATGGTGGCGCACTGCCACTTCCGGCCGATGGCGTCGGTGACGTCGAAGTCGATTTTCGGGCCGTAGAACGCCCCGTCACCCTCGTTGACGGTGTACGCCTCGCCGAGCCGGTCGAGGGTGGCCTTCAACTGAGCCTCGGCGTCGTTCCAGGTCTCGATGCTGCCCAGGAAGTCAGGCGGCCGGGTCGACAGCTTCATTTGGGGCGTGAGCCCGAAGTCCTTGTAGACCCGCTGCACCAGCCGGAGCACGTGCTCGACCTCGCTGCCAATCTGGTCCTGGGTGATGAAGCAGTGGCCGTCGTCCTGCGGCGAACTGGCGCACCCGCGTCAGGCCCGACAGCACCCCTGACGCCTCGTTGCGGTGGAGCGGGGTCTGCTCGTGATAGCGGATCGGCAGGTCCTTGTAGCTGCGGACCTCGCTCGCATACATCAGCATGTGGCCGGGGCAGTTCATGGCCTTCAGGGCCATGGTCTCGCCCTCGGACTCGCACCACGAGAACATGTTCTCGCGGTAGTGCTGCCAGTGGCCCGAGGTTTCCCAGAGCGCCTTGTTGAACACGATCGGCGCTTTCACCTCGGTGTAGCCCGGCCGGGACCAGCACCTCGCGCATGTAGCTCGCGAGGATGTTGTAGAGGGTCGTACCCTTCGGCAGCCAGAAGGTGGCGCCGGGCGCCCACTGGTGGAACATGAACAGCTTCTGGTCCTTGCCGATCTTGCGGTGGTCGCGAAGCTTGGCTTCCTCGAGCCGCTTGAGGTGATCCGCCAGCTCCTTCTCGGTGAGGAACGCGGTGCCGTACAGCCGCTGCATCGGCTGGTTGCGCGCGTCGCCCTTCCAGTAGGCCTGCGAAGTGGACAGCAGCTTGAACGCCTTCAGCCGCCCGCTCGACGGGACGTGCGGGCCGACGCAGAAGTCCACGAAGAGGTCCTTGTCCTTGATGGTGTAGACGGACACCTCGGACTGGCCTTCGGTCTTCTCGTCGATCAGCTGCACTTTCAGCGGCTCGCCGCGCGCGCCGAAGAAGCGCTTGGCCTCGTCGCGCGGCCACATCTGGCGCTCGTAGACGAGGTCCTGCGACGCGAGCTCGCGCATCTTGCCTTCGATGGCCTCGAGGTCCTCGGGCACGAACGGGCGGGGCACGACGAAGTCGTAGAAGAACCCCTCGTCGGTGGGCGGTCCGATGCCGCACTGGGCGGTGGGAAAGAGGCTGGTCACCGCGGCCGCCATCAGGTGCGCGGCGCTGTGGCGGGTCAGCATCAGCGCTTCGGGGCTCTTGTCGGTGACGATGCGCACCGCGGCGTCGGCGGTGAGCGGGTAGGTGAGGTCCACCAGCGTGTCGTTCACCACCGCCGCGAGCGCGGCCTGGGCCAGGCGCGGAGAGATCGCCTCGGCGACGGCGCGCACCGGCGCGCCCGCGGATACAGCCTTGCTGGATCCGTCCGGTAGTGTGACTGTGACCTGGCTCATGGACGTGAAAATGGTAGGCGCGGGTGGACTCGAACCACTGACCTCCTCCGTGTCAGGGAGGCGCTCTAACCAGCTGAGCTACGCGCCTGCGGTGCTTACCTGCTGTGAAATCAGGCTTTAAACCGAACCCTCAGTATAACAAACCTCGACCGCGGCTCGAGACAGGAATATCGAGCGAGGAGGACACACGGGGGATCGGCCCGCTTCGGCGGCGACTCGTGTCGGCCTCGAAGCCGACCGGCGTCCGTGTTGCGAGATTGCCGGCCGCGAAGCGCCGCGACGCGTTCGGACTTGACGCCGGTTCGCTATTTACGCAGAACGCGACGACGCAGCGCGTGTGCATTGTGACGCACCGCCCCGCGTTATACGCCTGCGTTTCAGGCGAGTCAACGGAAACCGCCTGTTTTTCGGGCTTCTGCCGGCGCAGCTTCTGTTGAATGGCGGACGGTCGACCGGGTCCGACACCCGGCCTCCTATGTACGTGCGGCCTACGGCCTACGCGGCGGCTTCCCCTCGGCGAGGCGGCTGATGGCCTTGTCGAGGGTCGCGTCGCCGGCCGGCGGCTCGGCGCCGAACTCCACTTCCGGCTGTTCGACTTCGACGTCGGGCGCGAGGCCGCGCTCGTGGATGGCGCCGTTCTTCGGCGTGAGATACCGCACGTTCGAGAGGAGCAGGCCGCTGCCGTCGGGCAGCTTCACGAGCCGCTGGCGCGCGGCGCGGCCGATCGTGTGCTCGCCCACCAGTTCCGCGCGGTCGTTGCCGTCGAGCGCCGCGGCAAAGACTTCGGCCGCGCCCGCGGTGCCCTGGCCCACGAGCAGCGCCACCGGCTCGCGCAGCGACGCGTCGGCGGCCGCCGCGGCCACCACTTCGCGCTGATCCTTGGTCTGCTTCACCACCAGCGTGCCCGACGGCACGAACAGGCGGGCCGTCGCCAGGCCGTCGTCGATGTCGCCGCGCGCGGTGCCGCGCAGATCGACGATGAACTTGTCGGCGCCCGTCTTGCCGAGCGCCTCGAAGGCCTGCTTCACCTTCGACGGCGTGTCCTTGGTGAAATCCACCACGCGCACGTAGCCGGTGGTGGCGTTGGCCATCTTCGACGTGAGGTCGGGACCGGCAATGCGCTCCCGCGTCAGCACCACGTCGTGCGGCTCGGCCGCGTTGCCGCGGAAGACGAGCAGCTTGACCTTGCTGCCCGGGGCTCCGGCCAGCAGCCGCGAGCCCTCGAACGCCGACATGTCGCGCGTGGGCCGGTCGTTGATGCCGCGGATGAAGTCGCCGGTGCGGAGCCCGGCCTTGGCGGCGGGCGAGCCGTCACGCGCCGACACGACGCGCAGGTAGTACTGCCGCGTGAGCGACCAGGCCGACGTCGCCGGCGCCGGCCGGTTGACCGCCTTCGGCCGCCTTCACCAGGTCGGGCGTGAGGTAGGCGCTGTCGGGGTCGAGTCCGTCGGCGAGCCCCTTGAGCGCGCCGCGCATGGCGTGGCGCACGTCCACCTCTTCAACGTAGTTGTTGAGCACCAGCGAGATGACGTCCTCGAACACCGGCAGCTGCCGGAAGGTGTCGTCCTTGCCGGCGCCGAGCACGCGGCCGAGATAGCCGCCGACGATGGCAAAGGCGATGATCGGCGTCGAAACCGCGAGAACCCAGAGCCGGGTGCGTGACGTCATGCAGTCCTGTCCCCTTGTTCCGAGGGCTGTTTCAGCGAAAGCCCGACCTTCAGCGGGGCTTCAGCCATTGTACGGGATCGACCGAACGGCCGTCGATCCGCAGCTCGAAGTAGAGCTGTGCCGGCCCGTCCGGCGATGGGCCCACCCGGCCCACCTCGGCGCCGGCCTCGACGACTGCTCCCCGTTGGACGCTCAGGGACAGCAGGTAGCCGTAGAGGGAGAAGTTGTTGTCCCCGTGGTCGAGGATGACCAGCGTGCCGAGTCCGCTGTAGCCCTCGGCGTAGCCGACCGTGCCGCCATGCACGGCGCGGACGCCGGTGCCCTCCGGCGCGGCGATTTCGAGGCCGCTCCGGAGCAAGGGCGCATCCGGGCGGCCGGTGGGCTGCCCGAACCGGGACTGCGATCTCGCCGCTCACCGGCCATTCGAGCCCGCCGCGGAAGGGCGCCAGCGGCACGGCTGCCGACCCGCGCCGCTCGTTGGCCAGCCCGGCGAGCTGCTGATCCAGCCGGTCGCGCGCCACCTGCAGCTCGCCGACGTACTGGGCCGTGAGGTCGCGCTGCGAATCGATGCGCTCGATGAGTGCCGCGCGCTCGGCGACGGCGCGTTCGGCCGCCCCACGCGCGCGCCGCGCGGCGGCGTCCCGGGTGCCCAGCTCCGCCGTCTTGGCCTGGAGCACCTGCGCGCTCCTTCTGCAGCTCCTCGAGCGTGATCCGGAAATCGCTGAGCACGCGCTCCTGCCGGAAGGTCAGCGCGGTCATCGCCCGGGTCGCGCGGGCGAACCCACGCAAGTCGCCAGCCGAGAGCAGCAGCCGGAGATAGCCGCTGCGTCCGCGCTTGTAGGTTTCCACGAGCTGCATCTTCAGGTCGGGCAGGCCGCGCAACCGCTGGTCCTCGAGCAGCTCGAGCCGGCGGCTCGTCGCGTTGAGATCCTCTCGTGCGGCCGCCAGCTCGCGCTCGGCTTCCTTGGCTTCGGTGACGAGGATGTCGCGTTGGACTTCCAGCTTGCGGACATCGCCGACGAGCGACTTGGCCTGACTGGCCAGACGATCGGCTTCCTGCCGCAAGCGCGCGCAGTCGATCGTCGACCCGGCTTCGCGCGCGGTCGGCGTCGGACGCCGGCTGCTGCGCGAGCGGGAGCGAGACGCCGGAGAAGAGAAGACGAGCGCGACGAAGCCGGAGGCAACGCGGCGGCGTACGGAGGCCAGACGTCTTGAAGGGCCCGAGGTCGCGGCCATGATCATGCTTCTTATCGGCCCTTCCAGACGTCTCGCCCCGCGCAGCGGGGCAGCAGGCGCTGCCACGAGCGAAGCGGAGCCTGAAGGTCCAGAGCGCAGCTTCGCTAGTATAGAGGAATGCGCGTGGTCGGACTCGACGTGGGCGAGCGCCGCATCGGCCTCGCCATCAGCGACGCCACCCGCACGCTGGCGCGTCCGATGACGGTGCTGCGGTCGCGCGGCTCGACGCGGCCGCCGTGGCGCGCGTCGCCGACGAGATCGGACGGCTCGCCGCCGAGGAGGACGGCGTGTCGGCGATCGTCGTCGGCCTTCCGCGCCGGCTCGACGGCCGCCCGAACGACATGACCGCTCAGGTGCAGGCGTTTGCCGAACAGCTCGGCGGCCGCACCGGGCTGCCCGGTGGCGCTGCAGGACGAGCGGCTCACCAGCCGCGAAGCCGAGAGCCGCCTTGCCGAGCAGCGACAAGGACTGGCGATCGCGCAAGAAGCGCCTCGACGCGGCCGCGGCCGCGATCATCCTGCAAGACCATCTCGACGGGCTGGCGCGGTGATGCGGCGCCTCTTCACGCTGCTGATCGTCGCTGGCGGTCCTGGCGGCCGTCGCGGCGGGCGTGGGCGGGCTACGTGCTGTGGACCCGCATGCACCAGCCTATCGCGGGTTCACGGGCGAGCAGTTCGTCGAGATTCCGCCAGGGCGCGGGCTCGCGCGCGATCGGCCGCCGCCTCGCGGACGCCGGCGTCGTGCCCGACGCGTGGACGTTCCGCGCCGCGTTGCGCTGGTCGGGGCGCGGCCGCGAACTGCAGGCGGGCGAATACCGGTTCGACGGCCGCCGCGTCGCCGCTCGAGATCGTCGAGCGGCTGGCCCGCGGCGATGTCCACACCGTCGCGATCACCTTTCCCGAAGGGCTGACCATCGACGAGATGGCCGGCATCTTCGAGATGCGCGAGCTCGGCACGGCCAGCGACTTCCGTGCGGCGGCGCGCGACGCCAGCCCATCGCCGACGCTCGACCGGCGGCCCGCGATCTCGAGGGCTATCTGTTTCCGGAGACCTATCCGGTGAGCCGGCGCGTCGAGGCGGCCACGCTGGTCCGGACGATGGTCGAGCGCTTCAAGGCGGTGTACGGCGAGGTGTCGGCCGGCCGTGACGCGCGCGGCCTTTCACCGCGTCAGGTGGTGACGCTCGCGTCGCTGGTGGAGAAGGAGACCGCGCGTCCCGAGGAGCGCCCGCTCGTGGCGGCGGTGTATCGCAACCGGCTCGACATCGGCATGGGCATGCAGGCGGATCCGACCGTCATCTACGCGCTGCGGAAGACCGGCAAGTACAACGGCAACATCCGCCGCCGGGACCTGTCGATCGATTCGCCCTACAACACCTACCGTTACCCCGGCCTGCCGCCGGGACCCATTGCCGCGCCCGGGCCGCGCGGCGCTCGAAGCCGCGCTCGCGCCCGCCGACGTGACCTACCTCTACTTCGTCAGCCGCAACGACGGCTCGCACGTGTTCGCGTCCACGCTGCGCGAGCACAACGCCAACGTCCAGAAGTTCCAGGTCCAGTACTTCAGGTCAGGTAGGCGGGTAGGTCAGGTGGGTCAGGTAGGTGAGATCTCTTCACCCACCCGACCTACCTGACCCACCCGACCGTCAGATCTATTCGAGGTACTTCGGCGCTTTCGGCAGGGCGGCGTGCGTGATCTTGTCGTGCTCGATCCAGAGCTTCGCGCCGGTCTGCTTCGCGAAGGCCTGCACGGCCGCGCGGCTCTTCGCCGACATGGCGGCGTCGAACTCGAAGCGTCGGCGTCTTGCCGGTCGCGATCTCCTCCGGGTAGTGATAGAGGTCGCCCGACAGGATCACCGGTCCGAAGTTCGGCGAGCTTCACGAACAGCACCTGGTGCCCGGGCGTGTGGCCCGGCGTCGTCTTCACCACCACGGTGCCGTCACCGAAGATGTCGAGGTCCTCGTTGTTCAGGATTCTCGTCTTCGCATTGCGGAGCGCGCTGAAGGTGGCGGGCTGGAGGATGGGCACCGGCTGATCGGAGAACATCACGTCGTGCTCGGCCTTCTGCACGATCCACGTCGCACCGGCAAACAGGTTGGCGTTGGCCGTGTGATCGGAGTGGTAGTGCGACATCACCAGATAGGTGATGTCCGCGGGCTTGTAGCCGGCCGACGCCAGCTGCGGCACCAGCTTCCTGGCGCGCCGACAGGATGCCTTCCTTGGCGGGGCTGCCGTCGGCGGGGAAGTGCTCGTCGCCGATGCCGCCGGTGTCGAACATCACCGTGCCGCGCGGATGCACCACCAGGTACGACACGTTGACGAAATCCACTTCCTTCAGCTCTTCGCGCGAGAACCCGAACAGCTTGGGGTCGAGGCCGGTGATCTCGCCGTTGTCGAAGATGTAGAGCCGCGGTGTCGCGACGGCCGCCGGCCGGTTCTGCGCGAGCAGGACCGCGGCCGGTCGAGATCGCGGCGACCAGCAGGGTCGAGATGGCGGCGAAGCGGAATTTCATGGATGTTCTCCTTCGGGCGGGCTGAAGACCCGCCCTCGACGTACGTCATTCGCGGCCGCCGCGCTCGCCCCATTTGAGCTTCTCGCGCAGCAGCTCGAAGTAGTTCCGCGCCGGCGCCTTCACCAGCTCCAGCATGCGCTCGGAGTGGCGGATGCGGACGACGTCGCCGGCGTGCAGCGGGTAGCCGGACTGGCCGTCGTAGGTGACGAAGATCTCGTCGGACGCGTCGACCACCGTGGGCCGGACCTCGACGACCTCGTTGGCTGGCACCACGATCGGCCGGTTCGTGAGGGTGTGCGGCGCGATCGGCGTCAGTACCAGCGCGTCCACCCGCGGGTGGACGATCGGTCCGCCGGCCGCGAGGTTGTACGCCGTGGAGCCGGTCGCGGTGGCGACGATCAGGCCGTCGGCCTTGACCTTGGTCACCAGGTTGTCGCCGACCGAAATGCTCAGCTCGATGATTCGCGACAGCGCCGCTTTGGTGAAGACCACGTCGTTGAGCACGATGCGCGAATCGAAGCACTCGGTGCCGCGGAAGGTATCGGCCCTGAGCATCGCCCGCCGATCCGACATGGCCGTGCCGGCCAGTACCGCCTCGAGCGACGTGAAGAGCTCGTCGATGCGCGTTTCGGTGAGGAACCCCAGGCTGCCGAAATTGACGCCGAGGATCGGGACGTCGCGGCCGGACTGCGCGATGCGCGTGGCCATGCCGAGCAGCGTGCCGTCGCCGCCGAGCACGACGATCGAGATCGACCTTGCGCGGGCAGTTCGTCGCGCGAGGCCTGGGCGCAGCCCGGCGGCATATCCCGTGAGCCCGGCGGTGTCGCGCTCGTACACGGCCTCGATCTTCCGGCGCTGCGAGCCAGACGCCCAGTTGCTCGAGCTGCTCGGCCGCGGCCACGAGGCCCTGCTTGGCGACGATGCCGACGCGCGTGATGGACGGAGCCGGCATCAGGCAGACCCCACGGACGCGTCGCTGCGCCGCAGGTGGAGGAGGAACTCGACGTTGCCTTTCTGGCCGGTGATCGGAGACGGGGTGGAACCCACGCGCGTCAATCCTACCTCAGCGCCCGCGGCGGTCACTTCGGCCAGCACGCGGTCGTGCACCGCCGGGTCGCGGATGACGCCTTTGCGCACCTCGTCGCGCCCGGCCTCGAACTGCGGCTTCACGAGCGCCACGACATCGGCGCCCTCGCGGATGACCGTGGCGACGGCCGGCAGGATCTGGCGCAGCGAGATGAACGACACGTCGATGACGACGATGTCGGCCGGGCCCGGCAGATCCGCGAGCGTCAGGTGGCGCGCGTTGAAGTGCTCGATCACCACGACCCGAGGGTCGTTGCGGAGCCGCCAATCGAGCTGCCCGTGGCCGACGTCGAGGGCGACGACGCGCACGGCCCCGCGCTGCAGCAGCACGTCGGTGAACCCGCCGGTCGAGGCGCCGATGTCGAGGGCCTCGCGGCCGTCGACGGCGATGCCGAAGGTGTCGAGCGCGTGAGCGAGCTTCAGCCCGCCGCGTCCGACGTAGGGGTGATCCGGCGCGCGCAGCGCGACGTCGGCGGTCGCCTCGACCAGCGTGCCGGCCTTGGTCACCACCTCGCCGTTCACGCTGACGAGTCCGGCGAGCACGACCGCCTTGGCCCGCTCGCGCGATGGCGCCAGTCCTTTGTCGAGCACGAGTTGATCGAGACGGAGGCGAGGCATGCGATCGGAGCGGTCAGAGCTCTTACCAGCCCACCTGCCACCGCTCACCTGCCTAGTTCCTTCGCTCCACGATCCACCTGCCGATTCCGAGCAGCCACGTGTCGGACATGCCGGCGGCAGCCAGCGTGTCGCCCGCGCGGGCGATGCAGGCCTCGGCCATCGCTCGCGATTGGTCGAGCCCGTAGAGCGCCGGATACGTGGTCTTGCCCGCGGCGGCGTCCTTCCCCGGCGTCTTGCCGAGTTGCGCCGACTCGCCTTCGACGTCGAGGATGTCGTCGACGATCTGGAAGGCGAGGCCGAACTCCGCCGCCGCGCCCTCGATGGCAGCCACCTGCGCGTCGCTGCCGCCGCCGAGCACGGCGCCCGCGGCCGCGGACGCCTGGATGAGCGCCCCGGTCTTCTTCGCGTGCATCGTCGCCAGCGCGCCGGCATCGAGCTTGACGGTAGCGCCGTGCGGACCGGGCTTCACCGACGCGAGATCGATCGCCTGCCCGCCGACCATGCCGACCGGACCGGCCGCGTGGGCGATGAGCCTCACCGCGCGCAGCACCCGCGCGGGATCGCCCTCGAGCGTCGACAGGACGTGGAAGGCCTCGGTGAGCAGCCCGTCGCCGGCCAGGATGGCCATGCCTTCGCCCGCGACGACGTGCAGCGTCGGCCGGCCGCGGCGCATCGAGTCGTCGTCCATCGCCGGCAGGTCGTCGTGAATGAGCGAGTAGGTGTGAATCAGCTCGATGGCGCACGCCGCCCGAAGGAGCGCGGCCGACCGTGCCGCCGACCGCGTCGGCGCTCGCCAGGCACAGGACGGGCCGCAGCCGCTTGCCGCCGCCCAGCACGCTGTAGCGCATCGCCTCTGCGACCGGAGCCGGGCAGTCGGGTGGAGCGGGAAGGAGGCCGGCGAGCGCGGCCTCGACCTCGGCCCGCCGCGCCCGCACGTACTCGGCCACCGCGGTGGCGTCGGTCATCGGCTGCGCGGGGTGGAGTCGTCGTCCGCGTCGAGGTCGGCGGGGGCCGGACGCAGCTGACCGCGCTCGTTGAGGATCTCGATGCGCCGTTCGGCGTCCTCGAGCCGGCTGTGGCAGAACCGGGAGAGGTGGACGCCGCGCTCGTAGAGCTGCAGCGAGGCCTCGAGGGCCAGGTCGCCCTCTTCGAGCTTCTTGACGATGGACTCGAGCTCGGCGATTGCGGCCTCGAAGTCCTTGATGGTCGCTGGACCGCTATGCGGCCCGGAAGGCGAATCTTGGTCTTGTTCTATGTCCCGCATAGCGGTCCCAGCCGCGCGAAGCGCGGCAGAAGATACTGGCAACCGGCCCAAGGGCGACGGGGGCTTTTCAAGGGGCGGAGCCCTTTGGGTCGGTTCCATTGACCGTCATGATCTCACGGACGTCGCAGCGCAGCTCGCCCGTCTGCAGGCGGACGCGCACGGTCTCGCCCGGCGCGGTGTCGGCGGCGGCGCGCAGCACCCGGGTGCGCTCGTCGTTCCAGCAGACGGCGTAGCCGCGGCCCGAGCACGGCCAGCGGGCTCAGGCTGTCGAGCCGCGCCGCGGCGCTGCGCCAGGCGGTTCTCGAGCCGCAGCCGGCGCCGCGACACCGCCGGCGTCGAGCGCGCCCGTGGCCGTCTGCAGCCGGCCGCGCACGGCGGCCAGACGGTGCCGCAGATCGAAGGTGTCGAGCGCGGTCGCGCAAGCGCGCGATGACGGCGCGCCCGGGCGTCGAGGCCGGCGCGCATCGCGCCGGCGCAGGTCGCTCGTCAGCTCGGTGGCGCGGCGGTCCCGCATCAGCACGCGGCCGTGGAACCCGCCGTAGCCGGGCCGCGCCTCGAGGCTGCGCAGACGGGCCTCCAGCCGGTGCAGGCGCGACGACTGGCTGGAATCGAGCCGCTGCGACAGGCGATCGATGCGGGCCTGCACTTCGTCCTTCCGCGCCACGACGAGCTCGGCGGCCGCCGACGGCGTCGGCGCCCGGAGATCGGCCACGAAGTCGGCGATCGTCACGTCGCTCTCGTGGCCGACGGCGGAGATCGTCGGCACGGCGCAGCCGGCAATCGCGCGCGCCACGACCTCCTCGTTGAACGCCCACAGATCCTCGATCGATCCGCCGCCGCGGCCCGACGATCACCACGTCCACGCCCGGCACCTTGCCGATGGCCGTGAGCGCCCGCGCGATCTCGAGCGCGGCGCCCTCGCCCTGCACGCGCGCCGGCCGGATGACGATGTGCGCGTTGGCGTAGCGCCGGCGCAGCACGCGGATGATGTCGCGCACGGCGGCCCCGTCGAGCGAGGTGACCACGCCGACCTTGCGCGGCAGCACCGGCAGCGCGCGCTTGCGCCGCGCATCGAACAGGCCTTCGGCCGAGAGCCGCTGCTTGAGCTGGTCGAAGGCGAGCTGCCGCGCGCCGAGGCCCTCGGGCTCGAAGTGCTCGCAGACGAGCTGATACTCGCCCTTGGGGTCGTAGACGCTGAGACGTCCGCGCGCCACCACGCGCATGCCGTCCTTGGGCGTGAAGCGGAGCAGCCGCAGCGAGCCGCGGAACATCACGCCGCGGATCTGCGCGCCCTGATCCTTCAGCGTGAAATACAGGTGGCCGGTGTTCCACACCTTGCAGTTCGAGAGCTCGCCCTCGACCCACATGTCGAAGAACTGCCGCTCGAGCGTGCCGCGGATCTGCGCGGTCAGCTCCGAGACGGTGAGGATGCGGCGGGCGCGCGCCGGCGGTTCGTCGACCGGGTCCTCGTCGGGCGGCTCTTCGAACGGGAGGTCGAAGAAGGTGCTCATGTCGTGCCGGCAAACGCCAGGAGCTCGCGCTCGCTGTAGACTGATGCGGAGAATGCCGGTCGCCTTGCCCGTGGCGTCGTCGGCGTCGACGATGACGCCGTTCAACCGCGGATTGCCCGTGGCCGGCTCGAATTTCGCCGGCAGGCCGGTGAGGAAGCGCGACAGCGCCGGTTCGCGCTCCATGCCGATGATCGAATCGTGCGGGCCGGTCATGCCGGCGTCGGTGAGGTAGGCGGTGCCGTTGGGCAGGATGCGCTCGTCGCCGGTCTGCACGTGCGTGTGCGTGCCGACGACGAGGCGTGACCTTGCCGTCGAGGTGCCAGCCCATGGCCACCTTCTCGCTGGTGGCTTCGGCGTGGAAGTCCACGATGATGATGCGCGCCTTCGCTCGCACCGCTTCGATCTCCTTCAGCACGACGGCGAACGGATCGTCGATGGGCGTCATGAACACACGGCCCATGACGTTGACGATGCCGACCGGGCGTCCGTCGCCCGACTCGGTGACGCACGAGCCGCGGCCCGGCGCCCCGGCGGGGTAGTTGGCCGGACGGAGCAGGCGGCGCTCGGTCGCGATGTAGTCCATCGCTTCCTTCTTGTCCCAGACGTGGTTGCCCGAGGTCATCACATCGACGCCGTACTCGAGCAGCGTATCGCCGATGTCCTTGGTGACGCCGAACCCGGCCGCGGAGTTCTCGGCGTTGGCGATCACGAACTCCACACCGTGGTGCGCGACGAGGCCCTTGAGCCCCTTGCGCAGGAGCTCGCGGCCAGGACGTCCGATGATGTCGCCGATGAAGAGGAGCCTCATGCCGCGAGGCGTGTCGGAGGTGGTGACCGGCACGCGGTGCGCGCGGCCGCGCCGCTCGAGGAGCTTCGGCAGGATCACGGTGAGCTCGCCGGACTGCAGGCTGGCCCGGGCCCGGCCCACGTCGAAGGCGCCCGACAACCGCACCGCGCGCGCAAAGCGCCCGAAATCCCGCTCCACCAGGTGATAGGCCGCTTCCGGGACCGTCGCGGTGGGCGCCTTCTCGCCGGCCACGATCAGCGACGCCGTTCCGGAACAGCACCCGCAGCGCCCGCGCCGGCACGCCGCAGGTGTCCACCACCAGCTCGACCGCGGTGTCGGTTTCGAAGACGTCGATGAGGGGGCGGCACTGACCCGGGTAGGCCGACGGGGTCGGAGCCGAGGGAGCGGGTCAGGTCGTCGAAAAGCTCGCGGATGTCCTCGCCCAGCTCGCCGGATTCGCCCGGAGGAAAGAGCGTGAAGTTGGCCACCGGGGCCAATCATGGCAAGGTCAAACACCGCCGTCAAAGGCTAAAAATATGAGTGTATATACACTAATAAAACATGCTTGACATACACTAATCACGTCGCTATGATTGCTCTCGGAGCCGGAAAGACACGAGCTCCCCGGGAGCAGAAGCAATGAGCAAAGTGATTGGAATCGACCTCGGCACCACCAACTCGGTCGTCGCCGTGATGGAAGGTGGAGAGCCGGCAGTCATCGTCAACCAGGAAGGCGCCCGGACCACGCCGTCGGTCGTCGGGCTTCTCGAAGGACGACCGGCTGGTCGGCCAGGTCGCCAAGCGGCAGGCCGTGACCAACCCCGAGAACACGGTGTTCTCGATCAAGCGGTTCATGGGCCGGAAGCAGGGCGAGGTGGCGTCGGAGACCGGCCGCGTGCCGTACCGCGTGGTCTCGAGCGACAACGGCGACGCGTGGGTCGAGGTGCGCGGCAAGAAGTACTCGCCGCCCGAGATCTCCGCGATGGTCCTTCAGAAGCTGAAGACGCGCGGCCGAGGACTATCTCGGCGAGAAGGTCACCGACGCCGTGATCACGGTGCCGGCCTACTTCAACGACGCGCAGCGCCAGGCCACCAAGGACGCCGGCAAGATTGCCGGCCTCAACGTCCTGCGCATCGTCAACGAGCCCACGGCCGCGGCACTGGCCTACGGCCTCGACAAGAAGAAGGACGAGACGATCGCCGTCTACGACTTCGGCGGCGGCACCTTCGACATCTCGGTGCTCGAGGTGGGCGAGGGCGTCGTGGAGGTGAAGGCCACCAACGGCGACACGCACCTCGGCGGTGACGACCTCGACCAGCGGGTCATCGACTGGATCGTCGCGGAGTTCAAGAAGACCGACGGCGTCGATCTGTCGAAGGACCGCATGGCGGTGCAGCGCCTCAAGGAGGCGGCGGAGAAGGCCAAGATCGAGCTCTCGACCGTGCTCGAGACCGACATCAGCCTGCCGTTCATCACCGCCGACGCGACCGGGCCGAAGCACCTGCAGCTGAAGATCTGACGCGCGCCAAGTTCGAATCGCTGGTCGCGGATCTGCTCGAGCGCTCGATGGCGCCGGTGCGTCAGGCGCTGGCCGATGCGCGGCGTGAAGCCGTCGGACATCGACGAGGTGGTGCTCGTCGGCGGTTCGACGCGCGTGCCGAAGATCCAGCAGCTGGTGAAGGAGTACTTCGGCAAGGAGCCGCACAAGGGCGTCAACCCGGATGAAGTCGTCGCCGTCGGCGCGGCCATCCAGGGCGGTGTCCTCAAGGGCGAGGTGAAGGACGTGCTCCTGCTCGACGTGACGCCGCTGTCGCTCGGGCTCGAGACGCTCGGCGGCGTGATGACGACGCTCATCCCGCGGAACAGCACGATTCCGCTGCGGAAGAGCGAGACGTTCTCGACCGCGACCGACAACCAGACGAGCGTGGAGGTGCACGTGCTGCAGGGCGAGCGCGAGTTCGCGCGCGACAACCGCACGCTGGGCCGCTTCCAGCTCGTGGGGCTGCCGCCGGCGCCGCGCGGGGTGCCGCAGATCGAGGTCACGTTCGACATCGACGCCAATGGCATCGTCCACGTCACGGCGAAGGACGTCGCCACGGGCAAGGAGCAGCGCATCGCCATTACCGCGTCGTCGGGCCTGAACAAGGACGAAGTGGACCGGATGGTGAAGGACGCGCAGGCGCACTCGGCGGAGGACAAGGGCCGGCGCGAGCTGATCGATGCGCGCAACCAGGCCGACTCGCTGGCCTACGCGGCGGAGAAGACGCTGAACGAGAACCGCACGAAGGTCGAGGTCGGTACCGCCAGCACGCTCGAGTCCGCCATCGCGTCGCTGCGCGACGCGGTGAAGGGCGACGACCTCGCGGCGATCAAGGCGGCGAGCGAGCAGGTGCAGCGGGCGTCGCACGCCGTCGCCGAGCAGCTCTACAAGGCGCAGGCGGCATCGCAGAGCGGCCCGCCAGCGGTGCCGGCAGCGGCGGCGCACGGCGGACGCGAGAGCGACGTCGTGGACGGAGAAGTGGTCGAGGTATAAGCCGTGACCCGATTTCGGACGGGGCTTCGGCCCCGCCAACGTAGAGGGCGGTCTTTAGACCGCCCTGACAAGGAGAGACGATCATGGCTGTGACCCGAATCGACCCGTTTGCCGAATTCGCCCGACTGCAGAACCGCATGGGCGGTCTCCTCGGCGACATCTACGTCCGGCCGGCGCTGGCCGATGCGGACGGCTGGGTGCCGCCGGTGGACATCTACGAGACCGAGCAGCACGACCTGGTGCTCAAGGCCGAACTGCCCGACATGGCCCGCGAGGACATCGAGCTGACGGTCGAGCGCAACACGCTGACCCTGAAGGGCACCCGCAAGCGGGCCGCCGACGTGAAGGACGAGCAGATCCGCCGCGTCGAGCGCCGCTACGGCTCCTTCTCGCGGTCGTTCGCGCTGCCGAACACGGTGGACGCCAGCAAGGTGACGGCCGACTACAAGAACGGGATCCTGACCGTGAAGCTGCCGTTCCGCGAGGAAGTCGAAGCCCCGGACGATCACCGTCGAAGTCGCCGCGTAAGCGGTGTGAGTGGGGGCAGGCGGGGCGCGAGGACCACAACCCGTGGTAGGCTAACTGTTTATGGCCGACACCGCAGACCTGACACCTGAACCTGGGGCCGAGCTCGGCGCTCCGCCTGCCCCCCGGCCCAAGGCCCCGCCGATCGAAAGCCGTTTCCTCTTCGTGGACGTGGCCGCGATGCGCGCCAAGCAGCTCCGCCGCGGGGCCGCTTCCGCGACTCGACGACGCCGACGAGGAAGAGGCCGAGCGCGTCGTCCATCGCGCGCACCCGTTCAAGTCCGAGCGCGTCGCGATGGAAGAAGTGCGGCGGAACCTCGTCCTCTACGAGGTGCCCCAGACCGCCAAGCCCGCCACCGAGTAGGGAGGTCCGCCTCGAGCCCGGTGGCTCGCGTCACTGGTCGTCTTTCTCGCCCGCGCTTGGCCGCTCACCGGGGAACCCGGTTTGGGGTTCCCCCGTAACCAGGAGTGACATGGGCACGTTCCTGCTGCTCTGTGTGCTCGGCCTGGTGGCATTCGTCGTCGTCGGGGCCATCCTCTCGGCAGTGCTGCACGCAGTGGTGTGGCTCGTCACGCTGCCGTTCCGCATCTTCTTCAAGCTGCTCTTCGGTCTCGGGCGGCATCCTCGCCGGGCTCGTCCTGGCGCCATTCATTGCCGTCATCGCGCTGATCGCACTCGTGGTCGTCGCTCGATCGGCGCCGTGTTGGCGATGCTTGCGCCGCTGCTGCCGGTGCTGCTCCTGGGTGGCTTCGCCTGGGCCATCTTCCGCCTCGCGTCGCGGAAACCCGCGCCGCCGCCTCCGCCGCCGCCCGCGGGATTCTGGTCCTGACGAATCGCGAGCAGGTGGGCAGGTAAGCAGGTGGGCAGGTAGGAGACCTTCAAACGCCGGCTGCATCTGGGCTACCCTCTAGCGCCACGATGCGCCGCGTCCTCTGTTCCGTCATTGCGGTCGTCCTGGCCGGAGGCGCCGTGCGGAGCGGCGCGGCGGGCGCGCAGTCAGCGTCCCGATCCGCCTCCCTACCGCATCCTCGTGAGCAACGACGACGGCGTGCGCGCGCCCGGCATCGCCGCCGTGGCGCAGATCCTCCAGGCCATCGGCGACGTCAGCATCGTGGCGCCCGCCGAGAACCAGAGCGGCAAGGGGCACTCGATCGTCACCTCCGAGCCGGTCTACCGCGAAGACCTCACGCTGCCGAACGGGATGAAGGCCATCGGCCTCACCGCCACGCCAGCCAGCACGCGTCAACATCGCCATCCGCAACATTTTGAGCCCCAAGCCGGACCTCGTGGTGTCCGGGCATCAACCGCGGCTACAACCTGGCGTATTCCGTATATCTGTCCGGGACGGCCGGGGCGGCGCGCGAAGGCGCGATCCACGGCGTGCCGGCCATTGCCGCGTCGCTGACCGATGCCGCGACGCCGAGCGATCTCGTGGCCGCCGCCGAAGAGGTGCTCGGCGTGGCCCGGCGCGTCAAGCAGTACGGCCTGCCGCCCGGCACGTTCCTCAACGTCAACATTCCGCGCGTGCCGGCGGGCGGCTTCAAGGGCTATCGGGTCACGACCCAGGCGCGCTCGAAGAGTGGAGACGAGAGCTTCGCCGAGACGAAGCACCCCGGATCGGGCCGCACCATCTACTGGAACGTGTTCAAGGAAGGCGCGGGGAACGCTCCCGAGGGCACGGATGCGTGGGCGGTCGACAACGGCTATGTGTCGGTGACGCCGATGCGGCTCGGCGAGGACGATCCGTCGCAGATGGACGCCTGGCGGAGCCGCTTTTCACAGTAGGGGACCCTCGATGATTCGACCGTGCTTCGCGGCCGCCGTGGCCGCGGCGATCCTGTCGGTGGCCCACCTCGCCGGCGCGCAAACCGCGCGGCCGAACCTCGTGCTCATCGTCACCGACGACGTCGGCTACGGCGACATCGGCAGCCTACGGCAGCGCCTGACATCAAGACGCCCAACCTCGATCGGCTCGCCCGCGAAGGGCGTACGGTTCACCGATTTCTACGCCGCGCCCACCTGTTCACCCACGCGCGCCGTCGCTCATCAGCGGCCGCTACTACCACCGCTTTCGCATCGAACGGCCGCTGCCAGCGCCGGGGCCGGCCGGCGATCAGGGCCTGCGCCCGACGGGCCGGTCGCTGCCGGCGCTGCTCAAGGGCGCGGGCTATGCCACCGGCCTCATCGGCAAGTGGCACCTCGGCTACAAGCCGGAGCTGAGCCCGAACGCGCACGGGTTCGACTACTTCTACGGCTTCAAGAGCGGCCTGATCGACTACTACCAGCACACCGAGCGGCGACGGGCAGCACGACTTCTACGAGAACGACAGCCCGGCGCACCCAGCCGGCTACAGCACCGATCTCTTCACCGATCGCGCCGTGCGCTTCATCGACGAGCACGCCTCGGGTCCGTTCTTTCTGGAGGTGGCGTACAACGCGGCGCACTGGCCGTTCCAGGTGCCGGATCGTCCGTCGGTGGCGCCCAACAACGCCCGCTTCGTGCAACCGATGGACGACGGAACCTCGACGCGGGCCGATTACGTGGCGATCCTCGAGCGGGCCGACCAGGGGATCGGGAAGATTCTGGCGACGCTGGCCGCGCGCAGGCCTCGATCGCAACACGCTGGTGGTGTTCATGAACGACAACGGCGGCGAGTGGCTGTCGCGCAACGCGCCGCTGTTCCACCGCAAGGACTCGGTGTGGGAGGGCGGCGTGCGCGTGCCGGCGATCATGCGCTGGCCGGGCCGGATTCCCGCCGGGCGCGTGACGCCGCAGGTGGGAATCGTCATGGACGTCACCGCCACGCTCCTGGCCGCGGGCGGCGTGACCGTGCCCGCCGAGGCGCGGCCCGACGGGATCAACCTGCTGCCGATCCTCGAGGGGCGGACGCCGCCGGTGGAGCGGACGCTGTTCTTCCGCAACACCGTTGGCGGCCGCCAGCAGCGCGCGGTGCGGCGCGGCAACTGGAAGCTGCTCGTGGACGGACCGAACACGTTCGTGTTCGATCTCGTCGAAGGACGTCGGCGAGCGCAGCGACCTGGCGTCGTCGCGGTCCGACATCGCGCGGACGCTGCGGCCGCTGCTGGCCGCGTGGGAGAAGGACGTGGACGACGAGGCGACGGCGACGCTGGGGCCGGCCCCTGCCCCCGGCCGGCCCGGCGGACCCGGGCCCGGGACGTCAAGGCGGCAGGGGTACGCCGTAGGGCGCCCCTTGAGGGCGCCGGGCCGGCGGGGCTGAAGCCCCGCCCTGCGGGACGGAGGCCGCGATGCGGACAGTGATCACGCGGGTCCTGATTGGAACGTCGCTGGTGGCACTGGCGTGGTCGTTCCCGGTGCGCACGGCCGGCCAGGCACGCGCGCGAGGTGACGTTCTCCAAGGACGTCGCGCCGATTCTCTTCGCCAAGTGCGCGGCCTGTCATCGTCCCGGCGAGGTGGCGCCCTTCTCGCTGCTGTCCTTCAAGGACGCCCGGCCCTGGGCGCAGTCGATCAGGCAGCAGGTGGTCCAGCGCGCGATGCCGCCGTGGAAGGCCGACCCGCACTTCGGGGAATTCCGCGACCCGCGCGTCCTCAGCGACGAGGAGATCGCGACGGTCGTGGCGTGGGTCGACGGCGGTGCGCGCGAGGGCAATCCGGCGGAACTGCCGGCCGCGCCCACGTTCACCGAAGGCTGGCAGATCGGCACGCCCGACGTCGTGCTGACGATGCAGGAGCCGGTGGCGATCCCGGCGTCCGGCACGGTGCCCTATGCCTCCGTATCCCACCGACTTCGTGCTCGACCGCGACGTCTGGGTGCAGGCGATCGAAATTCGCCCGGGCAACCGTCGTGTGGTGCACCACGCGGTGGCGCAGGCCGACCTGCCCGGCGTGGCGAACGGGCCGGGCGGCTCGCAGAACGTCCACCTGTACTCGCCCGGTCTCGAGGCGATGGTGTGGCGCGAGGGGTACGGGAAGTTCTTCCCGAAGGGCACGCGCTTCTCGTTCCAGATGCACTACAACGCGATCGGACGCGAGACGACGGACCAGTCGAAGATCGGGCTCAAGTTCGCGACGGTGACGCCGCACACACAGGTCAACACGAGCATCGTGCTGAACAACACGCTGCTCGTGCCGCCGATGGTGCAGAAGCACGAGGTGATCGCGGCGTTCCAGTTCCCGAACGACGCCCGCATCCACGCGCTGCGCCCGCACATGCACCTGCGCGCCCGGCTCGGCACCGCGTCGCTGGTGCAGCCCGAACGGCTCGCGCACAGTGCTGCTGCACATTCCGGACTGGGATGACTCGTGGCAGAACTACTACGTGCTGGCGCGGCCGGCGCGGGTGGGGAAGGGATCGATCCTCGAGTACCTCGCCAGCTACGACAACTCGCCGGCCAATGCGCTCAACCCCGACCCGCTGCAGCCGGTGCCGTGGGGGCAGCAGGTGTGGGATGAGATGCACTCGGTCTACATGACGTGGACCGCGGTGAACGACCGCAACGAGGACGACGACGAGCCGATTCAGATTCCGCCGGCCCGACTGTTCACAGCCACCGCGACCGCGCGCCAGTAGGTCGGGCGGGCGTCGCTGCCTCCTACCGGATCGGGATCGTGTTGAGGATGATCACCGGCCCGGGAGCGGCTCCGCCGGCTGCGTCTCGAACGTCACCGAGGTCTGCAGCTGCGTCCCCCGCGGCAGGTCGATCGGCGCCTCGAGCCAATACCGCCGTTCCCATCCGCGCCGCGGCGTGAACTCCAGCAGACGCCGTTGCAGTCCGCCTTCGGGGATCACGTCGATGGTGATGGTGGCGCCGGCGGCGGCCGCGGTGGGATAGGCCGCCAGCACCCGCGTGTCGGCGGCCAGTCGCTCTCCGGACACCACCCCGCCAACCACTCCCGACGGGCCCGCACCCGGTGGGGACGGCGGCGCGGGAGCCCTGCCTGCCGGTCGCGCCGCCACGGACACCGCGTCCGCGTCCGCGAAGTACAGCGCCAGCGTGCTGCGGTCGCGCATCACCTCGCGTTCGTGCTCCCAGGTCTTCTTGAACCGGACCGTCACGACGAGCTGGGCATCGTCCGGCACCGCGAACGCGGCCCCGGATGGCAGCGCGACGGGCTGATCCCCCGGCACCCACAACGCCAGCAGCCGCTCGACGTCGCCGGCGCTCCCCGCGGCGGTCCGCACCGCGACGCGCGCGCTGCGGACGAGCGAGCGTGTGCCCGGCCGCAGGTCTATGGCGCGGAGCGGGCGTCGGGCTGTCGCGTCGAGCGTCAGCCCGAACTCGCGCGTCACCTCGGTTTCATCCGCCGCGACCGTGACCTCCGGAAGCGTGAGCGTCGCGTCGGGCGGGCCGAGTGGCCACTCCGGTCCGATCGTCGCAGCCACTCCCGGCTTGGCGTCGCCCGGCGGCGTGCCGCCCGTCACCCATGTGAGCAGCACGTTCAGCTCGCGCGCCGTCAGCCCCTCGGCGTGACGCAGGCGGCGGCCGCCCGACATGGCCGACCACGGCGGCATGTGGCCGGCGATGAGCTCGAGCCGGATCGACTCACCCCAGGGCACCGTCTCTTCGACCGTCGTCAACGGCATCGGCGCCGGACCACCGGCGACGTGGCACGCGCTGCACCGGTCGCGCAGGATCGGCAGCACGTCTTCGGCGAAGGTATAGGGCGACGTGATCGGCTTGTGCGCGTCGAGCGGCAGGCTCGTGGCGCCCACGATGAGCGCCACGCCGATCGCCACCGCGGCGCGAAGCATGCGCATGGCTAGGGTGTGACCGAGAACGCCGAGAGCAGGCGCGACACGGCCTGCGTGAACGCCGTGAATGCTTTGCCGACGTCCTGGGCGTTGCCGGTGTCGCCCACGGCATCGAGCTGCCACGCCGTGCGCACCACGTCGCCGAGCGCGGGCTCGGCGTGCGCACGTGACTGCGGCGGCAGATGGTCCACGTGAGGTTCGAGCGCCACCGCCACATCCTTCGCCTGGAAGGCGGGGACCCAGATCGCGCCGAAGTCGCCTTTCTGAATCAGGCCCTGCACTTCGTCGCGCCGGCGGCGCAGCTCGGCCAGCAGCTCGGCCATCGTGCCGGGCAGCGGCGCCGTTGGCACGCGTGTACTCCGGCGCGGCCGGGTCGGACGCCGCCGCTACGGATGCGGGCTCGAGCGACGGCGCGGCTGGCGCGGGGCGGTCCGACGGACGCGCCGCCGCGACCACTGGCGCCCGCGGCGCGGCGGGTTCGGTCGTGAGCGCCGCGAAACGTGAAATCGAAGCGGTACTCCGGCGCGTCGGGCTTGAGACGCACCTTCACGCTCATCGACGCCGGCAGCGCCGCGCGATCGATGGTTGCTTCCAGCGACTTGCCATCTTTCGACGGCCGCAGGGGGAAGGCCGCCTGCTCGGTGACGATGCGCGTGGCCGGATCGAACCGCTCGCGCGTGACCACGCGCCCACGCATGGCCGAGAGGGCGTCGGGCGGCAGCGTGCGCGCGTAGTCGTCGTAGATGTGCAGGCGGAACAGCTGCGGGCGCGGCAGCGTGCCCTCGAGATGGTGCCACGTGTCGGGCGCCATGAAGAACTGGCCGCCGTGTTGCGGGTTGTGGTTCCCGTGCGGGCGCAGCGTGCGCCGGCCGGTGCGCGGCGAGCCGTCACGGCACACGCCCGGCTCGAGGAACTCGGCGTTCACCTCGCCGCGGCACGTCCAGGTGAGCGACACCACCACGGGCACCAGCGATCGGCCGCAGAGTCGGCAGGCCCCCGGCTGCTGCTCGGTCACGACGGCGTGGACCGGGCACATCCACGAGGCGTCGAGCCGCACCGGCACCAGGTTCATCTTGCACAGCGGGCAGGTGCCGGGCTTGCCCTCGACGACGTCGGGGTGCATGGGGCACGTCATCGACACGGGCGGGAGCGCCGGCGCGGACGGCCGCCGCGCGCGACGGGGCCTGGGCGGCGGCGAGCGACGCCACCGCGAACGCGAGCGAGGCGCCAAGTAGCGCGCCCGCAACGATCAGCCGAGGTGGGCGAGGTGCGGCCACTGGTGTATCGTCGTCGTTTTCCGACATCAGTATGCCAAAAGCGTTCGTCGTCTTTGCCCTGCTGGCCGGCCTCGGCCAGTCACCCGCCCCGACGGCCGGGCCCGCGGTCCCGGCCGCGCGGTTTGCCGGCATCTGGGTCGGCACCCAGGGCTGGGCCATCGCCAACCCGCCGCCGGGAGCTCGCGCGGATCAGCCGGTGACGCTCACGCTCGCGGTGACCGACGGCAAGATCAGCGGCACGCTGAAGCCGTTCCTGGGCGGGGAAGAAGGGGCCACGCTGGTCGACGCGACGATCGTGGGCGACGAGCTGCACGCCACCGCCATGGTCGGCACGCCGCGCCCCGCGTCCGCGCGCCGCGGACCCGCGAACTGGAAGGACAGCGTGGCCGTGGCGTTCACGTTCAGGAACGACGGCATGAACCTCCGAGGCCGCGGCGACGTGACGATGGGCGAGGTGCCGTGGCTCGCGTTTCGGTACGAGCTCAGCAAGAAGCGGTCGCGATACTAGGGCCGTCGCGGCGCTAAAGCTTCACGAGCGCCTCGATCTCCTCGAAGCACCAGGTCCGGCACGTCCTCCTGGAGATTGTGTCCGCCGGGGAGCGCGCGGCCGGTCACTTTCGTGCCGTGGTCTTTCCAGATCCCCATCACGTCGTAGAGGCGGCCCATGGCGCCCTTCTCGGCCCACAGCACGCGAAGCGGCACGGTGATCTTCTTGGCGGCGTCCTGCTCGTCCCACTTCAGGTCGATCGACGCGCTGGCGCGATAGTCCTCGCACATGGCGTGGATGGTCGCCGGGTCGGTCATCGTGCGCAGGTATTCCTTCTGCACCTCCGACGTGGCCCGTGCGAGCGCGGCGTCGTTGGCCGCCTTGAGCTCGTTCTCCGGACGCCGGCGCCGGGCGCAGGTAGTTGAACCAGTGCGGGTAGGCCTGCGCGAACTCGATCGAGAAGTGCGTGTAGAGGTAGCGCGTCGGCACGATGTCGAGCACCGCCGCGTGCGACACCGTGTCGGGGTGATCGAGCAGCAGCCGGTGCGTCGACGCGCCCGCCGCGATCCTGGCCGATCACCGGAAAGCGCTCGTAGCCGAAGTGCTTCATCACCTCGACCTGGTCCAGGGCCATGGCGCGCTTCGAGTAGTTGACGTGGTTCTCGCCGTCGGGCGGCTTGCTGCTGTCGCCGTAGCCGCGCAGGTCGGGCACGATGACGGTGCGCGATGGCCGCGAGCTTCGGGGCCACCAGCCGCCAGGTGATGTGGCTCTGCGGCGCGCCGTGCAGCAGCAGGATCGGCGGCCCCGAGCCGCCGATCACGCCGTTGATCTCGGCGCCGGTCGTCTTCACCTTGAAGGGCTTGAAGCCGGGGAAGAACTTCGCGCCTCCCGCCTCCTGGGCGTCGCGCCCGGCCGGCCACGAGCGCGCCCGCGGCCAGCATCGCGCCCTTTTGAATGACCTCGCGACGATCGATCATCGGCCCCTCCGCAGTGAAGACGGCGCTGATCCTACTGTAATTCGCCAGGCGCAACCGTCGGCCAGGCGGTGGCGCGCTGATACGCGTCGCCGGCGCGCAGCACCGTGGCTTCGTCGAACGGCCGGCCGGTCGAGCTGGAGGCCCACCGGCAGCCTGGCGCCCTCGCGCGTCACGAATCCCCCGGGCACGCTGATCGCGGGCAGGCCTGCGAGGTTGGCGCTCACCGTGAAGATGTCGGCCAGGTACATCTGCAGCGGGTCGTCGGCCTTCTCGCCGAGCCCGAACGGCGGAATGGGGCTGGTCGGCATCGCGATCACGTCGGCGCGCTGGAACGCCTGCTCGTAGTCACGGCGGAGGAGCGTCCGGACCTGCTGCGCCTTCAGGTAGAACGCGTCGTAGTAGCCGGCGCTGAGGACGTAGGTGCCGAGCATGATCCGGCGCTTGACCTCGGCGCCGAAGCCCTCGCTGCGCGAGCGCGTGTACATCGCCTGCAGGCCGTCGGCCGCGGCGGGGGAGCGATAGCCGTACTTCACGCCGTCGTAGCGCGCCAGGTTCGAGCTGGCTTCGGCGGTGCACACGAGGTAGTAGGCCGGGACGCCGAACGGCGCGTGCGGCAGCTCCACGTCCACGAGGCTGCGCGCCGGCCTGCTCGCATCACCGCGAGGGCGGCGTCGAAGGCGGCTCTCACGTCCTCGTCCACGCCTTCCGACACGAACGCTGCGGGGCACACCCACACGCAGGCCCTTGACGTCGCCGGTCAACGCCGCGGCCAGGTCGGGCAGCGGCTCGTGCGACGACGTGGCGTCGGCGCGATCCGGTCCGGCCATCGCGGCCAGCGTCAACGCCGCGTCCTCGACCGTGCGCGCGATCGGGCCGATCTGATCGAGCGACGACGCGAAGGCGAGCAGGCCGTAGCGCGACACGCGCCCGTAGGTCGGCTTGAGCCCGACGACACCGCAGAACGACGCCGGCTGGCGGATCGACCCGCCGGTGTCCGATCCGAGGGCGAGCGGGACCTGCGCCGACGGCGACGGCAGCGGCCGACCCGCCGCTCGATCCGCCCGGCGTGCGCGACAGCGCCCAGGGATTGCGCACCGGCCCGAAGGCCGAGTTCTCGTTCGACGAGCCCATCGCGAACTCGTCGCAGTTGGTCTTGCCGACGATCACCGCGCCGGCGGCCTCGAGCCGCTCGATCACGGTGGCGTCGTAGGGCGGGACGTAGGAGTCGAGGATCTTCGACGCGGCGGTCGTCTTCATCCCGCGCACGCAGAGGTTGTCCTTGATGGCGATCGGCACGCCGGCCAGCGGTCCCGGCGCCTCGCCGGCCGCCACGCCGCGCGTCCACCTTGCGCGCGCGCTCGAGCGCGCCGTCGGCGTCGACGAGCAGAAAGCTGTTGAGGGCCGGGTTCGACGCCTCGATCCGCGCGAGCGCGTCGCGGCACACCTCGACGGCCGAGACCCGGCCGGCGGCGACGTCGTCGCGAATGGCACGTGCGGTGGACGCGGCCACGTCAGCCGCCAATCACGCGCGGCACGCGGAAGAGCCCGGCGTCGACGGCCGCGTCGGGCGCGTTGGCGACCGCCTGCGCCGGCGTGAGCGAGGGCCGCAGGTCGTCGTCGCGTTCGGCGCCGGCGGCGGCGTGCACGTGCGCGGTGGCCGGCACGCCCGTCGGTGTTCACCGCCTGGAGCTGTTGCGCGTAGTCGAGGATGTCGGCGAGCTGGCGGGCGAACCGGGTCTTCTCGTCGGCCGTCAAATCGAGGTGCGCCAGGGCCGCGATGCGCTCGACGTCGGCAATGGTGAGGGCGGACATCCAGCGATGCTAGTCGAACCGTTGCGCAAGCGACAATAGCGACAACAATAGCGAACCGGCGTTAAGCCGGTTTGCCAGATACTGCCGCGCGGTCCGCGTTCGTGGCGGGCCGCGCCCGAACCGGCGTTAAGCCGGTTTGCCAGATACTGCCGCGCGGTCCGCGTTCGTGGCGGGCCGCGCCTGGACCGCATGGACAACGTCTGTCACACGCTCGTCGGCGCGGCGATGGCCTCGGCCGGCCTCAGATCGCGAACCGCCTACGCGGGCGCGGCGCTGATGATCGGCGCCAACCTGCCCGACGTGGACGTGCTCGTGCTCACCACCTCGATCCCCGCGGTCTCGTTCCGTCGCGGCTGGACGCACGGCGTCGTGGGGCAGGTGCTGCTGCCGGTGGCGCTGACGCTGGGCCTGCTGCTGTGGGCGCGGTGGCGCCGGCCGCCGCCCGACGGGCCTCCCGTGCGTGGCTGGTGGCTGCTGGCGCTCTCCGTACTGGCGCTCTACTCGCACCTGCTGCTCGACTTCCTGAACAATTACGGCGTTCGCGTCCTGGCCCCGCTCGACTGGCGGTGGTTCTACGGCGACGCCGTGTTCATCGTCGATCCCTGGCTGTGGCTGGCGCTCGGCGCCGGCGTGTGGGCCGCCCGCCGGCAGCGCGCGCCGCAGCCGGCCCGGATCGCCCTCGGCGCGGCCGCGGGCTACGTGGCCGTGATGCTCGCATCGGCCGTGATTGCGCGGCAGGCCGTGGTGCGCGACTGGCGGGCCTTGCGAGGCTACGAGCCGTCGGCGCTCATGGTCGGTCCCGTACCCGTGTCGCCGTTCTCGCGCGAGGTGATCATCGACGCCGGTGCGCACTACGAGACCGGCACCTACCACTTCTCGTCGCCGCGGCTTCGGCTCGACGCCGCGCGCATCCCGAAGAACGAGCACGCGCCCGAAGTGGCGGCGGCGCGGACGGCCCCGGCGATTCGTGGCTTCCTCGTGTGGTCGCGGTTCCCGTTCTGGGAGGTGCGGCGCACCGGATGCGGGCACGGTGGTCACCGTGCAGGACGTCCGGTTCCGGGTTGGTGGTGCACGATTCTCGGCGTCGGCGACTCTGCCGTAACCGCGAGACCAGCTGAAGTTGAGCCAGAATAGCGCGACGGCGTATTTTCTCGCGGCCGTAGAGGGAGATTATGTCGGCGACGGACGGGACCCGGCCCACGAGTGGCGGCGCGCGGATCGTACTCACCGCCCCCCTCACCGAAACGATCGATCACGCGGGTTATTTCATCCAGATGAGCATGGCCTCGCTGCCGATGTGGCTCGAGGGCATCATCAACCGCAAGTATCCGCACTGGCGCGAGCTCGAATACAACAAGGACGGCACCGCGCGCTACATGCCGGCCGGCGTCCGCGTGCTCGAGACCTCGCTGCTGCGCCGGTTTCCGGCGTCCGACATGGTCTGCTGCTATCCGGCCGACCTGGACAGATTCATCGGCCCCGACACGCGGGTCGTGGCGGTCTCGACGCACAACCCGCTCGGCGTCACCTTCGCGGCCGGCGTCTACACCTCGATTTTCGGGTCCACCAGCCAGCCGATCAACTCGCACTACGCGCGCGAGCTGTTCCTGCAGATCAAGAACAACCCGCACCGCGCGCACTATCAGGTGATGGTGGGCGGGTCGGGCGGCTGGCAGATCATCCAGACCAACTCCTACGAGGATCTCGGCGTGGACTGCGTCGTCGAGGGGCGCAGCGAGTCGGAGAGCACGCTCGACCTCTTCGACCAGGCGCTGCGCGGCGAGCGGCTGCCGAAGCAGGTCGACGTCGCCGCACCCGAAGAGCCGCGACGAGATCCTGTTCCCGGACAAGCGCACGACCTTCGGCGTGGTCGAGATGACCACCGGCTGCGGCCGGCGCTGCCAGTTCTGCGTGCCCGACCTCAACCCGCAGATCGATCTGCCGAAGGACAAGATCCTCGGCGCCGTGCGCGCCAACGTCCGCGACGGCAACAAGCAGATCTCGCTGGCCACCGAGGACATGTTCATCTGGGGCCAGGTGCACACGCCGACGCCGTTCTACTTCCCGAACCGCGAGGCGCTGGTCGATCTCTACGCGTCGATCGTCGACACGCCCGGCGTCGAGGAGCACGTGCTGAGCCACTCGACGATCGCGCCGGCGGTGGTCGATCCGGTGATGATCGAGCAGCTCACCGAGAAGATCATCGACAAGAGCCCGATTCACATTCCGCTGCTCAGCACCCACCCGAAGAAGAAGGCGCTCGTGCCGCTCATCGGCCTCGAAACCGGGTCGATCCGCATGGCCAAGCAGATCATGCCGAGCAAGGGCGTGCCGTTCCCGATCGACGAGTGGCAGAGCGTGGTCATCCGCGGCCTCGAGATCCTGAACAAGCACAACTGGTTCCCCGCCATGACGCTGATCGTCGGCAACCCGGGCGAGACCGACGACGACTCCAAGGCGACGCTCGACCTGATCTACGAGGTGGAGCGGCGCGGGCTGTTCGCGTTCTTCATCCCCTCGATCTTCACGCCGCTCCACGACACGCGGATGGAGAAGAAGAAGGGCGTCACCGAGACGCGCGCAGCTCTCGCCGCTGCAGTGGCAGCTGATGATGAAGTGCTGGAAGATGAACCTGCGGCCGGGCCAGGTGAGCTGGTGGGGGCCGACGGCATGGCGCACCGGCGCGCTGCTGCTCTGGGCGTGGAAGCTGCGCAAGCTGAACGGCCCCGGGTTCACGTGGCCGCTGTTCATGTTCGCGAGCGCGCTGCCCGAGGGCCTGATGGGCGCGATGGGGAAGATCCACGTCGGCCGGCCCATCACGGTGAAGACGCGCAAGGAACTGCTGGCGACGATCAAGCCGCACCAGTGGCGCTTCATCCCGTCCGATGCCGGCGATCTGCCTGACGGCTACACGCCGTCGTCCACGCCGCCGTCGACGTTCATCACGTTGACCGCGAGCCCGGCGTAGCACTCATCATCACCATGAGCCGCAGGCCCCAGGGGGATAATCAGCGGCATGCGCACCCGGCTGCTCGCCCTCCTGCTCGCGGTCCTGCTGGTGCCCGCGCCCGCCGACGCCTGGGGCTGGGAGGCGCACTTCCTCATCATGGAGCGCGCCCTCGCGCTCCTGCCGCCGGAGCTGCGCCCGCTGTTCGAGAAGCATCGCGCCAAGGTGGTCGAGCGCATCATCGATCCCGACACCTGGCGCAACGCCGGCTTTCCCGACGAGGATCCCAACCATTTCCTGGATCTCGACTGGGAGGGTTACGGCAAGGATCCGTTCCCCGAGCTGCCGCGCGACTACACGGCGGCGGTGGCGAAGTTCGGGCGGGCGCGCATCACCGACAACGGCGCGGGTGCCCTGGCGCACCGAGGAGATGTTCGGCAACCTGCGGCGGGCGTTCCAGGACTACGAACGCCGCGGCACCTTCGGCCAGAACGACATCATTCACTACTCGGCGTGGCTGTCCCACTACGTGTCGGATGCCATCCAGCCGTTCCACGGCGTCATCAACTACGACGGCCAGCTCACCAGGCAGAACGGCATCCACGCCCGGTTCGAGTCCGCGCTGGTCGAGCGCTACAGGAGCCAGCTGGTGCTGATGCCGCGGCCGCTCCCGCCCGTCCGCGCGCCGCGCGACTTCATCTTCGAGCGGCTGATCGAGGACACGCGGCTGGTGCCGGGCCTCCTCAAGGCCGACCTCGACGCCCTCGGCTCGCGCGAGGCCTACGACGACGAGTACTTCGACGCGTTCTTCCGCGCCACCCGTCCCGTGCTCGAACGGCGCCTCAGCGAGTCGATTGCCGCCGTCGCCGCCATGATCACCGGCGCCTGGGAGGCGGCCGGCCGTCCTGCCGTGCCCGTGTCGCCAGCTCCCCAGCCGCCGCGCCGGCGCGCGCGTCCCTGAGCCGGGCCGAAAACGTGGACCCCGTTTCCCCTCCGGCGCCCGGGCGCGACGCGCCGCTGCTCGTGTTCCTGGTGCCGCTCGGGCCGGGCCGGCACGAGACGTACTGCGAACGGCAGCACGCCGGCGCCGACGAGGCGCCCCGTGCGCGGCTGGTTCGCCGGCCTGCGGCAGCGGTTTTCCGCGATGCTGAAGGCGGCGGAGGAGGGCGAAGACGACGGCGCGGAATCGGCCGGCCTTTTCGCGCGGCTGCAGGCCCGCATGATGGCCTGGGTGGCCGAGCGCGTCGCCGAACAGCGGCTGCTGTGGAACCTGCGCTCGCACGATGCCGCGCTCGTGACGCATCCCGACGATCTGCCGTTCGACGCGGTGATGCAGATCGTGCAGCAGTCGCTCCGCGCCGATTACCGCCGGCATGCGCGCTGGCTGGTGGTGGATACGCTGCTGTTCATCGCGTCCGGCGTCTTCTTCTTCGTGCCGGGCCCGAACATCATCGCCTACTACTTTGCTTTCCGCGTGGTCGGCCATTGGCTGTCGATGCGCGGGGCCGCACAGGGCCGCGACCGGACGGCCTGGAGCGGCCGGCCGTCGCCGTCGCTGACGGCGCTGCGGGCCGCGGTCGCGCGCCCGCCGCACGAGCGCGACCGCGCCGTCGAGGCCATCGCGCGGGAGCTCGGCCTGCAGCGGCTCGGCACGTTCATCGATCGCATGCTGGTGCCGAAGGCGAAGCCGAGTGCCTGACCCGGGTTCGCCTGGGAGCGCTCTGGCGGGAGCCGGACGCCGGGAGCCCGGAGCCTCGAGGCTTTACAATCGGGGCACGTGAAATTACGCGACCTCGCCGCACGTCTCGGCTGCCGTCTGGAGGGCGACGGCGATCTCGAGATCGTGCGCGTCACCGGCATCCACGACGCCGGGCCCGGCGATCTGACGTTCGTCGCCAATCCGAAATACGAGAAGGCGCTGTCCGCGACGCGCGCGTCGGCGGCGATCCTGCGGACGGACGGCCCCGCGGCGCCGTGCGCCGTGCTGCGTACCGACGATCCCTATCTGACCTTCGCGCGCGCGGTGGCGCTGTTCGCGCCCGACGACCGCCCGGCCGCCGGCGTCCATCCCCTGACGGCCATTGCGCCCGACGCCCGGCTCGGGACCGGCGTGTCGATTGGCCCGTTCGTCGCCGTGGGTGCCGGCGCCTCGATTGGCGACCGCACCGTGGTGTATCCCAACGTGACCATCGGTCCGGGCGCGCGCATCGGCGACGACTGCGTCGTCCACGCCAACGTGTCGATCCGCGAGCGCGTGGTGGTGGGCCACCGGGTCGTGCTGCAGGACGGTGTGGTCCTCGGCGGCGATGGCTACGGCTTCGTGCGCCGCGCCGACGGCACGCACGAGAAGATTCCGCAGGTGGCGGCGGTGGTGATCGAGGACGACGTCGAGATCGGGGCCAATACCACCGTGGATCGCCCGGCCGTGGGCGAGACGCGGATCAAGGCCGGCGCGAAGATCGACAACCTGGTGCAGGTGGGGCACGGCGTCACGATCGGCCGCAACGCGCTCATGGCGGCCCAGGTGGGCATCTCCGGCAGCACCAGCATCGGCGACGACGTCATCTTCGGCGGGCAGGTGGGCGTCGGCGGGCACCTGACCATCGGCGACCGGGCCGTGGCGGTCGGACAGTCGGGCGTGACCAACTCCCTCGACGCGGGTGCCCGCGTCGCCGGCTATCCCGCCATCGACAACCAGACGTGGCGCCGCGCCTCGGTGCTCTTCAAGCACCTGCCCGAGTTGAAGCGCCGCATCGACGCGCTGGAAGCGGAGCTCGAGGCGCTGAAGGCGCCGGCCCGCGAGGAGGATCCGACACGATGATTCGTACCTGGGGGCTCGCGCTCCTCGTGCTGGCCGCCGGCCGCGTGACCAGCGCACAGTCCATCCAGCTCGCTCCACTCGCACACACGCAGGCGCCCGCCGACAACCCGGAAGGCACGTTCGTCTTCCTTCCGAGCTATCACTTCCATCTCAACATGGCGCATCTGTCGAGCGACAGCCCCCGGTACAACTGGGATGCCAACTACGGCGGCGAGCTCGGCATCTTCGCGTACGGCCGGACGCAGGCGACGTTCGTGGCCAACTTCCAGGCGGTGCTCGGCGAGGAGTTCCATCCGTTCGACCCGAACCAGGGCAACTACATCCTCGACGGCGTGCTGAGCACGCGGTTCAAGGGCGTCTACGTGGCCGGCGTGTTCCACCACCTCTCGCGCCATCTGGCCGACCGGCCGAAGGAGCCGCCGGTGGACTGGAACATGGTGGGCGGACGCGTCGGGACGCAGTTCACGCGCGGCGGCACCGACGTCGAAGCCCGGTTCGACCTGCTCGGCTCGATTGTGAAGACCAACGTCGACTACAACTGGGAGATGCATACCGGCGCGCTGGTGCACCACCGGGTCTACGGCACGTTCGGGCTCATTGGCGCCGGGCAGCTGCGCTACATCGGGACCAACGACCTTTTCAATCGCGGCAACCAGACTGGCGGTCGCGGCGAAGGCGGCTTCCGGGTCAGCGGGCGAGCCGTCACCGTGGAGTTGTACCTGGCGGTCGAGCGCGTCATCGACCCCTATCCCACCGAGCAGGGCACGGCCTCGTTCGCCAGCGTCGGGATGCGCCTGCTGAGCCGATAGCGCCACGGCTGCCGGAAAAGGCCATTGCCTGAGCCCTGAGCGCTGAGCCACAGGCGTTGGATCCGGCTATCTCACGACCATTCAACGCCTTGCCCGTATAATCAGGGCAGACATGAAACTCCCCATCCGCCGGCCGGCCCGTCTGCTCCTCCTTGCGGCGCTGGCCTGCGGCGCCGCGCTCGCCGTGTGGGCGCCGCTCCAGGCAGCCGTCAGGCCGCCGAAGCTGCAGTACACCGATCTCGACGCTCCCGAACGGCCTGCGCGTGATCCTGTCCGAGGACCACTCGACGCCGATCGTCCACGTGTCGCTCTGGTACCACGTCGGCTCGAAGAACGAACGCCCGGGACGCACCGGGTTCGCGCACTTCTTCGAGCACATGATGTTCAAGGGCTCCAAGAACGTCGATCCCGAGTCGCACACGTCGATCATCGCCAGCGTCGGCGGGCGCAGCAACGCCTACACCACCGAGGACGAGACGGTGTTCTGGCAGACGCTGCCGGCGCAGTACCTGCCGCTGGCCTTGTGGATGGAAGCCGACCGCATGGCGACGCTCCGCATCAGCGACGCCGACTTCAAGCGCGAGCGCGAGGTGGTCAAGGAAGAGCGCCGGATGCGGATCGAGAACCAGCCCTACGGCCGGCTCTCCGAGATCATCTACGACAACGCGTTCACGACCCACCCCTACAAGCACCCGACGATCGGCAGCATGGCGGACCTGGAGGCCGCCACGGTCGAGGACGTGCGCGAGTTCCACAACACCTTCTACGTGCCGGAGAACGCCGTGCTGACGGTGGTCGGCGACTTCGACATGGCGCAGGCGACGCAACTGGTCCACCAGTATTTCGCCCGTGTGCCGAAGGCCGCCCGGCCGGTCCCGCGCGACATCCCGCAGGAACCCGAGCAAACCAAGGAGCGGCGGGTGGTGGTGGAGGAGTCGTGGCCGCTGCCGGCGGTGGTGGTCGCCTACCACGTCACCTACGACGGGCACCCCGACTCGTACCCGCTGCACATCACCTCGAAAATCCTGTCCGACGGGCAGAGCGCGCGGATTCCGCGCGAGCTGGTCTACAACAAGCGGATCGCGCTCACCGCGTTCGGCAGTGGCAACATCACCGAGCAGCCGAACCTGTTCTACGCCGTCGCGATCGTGCAGCCGGGGCAGAAGCCGGAAGCGGCCGAGCAGGCGCTCATCGCCGAGTTCGAGAAATTGAAACGCGAGCCGGTCACCGCCACCGAGCTGCAGCGGGCCAAGAACCAGTTCGCGCGCGACTACATCGTGGGCCGCGAGTCGAACCAGGACAAGGCGCTGCACCTGGCGCACGCCGCCGTCATCCACAACGACATCACGACGGCGGACGGTGAGTTCGACATCTTCACCGACACCACCACCGCCGACGTCCAGCGCGTGGCCCGCCGCTATTTCAACGAGACCAACCGCACGGTCCTGTACATCCTGCCGAAGGCCGGCGGGTCGAGGTGAGGTGGCCGATGCGGATCTGGATGCCCGGCGTCGTACTGTCGCTCTGCGTGGGAGTTCTCGTGGCGTCGGTCGCCACGGCGCAGGACCCCAACCCCACCTGGCCGACTGAACGGCCGCCGCGGCCGCTGCCGTCGCGCGAAGTGAAATTCCCGCCCTACGAGATCCGCACGCTGCCCAACGGCATGCGGGTGCTCACCATCCTGCACCACGAGCAGCCGGTGGTGACGATGCGGCTGCTCGTCGGCGCGGGCGCGGCCGAGGATCCGCAGGGCAAGGCCGGCCTCTCGGGCCTGCTCGGCAGCCTGCTCGACCAGGGGACCGGCACGCGCACGGCGCAGGAGATTGCCGATCAGATCGACACGATCGGCGGCGCCCTGGGAACCGGCTCGGGCTCGGACCTCTCGTTTGCCAACGTCGTCGTGATGAAGGACTCGTTCGGCATGGCCATGGAGCTGCTGGCCGACGTGGTCCGCAATCCCAAGTTCGACGCCGAGGAAATCGACCGCCAGAAGCAGCAGGCGATTTCGTCGCTGCAGGTCAGCGCCACCGACCCGGACTTCGTCGCCTCGACCCTGTTCGACCGGCTGGTCTACGGTTTCCATCCCTACGGCCTGCCCGGCAGCGGCACGCCCGAGACGCTGGCCGGGATCACCCGCGACGACCTGCTGGCGTTCCACCGCCGCTATTTCGTCCCCAACAACATGATTCTGGCCGTCGTCGGCGACACGACCAACGACGAAGCCTTCGCGATGGCCCAGAAGGTGTTCGGCGCGTGGCCGCGGTCCGAGCTGTCGATGCCGAAGCCGATCGAGCCGCCGCCGCCGACGCGGCGCATCGTCGTGGTCGACAAGCCGGATTCGGTGCAGACCGAGATCCGGGTGGGCCAGCTCGCCATTGCGCGCAACCATCGCGAGTACCTCGCCTGGGATCTGGCGGTGAAGATTCTCGGCGGCGAGGGCGCCAACCGCCTCCACCGCGTGCTGCGCTCGCAGCGCGGTCTCACCTACGGCGCCTCGGCGGAAACCCAGGCGATGAAGCAGGCCGGCGACTACGTGGCCGAAACCGACACGAAGACGGAAACGACCGGCGAGGTGCTGCGGCTGACGGTCGACGAGTTCTCGCGCCTGCAGCGCAACCGCGTCAACGAACCCGAGCTGCGCGACGCGCAGGCCTTTCTCGCCGGCACGTTCCCGCTGACGATCGAGACCCCGAACGAGATCGCCACCCAGGTGCTCAACGCGGTCTTCTACGAGCTGCCGCTCTCGGAGATTCCGACGTTCCGCGAACGCGTGCAGGCCGTGACGCCGGACGACGTGCAGCGCGTCGCCCAGGCCTACATCCGGCCCGACCGGCTCTCGATCGTGCTGGTCGGCAACGCGCGCGCCTTCGTGTCGCAGCTGCGCGCGGTCGGCTTCACCGACTTCGAGGTGATTCCCATCGATCAGCTCGACCTCATGTCGGGCGCGCTGCGGCGCGGCGAGCCGGGCTCGACCTCGGTGCGCTGAGCGCCGCACCTCGCGCCGCCTTCGACCGCATGCCGACCGCGCCGCGGGCGATGCGCATCCTGATGTCGTGCGGCGAGCCCTCGGGCGACCTCTATGCCGGAGCGCTCGTCCGGGAGCTGCGGGCGCGCGAACCGGGCATCGAGATCGCCGGCCTTGGCGGCGACCGCTTCGCCGAGGCGGGCGGCCAGCTGCTGGCGCACTACCGCGGGCTCTCGGCCACCGGGCTCGTCGAGCCCCTGCGCGTGGTGCCTCGCGCCCTCGCCCTCATCCGCCAGCTCACCCAGGCCGCACGGGCGCAGCGGCCCGACGTCTTCGTCCCGATCGATTTTCCCGACGTCAACTTCCGCATCATGGCGGCGATGAAGCGCCTCGGCATCCCGGTGGCGTACTACATCGGTCCGCAGCTGTGGGCCTGGCGCGCGTGGCGGATGCGCGCCATGCGGCGCGACGCGTCGCGGGTGATCGTGATCTTTCCCTTCGAAGAGCCGCTCTACCGCGACGCCGGCGTGCCGGTGGAGTTCGTGGGCCATCCGCTGGTCGAGATGGCCGAGGCCGCGGTGGCCGGGCGGTCGCGGCCCGAGCTGCGCCGCGAGCTGGGACTCGATCCGGAGCGGCGCACCGTGGCGCTGCTGCCCGGCAGCCGGCGGAACGAGATCGAGCGGCTGGTGCCGGTGATCGCCGAGGCGATGGCGGGGCTCGCGGCGCGGATCGAACACGTCCAGTTTGCCGTGGCGGGCGCGCCGCACCTGGCCGACCCGCTGTTCGACCCGCTGAAGCAGGCGGCGGCGGCGCTGCGCCGGCCGCTGGTGTTGGCCCGCGACCGCACCGACGCGGTGCTCGCCGCCGCCGATGTCGCCGTCACGGCGTCGGGCACGGCAACCGTGCAGGGCGCGATTCACGGCTGTCCGATGGTGGTGATCTACAAGCTGTCGCCGCTGACCTACGGGCTCGGCAAGCCCTTCGTGCGGCTCGACACCTACGCGATGCCGAACCTGATTGCCGGCACGCGGCTGGTGGCCGAGCTCATTCAGGACGGCTGCACGGCGCCGCGGATCGTCGACGAAGCCGTGGCGCTCGTAGAAAACGCGACCCGGCGGGCCGCCGTGGTGGACGGGCTGCGCGTGGTGCGCGACCGGCTGGCGCTGCCCGGGTGCGTCGGGACGCGCCGCCGAGGCCGTTCTGGCGTGTGGCGCGCGCTTCGCGCGCGCGTGCGGGCGGGTAAGGCGGGTAGGGCGGGTAGGGCGGGTGGGACGTAGGGGCAGGTCTTGCGACCTGCCCATGGGGCGGGGAGAGAGGAAATTCGATGCGCGTGCTTGTGATCGCAGCGGTCGTGACGGCGAGCCTGCCGGGCGTGGCGCAGGCCACAGTCCACCTGCCGGTGGAGTTCGGCGAGATGGTGCGCGACTCACAGCTCGTGGTGCACGGGCGTGTGATCGACGTGCGCAGCCAGCAGACGGCCGACCGCCGATCGATCGAGACGGTGGTGACGATGTCGGTGACCGAGGCGCTCAAGGGGCGGCCGGGCGGCGACGTCACCTTCCGGATGCCGGGCGGCGAAGTGGGGCGGTATCGCCGGGTGATCGTGGGAGTGCCGCGATTCGCGCCGGGCGACGAAGTGGTGGTCTTCCTGCGCGGAGGAGCGCCGGCACTGCCCACCGTGTTCGGCCTCAATCAGGGCCTCTTCCGCGTCAGGCCAGGTCCAGACGGCCGCGCGACCGTCGCCCCGGCCCCGATCGCGGCGCCGGCGTCCGGGAGCGTAGCGCGTCGTCCGCGGCGACCCGGCACGGCGCCCGGTGGCGCTCGAGACCTTCGTCCGTGACGTACGGGCACGGGCCGGGGTGCAGCCGTGATGCGCCGGGTCGCGGCCGTGGCGCTGGTGATGGGGATCGTGGCCGCCGGCACGGTTCCGGCATCGGCCTACCTGCGCCTGAGCATCTCGGTGCGGGGGCAGGCGACGCCCATCACATGGACCACGATACCGGTGCGGTGGTTCAGCGCCACGGCGTCGGCCCCCGGGGTCACCTCCGCGCAGTTCCAGTCCGCGCTGGACGCCGCCTTCGACAGCTGGGAAGCGGTGCCGACGGCGTCGATCGCGTTCCAGTTCGCAGGCTTCACCGCCGCCACGCCGTCCGACGACAACGACGGCCTGTCGGTGATGGGCTTCGAGGAGCACGCCGATCTCGACCGGACGCTGGCCGCCACCGGCTTCACCGTCGACACGATTACCGGAGCGATCGTCGAGTCGGACGTGTTCTTCAACACGGCGTTTCCCTGGTCGACGACCGGCGCGGCAGACGCCTTCGATCTGCAGTCGGTGGCGACGCACGAGATCGGCCACTTCATCGGGCTCGGCCACTCGGCGCTCGGCGAGACCGAGATGCAGGCCACGGGCGGCCGCCGCGTGCATCGCGGCCGGCTCGGTGATGTTTCCGATCGCCTTCGGCCGCGGGCGTCACGCTCGCGCGCACCTTGCAGCCCGACGACATGGCCGGCGTGTCGGTGAGCTACCCGGACGGCGACGTCAGGGCGCCACCGGGTCAGGTGCAGGGCCGCGTGCGCCTCGGCGCGCGCGGGCTGTTTGGCGCGCACATCGCGGCCTTCAACCTGAGGACCGGCACCCTCGTCGGCGGCTTCGCGCTGAACGACGACGGGGCGTTCGTGATTGACGGGCTCGAACCCGGCTCCTACACCATCCGCGCCGAGCCGCTCGACGACGCGTCCACCGACAGCTTCTTCGACGAGCCTGGCATCGACACCAACTTCCGGGTCACGTTCCACGACCGGGTCGTGACGGTGCCCGCGGGCGGGGCCGGCCCGTCGTTCGACGTGACGGTCACGGCCAAGTGATGCGGATCGCGCGCGCGCCGCGCGTCGCGCGCGTCCGGCTGGCCGCAGCCGTCGTGCTCCTCGGCGCGGCCGTGACGCCGGCGGCCGCGCAAGGGCGAGGGGCGGCATCGTTTCCACGCGTCGAGGTCGGCGGGGGCGGCGCCGTCGGCCGGAGCCGTCAGCCTCGGCGATCGCGACGCGAACCTGCTCACGAACAACGCCGCCGGCACCCCGTTCCGGCTCTTCGCCACCGCGACCGAGCTGGGGACTGCAGCCGCGGCCGAGGTCCGCCTCGGCTACCGGCTGACGCCGCGGCTCACCGCCGAGGGTCGTCTGACGTTCTCCCGTCCGTCGCTGCGCGTCTCGATCTCGTCGGATGCCGAGGACGCGGCGCCGGTCGAGGCGAGCAGCCGGCTCACCGAATACGTCATCGAGGGCGGTGCGCTGTGGCGGTTGTCGACGGACGCGCGCCGGCGATGGATTCCGTTCGTGAATGGCGGTGCCGGTGTTGCCCGTCACGTGCACGAGGGCAACGCTAATGGCGGAGAACGGCGTGTCCGGCTATGCCGGTGCCGGCGCGCTCTATGCCATCGGCACGCCGCGCACGCCGGCGGCGCGCCAGACGGGCCTGCGGTTCGACGTGCGGCTGCAGGTGCTGCACGGTGGCATCGCCGACGGCGCGGGCGTCTCGACGCGCGTCGTCGCGACCGCTGGCGCGTTCTCTCGCGTTCTAAGCGAGTCCGCACCTGTCCCGGGACGGGACGGCAGAGTAAAATTGCGGGTTATGCCCACATTGAACAGTTTCGGCACGCGTACCGACATCCAGGTTGGCGGCGAGGCGGTGGAAATCTCCAGCCTGCCCGCGCTCGAGAAGGCCGGGTTCGCCGGCGTGTCGCGCCTCCCGTTTTCGCTGAAGATCCTGCTCGAGAACCTGCTGCGCCGCGAGGACGACGCCTTCGTGAAGGCCGACGACATCCGCGCGCTCGCCGAGTGGAACGCGACCGGGAAGGTGGAGAAGGAAATCTCGTTCATGCCGGCGCGGGTCCTGCTCCAGGACTTCACCGGCGTGCCGTGCGTCGTCGATCTGGCCGCCATGCGCGACGCGGTCGTGGCGCTCGGAGGCGACCCCAACCGGATCAACCCGCTGCGCACCGTCGAGCTCGTCATCGACCACTCGGTGCAGGTGGACTACTTCGGCCGCGCGGACGCCTTTGCGCTGAACGCCGAGCTCGAGTTCTCGCGCAACCGCGAGCGCTACGCGTTCCTGCGCTGGGGCCAGCAGGCGTTCAACAACTTCAAGGTGGTGCCGCCCGACACCGGCATCGTGCACCAGGTGAACATCGAGCACCTGGCGCGCGTGGTGTTCTCCGAGACCGTGGACGGCAAGACCGTGGCGTATCCCGACACGCTGGTCGGCACCGACTCGCACACGACGATGGTCAACGGGCTGGGCGTGGTGGGCTGGGGCGTGGGCGGCATCGAGGCCGAGGCCGCCATGCTCGGGCAGCCCAGCTCGATGCTGATTCCGGAGGTGCTCGGCGTCCGGCTCACCGGTGCGATGCCGCGCGGCACGACCGCCACCGACCTCGTGCTGCTCGTCACCGAGATTCTGCGCAAGCAGGGGGTGGTGGGCAAGTTCGTGGAGTTCTTCGGCGAGGGGCTGAGCGCGCTGACGATTGCCGACCGCGCCACCCTCGGCAACATGTGTCCGGAGTACGGCGCCACCGTCGCGATCTTCCCGATCGACGACATGACGCTCGAATACCTGCGCCTGACCGGGCGCGACGAGGCGCGCGTGGCGCTGGTCGAGGCGTATGCGAAGGAGCAGGGGCTCTTCCGCACCGCGGCCTCGCCCGACGCCGTCTACACCCAGACGATCGAAATCAAGCTCGACGCGGTGGAGCCGTGCCTGGCCGGCCCGAAGCGTCCGCAGGATCGGGTGCTGCTGAAGAACGCCAAGAGCGCCTTCGCCGCGGCGCTGCCGACGATGCAGGTGCCGCCCGAAGGGCACCAGGACGGCGGCGGCCGCGGCGGTGACGCCGACGGCGGCGGTCGCCGTGGCCGACGTGGAGCCGGGGGTGCTCGATCACGGTTCGGTCGTCATCGCCGCGATCACGAGCTGCACCAACACGTCGAACCCGAGCGTCATGATCGGCGCCGGCTTACTGGCCAAGAAGGCGGTGGAGCTGGGGCTCACGCGCAAGCCGTGGGTGAAGAGCAGCCTCGCGCCGGGATCGAAAGTGGTCACCGAGTATCTGGACTACGCGGGGCTGTCGCCGTTCCTCGATCAGCTCGGGTTCAACCTGGTGGGCTACGGCTGCACGACCTGCATCGGCAACAGCGGTCCGCTGCCCGACGACATCTCCAGAGAGATCAAGGAGGAGAACCTCGTCGTCGCGTCGGTGCTGAGCGGCAACCGCAACTTCGAGGGGCGCATCCAGCAGGAGGTGCGCGCCAACTACCTGGCGTCGCCGCCGCTCGTCGTGGCCTACGCCCTGGCCGGCACCATCACCAAGGATCTGACCACCGAGCCGCTCGGCACCACGCCGGACGGCAAGGACATCTACCTGAAGGACATCTGGCCGACCGAGCAGGAAATCCAGACCACGATGGTGAAGGCGGTCACGGCCGGCATGTTCCGCCGCAGCTACGCGAAGCGTCTATGACGGCGACGAGCGGTGGCAGGGGCTGCGGGTGCCCGAGGGCAGCCGCTTCGAGTGGGAGCCCGACTCCACCTACATCCGCAAGCCGACCTTCCTCGAAGGCATGACGATGACGCCGCCGGCGGGGAAGCAGATCCTCGGCGGGCGCGTGCTGGCGCTGCTCGGCGACAGCGTCACCACCGATCACATCTCGCCCGCCGGGTCGATCAAGGCCGACACGCCGGCAGGACAGTACCTGCTGGCGAAGGGCGTGAAGGTGTCGGACTTCAACTCCTACGGCGCGCGCCGCGGCAACCACGAGGTCATGGTGCGCGGCACCTTCGCCAACGTGCGGCTGCGCAACCAGATGGCGCCGGGCACCGAGGGCGGATTCACCACCTACGAGCCGACTGGCGATGTGATGACCATCTACGAGGCCGCGGTGAAGTACCAGGCGGCGGGGGTGCCGCTGCTCGTGATCGCGGGCAAGGAGTACGGGTCGGGCTCGTCGCGCGACTGGGCCGCCAAGGGCACCTACCTGCTGGGAGTGAAGGCGGTGATCGCCGAGTCGTTCGAGCGCATCCATCGCAGCAACCTGGTCAACATGGGCGTGTTGCCGCTCGAATTCAAGGCGGGGGAGTCGGCCGCTTCGCTCGGCCTCACGGGGTTCGAGACCTACGACCTCGTGGGCTCGGCCGATGGCCTGACGCCCCGCGGCGACGTGCGGGTAGACGCCAGGGCCAAGGACGGCTCCGTCAAGTCGTTCCTGGCGACCGCGCGCATCGACACGCCCGAGGAGTTGGTGGCCTTCCGCCACGGCGGAATCCTGCCCTACGTCGTCCGCCAGTTGGTCGCGCGGACCTGAGGCGGTGGGCCGGCCCTTCGGCGCCGGCAGGGCGGGTAAGGCCGGTAGGCTGATGTCATGAGAACTCGTGGGGCCGGGTCGACAGACCCGGCCGCGACGCCGCTCACCTCGCAACGCATCAAGGACCAGGCGCGCGCGCTCGGGTTCGACCTCTGCGGCGTGGCGGCCGCCGACAGCTTTCCCGAGCTGTCGTTCCTCCGCGAGTGGCTCGACCAGGGTTACGCCGGCGAGATGGGCTGGCTGGCGGAGTCGGTCGAGGTGCGCAGCGACGCGCGGCACGTGCTGCCCGGTGCGCGCAGCGTCATCATGACCGGCACCCTCTACAACACCGACCGCCCGTACTCCGGCCAGCTGCCGGCGACCGCCGGCCGCGTGTCGCGGCACGCCTGGGGCGACGACTACCACCGCGTGCTCTGGGCCCGCCACAACCGCCTCGTGGACTGGATGCGCGAGACCTCGCCCGAGCCGTTCGAGACGAGCGCGCTCGTGGACTCGGGGCCGGTGCAGGAGCGGGTCTATGCGCAGTACGCCGGGCTCGGCTGGGTCGGCAAGAACACCTGCCTGATCAACCCCGAGCTCGGGTCGTGGCTCTTCCTCGGCGAGATCATCACGACGCTGTCGCTCGAGCCCGACGCGCAGGGCCTCGAGCAGTGCGGCACCTGCACCAAGTGCCTCGAGGCCTGTCCGTCGGGCGCGCTGGTCGAGCCCGGCGTGCTCGACGCGCGCCGGTGCCTGTCGTATCTCACCATCGAGGTGCGCGGCAGCATTCCCGGTGCCGATGCGCGAGGCGGTGGGCACCCACGCCTACGGCTGCGACATCTGCCAGGAGGTGTGCCCGTACAACCGGCCGGCGCCGGTCTCGACGGATCCCGCGTGGCAGGCGCGCACGGCGTTCGCGCCGGCGGACCTCGCGTCGTTGTGGCGGGCGGGCGACGAGGAGCTGCACCGCACGATCATCGGCGGGCCGATGCGGCGTGCCAAGCTCGTCGGGCTGCGCCGCAATCTCGCCGTGGCGATCGGCAACAGCGGCGACCCGGCGGCGCTGGCGGCGCTCGATGCCGGCACGCCCGATCGCGCGTCGGTCGCCGACCCGATGGTGCAGGAACATGTCGAATGGGCCCGCGGCAAAGGCGGTCCGTCGCGTTAAAATGCGCGCATGTCTGGTGCCGCTCCAGTTCTGCTGCTGTCGATGCCTCAGATGACCGATCCGAATTTCACCCGGACCGTAATCCTGCTCTGCGACTACACGGAGCAGGGCGCGTTCGGTCTCGTCGTGAACCGGCAGATGACCGAGCCGGCCTGGACCATGGTGAAGACGGAACCGCCGGTGAAGGTGGATCCGGAGCTGCGGCTCTGGCTGGGCGGGCCCGTGGAGCCGCAGCGCACCTGGGTGCTGATGGCCGACGCCCACGGTCCCGACGACGAGCAGCGCCAGATCTGCCCCGGGCGTGCTGCTGTCGGTGTCGCACGAGCTCACCATGCGTGCTGCTGCAGACGCCGCCGTCCACCCGCGCCCGGGTCATGGTCGGCTATGCGGGATGGGGGCCCGGGCAGCTCGACCAGGAGCTCGCCTCGTCGGCGTGGATCACCGCCGACGTCGATCCCGCGCTCATCTTCCACACGCCGCCGGACGAGATGTGGGAGACGGCCATCCGGCGCCTCGGCGCCGACCCCTCGGCGCTCCACGTGAGTGGCAGGGTGCATTGAGGACGTCGCTAGGCTTCGAAGCTCTGGCCACCAGCCTCAGGAAGCCGACCTGAATGAAGCTTCACATCGTTCTTGCCGTCGCCGTCCTCACGGTGGCCGGGCTGCTCGTGGCCGGATGTGAGAGGCGCATACCCGCGCCGCAGCAGGCTCAGACTGCCAACCTCGATCCGATGCTCGAAAAACTTCAGACGATGACGGCGCGGTTCGCGCCGGTGGATGTGACCGCCGATCTGTCGGCGCTGCCGGCCAACGAGCGGCAGGCGCTCGCCAAGCTGGTGGAGGCCGGGCGGGTGTTCGACGCGCTCTTCCTCCGCCAGGTGTGGGAAGGCAACGAGCCGATGCTGACGGAGCTGGCCGCCGACCAGACGCCGCTCGGGCGCGCGCGGCTGCATTACTTCCTCCTCAACAAAGGACCCTGGTCGAGGCTCGACGACCACGAGCCGTTCGTCGACGGCGCGCCGGCGAAGCCGCCGCAGGCGAACTTCTATCCGGCCGGCGCCACGAAGGCGGAGGTCGAAGCCTGGATCAACGGCCTGAGCCCGGCGGAGAAGGCGCGCGCCACCGGCTTCTTCACCACCATCCGCCGCGGCGCGGACGGCCGGTTCGTGGCCGTGCCGTACAGCCTGGAGTATCAGAACGAGCTGGCGCACGTGGCGGCGCTGCTGCGCGAGGCGGCGGCGCTGACCGCGCAGCCGACGCTCAAGAAGTATCTCGAGACGCGGGCGGCCGCGCTCCTGAGCAACGACTACTACGAGAGCGACGTCGCCTGGATGGAGCTCGAGGCGACCATCGAGCCCACCATCGGTCCGTACGAGGTCTACGAGGACGAGTGGTTCAACTACAAGGCGGCGTTCGAGGCGTTCCTCGCGCGTGCGCGACGACGCCGAGACGCAGAAGCTGGCCCGCTTCGGCGCCGAGCTGCAGAGCATCGAGGACAACCTGCCCATCGACCCGAAGTACCGCAACCCGAAGCTGGCCGCGATGGCGCCCATTCGCGTGGTCAACAGCGTGTTCTCGTCGGGCGACGGCAACCGCGGCGTGCAGACCGCGGCCTACAACCTGCCCAACGACGAGCGCGTGATTGCCGAGAAGGGCGCCAAGCGCGTGATGCTGAAGAACGTGCAGGAGGCCAAGTTCGCGCGCGTGCTGCAGCCGATTGCCAAGGTGGCGCTGCCGGCGTCGGCGCAGGGCGGCGGTCTCGTTCAATGCCTTCTTCACCCACATCCTGATGCACGAACTGATGCACGGCCTGGGCCCGCAGAACATCACCGTCGGTGGCCGCGCCACCACGGTGCGCCGCGAGCTGAAAGAACTGCACAGCACCACCGAGGAAGCCAAGGCCGACATCTCCGGACTGTTCGCGCTGCGCTTTCTCCTCGACCGCGGCCAGCTCGACGCCGCGTTGGCGGACTCCATCTACCCGACGTACCTGGCGTCGATGTTCCGGTCGATCCGCTTCGGCATCACCGAGGCGCACGGCCGCGGCGTCGCCATCCAGCTCAATTACTTCCTCGACAACGGCGGCGTCAGCACGCTCGCCGGACGGCACCTTCCAGGTGAACACGGAGCGGTTCCGCCAGAACGTCGTAGCCCTCACGCGGGACCTGATGACGATGCAGGCGACCGGCGACTACGCCGCCGCGAAGGACCTGGCGACCCGCCTGGCGGTCATCCGTCCGCCGGTGCAGGCGGTACTCGACAAACTGAAGGCGGTGCCGGTGGACATCGAGCCCCGCTACGTCGCGGCACAGCAACTCGAGGCGTCGGCGCGCTGAGGGTGTACGGCTCATGCAGTTCCGGCCCCTGGCGGTCCTCGTTCCCCTCGCGCTCTGCATCGCCAGCTTCGCCTGGGCCCAGTTCCGCAGCGTCGGCGGCAACATCGAAGCGCACCTCGCGCAGCCTGACAGCTTCGACGGGCGCTTTCACTACTGCCGTGCCGTCTACCAGCGGAACCCGCGCGGCGACGGCGGCAGCTGGCTGACGGACTACCCGCTGGCCGACATCGACCTGATGATCCGGCTGTCGGAGCTGACCAAAACGGCCGTCAGCTTCGACGGCACCGGCCAGCCGAACCATCTCATCGTGCGCCTCACCGACGACGAGCTGTACCGCTGCCCGGTCATCCTCATGCAGGAAGTCGGGAGCCTGTACTTCAGCGCGACCGATGCCGAGCGGCTGCGGGCCTACCTGCTGAAGGGCGGCTTTCTCTGGGTGGACGACTTCTGGGGGTCGTACGCCTGGCAGGTGTGGGAGAGCGAGATTCGCAAGGTGTTCCCGGCGGTGGAGTATCCGATCGTCGATGTGACAGCCGACCACCCGATCTTCCACACGATGTTCGATCTCAAGGAGGTGCCGCAGATTCCCGGCATCGGCACCTTTCTCGCCGGCCGCACGTCGGAGCGCGGCGCCGACAGCGCCGAAGTGCACGTGCGGGCGATTACCGATGGCCGCGGACGGGTGATGGTCTTCATGACCCACAACACCGACGTCAGCGACTCGTGGGAGCGCGAGGGCGAGGATCCCCAGTATTTCCGCCAGTTCTCGGTGGACGGCTACCGCGTCGCCATCAACGTATTGCTCTACGCAATGACCCACTGACGGCGGCACCGCCACGACCCGCGCCGCGGGGGACGGCTCGTGTTCACGACACCGACGCGGGAATGGGGACGGACGCTGGCGTGGCGGGTGGACGCGAGATGCCCGCGGCCGCGTAAATCTCGGGCTCGTCCAGGCTTTCATGCTCGAGCAGTGCCGCCACGATCGCATCGAGCTGGTCGCGGTGCTGCCGGAGCAGCCGCCGCGCCTCGTGATAACACTCGTCGGTGATCCGGCGCACCTCCTCGTCGACCGCGTCGAGGAGGCCCTCCGACACGCCGGCCATCCGCGGGTCCCCCTCGGACGGCAGCACCGACAGCGTGCCGACGCGCTCGGACATCCCCCAGCGGCCGACCATCGAGCGGGCGATGCGCGTCACCATCTCGAGATCGTTCTCCGCGCCGGTCGTGACGAGGTCGAACACCTCCTTCTCGGCGGCCATGCCGCCCAGCGCGCCGATGATGCGGCCCCGCAGGTAGTCCGCGTCGAAGCCGTAGCGATCCGCTTCCGGCGTCGACAGGGTGACGCCGAGCGCCCGCCCGCGCGGGATGATCGACACCTTGCGGACCGGATCGGCGCCGGGCTGGAGCATGCCGAGCAGCGCGTGCCCGGCTTCGTGATAGGCCGTCCGCCGCCGTTCCTCCTCGGGGATGACGACGTTGCGCGCCGTACCCAGCTGCACCTTTTCGAGCGCGTCGGTCAGGTCGCGCTGGCGCACCGCGGCCTGCCCGCGGCGCGCCGCCAGCAGCGCGGCCTCGTTCACCAGGTTGGCCAGGTCGGCGCCGGTCATGCCTGGCGTCGCCGACGCCAGCTTCTCGAGATTGGCGTCCGGCGCCAGCGGCACGGTGCGCGTGTGCACCCGCAGGATCTCCACGCGGCCCTTGTGATCCGGCGGGTGCACGACGATCTGGCGATCGAACCGGCCTGGCCGCAGCAGCGCCGGATCGAGCACGTCGGGCCGGTTGGTGGCGGCGAGCACGACCACGCCCTCGTGGCCGGAAAAGCCGTCCATCTCGGTGAGGATCTGGTTCAGCGTCTGCTCGCGCTCGTCGTGGCCGCCCATGGCCCGGGCGCCGCCGCGCGCCCGCCCGATCGTGTCGATCTCGTCGATGAAGATGATCGCCGGCGCCACCTTGCGTGCCTCCGTGAACAGCTCGCGGACGCGGCTCGCGCCGACGCCGACGATCATCTCGATGAACTCGGACGCGCTGGCGCTGAAGAACGGCACCTTGGCTTCGCCGGCGGTGGCGCGGGCGAGCAGCGTCTTGCCCGTTCCCGGCGGGCCCGTGAGCAGCATGCCCTTGGGCGCCCGCGCGCCGAGCCGGCGGTACTTCCCGGGCTCCTTGAGGAAGTCGACGATCTCGTTGATCTCGGCCTCGACTTCGTCGATGCCGGCGACGTCGTCGAAGGTCACGCGCACCGTCTCGGGATCGACGCGCCGCTGGCGGCCGCCGCCGAGGAGGCCGCCGAGCGCGCCCTGCTGCCGCTTGAACATCCAGACGTAGAAGCCGACCAGCAGCAGGATCGGCGCGAAGGAGATGAGGAGGTTCGCAAGGAAGCCGCGCTGCTGCACGAGGGGCGTGGCGCGTACCGTCGCACCGCCGCTCGCCAGTTCCGCCAGCAGGTCGTCGTTGGCGAACGTCGGACGCTCGGTCGTGAACTGCTGATAGGTCCGGTTCGACTGTCCCGGCTGCGGGACGGCCTTCTTCAGCTCGCCCTCGATCGAGTCGCCGCGGGCGAACACCTCCGACACGTTCTGGCTGGCGACCTGGGCCTTGAATTCCGTGTAGGGCACCGCCTGCGGCCCGGACAGCTGGTCCTGCACCGTGAGCAGACCGAACAGCACCAGGTAGCCGACCAGCCACGCTGCCATCAACCCCCAGCGCGGCCGTCGTGGCGGCGCTTCGGCGCCTGGCAATCCCTCGGTGCGCCACGGGCGCGCGGGGCGCGGGGGTGTCCCCTCCTGCTGCGGTGGTTCCGGTCCGCTGCCGGAGGATCGTGGCGGATCCTGCGCGGGCATGTCTGTATCGTCACACGACTCCGGCAGACGGCCAATCGCTCCGCCGCGGCCGAGCCGGTTCGATCGATGAGGTTGAGCTGTGATCGCTTAGATCAGCCGGACCATGGTCCTCACGGCAGCGCGTACGAGAACAGGGCGTTGCCCGCGGCAATCGCCACGTACTGCTTGCCGTTGACGGCGTAGCTCATGGCGCCGGCGTTGACCTGGCCGCCGACCGACGCCTTCCACAGCAGCTGCCCCGTGCGCGCGTCGAGCGCCAGGAAGTAGCCCTCGCGCCCGCCGCTGAACACGAGATCGCGCGGCGGTGGCCAGCACGCCGCCCCACGTGATGTCGCTCATGCGTGAATTCCCACTTCTGGTCGAGCGTCTTCGGGTCGTAGGCGCGCACCACGCCGTACGGCTCGGTGTCGTCGTTGAAGAACGGCACCAGGTTCGTCTGGCCCATGGCGGTCTGCTGCGCGTTGGCGCTCGCGGCACGCGGGAACTGACCCTCGACGGCCACCGATGCCGGAGTTCTCCCACGTGGCGACGTAGAACAGCCGGTCCGCGGGCTGAACGCCGGCGGCGCCCAGTTGGTGCGCGCCGTGCACGTGCGGGTGGATCAGCGTGCCCTCGGGCGTCGGGAACTTCACGCGGTTCGGGCGTCCCTTCGCGTCGAAGCCGTCGAGCCAGTTGGTCTTGACGTACGGCTTGCCCTTGAGGAACTCGCCGGTGACGCGGTCGAGCACGTACATCACGCCGTTGCGGTTGGCCCACAGCATCACCTTGCGCGGCGTGCCCTGCCACTCGATGTCGGCGAGCACGGGCACCTGCGTGGCGTCGTAGTCCAGTTCGTCGTGCGGCGTGAACTGGTAGTGCCACTTCAGCTTGCCGGTGTCGGCGTCGAGCGCGACGACGCTGTCGCTGTACAGGTTGTCGCCGCGCCGCTTCGAGCCGTCCCAGTCGGGCGCCGGGTTGCCGGTGCCGAAGAACACCAGGTTCGTCTCGGGGTCGTAGGCGCCCGCGTTCCACACGCCCACGCCGCCGGTCTTCCACGAGTCGCCCGACCAGGTCTCGTTGCCCGGCTCGCCGGGGCCCGGAATCGTGTAGAAGCGCCAGACTTCCTTGCCGGTCTTCGCGTCGAACGCGGCGATGTAGCCGCGGATCGGCCCGTCGCCGCCGCCCGTGCCGACGATCACCTTGTCCTTCACGATCGTCGGGCTGTGCGTGATCGAGTAGCGCTCCCTGGCGTTGGCCACGACCGTGTTCCAGATCTGCTGGCCGCTCTTGGCGTCGATGGCGATCAGGTGCGCGTCGATCGTGCCCATGTAGAGCGTGTCGCCGAGGATCGCGACGCCGCGGTTCACCCGGCCGCAGCACGGACGCCCTTCCGGCGCCGGCGTGTAGTTGAAGGTCCAGAACGGCCGGCCGGTCGCGGCGTCGAGCGCGACGACGTTGTTGGGCGCCTCCACGGTGTACATCACGCCGTCGACGACGAGCGGCGTGGCCTCGAACTTCTCGAGCGAGCGCGCCTGCCACACCCACTGCTGCTGCAGGTTCTTCACGTTGGCCGGCGTGATCTGCGTCAGCGGGCTGTAGCGCTGGTTCTGCAGCGTGCCCGAGTAGGACAGCCAGTTGTGCGGCTCGCGATCGCCGCGCAGGATGCGGTCGAACGTCACCTGCGCCTGGAGCGGCGCCACGAGCGCGAGCACGGCGAGGAGCCGGATGGCGCCCCGCATCACTGGCCCCGCAACGACGACAGATAGCTGACCATGTCGGCGATCTCCTGCGGCGCAGCGTCCCGCGGTACGACGGCATCGGCGACGGCACGAAGCCGTGCTCGCGCAGCTCGCTCTTCGTGAACGAGCGCAGCTGCTCGCTGCGTGTCGAGCAGCTGCACGGTGAAGGTGTCGTGGCCGAGCAGCCGGCCGGTCACCGTCGTGCCGTCCTGCAGCACGACGCGGTAGGTGCGGTTGGCCGGGGCGACGTCGGCGCCCGGGTCGACGGAGCGCACGCTCGAGCTCGGCGGCGCTGCGCCGGCCGCCGATGCCGGTGAGGTCGGGGCCGACGCGCGGCCCCGTATCCGCCGACGCGGTGGCACGAGCGCGCAGGCGCCCTTGCCGCTCGAAGGCGGCTTTGCCGCGGGCCGCATCGCCGGCGACCACGCTGCCGCGCGCCGCCGCGGCACGCGACCGCAGGTAGGCGACGATCTTCGACGCCTGCTCCACGGTCATCGGGCTGGCCGGCATGGCCGTGTTGGGAATGCCGGTGCGGATGATGCGCACCAGCTCGTCGTCGGTCATCGGGCCGGCGGAACTGGCCGCGCCCGAGATCGATGCCGGCGATGACGTTGCCGTCGGGGCCGTGGCAGTTGGCGCAGCGTGTTCCGGAAGGCGCGCTCGCCGTCGAGCAGGTCTGCCGCCGTTTCGTGCTGCGCATAGGCAGCACCCGGCACGAGCAGGCACCCGAGGGCAACCGTCAGCAACGAAAGCGCGATCCGCACCAGGCGACCGATATCACTCATGTCAATGCCCCGATCGTAGTCTAGGCCCCCGCCGGCGGCGTGAACGATACTGAAGGGCCCATGTCCTCCTCGTCTGCCGAGCCGCGGCCCGCGAAGATCCTGGATCTCGAAGTCAAAGACGCACGCCTCATCTTCGAACCGGTCTGGGAGGCCCTGGCCGAGGAAGTGGGCGCTCGAGAACCTGCGCTTTCCGAAGGAGATGATCCTGCTCGGGGGCGCGCCGGGCGCGGGGAAGGGCACCCAGACCCGATTCATCAGCGAGACGCGCGGCCTCACCTGCCCGCCGATCGTGGTCAGCGAGCTGCTCACCACGCCGGAGATGGAGAAGATCAAGGCGCAGGGCGTGATGGTGGGCGACAAGGAAGTGGTGGGCGTCCTGCTGCGCAAGCTGCTCGACCCTATCCACCGCGACGGCGTCATCCTCGACGGCTTCCCGCGCACGCCGGTGCAGGTGGAGTGCCTGAAGCTCCTGGTCGAGAAGATCGGCGAGCTCTACGATCGTTTTGCCGACACGCCGCTCGCCATCCACTTCCGCCGCCCGACCATTCACGTGATGGTGTTGTTCGTCGGCGAGGCGACGAGCATCGCCCGGCAGCTGGGGCGCGGACGCGAGATCGCCGAGCACAACCGGAAGGTGGCCGAAACCGGCATCGGCACGGCCATCGACCTGCGTGCCACCGATCTGTCCGAGGATCTGGTCCGGCGCCGCTACCAGGTGTTCAAGGAACAGACCTGGGCGGCACTCACCTCGCTGCGCGAGCTCTATCACTACCACTTCGTCAACGCCGAGGGGCCGATTGCCGAGGTGCAGGCCAACATTCTCCAGGAGCTGAGCTATCAGAGCTCGCTCGAGCTCGACCCGCGGACCTTCGAAGTGCTGCACGTGCTGCCGCTCGCCGAGGAGCTGGTGGTGGGCGCGCGGCAGGAGCTGGTGAAGCGGCTCGACGGCTACGCGCTCGAGCACCCCAAGCTGTTCGCCGAGATCGTCAGGGTGATCTTCTCGAAGTTCATGCCGATCGTTGCGCGCCACGCGATCTCGGGACGGGCCTACGTCAACTCGGAGGATCCGATCTTCAACGAGCCGCTGGCCATCCCGATGCTCATCGACATCTTCTCCGAGCGCGGCTACCACATTGCCGTGGACAAACAGCTTCAGGAGATCCCGGAGCGCGTCGACCTGAACACCGGCGTGATCATCCGCCGCGCCAAGACGGTGTACCGCATCCACATCTTCTTCGCCGCCTCCAGGATCCGCCGCGGCTGACCCGATCCGCCTTGTCGACGCCTGCGAAGCGGCGGTCTCGGAGCCGCTGCGCAGGCCTGGAGCCCAGTCGTGGTGGTATAACCACCGGCATGCGTGAACGTCCTCGCGTCGCCGCCCTCATGGCGATCCTGACGGCCGCTCGTCGCTCGCTGGTCCGATCGCCGGCCAGCAGCCGCCTGCCGCCGGCCGCGGCAACGCCACGGCGCCGCCCCCGATCAACTGGCCGTCGCCGCCGATTCCGGACGGCCCGCTGCAGTTCGAGACCGGCCTGGTGCGGCCGATCACGATCACCGCGCTCAAGGGGCTGAACCAGCCATGGTCGATGGCGTTCCTGCCCGACGGCGCCATCCTGATCGCCGAACGCCCGGGACGGCTCCGCCTGGTGCGCGCCGGCGTGCTCGATCCGACGCCGGTCGCCGGGCTGCCGCCGGTGCAGGCACAGGGGCTCGCCGGGCTGATGGACCTCGCGCTCCATCCGCGGTTCGCCGACAACCGGCTGGTGTACTTCACGTACCACAAGCCGCAGACGCCGGCCCCAGGCGGCGCGGCCCCGGCGCCGCCAGCCGCGGGAGGCCGCGGACCTGCGCTTCCGCCCGGCACGATCACCCTCGCGCGCGGACGATGGGACGGAGGCAGGCTGGTTGACGTCAAGGACATCTTCAGCGCGGCCCCGGTCGGCAACGCCTCGCGCATCGTCTTCGGACGTGACGGCATGATCCACATGTCCGTCGGGTACGGCGACCCGCCGATCGGCAATCCCGATCCGATGCGCATGCCGCCGCAGGACCCGATGAGCCTGGTGGGCAAGACGCTGCGGTTGAAGGACGACGGGACGGTGCCACCGGACAACCCGTTTGCCGGCAAGCCGGGCTATCGTCCGGAGATCTACACGATGGGCCACCGCAACATCCTCGGGCTCACGGTGCACCCGACGACCGGCGCGGTGTGGTCGCTGGAGCACGGCCCCAACGGCGGCGACGAGGTGAACGAACTGCAGCCGGGGAAGAACTACGGCTGGCCGGTCGTCAGCCACGGCCGCTTCTACCTCGGTCCTCGCGTGAACGTGAACCCGTACAAGGAGGGCATGGAGCCGCCGCTCATCTTCTGGGTGCCGTCGATCGCCCCATCCGGGCTGCTGTTCTACACCGGCGATCGGTTCCCGCAGTGGAAGAACAGCCTGTTCGTCGGCGCCATGCGCCAGGGCGAGGTGCCGCGGTCGGGACACCTCGAGCGTCTGGACTTCAACGAGCAGTGGGAGGAGCTGCACCGCGAGAGCATGCTGCGCGAGCTGCAGCAGCGCATCCGCGACGTGCGTCAGGGCCCCGACGGGCTGCTGTATCTGCTCACCGGCGAGAACGACGGCGCGCTGCTCAAGATCGAGCCCGGGGCGCCCGGCACGAGATGAGCGCCGTGGCCTCACCCGCGGCGCGTCTGCGCGCGCTGCTCGCACGGCCCGGGCTGCTCGTGATGCCCGGCTGCCACGACGCGATGTCGGCCCGCCTCATCGAGGAGGCGGGCTTCGAGCTCGGCTTCATGAGCGGCTTCGCGGTGTCGGCGGCCCGGCTGGGCATGCCCGACACCGGGCTCATCTCGTACGGCGAGCTCGCGGATCAGGCGCAGAACATCTGCCGCGCGGTGTCGATTCCCCTCATCGGCGACGGCGACACGGGCTTCGGGAGCGCCCAGAACATCAAGCGCACCGTCACCGGCTACGCCCGCGCGGGTTTCGCCGCCATCATGCTGGAGGACCAGGTGGCCCCGAAGCGATGCGGGCACACGGAAGGCAAGTCCGTGGTGCCGCGCGACGAGGCCCTGACGCGGATCCGGGCCGCCGTCGACGCGCGCAACGACGGCGCCGACATTCTGATCATGGCGCGCACCGATGCCCGCGCCTGCGTCAGCCTCGACGAAGCCATTGCCCGGTGCCAGGCCTTCCGCGCCCTGGGAGCCGACATCACCTTCCTCGAGGCGCCGCTCGGGGTCGAGGAGATGCGGCGTTACTGCCAGGAGGTCGATGGTCCGAAGATGGCCAATCTGATCGAAGGGGGCAAGACGCCGCTGCTGCCGCCCGGCGAGCTGGAGGCGATCGGCTACACGATCGCCGTCTATCCGCTCACCCTGTTGAACGTCTCGATTGTCGCCATGCGCGCGGCCCTCGGCCGGCTCGCCCGCGGCGAGGCGACCGCGGCCATGAACTTCGAGGACCTGAAGCGCGCGGTCGGCTTCCCCGAGTACTACGCCGAGGAGGCCCGCTACAAGGGCACCCCCGTCTCGTAGAACTGCATCGGAGCATCGCTGATCCGGGGCGGTCTTTCGCAGACTCAAATCACCGCCGACGCAGACTTTGCTCGTGGATCGGATCGCCCCTGCGGCTGCTATGCCTGAGATTGCGAGGACTCGCCTGCGGCACCCAATTGCGATGCTCCGTGAAGTAAGTCGTAGGCGCGGGTCGTCATGACCCGCCCCTGCCCGCGGCCACGGGGATTTCCCTCCCCCCGTGGCCGCGGTTTCTCAAATCCGATCACCCCAGCACGCCATCCCTCATTTGGGCCGCGGCTGCGGCCGCCCGGGCGGGGCCGCGTCCGGGACGAGCAGGAAGTAGCGGTTGTTCTCGTCGCAGATGTACTCGATGAGCTCGTCGTCGGCCTGATACACCAGCGGCTGCGTGACGGTCCACGGCCGCGTGTAGGCCTTCGGGTCATCGACGGTGATTTCGATGTCCATGTGGCCGAAGTCCTTCCGCACGAAGCGTTCCGTGACGCGCAGGCGCTCGGTGGCGGGGTTCCCGTTGTTGTCGAGCCACACGTTGTCGTTGAACCCGGCGCTCTCGACCACGAACGCGTCGCCCTCCCACCGGCCCACCGAATAGCCGAACCAGGCCGGGCTCGGATCCTTGGGCAGCGACCGCCCGTCGGTGAAGATCTGCCGGTACCAGTGGATCGCCTCGTAGAGGATCACCACCATCCCCGGCATCTCGAGGATCTTGAACGGGTAGGGGACGAAGTCGGAGCGCGGCACGCCGCCGACGATGCAGTTCGAGGTGGGATCGTCCTTCCCCAGGTTGGCGAGGCGCTCCTTGTAGACCGCTTCCGCCCACGGCTGATAGGGGAGCTTCTCGCCGCGCGGCAGTCCGGCGGTGACGTCGACGATCAGGCGGGCCGGGACCGTCTTCCAGAGTCCGCCGAGCACCGGCCGGCCCTCGGGCGTACGCGGCGCAGGCGCCGCCAGATTCGGCTTGCCGTCCGGCGTGCGCGGAATGCCCGGCGTGGGAATCCGCAGCCATTGGGCGCCGGTGGACGCCGTGGCGAGCACCGCCACCGTCAGAACGAGCAGGACGTGCTTCACGGCAACTCCTCCGCGCGCACGATAGTATCCTTCCTCACACCAACCCGGGGAGGACCATGCGCCTGTTCGCCTCCGCAGCCCTGTCCGCTGCCGTAGCCGTGGCCGCGGGTCTTCAGACCCGCCTCGCCGAGTACGTGGAGCCGGGTCTTCAGCCCCGCCTGATTGCCCAAGCACGGTCCGAGGTCAGCGCGACTTCTCGGCCGCGGCGCTGACGGCGCCGCCGACCTCGCGCTGGCCGACCAACGGCGGCAACCTCGCCAACCAGCGCTACTCGCCGCTCACCGCCATCAACCGCGGCAACGTCGCGCAGCTCAAAGGGGTGTGGCGCACGCGCCTGCGCGGCTCCGGCACGCAGCCGCAGTATTCCGGGCTTTGCCGCGCCGCTCGTCGACGACGGCGTCGCCTACGTGAGCACCGGCGCCAACGACGTGTTCGCGCTGTCGATCGACACCGGCGAGATCCTCTGGCAGTGGTCGGCGAACGTCGATCCGAACATCACCTCCGTCTGCTGCGGCTGGAACAACAAGGGCGTGGCGCTCAGCGACGACAAGGTGTTCGAGGGGCTGCTCGACGGCCGGCTCGTGGCGCTCGATCGCGCGACCGGGAAGGTCGCGTGGTCGATCCAGGCGGAGCGGTGGCAGGAGAACTTCTCGATCACCGCCGCGCCGCTCTACGTCGAGGCCTCGGCCGCCGAAGCGCGGAGCGCGAAGGCGGCATGGTCATCGTCGGCTTTGCCGGCGGCGATCGCGGCACGCGCGGCCGCCTCAAGGCCTACGACGCCAAGGACGGCCGGCTGATCTGGACCTTCTACACGATTCCCGGGCCCGGCGAGCCCGGTCACGAGACGTGGCCGAAGGACAACGACAGCTGGAAGTACGGCGGCGCCGCCATCTGGCAGACGCCGGCCGTCGATCTCGATCTCGGCCTGCTGTATTTCTCCACCGGCAACGCCGCGCCCGACTACAACGGCGCCTTCCGGCCTGGCGACAACCTCTACGCCGCGTCGATGCTGGCGATCGAGCTCGCCACCGGCAAGTACCGCTGGCACTTCCAGCAGGTGCATCACGACATCTGGGACTACGACGCCGTCAATCCGGTCGTGCTGATGGACGTGCGCATGGGCGGCCGCACGCGCAAGGCGATCGTCGAGGTGGGGAAGACCGGCTGGGCCTACATCCTCGATCGCGAGACCGGCAAGCCGCTCATCGGCATCGACGAGAAGCCGGTGCCGCAGGAGCCGCGGCAGGCGACCGCGAAGACGCAGCCGTTCCCGCGCGGCGACGCCATCGTGCCGCAGTTCATCGAGATGGCGCCCGAAGGGCATACGCCTCGTCAACGACGGCCGCATCTTCACGCCGTTCGTCGGCAAGGACCCGACGATCGTCGCGCCCGGCATCTGGGGCGGCGCGAGCTGGCCGCCGAGCAGCTACGACCCCGTGCAGCAGCGGCTGTTCGTGTGCGCCTCGTCGGTGATCAACGGCTATACCGGCGGCGGCGACGCCGAAGTTCGTCGACGCCCGTGAACGGCAACTCGTTCCTGGGCGGCGCCACCACGTTCACGCGCGTGGCGCGCACCGGCATCATCGCCGCGCTCGACGTGACCACCAACACGCTCGCGTGGCGCTACCAGTGGCCCGAGCAGTGCTACAGCGGAACCACCGGCGACCGCCGGCGGGCTGCTGTTCGTCGGCCGCAACGACGGCCGTCTGACCGCGCTCGATTCTGCGCAGCGGGAAGCAGCTGTGGGAGTTCCAGACCGGCGCCGGCATGCACGCGCCCGTCGCACGTTCGAGCACAAGGGCAAGCAGTACGTGCTGGCGTATTCGGCCGGTGCCGCGCTGCTCGGTTCGGCGCGCGGCGATAGCGTGTGGCTGCTTCGGTCTCGACGGGACGATGGCGCCGGTGCCAGCCCGGTGCGCCCGTGCCGCGCAACGCGGTGACCATTTCCGAAGGGCGCCGCCCGGGCACTCCCGTGCAGACGACCGAGCAGCTGCGCGCGGCCGCGAACCTCGACAACGGCAGGCGCCTGTTCGCCCAGGCGTGCGCCGTGTGCCACGGCGAGGACGGCAAGAGCGGGCATGGCGCCGCGCCGTCTGCTGGCCAAGGTGAAGGATCTGGACATGGTGATCCAAACGGTGACGGCCGGCCGCAACACCATGCCGGCGTTCCGCGGCGCGTTCACACCAGAGCAGATTCGCGACGTCAGCGCGTTCGTCGTCGGGAGTCTGGCCGCGGCACGATGAGGCGCGACCGGTCATGGGGTCTCGGCGATGTCTTCCCTCCACAGATCGGGCCGGGCACGAATGAAGTCGGTCATGAGCGTCACGCACGCCGGCTCCTGAAGCACCACCACGTCGACACCGGCGCTCCTCAACAGGTCCTCCCGGCCCATGAAGGTGTGGTTCTCGCCGATCACGACGGTCGGAATCCGAAACAGCAGGATCGCGCCGGTGCACATGGCGCAGGGCGAGAGCGTCGTGTACAGGACGGCCCGGCGGTAGTCGGCTGCAGTCCGCCGCCCCGCGTTGCTCAAGCAGTCCATCTCGCCGTGGAGGATCGGATTGCCGTTCTGGACGCGGCGGTTGTGCCCCTGGCCGATCACCACTCCGTCGAGCACCAGCACCGAACCGATCGGGATGCCGCCCTCGGCCAGCCCCTGGCGTGCTTCGGCGATGGCGAGGTCGAGAAAATGGCCGTGCGATGTGGACGGAGCGTTCGTCATACGTGCCTCGTGGAAATCCACGCTGGTGGTGTCGGCGAGCGACGGCGAGTGGACACCGTGGCCGTGAGTGTAGAACGACCACCGCCGCGTGTGGATGGTGCCACTGGCACGGTGAATCCTCGAGAAAGTGGATCTTCCCCCGGCCCGCCGCGCAGGTCACCATTGGGCCGTGCCGCCGTCACACGTGTTCAACGATCTCGGGCAGCCCATCGGCCATCCAGTGGGCGACTGGACGCCGCCGCCAGCCCCGCCGCGCTCGTCGATGACCGGCCGGTATTGCCGGGTCGAGCCGATCGACGAGCGGTTCGCCGGCGACCTCTACCTTGCCGCGCGCCAGGACGTGGACGGCCGCACCTGGACCTACCTGCCGTACGGCCCGTTCAGCACGGAAGCGGACTACCGCGAGTGGCTGGTGGCGTCGTGCTTCGGCGACGACCCGCTGTTCTTTGCCGTCGTGGACGCCGCTGCCGGGAAGGCGCTGGGCGTGGCCTCGTACCTGAACATCAAGCCGGCACAGGGATCGATCGAGGTGGGCCACATCTATTTTTCGCCGGCGCTGCAGCGAACCCGCTCCGCCACCGAGGCGATGTATCTGATGATGCGGCGGGCGTTCGAGCTCGGCTACCGCCGGTATGAGTGGAAGTGCGACGCGCTCAATGCGCCGTCGCGGGCGGCGGCCGAGCGTTTCGGATTCTCGTACGAGGGCATCTTCCGCCAGGCGACGGTGCGTAAGGGCCACAACCGCGACACGGCGTGGTACGCGGCGATCGACCGTGAATGGCCGGCGCTCGCCGCGGCGTTCGAGACCTGGCTGGCCCCGTCCAACTTCGACGCGGCCGGGCGGCAGCGGGTGAGCCTTCGCACCCTGACGGCCCCGATTCGCGTGACCTGAGCGCCGGAGCGCCCGCCGGCTCGTCGAACATGTGGTTCGCCACCCCGCGTGACTCGAGCTCGCAGCACAGCACGAGTGCATGTACCCAGGGTGGTCGAGCCGGTCATGGGGTTGGCATCTCCTTGGTCCGCCGAGGTTCCGTACCGTGACCATACATCCAGGCGTGCACAGGCTACACGGTCGCCGACGGATGGCGCCGATGCGGCCTCGCGGCACACACGTTCGCTCGATCCGTCGTGGTATGCGGGTTGCGACACGACGCGTGTCCCGCTAGTGGCGCGACGGAAGGCCGGGATCGTGCGAGGTCGGACGCATCGCGCCAGCCTCGACCGAGGGCCTCCGCGCGATTTGCTCACCATGATGTGAGGAGGTAACTCATGATTCAGCACTGGGCACAGACACCCTTTAGCCAGACGATCAATCCCCTTTCCACCCTCAGCCCACTGTCCGTCATCAATCCACTCTCCACGCTGCCGTCCACTCCGCAGGTCATCCAGCTGCTCCAGCTGGTGCCGCAGCAGCTTCAACAGCTGCAACAGAACGATTACGTCCGTCATCAGCAGCTGCAGCAGCTGCAGCAGCTGGTGCAGTACGTGGCGATTCAACTGCAGGTCGTCGCTCAGCAGCAGTCCCCGCAGGCGTCGTTCGGCGCCCTTGCGGCGCAGGGGCTGGGTCAACCGTACCAGGGAGTCGGCGCCGGCATTCCGGGCGCCTTCTTGACGCCGCCCTTGCAGGTGATGTGACGAGAGGACGACATCATGATCGAACCGATGTTCGTTTCGGTTCCGCCCGTGTGGAGCGGTAACGCACCCTGGGCGGGGAACTGGTATCCGACGTCCGCTGGCTCGCTGCCGTCGATGTCGATGCCCATCAATGCCATCGCCGCTGGCGGCGTCGCGACGTCCCTGCCGCCGGCAGGGTCGGCGCCGATGCTGGTGGCGGCCGTGGCGATGCGGCGCGGACACCCGCAGGGCCCAACGACCGACCAGGAGGTCGAGGAGGTCATCTACGACACGCTCGAGTTGTTCTCGGGTGCGAGCGAGGTGGACGTCCGCTGCGAGGGAGGGCGCGTCACGCTGTCGGGCACGGTGTCGCACAAGCGGCTGAAGCGCGACCTGGGTGAGATCGCATGGGCGATCCCGACGCTCAACGACGTTGCCAACAACATCGCGATTGCGCCGCGCCGGAGGACGCGGGCGTTTGCACGGGAACGGGAGGCCGAGCCGGCCGCTGCCGGACGTAAACAGGCCTGATCGCCGACGAGGGGCGGGGACGACACCGATGTCGTCCCCGCCCCGCTTCAGGGCCACGGCCGCCATTTCCTGCGGCGTGGACGAGGAACTCCTGCGAGGCCGCGGCGATCGTCGAAGGCGGCATAGAGTCGTCTAGAATCACACGCACCCCGACCGGGATAACGGAGGTGTGCGTGGCCAGCACCACGAAACGCATTCTCACGACACACGTCGGCAGTCTCGTGCGGCCCGACGATTTTGCCACCCTGCTGCGCCGGCGCATGGACGGCGCGGTGGCCGACTCCGAGTACGTGGCGGCATTGCGGAGCGCCGTGCGTACGGTCGTGGCCGAACAGGTCGCGGCGGGCGTGAACGTCGTCAGCGATGGCGAGTACGGCAAGGGCATCGGCTGGGAACAGTACGTGCTCGAGCGGCTCGCCGGCTTCGGCCCGCGCCTGCAACTGGCCACCGAGGGCGGCGTCGCGTTCGGTGATTTCGCACGCTTCAAGGACTTCTACGGTGAGCTCTGGCCCAAGGAGGGCTATCTCGAAGGCATCTTTCCCTGCGTCGGCCCCATCGCCTACACGGGGCACGCGGCGCTTCAGCGCGACATCGAGAATCTCAAGACCGCCATGACGGCCGCGGGCGCGACGGCCGGCTTCCTGCCGGTGGCGGCGCCGGCAAGCGCGTTCGCGATGTCGCCGAACCAGTACTACAAGACCGACGAGGAGTTCATGTTCGCCGGTGCGGAGGCGCTGCGGGAGGAGTACAAAGCCATTACCGATGCCGGCCTCTTCGTCCAGATCGACGACGCCCACCTGCCGTTCGCATACGACCGGATGGTGCCGCCGGGCACACCAGCGGCGTTCCGCAAGTGGGCGCGTGTTCGCATCGATGCGCTGAATCATGCGCTGCGGGGCGTTCCCGAAGACCGCGTTCGGTACCACATCTGCTGGGGCAGCTGGAACGGTCCGCATTCGAGCGACGTGCCGCTCAAGGCGATTGTCGATCTCGTTCTCCGGGTGCGGGCGAGTGCGTATGCGATCGAGTCGGCCAACGCTCGTCACGAGCACGAGTGGCAGGTATGGAAGACGGTGAAGCTGCCACAGCACAAGCGGCTCATTCCCGGCGTCGTGAGCCATCAGACCAATGTCGTCGAACACCCGGAGCTCGTGGCTGAGCGGCTGCTGCGGTTTGCCGGCGTCGTTGGCCGAGACCGAGTGATGGCCGGCACCGACTGCGGCTTCGCTCAGGGGCCGTTCGTGCGGCGCGTGCATCCGTCGATTCAGTGGGCCAAGCTCCAGGCACTGGCCGAGGGCGCGAAATTGGCGAGCAAGGCGTTGTGGCCGCGATCGACCCGGGCCACGACGCGCGCCCGCACGGGAACCAGAAGCAGTGCCGCGACGTCGCGGCGACGGTAAACTGGACACCTTCAGCGGCACCGCTTCATGAAGGTTCCGGCCCGCGACACCAGCACCGCTGCGTTCACCGCGGCGCTCGACGCCCTCGTGCCCCAGCTCCGGAGCGACCGGTCGATCCTGGCCGCCATCCTCGGCGGCAGCCTGTCGCACGACACGCGTCTGGGCCAAGTCGGACATCGACCTGCTGCTCGTCACGGTGGACGACAAGCTCGGCGGGTCCGCCGCACGTCGTCGCTCTACGCCGACGGCGTCAACGTGCACGCGCTGCTGATGCAGCGGGCGGAGTTCCGGAAGCTGGCCGAGGGCGCCGTGCACCAGTCGTTCATGCACTCGTTCCTCGCCAAGAGCCGCGTGCTGTTCACGCACGACGACACGATCGCCGACCTGTGCGCGCGGCTCCAGGCGATTGGCGAGCGCGACACGCACCTGGCGCTGCTGGAGGCGGGCACGCACGCGCTGCCGTGCATCTACAAGGCGCACAAGTTCCTCGATCACCCGCGGCGACCTCGACTACACGGCGCTCTGGATCCTGTACGCGGCGACGCCGCTGGCGCAGGTCGAGGTCATCGCCGCGCGCAAGCTGGTGGATCGCGAGGTCATCCCGCAGGCGCTGGCGCTCAATCCCGACGTTCTTCAAGACCATCTACACCGACCTGCTGAACGCGAAGAAGACGAAGAAGGCGGTGGAGGCGGCGCTGACGGCGGTGGACGAGCTACATGGCCACCCGCGCGCAGCGCCTGTTCGCGCCGGTGCTCGACTACCTGCGCGAGGCCGGCGACGTCCGCTCGGCCAGCGAGATCGAGAGCCACTTCATCGCGGACCGTTCGCCATCGAAGGCGTGACGACGGCGTGCGAGTACCTCGCCGATCAGGGGCTGATTGCCAAGGCGTCGGCGCCCGTGCGCGCCACCAAGCGCAGCTCCGCCTCGCTGCAGGAGCTGGCGTTCTTCCTGCCGGAGGGGCCCGATGGCGAGTAAGCCGTCGGCGTCGCGCGCGGCGGCGCAGCCGCAGAAGAACGGCGGCGTGCGGACGACCATCGCCGTGCAGGGCGCGCGGGTGCACAACCTGAAGAACATCTCGGTGGAGATCCCGCGCGACAGCCTGGTCGTCGTCACCGGCCTCTCGGGCTCCGGCAAGTCGAGCCTGGCCTTCGACACCATCTACGCCGAAGGGCAGCGCCGCTACATGGAGTCGCTCTCGAGCTACGCCAAGCGCTTCGTCGGCGCAGGTGGCGAAGCCCGACGTCGACTTCGTGTTCGGCCTGTCGCCGGTGATCTCGATCGAGCAGAAGACCGTCGGCAGCAACCCGCGATCGACCGTCGGCACGATGACGGACATCGCCAGCTACCTGAACCTGCTCTTCGCCACGATCGGCCAGCCGCACTGTCCGCGCACGGGCGAGCCGACGCCGAGCCGGACGGCGAGCCAGATCCTCGAAGCCATCCTCGCGCTGCCCGAGGGCGCCGAGATCGAGCTGCGCGCGCCGGTGTTCAAGGTCTACGGCGAGGACCTGAACTACGTCTTCACCGAGATGCGCAAGAAGGGCTGCCGGCGGCTGATCGTGGACGGCAAGGCGATCGACATCTCCGACGAGACCGACCTCGAGGCGTCGGACGTCGAGCACATGGACGCGGTCGTGGACCGCGTTCGTCGTCCGCCGCACCCACGAGAAGGCGATTCGCGCCGGCATCGCCAGCACGCTGCTCGTCGGCGACGGGCTGCTGCAGGTGCAGATCGTGAAAGGCGCGTCGAAGGCCGAGGCCGAGCGCTTCTACAAGGGGCTCTGCAGCGCGACGCACCACTTCGTCTACGGCGACATCGGGCCCGAGTTCTTCATGTTCAACAACCCGGAGAGCGCCTGCCGCACCTGCGGCGGCCTCGGCGTGGACAAGCTCACGCATCCGGACCTGCTGGTGCCCGACTACGAAGCGCAGCATCGCCGACGGCTGTTTCGTGAAGGAGGCCTTCCGCTACAACCCCGAGACCTGGGACGGCATGCTGATGTTCAGCCTGTCGAAGGCGCTCGGCTTCTCGCTCGACAAGCCGTGGAAGGATCTGCCCGAGCGTGTCGCGCAAGGCGATTCTCTACGGCATCGAGCCGAAGAAGATTGCAGCTGGTGGCGCCGCCCGGCGCCAAGGACACGCGCGGGAAGTGGGCGGGCAAGGAGATCGGATTCGCCGGCATCGCGCCGCCGCATCGAGCGCTGGTACCGCCGCTATCGCCAGCGCGGCGAGGCCAACTCGCGGATGGAGCAGTGGCTCGACAAGGTGATGGTCGAGCACACCTGCCCGGACTGCAACGGCACGCGCGTGCGCGCCACGCGGCTGCTGTTCACGATCGGCGGCAAGACGCTGTACGACGTCGGGCAGCTCCACTTCGACGAGCTGCACGCCTTCGTCGGCACCATCAAGCCGTCCGGCCGCGGCGCCGACGCCGGTCGGCAGGTGCTCGGCGAGATCCGCAACCGCGTCGAGCTGCTGCTCGGCATCGGCCTCGACTACCTGAACTTCAACCGCCGGTCGAGCACGCTCTCGGGCGGCGAGTCGCAGCGCATCCGCCTGTCCACGCAGATCGGCTCCGGGCTGATGGGCATGCTCTACGTGCTCGACGAGCCGAGCATCGGCCTGCACCCGAAGGACAACGTCAAGATGATCGCCACGCTCAAGAGCCTGCGCGACATCGGCAACACCGTGATCGTCGTCGAGCACGACGAGGACACGATCCGCGCCGCCGACCATCTGGTGGAGATGGGCCCGGGCCCCGGCGTGCACGGCGGCGAGGTCGTGGTGCAGGGCACGATCGACGACCTGCTGCGCAACAAGCGGTCGCCGACCGGGCAGTTCCTCTCCGGCGCGCGCGAAATCGAAACGCCGGTGCGCCGCCGGCCTGGCAACGGCAAGGCGGTGACCGTCCGCAAGGCGCGCGAGAACAACCTGAAGAACGTGGACGTGACGTTCCCGCTCGGCACGCTCATCGCCGTGACCGGCGCGTCGGGGTCGGGCAAGAGCTCGCTGGTGAACGAGATCCTCTACAAGGCGCTGTGGAAGCGCCTCGTGGACACGCGCACGCTGCCGGGCGAGCACGACGGCGTGGACGGCCTCGAGCACGTCCACAAGGTCGTCAACATCGACCAGTCGCCGATCGGCCGCAACAGCCGCTCGAACCCGGCCACCTACGTCGGCTTCTACGACACCATCCGCGACCTGTTCACGCAGGCGCCGCTCTCGGTCGAGCGCGGCTACAAGCCCGGGCGCTTCAGCTTCAACGTCAAGGGCGGCCGCTGCGAGGAGTGCCAGGGCGAGGGCGTCATCACGACGCAGCTCTACTTCATGCCCGACGTCGAGGTCACCTGCGGCGCGTGCAAGGGCGCCCGCTTCAACAGCGAGACGCTCGAGGTGATGCTGCGGGGCAAGACGATCGACGACGTGCTGAACATGTCGATCGAGGAGGGCGTGGCGTTCTTCGAGACCGAGCCGGTCGGTGCGGCGCAAGCTCGAGGTGCTGCAACGCGCTCGGGCTCGGCTACCTGACGCTCGGCCAGTCGGCGACGACGCTTGTCAGGCGGCGAGGCGCAGCGCGTCAAGATCGCGACCGAGCTGAGCCTGCTGCAGCGCGCGAAGCACACGGTCTACATCCTCGACGAACCGACCACCGGCCTCCACCTCGCCGACATCGAGCGGCTGCTGCAGGCGCTCAACCAGCTGGTGGACGCCGGGCACACGGTGATCCTCATCGAGCACCATCTCGACGTGATCAAGACGGCCGACCACGTCATCGATCTCGGGCCGGACGGCGGGCACGCCGGTGGCGAGGTCGTGGTGACCGGGCACGCCGGAGAAGGTCGCGGCCTGCAAGGCGTCGCACACCGGGCGCTTCCTCAAGGCCCGCCTGCAGTAGTCAGGGTCCCGAGCTCGTCCGCGACGGTGTAGCCTGTTTGAGGGTCCTTGACCCCCCGGTTGGGGTGTTCTACAACCGCCACGTCTTCCGACTGCGCACGGGAATTCGCGGTGCGGACGCACGGGCGGGGCCCGGATGAACATCGGGATCGACGTCTACAATGCGTTGAATGCGAACGTCCCGCTCACCTACGTCACGACATACGGGCGACCTGGAGCCTGCTGAACTCGGCGCTCGATGCGCGGTTTGCGAAGATCAGCGCCCAGTTCGACTTCTGAGGCACCGAGCCGAACAGTGACCACTGGATGATGCGAGGCACCGGTCTTCGACTGCTGGCGGCGGCCACCATGCTCGTGGCGCTGGCCGGACTGCGCGTGACCGCCGAGGGCGGCCGCGCCGGTCAGAGCCCGCGACTCCCGGCCGGCGGCGCTGCGGGCGCCGAGGCACGAGCCGTCCTCGATCGCTACTGCCTCACGTGCCACAACGCGCAGCAGCAGCAGCGTGGTGCGGTGCCGCGGGCCTTCGACGCGCTGAGCCTCGATGATGTCGGCGCACAGGCCGGCGAGTGGGAAGCCATCGTGCGTCGAAGTGCGTGCCGGCATGATGCCGCCGGCGGGCATGCCGCGCCCGGAGCCGGCGGCACGCGATGCCTTCGTCTCCGTTCCTCGAAGGCGAGCTCGATCGTGCGGCGCAGCGCCGCGCCCAACCCGGGTCGCACCGAGGCGTTTCACCGGTTGAACCGCACCGAGTATCGCAACGCCGTTCGCGACCTCCTGGGTCGTGGACGTCGACGTGGCGGCGCTGCTGCCGGCCGACGACGCCAGCTACGGCTTCGACAACATCGCGGGCGTGCTGAAGCTGTCGCCGACGCTGATGGAACGCTATCTCGTCGGCGGCGCAGAAGATCAGCCGCCTCGCGGTGGGCACGCCGCCGCCGGCGCCGGTCGTGGACTACTTCCGCGTGGCTGACGATCTGATCGCAGGAAGACCGCCTGCCCGGCGAAGCGATCGGCACGCGCGGCGGCACCACCGATCCGCGTACGTGTTCCCGATGGACGGCGCAGTACGCGCTTCCGCGTGGAGTTGTCGCGCGACCTCAACGAGCAGGTGCCGCTGTATCACGGAGGCCCAGCAGCTCGAGCTCAGCATTGACGGCGAGCGGATTCAGCGTCTTCACGTTGCCGGGCGTGGGCGGACCGGCGCCGCGAGCCGGCGCAGGAGCCGGGCAGCGAACCGGCGCCCGATGCACGCGCCCGCGCGGCCGGCGCGTCCGCCCGGCGCGCGCACGGCCATCGCCGCCGCGTCCGACGCGCTGAACCGGCAGGGGCAGGAGCAGCGCAACCGCATCGACCGCGACTGGGAGGTGCGCGTGCCGGTCAAGGCCGGGCCGCATGACGTGCAGGTGGCCTTCATCAAGAACGGCTCGGCTCTGACGAGACCGCGCGGCTGCCGTTTCTGCGTCCGTATCCGGCCGGCGGTGAACGTCGCCGAGCAGCGGGCCGGAGCCTATCTGCGGAGTGTCGAGATCAGCGGACCGTTCGAGCCGAGCGGGCCCGGCAACGCCCTGTCGCGCCAGCGGATCTTCACGTGCCGCCCGAGCGCCGCCACGGTGGCGGCCGAGCGGGGCTGCGCGACCGCAATCCTGCGGCGGCTCGCGCGCCGCGCGTATCCGCCGACCGGTCATCGCACGCCGACGTCGCACCGCATGCTGGCCGCTCTACGACGACGGGCGCAGCGAGGGCACATTCGATGACGGCATGGAGCAGGGCGTGCATGCGCCTGCTCGTGGCGCCCGAGTTCCTCTTGCGCGATCGAGCGCGATCCCGGCGGCCGTCCGGCCGGGCGCGGTCTACCGCATCAGCGATCTCGAGCTCGCCTCGCGGCTCTCGTTCTTCCTCTGGAGCAGCATCCCTGACGAGGAGCTGCTCGACGTCGCCGAGCGCGGGCAGCTGCGCGATCCCGGCGGTGCTGGACGCGCAGGTGCGCCGGATGCTGCGCCGACGCGCGCTTCGCAGCGTTCATCGAACTTCGCCGGGCAGTGGCTGTTCCTGCGCAACCTGGCCGCGGTCGTGCCGGTGCAACAGAGCTTTCCCGACTTCGACGACACGCTGCGCCAGGCGTTCCGCCGCGAGACCGAGCTCTTCTTCGAGAGCATCGTGCGCGAGGATCGCAGCGCGCTCGACCTGCTGCGGCCGACTACACCTTCGTCAACGAACGGCTCGCGCGGCACTACGGCATCGCCGAACGTCAAGGGCAGCCATTCCGGCGCGTGACGCTTGGCCGACGACAGCCCGCGCGGCGGCCTGCTCGGCCAGGGCAGCATCCTGACCGTCACGTCGTATCCCGACCGCACCTCGCCGGTGGTGCGCGGCAAGTGGATGCTCGAGAACCTGCTCGGCACGCCGCCGCCGCCGCCGCCGCCGAACGTGCCGCGCGCTTCGAAGCCGACCGACGCCGCCGGCGCCGCGCTGTCGATGCGCGAGCGGATGGCGCAGCACCGCGCGAATCCGGTGTGCGCGAGCTGCCACGCGCATGATGGACCCGCTCGGCCTGGCGCTCGAGAACTTCGATGGCGTCGGCAGGTGGCGCACGCGCGGACGAGTCGGCTGCGCCGATCGACGCGTCGGGCGCGCTGCCCGACGGCACGAAGTTCGACGGGCCGGCGGCCGGCTTGACCGAAGCGCTGCTCACGTCGGACCGTGTTCATCCCGACGGTGACCGAGAAGCTGCTGACCTACGCGCTCGGCCGCGGCCTCGAGTACTACGACGCGCCGGCCGTGCGCGCGATCGTCGCGCGAACCGGCGCCGCAGCGACTATCGCTTCGTCGTGCGCTCATCCTGAGCATCGTCAGCAGCAGCGCGCCGTTTCAGATGAGGAGAGCCGCAGCTCATGATCGTCGATCCAAGGAACGATGCGCTGCCGCGCCGGACGTTTCTGCGCGGCGATGGGCGCGACCCTGGCGCTGCCGCTGCTCGACGCGATGGTGCCGGCGCTGTCGGCGCTGGCGCAGACCCGGCCCAGCCCGCTCCGCCGCCTCGGCTTCGTCTACATGCCGAACGGCGTCGCGATGAACTTCAGCGGGCATCAACTACTGGACGCCGGCTGGCGAGGGCACGCAACTTCGAGCTGTCGCAGATCCTGACGCCGCTCGCGCCGTTCCGCGACCGGATGGTCGTCGTCAGCGGCCTCGATCACAATCAGGCCGAGACCGGGCAACGACGGCGCCAACGGCGATCACACGCGCGGCACGAGCTCCTGGCTCACCGGCGTGTATCCCGAAGCGCACCGAAGGCGCCGACGTCCGCAACGGCATCTCGGCCGATCAGATCGCGGCCGCGGTGCTCGGCAAGGACACGGCGCTGCCGTCGCTCGAGCTCGGCATCGATCTCAATTTCCTGGCGGGCAATGCGAGAACAGCTACAGCTGCGTCTACCTGAACACGCTGGCGTGGACGCACGCCGACGACGCCGCTGCCGACCGAGAACAACCCGCGCGTCGTGTTCGAGCGGCTGTTCGGCGACGGCGGCACGCCGGCCAGCGCGTCGCGCAGGCGCGCGCAGAACCAGAGCATCCTCGATTCGGTGCTCGAGGATCTGCACCGGCTGCAGCGGCGGCTCGGGCCGGCCGACCGCGCCGATGGTGACCGACTACGTCGACGCCGTCCGCGAGGTCGAGCGGCGAATCCAGAGCGGCCGAGCACGACGCGGCGACCGAGCTGCCGACGCTCGACCGGCCCGATGGGCATTCCGGAGCGGTTCGACGAGCACGTCGAAGCTGATGTACGAGCTGCAGTGGCTGGCGTTCCGCGCCGACATCACCCGCGTCATGACGTTCATGCTCGGCCGCGAGCTGAACTTCCGCACCTATCCGGAGATCGGCATCACCGAGGGCCACCACGGGCTGTCGCACCACGCGGACCGTCCGGAGCAGATCGCGAAGTACGCCAAGGTCAACATCTATCAGGCCGAGCTGTTCGCCTGGTTCCTCGAGAAGCTGCAGGACACGCCGGAAGGCGACGGCACGCTGCTCGATCACTCGCTGTTCCTCTACGGCGCCGGCCTGAGCAACCCGAACACGCACGCGCACATCGACCTGCCGCTGGCCGTGTCGTCGGCGGCCGGCGCTCGACGGCGGGCGGCACATGGTCGTGCCCGGCCGACATGCCGATGACCAACTCCTGCTGACGCTGCTCGACAAGGTCGGCGTCCACGCCGAGACGCTCGGCGACAGCACGGGCGCATCGATCTCGAACCGCTCGCGGGCGTGTGATGCGGGCACGCCGAGATTCAACGCATTGCGTCGATCGACTCGTGGCGTCGCTGCTTTGCGGCTCTGCGTCGCTGGTCGTCTGCGGCGTCGCCGCGCTGAGGTCGCCGGCTCGTGCGCGGCGCGTCAGGACGCGGTCGACAGCCGGACGGCGACGTCGCGGCGCGCGTCCTCGGCCGCAGAAGGCCGACGTCAACGCCGCCGAGGCCGACGGCACGACGCCGCTGCACTGGGCGGTCGCAGCACGACGATCTCGAGCTGGTCGACCGCGCTGATTCGCGGCCGGCGCACGCGCCGCGCGGCCAACCGCTACGGCGTGACGCCGCTGCATCTGGCGGCGACCAACGGCAACGCGCGCCATCATCGAGCGCCTGCTCGCTGCCGGCGCCGATCGCGAACGCGGCGCTGCCGGACGGCGAGACGGCGCTGATGACGGCGGCGCGCACCGGCAACGCCGACGCCGTGCAGGTGCTGCTGGCGCACGGCGCCGACGTCAACGCGCGGGAAGCGTCGCAAGGGGCAGACCGCGCTGATGTGGGCGGCGGCCGAAAACAACGCCGCGGCCATCCGGGTCCTGACTCGAGGCCGGCGCCGACGTCGCGCGCCCGGTCGACCGGCGGCACGTTCACGCCGCTGCTGTTCGCCGTGCGCGGCGGCCACGTCGAGGCGGCGCGCGCGCTGCTCGACGCCGGCGCCGACGTCAACGAGCGCGCTGCCCGACGGCATGAGCGCGCTCGTGCTGGCCATCTATCAACGCGCACTACGAGCTGGCGGCGTTCCTGCTCGATCGCGGCGCCGACCCGAACGCCGCCGCGCAGGGCTGGACCGCGCTGCATCAGGTGGCGTGGTCGCGGCGGCCGAACCGCGGCTTCAACCTGCCGGGCGCCGTGCCGACCGGCAGCCTCGACAGCCTGGAACTGGTGCAGAAGGCTGGTCGCGCAGCGGCGCCGACGTCAACGCGCGGCTGACGAAGGAGCCGCGCGACGGCAACCGCAACATGCTGAACCGGATCGGCGCGACGCCGTTCCTGATGGCGGCGAAGACGGCCGACGTCCCGCTGATGCGGCTGCTGCTCGAGCGCGGCGCCGATCCCGACGCTGACGACCAACGACGGCACGACCGCGCTGATGGCGGCGGCCGGCGTCGGCATCTAGGGCCCGGGCGAGAGCCCCGGCACGCACGAGGAGGCGCTCGAGGCGGTCAAGCTGGCCTTCGAGGTGGGCGGCGGCGACGTCAACGACGTGAACAAGAACGGCGAAACCGCGCTGCACGGCGCGGTCTACCGCGGCGGCGCCGTGCCGGTGCATGCAGTTCCTCGATCGACAAGGGCGCGCGCGCTCGACGTCGACGAACACGAAGAATGGACGCCGCTGCTTGCCGCCGAGGGCGTCGTCTACGCGAGCAGCGGAATCCGGCGCTATCCGGAAGCGGCGGCGCTGATTCGCAAGCATGATGCGCGACGCGGCATGGCGGTGGACGAGTCCGGGCACCTGCTGAAGCGCGCGCCTGCCGTCGGCAGGCCGGCGGCGTCGTCACCGGCCGGGGCGGACGAATCTGGGACGGCGTGTTCACCGACGGCGCAGGGCCGCGCGGGCAGCGAGGTCTAGCAGCGGGCGTGCTCGGCCTGCCATCTGGACGAGCTGAAGGGCGACGCGGTGTCGCCGCCGCTCCAGTCGGGCCGTCGTTCACCGACCGGTATCGTCGGATTCGACGCGCGCACGACATGGTGTACGGCGCATCCGCAGCTCGATGCCGCAGAATGCGCCCGACAGCCTCGGCGACCGCGCCTACGTCGATCTGGTCGGCCTACCTGTTGAAGGTGAACGGCAGCGCCGCCGGCAGCGACCGAACTGCCGCTCGAGGTCGCCGAGCTCGATGCGCATCGCCATTCGCGTCACCGGCCGCCAGCCGGCTGGGACGCTCGATACGAGGACCATCCCATGCGGCGCTTTCCTGTTCCCAAGTGTCCGTGATCGTGTTCGTGATCGCGACTCGGGCTGGCCGTGGCGGGCCAGGCGCCGGCGCCGCGTGCCGGGGCGGAAGGCGGCAGCGAGCCGACGCTCGAGCAGATGCGCCGCACGGTGGCCGCCCTGCGAGGCAACCGGATTGCGACCCCGAACGACTACGACACCCTGAAACCGGAACAGCAGGCTTACGTCCGCAGTATCCTCAGCGGCCCCCGCGCCAGCATCACCGGTCCCCTCGGCGTGATGATGGTGAGCCCCACGCTCGGCGACCTCATGCAAAAGGCGACCGCTTACGCGCGGTTCGCGGGCGACCCCGGCTTTTCGAGCGTGTCACGCCGAAGTACAACGAGCTGGCGATTCTCGTCGTCGCCAAGCACTGGTCGGCCGAGTACGTCTGGAACGCCCATCACGCCTACGGCGTGCGGATGGGGCTGCCGGCGGAGCTCGTGGAAGCCATCCGCACCGGCGGGCGTCCGCCGCGGATGGACAAAGAGCTGGAGGCCGTCTACGCCTTCGCCACCGAGTTCATTACCACCCGCCGCGTGAGCGACGCCACCTTGCAGGCGGCCAAGGCCGTGCTCGGCGGCGACCGCGGCGTGGTCGATCTGGTGGGCACGATGGGCCTGTATCAGGTCTCCTCCATGATGGTCGCGCTCGACGAGACTCCGCTCGGGCGCGACACGAAGCCGTATTTCACGCACTGACAACAGCACGTTTCCAGGTCGAACAGACGGGAGCACCGATATGCGGTTGAACGTGAACGTGTGGATGGTGGCGTTGGCGCTGGCGCTGCCGGCCGCGGCGGGCGCGCAGCAGAACCCGAGCATCGCCGGGCTGGTCACCGACGGGACCGGCAGCCGTGCTGCCGGGCGTGACGGTCGAAGCCAGCAGCCCGGCGCTGATCGAGAAGAGCCCGCACCGTCGTGACCGACGGCACCGGCCAGTACCGCATCGTCGACCTGCGGCCCGGCGTCTACACGCGTCACCTTCACGCTGCCCGGCTTCTCGACCGTGCGGCGTGACGGCATCGAGCTCACGGTCGGATTCACCGCCACCGTCAACGCCGAGCTGCGGGTGGGCAGCGTCGAGGAGACGGTCACCGTGACGGGCGCGAGCCCGATCGTCGACATCCAGAACGTCAACCAGATCCGGGTCGATCACCCGGGAAGTGCTCGACACGATTCCCGACCGGGCGCGGCTTCGCCAACTTCGCGACGCTGATTCCCGGCGTGATCATGAGCAACTCGAGCCTCAACATCTCGCAGGACGTCGGCGGCGGCACCGGCTACAACTTCGCCTTCGCCGCCATTCACGGCGGCAAGGCCATGGACCAGCAGGTGATGGTGAACGGCATGTCGGTGACCTCGCTCACCGGCACCGGCGGCACCCGCACCAACTGGTCGGACGGCGCCGACGCAGGAGTACGGCCTGCAGCTCGCGGCGCACTCGGCGGAGATCGCCTACGGCGGCGTCTTCGCCAACGTCCTGCCGAAGGAAGGCGCCAACCGGTTCAGCGGCATCGTTCTTCGCCAACTTCGCCACCGAGGATCTGCAGGCCGACAACCTCGACGACGACCTGAGGGCGCGCGGGCTGACCGTGGTCAACAAGACCAAGAAGCTCGTCGACTTCAACCCGTCGTTCGGCGGGCCGATCGCGCAGCGACAAGCTCTGGTTCCACGCGGCGTTCCGCTACGTCGTCACCGACAACTACGTCGGCGGCCTCTACTACAACCAGACGCCGACGGCGTGCGTCTACACGCCGGACCTCGACGCCGGCCGGCCGTCAGCGACCAGCGCACCTACAGCACCACGCTCAACCTCACGTGGCAGGTGTCGCGCAACAATCGGCTGTCGGTCTTCGGCACCTACGACGAAGATGTGCCTCTGCCACTTCTCGATCAGCCCGACGGTGGCGCCCGAAGCGGCGACCTACAACCCGGGCGACAGCAGCATCGTGCAGGGCCGCTGGACGTCGACGCTGACGAACCGGCTGCTGTTCGAGGCGGGCGCGTCGCACTATCTCAGCTCGTTCCCGCGGCGGCCCGCAGCCGGATGCCACCGAGCCGTCGATCCTCGAGCAGTCCACCAACCTGCGCTTCCGGTCCGGCGCCACCTATTTCCCGACGCCGCAGACGGTGGACGACTACCGCGCGTCGCTGTCCTACGTCACCGGCGCGCACAGCTTCAAGGCCGGCTTCACCTATCAGTGGCAGTTCGCCGAAGGACCCGATCGTGTTCGCCATCGGCGACGTCAACTACCGCACCCTGAACGGCATCCCGAACCAGGTGACCTACTACACGACGCCGTACGCGGCGCCGCTCTACCTCGAAGCCGCTCGGGGCCTTCGTGCAGGATCAGTTGAAGATTCAGCCGGCTGACGATCAACGCCGGCCTGCGCTTCGACCAGTTCAGGAGCTCGTACAACGCGATCCACCTCGATCCGGTGCGGTGGCTGCCCGTGGCGCGCGACTATCCCGGCGCCGACGTGCTCGAACTGGAAGGACCTGTCGCCGCGGCTCGGCCTGGCCTACGACCTGTTCGGCAACGGCCGGACCGCGCTCAAGTTCTCGCTGAGCCGCTACGTGCTGCAGGAAGGGAAGAACAACACCAACAACGTGCACCCGGTGATCGCGGCCACCAACAGCGTCAGCCCGCACCTGGACCGACCGCAACGGCGACTTCATCGTGCAGGGCGATCCGCTCAATCCCGCGACTGAACGGGGAGCTGGGCCCGTCGCCGAACAACAACTTCGGCAAGCCGAACACGACGCTGCAGCTTCGACCCCGATTGGGCGACCGGGTTCAACGCGCGGCCGTACAACTGGGAGACGCTGGTCACGCTGCAGCACGAGCTGCTGCCGCGGGTCGGCGTCGAGGTGTCGTACAACCGGCGGATCTACGGCAACTTCATCGTCAACGACAACACGCTGGTGGGCCCGGCCGACTACGACCCGTACTGCATCACCGCGCCGAGCGACGCCGCGTCTGCCCGGCGGCGGCGGCCAGCAGATCTGCGGCCTGTTCGACCTGAAGCCGACGAAGGTGGGCCAGGTGGACACGCTGCGCACCTACTCCGGAAAGTATGGCGATCAGATCGAGCACTGGAACGGCCTCGACGTCTACGACGCAGCGTGCGCTTCGCCAACGGCGCGTCATGCTGCAGGGCGGCGTCAGCGCCGGGCGGCAGACGATGGACAACTGCGACGTCGTCACCAAGGTGGACAACCCGAGCACGTACCAGTGCCACCGCGAGTCGGCGTTGCTGCCGCAGGTGAAGCTGCTCGGCACCTATCCGCTGCCGTGGTGGGGTCTACAGGTGAGCGGCACGTTCCAGAGCCAGCGTGCCCGATCCGGTGGGCGGCGCCAACTTCGACTACAACTACTTCGGCATGCCGGCGAACTACGTGGCCGGCAACGCGCAGGTGGCGCCGTCGCTCGGCCGCAACCTGTCGTCGGCGCGCGAACGTCACGGTCAACGTCGTCGAGCCGGGAACGCTCTATCCCGGAGCGCACCAACCAGTTCGACCTGCGGGTGGCCAAGACCTTCATGATCGGCGACATCGCGGCTGCAGGGCATGCTCGACTTCTACAACGTGTTCAACTCGAACGCGGTGCTCAGACAGAATGGCGCGTATGGTTCCGACGGCGCCGCGTGGGCCCGGCCCGCAGGCGATCATTCCCGGACGCCTGGTGAAGTTCGGCGGTCAGTTGTCCTTCTAGGGCGGGCAGGGGCGATAGCCGTTCCACAGAATATTCCACACTCCGTCGCACTTGACGCAGGCGAGCTCGAAGACGCCGCGCTCGGTGTGCCGCGTCACGCCGCCGCCCTGCTGCCGCGCCATCTCCACGAGGGTGCACGCGGGTCCGATGGCGCTCTCGATCTCCACCGTGCAGTGCAGGACCGCCGTCGCGGCGTGCCCATCCGGCGCGATCGTGATGGTGTCGTGTTCGCCGAAGCCATCCGAGGTCACGCGCCGGATTCCGCTTTCGACCTCGCGGTCGTTGACGTGCCTGGCGTAGGCCTGCGTGAGCGCGCGAATGGCGGCGATGTCGTCGAGCGGCGGTGGCGATGCCGTCGCGAGCGCCGGGCCGGCCGCCGCCAGCGGCGCGGAGAGCGCGGCCCCGGCGGCCCCGATGAACGAGCGCCGCGTCGTGCGCCGGCGGCTCATGACCGCGTCTCCGGCGCCTTCGGCGTGAAGTACTTCAGCGTGTTGAACCGGCCGGCATGCCGGGCGTGCGCGCCGACGACGCTCAGGCGCAGCCCGTTGGCGCCGCCGTTGTAGTCCACGCCGCAGTTCCGCATCGTCCGCAGGTTGATGAGAATGGTGCCGAGCGTACCGTTGCACGACTCCTCGAGCCAGTAGGCGAGGTAGAGCTCGTCGCGGATCTTCACGTACGACGCCGGCCCGCTCCATTCGAGGCCGCCGGATCCGTTCTCCAGGAAGATGATCCAGGAGAGCGAGTGCGGCGTCGAATAGAGGTGCATCGACGTCAGGCCGGGGCGGTAGTTCCACGACAGCGCGCGGCCGACCAGTTCGTCGGTGAACTGATGACGGCGGTAGCGCGGCGGCGTCAGGCCCGCCATCTCGACGACGCCGAACATGGTCTTCACCGCCGCCTCGTTCGCGATGTACGGCGTGCCCATCGTGCCGTGCAGGCACGTCACCAGGGCGTGGTCGAAGTCCACGACGATCGAGAACGCGTCGTGATCCGGCTCACCGCTCAGCAGGTGACCGAACATGACCACGCCGGGCGCCGAGTCCCACGACTCGTACTTCTCCTCGCGCCAGGCGCCCTCAGCGGCGCCGGCGCGCCGCCAGCGCAGCTTCTCGGCGCTGTCGAAGCGGTACTGGACCGCCATGCCGCTGTCGTAGCGCAGCGTGAGTTCCTTGCCCGACAGAAACGTGCTGATGGGGCCTTTGTTGCCGGCCATCGCATTGTTCGGCGCAAACACCGAGGTGTTCTTGGCGATCGCCGCTTCGAGCTGCGGCTTCGTGAGGATCGGGTTGGTCTTCATCGGCCGGTAGACGGGGCGTGCGCCTTTGGCGGCGGGCAGGTTCCGGTTGCCGAGCGCGATCTTCGTCCCCACGTCGCCGAACGGCTCGAACTGCGCGATCTGGCCCACCCACTCGCCGCGCCCGTGGAACAGGTAGGTACTCGAGCGTGTCGGCCTGGTCGAAGCCGAGGCGCACGCCGATCTGCTCGACGCGGTTCACGTCGAGCAGTAGGTCGTCATGGTGCCGGAGAACTCGGCCTCGACGCGCGAGTAGACGTACTTGTCGTCGTTGATCTTGATGTAGTCCGACGGCGCGCAGAAGCTCAGCTCGCCGCCGAACCGCGACAGCTCGACGAAGTTGGAGATAGAGCACCGTGGGGTAGAACTCCAGCGTTTCGGCGCCGGTGTCCTGCTTCCAGTAGAACCCCTTGCCCTCGATGCGGTTGGTGATGCCGTGCCGCGCCGCTGGCGCAGCGGCGCCCGCGCGCTCGACGTAGCCATAGGAGACCTGCCGCTGCACTTCGCGGTTGTCCTCATAGCCGCCGAACCACGTCTCGAACACGGTCGCGAGGCTCGTGTCCCGATCGACCACCACCGTGTACCCGCGCTGTGTCCGCGGCACCAGGTGGGAGAAGAGCACGACGCCGTCCAGCGTGAGCGCGCCGTATCCGGCCTGCGACGGCGGCGCCGTCGCCTTCGCTCACCGACAGGTGGTTGCGATCAGTGAACCGGTAGGTGAGGGCCGGGGCGCCGTCGAGCACGAGCTTCATCGTGGTGCCCGAGAGCACGTCCGACAGCGGCGAGGCGCTGACCGGCGCGCTGACGGCCGCCAGCTTGCCGGCGATCTGTTCAGGCGTGAGCTTGGTGTAGCGGATGCGGTGCATCTGCTCTTTGGGATAGCGTGTCGGCACGGGCAGATCCTCGACTGGTTACGCGGACGCTGAATCGGCGACCGGCTCGGTGATCACCGGTGACGGCATCGAGCCGAGACGGAGACGGAACTCGCGGCGCAGCAGCGTCAGCACGATGGCGAGCTGTAGCACGACGGCGCCGGCCGAGAGGTACCAGATCCAGATCAGGTGGAAGCCGGGCATCGTCGACAGCGCTATCGCCGGCACGGCAATCACGACGATGCGCGTCACCGAGGCGATGAGCGACGGCATGGTGTTGCCCATCGCCTGGAACATGCTCGAGCACACGAAGATCACCCCCGACGCGACGAAGGTCCACGCGACGATGCGCAGGTACTCCTCGCCGACCGCGATGACGGCCGGGTCGTCCGAGAAGACCCGGATGAGCGCGGCCGGGACGAGGTTGCAGAACACGGCCATGAGCAGCATCCATCCCGCCGCCATCAGGCTGGCGTCCTTGAACACCGCCTTGACCCGATCGCCGAGCCGGGCGCCCACGTTCTGGCCGGCCACCGGCGCCACCGAGAAGCCGAGGGCCACGACCGGCATGAACAGCGCCTGTACCACCCGCATGCCGATGCCGAAGCCGGCTTGCGCGGCGGCGCCGAACGGCCGCGCCAGCGCGTAAACCAGCATCAGGTAGACGGCCATCATCGCGAACTCGGCGCCGGCCGGCAGTCCGATTTTCAGCATCTCCTTCCACAGCGGGAACTGCGGCTTCATGTCCCGTCCGACGAAGCGCAGATAGCCCTCGCGGCCGAAGAAGTAGGTCGAGAGCCAGGCGACGCCGATCGCCACCGCGATCAGCGACGCGACCGCCGCGCCCGCCACGCCCATCGGCCGGCCCGTGCCCCAGCCGAACATCAGCACCGGCGCGAGCACGATGTTGATGATGACGGTCGCGGTCTGCACGACCATGCCGGGCTTGAAGTTCCCGACGCCGCGCAGCGCCGCGGCCATCCCGACCATGCCGAACTGCAGGCTCATCGCCGGCAGGAAATAGAGCAGATAGTCGGCCGCGCTCGCGGCGGTGGCCGCGTCGGCGCTGAGGCCGTTCGCGTACGCCGTCCGGAACGCCATCGAGACCGCCAGGAACGCCACACCCACCACAGTGGACAGCACCTGCGACTGGTTGAAGACCAGGAGCGCCCGTTCCGCGTTGCGCTGCCCGGCGGCGTGCGAGACCAGCGTCGTCGTGCCGACGCCCAGCATCTGCGACACGGCGAGCACGATGAACGTCAGGTTGCCGGCCACGCCCACGCCCGCGACGGCTTCCTTGCCGAGATGGCCGACCCAATAGAGGTCGACGAGGAAGTAGAGCGTCTGGAAGACCATCGTCACCAGCATGAAGCTGGCGGTCTTGAGCAGGTGCGTGGAGATGGAGCCGGTGGTCAGGTCTTGCATGACCGTAGAGCCTAACTCGGCGCGCAGCCGGATGGATCACGCAGCGGCGCCGCCGCCGGGCGCCGGCCGCTGGTGCGCCGCGCGTAAATTACGGCGAAACCCCCAGGAACGACCGTTCCGTGGCCCAGTTACGCGATCCGGGGGGTAGATTCCGGGCGGACGGACACCCTACACTTACTCCGATTGGTGGTGGACCAGGGACGTCCCTCACGCCGGAACCTCTTGAAAGCTGCCCTCGGCGGCGCGGCCGGCATTGCTCTGGCCGGGCCGGCCCGTCTCCTGGCCGCCGCCGGGCAGGCGGCGCCCGACGCCGCCGTGGTCCGGCTCAGCGACGACCTGTTCGTCGTGACGGTTCCCGGTGCCGCCAACGTCGTCGCGCACACCGCCGCCAGCGGTGTCGTGCTGGTGGACGGCGCGTCCGCCGAGGCCTCCGGGGCCTTGCTGAAAGCCGTGGCGGCGCTGCCGGGCGCGGGCCCGGTCCGGACGCTGTTCAACACCCACTGGCATCCCGAACAGACCGGCTCGAACGAGACCCTCGGAAAGGCCGGCGTTCCGATCATCGCCCACGAGAACACGCGGCTGTGGCTGACGACCGACGTCACCTGGCCGTGGAACGGGCGGCGCTTCACGCGCCTGCCAAGGTGGCGCAGCCCACCAAGACGTTCTACACCACCGGCGCGCTCGACTCCGGCATCCGCTATGGCCACATCCCCGACGTGGCCCACACCGACGGCGATCTCTACGTGTACTTCCCGGCGCAGAACGTGCTCGTCGTGGGCGACGCCATGTCGGGCAGCGGCTGGCCGGTGGTGGACTGGGTGAGCGGCGGCTGGATCGGCGGGATCGTCGGCGCGATGCAGCGGCTGGGCAGCGCTGGCGAACGACGACACGCGGATCGTGCCGGCGCACGGACCGGTGCTCGGCGCTGAAAGACGTCAAGGCCCAGCTGACGATGTACAGCACCATCTACGATCGGTTGACGCAGCTGCTCAACAAGGGGCGCGGGCCGACCGAAGCCGTCGAGGCCCGGCCGACGAAGGAATTCGATGCGCAGATGGGGAATCCCGACGAGTTCGTCCGCCGCTCGTTCGAGAGCCTGTGGGCCTACCTGTCACCGGACGCGTGAGGCGATGCGGCGAATGACACCAGTCCCGGTGCGCTCTGTGGTGACGACGGCGATGGCCGGCGTCTTCGTGGCCTCCCTGAGCGGCGTGTTCGCCGCCCCGCAGGTCGCGGCTCCGGCCGCACCGGCCGCCCAGCCGGCGCGACCAACCGCGCAACCGGCGCCGCAGCCGCTTGCGTCCTCCGGCGCGCAGCCGCAGCTGGCCGCGCTCACGCAGTACTGCGCCACCTGCCACAACGACCGCGTGAAGACAGCCGGCGTCAGCTTCGCCAACCTCACGCCCGAGAGCATCGGCCAGCACGTCGACCTCTTCGAGAAAGCGGTCCGCAAAGTTCGCGGGCGCGTGATGCCGCCGCCCGGCGCCCGGCAGCCGGACGCGGCCACCGCCGACGCGCTCGTCGCGTGGCTCGAGCAGTCGCTGGACCGGGCGCAGACGCAGGCGCACGTGCCGGACCGCCTCGTGCTGCACCGGCTCAATCGCAAGGAATACACCAACGCCGTGCGCGACCTGCTCGCCGTGGACTTCGACGCCACGGAGGTGCTGCCGGCCGACGACGTAGCCGAGGGCTACGACAACATCGCCGCGGCCCTGCAGGTGTCGCCGTCCTTCATCGAGCAGTACGTGATCGCGGCCCGCGCCGTGGCCGTGAAAGCGATGGGCCGGTCCGACGCCCGGCCCGGCGGATGGACGTTCCGCGCCGGTCCCGGGTCGCAGCTCACGCACGTGCCCGGGCTGCCGCTCGGCACGCGTGGCGGCATCCTCGCCAGCGTCGACCTGCCGTCGGACGGCGAGTACATCGTCGACATCGCCGACATGGCCACCCACATCTGGGGCAACGGCATGGAGTTCGAGAACCCGCTCGTCGTGACCGTGGACAACGCGGTCGTCTACGAGACGGTGATCGGCGGCGAAGAGGACATGAAGCTGTACGACCAGGTGCAGAACGGCGCGCTCGACCGCGTCAACGCGCGCCTGAAGAACATCCGCTTCCAGGCCACCGCCGGCCCGCACAAGATCGGCGTGGCTTTCAAGCGCCGCACCTTCGCCGAGTCGGACGACCAGCTCCAGATGTTCACCAAGGGCGGCGGCCAGGACCGGTTGTACCGGGTGAACTCGTTCCAGGTGCGCGGGCCGTTCAATCCCAAGGGGTTGAGCGCGACGCCGAGCCGCGAGCGGATTTTCGTGTGCCAGCCTGGCCCGGGCGCGACGGCCGAGGCGCAGGCCGCGTGTGCGAAGACGATCATCTCGCACGCTGGCGCGCCGCGCCTACCGGCGGCCGGTCACGGGCGAGGACGTATCCGAGCTCTTCGCGTACTACCAGGACGGCGTGAAGGAGGGCGGGTTCGAAGGCGGCATCCGCAGCGCCGTCACCGGCGTGCTGGCCAGCCCCTTCTTCCTCTACCGCGGCGAGCGCGTGCCCAAGGGCCTGCAGCCGGGCGCCACCTACACCATCAGCGATCTCGAGCTGGCGTCGAACCTGTCGTTCTTCCTCTGGAACACGATTCCGGACGACGAGCTGCTGCAGGCGGCCGTGGACGGGAAGCTGAAGCAGCCCGCGGTCCTGGAGCGGCAGGTGCGCCGCATGCTCGCCGACCCGCGCTCGGTGTCGCTGGCGGGCAACTTCGTCCACCAGTGGCTCGACATGAAGCGGCTGGACGAAATCGTGCCCGACTCGGCGGTCTTCCCCTACGCGTCGGGCCGCGCCGATCCGCGCGACGACTTCCGCACCGAGCTGACGCTCTTTGCCGACAGCCTCTTCCGCGAAGACCGCAGCGTGGTCGATCTGCTGACGGCAAAGCACACCTTCCTCAACGAGCGCGTGGCGCTGCACTACGGCATCACCGACGTGAAGGGGGCGCGGTTCCGGCGGGTGGAGCTGGCGCAGTCCGCGCGCTGGGGGCTGCTCGGCAAGGGCGGCGTGCTGATGGCGGCGGCCTATCCGAACCGCACCTCGCCGGTGCTGCGCGGCGCCTTCATCCTCAAGCACATTCAAGGCGTGCCGCCGGCGCAACCCGCCGGCCAACGTGCCGACGCTCGACGAGAAGGACATCGGCACGACCAAGGCGCTGACGGTCCGCGAGATGATCGCGAAGCATCGCGCCAGCCCGACCTGCGCGGCGTGCCACGCGGTGATGGACCCGCTGGGGCTGGCGCTCGAGAACTTCGATGCCACCGGCATGTGGCGCGATCGCGATCGCTATGCCGGTGCCGCCATCGATTCGTCCGGCGTGCTGCCCGACGGCACGCCGGTCAACGGCCCGGACGACCTGCGGCAGGCGCTGACGCGCCGTCCCGAGCAGTTCGTGCAGACCTTTGCCGAGGGGTTGCTCACCTACGCGACTGGGCGCAAACTGGAGGCGTACGACATGCCCACGGTGCGCCGGATCGTGCGCGGGGCAGCGGCGGGCGGCTACCGGTTCTCGGCGCTGGTCCAGGCGGTCGTGCGCAGCGACCAGTTCAGGATGCGACGGGTGCCGCAGCCGGCGGCGACGCAGACGGCACGGAAGTAGGGGCCGGCTTTAGCCGGCCCATGGGCCGCCTGAAGGCGGCCCCCACAGGAGACTCACGATGTATCTGTCGCAGAAGCACATCTCACGGCGGACGGTTCTGAAGGGCGTGGGCGCCACCATCGCGCTGCCGCTCATCGACGCGATGAACCCGGCCGCCACGGCGTGGGCGCAGACGGCCGCGGGCGCGCCGCCGAAGCGGTTCGCGTTCGTCGGCTTCCCGCACGGCGCGATCATGGACCGCTGGTCGCCGCCGCAGACCGGCGCCGGCTTCGAGATGTCGCCCATCCTGCAGCCGCTCGAGCCGCTGCGGCAGCACCTGACGGTCGTCTCGGGGCTGCGCAACAAGCCGGGCGAGACGCCCGAGCCGCACGGCTACATCGAGATGACGTGGCTGACCTGCGTGAAGCCGTGGGAGCACGGCGCCAACGGGCCGGACTTCGGCGTCAGCGCCGACCAGCTCGCGGCGCGCCACATCGGGCAGGACACACGGCTGCCGTCGCTCGAGCTGACCACGGCAATGGGCGGCGCGCGCGTGGCCTGGCGCACGGCCACGCAGTCGCTGCCGCAGGAAGGCAACCCGCGCGCGGTGTTCCAGAAGCTGTTCGGCCAGGGCGACACGGACAAGGAGCGGGCGGCCATCCTCAGCGAGACCGGCAGCATCCTCGACCGCGTGAAGGGGCAGGCGGCGCGGCTGCAGGCCAGCCTCGGCGTGCAGGACCGCGTGGTCGTCAGCGACTACCTCGATTCGGTCCGCGAGATCGAACGGCGGGTGCAGATGGCGTCGCAGCAGGACATGTCGCGGCTCGACATTCCCGACGCGCCGGTCGGCACGCCGAACGACCTCACCGAGCACTTCAAGCTGATGTTCGACCTGATGGCGCTGGCGTTCCAGGCCGACATCACCCGCGTCATCACCTTCTCGATGGACCGCGAAGCGAGCATGCGGACCTACACCAACCTCGGCATCGCCGAGGGCTTCCATCCGCTCTCGCACCACGGCAACAACCCCGAGAAGCAGACGAAGCTGGTGCAGATTCAGCGCTACCACACCGAGGTGTTCGCCAAGTTCGTCGAGCGGCTGGCCAAGGCGCAGGAAGCCGGCGGCAGCGTGCTGGACCACTCGACGATCCTCTACGGCAGCAACATGAGCAACAGCGACAAGCACAACAACGACCCGCTGCCGGCGGCGATCCTCGGGCACGCGAACGGCCGCATCAAGGGCGGCCAGCACGTGAAGTATCCGCAGGATTCGCGCTTTGCCGACCTGCTCGTCACGCTGTTCGACCGCAACAACATCCCGGTGGAGAAGCTGGGCGACAGCGGCGGCATCCTCTCGGAGATCTGACATGCATCCCGCATCCCGCTGGGGGCTGGCCCTCGGGGCCGCGTACCGGCGCGCCGGGGACGCGTGGTGGCTTGCATTCGCCGCGCTCGTGGCGCTGCTGGCGCTGGCCTCGATCGCGCAGGGAGCCGAGCCCGCTCGTCGACGCGGCCGAGCGCGGCGATCGCGCCGCCGCACTCGCGGCTGCTGGCCAAGGGCGCCGATCCGAATGCACGCCGGGGCCGGACGGCACCACCGCCGTCATGTGGGCGGCGGCCAACGACGACCTCGAGCTGGTGCGCGCGCTGATCGCCGCCAAAGCGAACGTCACGCTGAAGAACCACTTCGGCACCACGGCGCTCACCGAAGCGGCCATCATCGGATCGGCGCCGGTCGTCGACGCGCTGCTCAAGGCCGGCGCCGATCCCGAACACGCGCAACCCGGAAGGCGAGACGCCGCTGATGGCGGTGGCGCGCAGCGGGAAAGTGGAGGCGGCGCGGCGGCTGCTCGAAGCCGGCGCCGACGTCAACGCCACCGAGGCCTTCGGCGGGCAGTCGGCGCTGATGTGGGCGGCGGCGCAGGGCCAGGGCGAGATGGTCAAGCTGCTCGCCTCGAAGGGTGCCAACCTCAACGCCCGCGGCGTCGTCCGCCAGTGGGAACGCAAGGTCATCACCGAGCCGCGGCCGAAGGACATGAACAAGGGCGGCTTCACGCCGCTGCTGTATGCCGCCCGCGAGGGCTGCGTGGACTGCATCCGGCATCTCGATTGCGGCCGGCGCGGATCTCGGATCTCGAGGATCCGGAGCGGATCGCGCCGCTCGTGATGGCGATCATGAACCTCCACTTCGAGGCCGCCGCCGAGCTGATCAAGGCCGGCGCCGACGTGAACAAGTGGGATCTCTTCGGCCGCTCGCCGATCTACATGGCCGCCGACGTCAGCACGCTGCCGATGAAGGGCAACGGCGCCATGGCGGTGATTCCGAGCGAAGACTCGATGACCGCGCTCGACGTCGCGAAGCTGCTGCTCGAGAAGGGCGCCAACCCGAACCTGCAGCTCAAGCGCCGGCCGCCGTACCGCGACGTGCCGCAGGATCGCGGCGGCGACGCGATGCTGGCGCAGGGCGCGACGCCGCTGCTGCGCGCCGCCCGTGCCGGCGACGCGCCGTTCGTCGAGCTGCTGCTGAAGCACAAGGCGCTGGTGGACCTGCCGAGCAAGGAAGGGATCACGCCGCTGCTGGCCGCGGCCGGCGTCGACTTCGGCAACCGGGTCACGCGCGGCCGCAACCGGACCGACGAGGGCGTGCTGGCCACGATGCAGCTGCTGCTCGACGCCGGCGCCGACATCAACGCGCGCATGGTGACCGAGCGGCGGGCAATCGTGCCCGAGGGCACGTCGCAGGCCGCGGCGTTCGCCTTCAACGTGCGCGGGCGTCCGAGCCAGGTGCCGAGCCCGAACGCCGTGCCGCACCAGACGGCGCTGCACGGCGCCGCGGAGCGGGGCTTCACGAAGTTCGCGAAGTTCCTGGTGGAGCACGGCGCCGATGTCCACGCCAAGGACGCCAATGGCCGCACGGCGCTCGACCTCGCCAAGGGCGTCGGCGTGCCCGGCGTGCGTCAGGCGGCCGGCGAGGGGTTCCCCGAAACCGCCGCTTACCTCGAGTCGGTGATCGCGGCGGCACCTGCGCCGAGCGCCGCCGCGCGGTAACCCAAGAACGCTTGTCGCCGCGTCCGAAGCCGCGCTGGCTTCGCGTCCCTCTGCGATCCGTTTCCGGTAACATTCACCTGCTCGAAGCAGTGTGTTTTCCAGGGAGGTCCGTGTGGGTGGTTGGAAGGTGAGAACGATGGTGATGGCGATGCTCGCGGCCATGTCGGCGACGGTCGCGGCCCAGTGGCCGGCATACCCGACACCGGGCGTGCCGCGGACGGCGGACGGCAAGCCGGTTCTCGACGGACCCGCGCCGCGCACCGCGGACGGCAAGGTGGACTTCTCCGGCATCTGGGACATCCGCTTCGGTGGCGGCGGGCGCGGCCGTGGCGCCGAGGCCGACCGCCGCCGCACCCCGCCCGATCCGAATGCCGTCCCGGTGTCGCAGTTCTTCGAGGTGGCGGGCCGCGGGTATCCGTTGCCGATGCAGCCGTGGGCGGCCGAGCTGAAGAAGAAGCGCATGGCCGACAACAGCAAGGACAACCCCGACGTCTGGTGCCTGCCGATCGGGCTGATGCAGTACCACAACCACCCGCAGCCGCGGCAGATCGTGCAGACGAAGAACCTGATCCTGATCACCTACGAGTCGAACTACGGCCTGCGCTACATCTACACGGACGGCCGGCCGGCGCCGAACAACGACCCGCAGCCGTGGTGGTTCGGTTACTCGCGCGGCTGGTTCGAGGGCGACACGCTGGTGGTCGAAACCACGAATTTCCGCGGCGACGAGCGCGCGGGATGGCTGGACGTCAACGGCAGCCCGTACACGGACGCGTTGAAAATGACCGAGCGGTTCCGCCGCCCGAATTTCGGCACGCTCGAGATCGATGTGACGATCGACGACCCGAAGGCGTATACCAAGCCCTTCACCGTGCGGGTCAATCAGCGGCTGGCGGTGGATTCCGAGATGATCGAGTTCATCTGCAACGAGAACGAGCGGTCCACGCTGCACATCGAGAAGCCCAAATAGACGGGCGCCGCCGAGTCTGGCGGTCTGTCAGCGATTCCGGCGCGCTCTCGCGCGCGGCCTGGAGGTCGATACGTCTTCGATGACCCAGCCGTCGTCGACGCGGCGAAACTTGATGGTCCACGTGACGCGGTGCTGCGGCGAGGCAGCGGCGCCGCCCTCAGGGATCTCGTCGCAGTGGGCGACGGCCCGATTGGCCGACGTCTGCAGCAGGTCGCACCGGTGCAAGGCCAGCGGGGCGCTCCTGAGCGCGCCGAACGCCAGATCGAGCGAGCGGGTGTCGGACTTCGCCCAGATGGCTCGCACCAGGGCTGGACTCAAGGAACGGCTCGGTGTCGCCTGCGCCACCGGAGACGCCACGGCCGCGATCGGGGACGGGCTGTCCGGCGGCTGCCGCGGCGTCCGCTGCGCGGCTGACGGCCCGCGGCGCGCGCCGGTGGCATCGACAGCAACAACAACAACACGCCCACGGACAGGCCGATCGTCAGGCTGAGGGTGACCACGAGCGCCGGCCCGGTGCGCAGCCGCCGTGCCCAGGCCGGCACACCAGCAAGCGTCACTCTCACCACGGGAGCGTCTTTGACGATTCCGGCCGGCCGTCGCGCGCCGTTGTCGAGCGCGTAGCGGGCCACTGACGCGTGGCGGGTCACTGGAGTGAAGTCTGGTTCGGCGGCTTCGCCGGTTGCCAGGACGGGGACCGGCCGAAGGGCTTCGGCGACCGACCGTGCCAGCGCCGCGAGACCGTGGCCCACGAGGGCGGCGGTCACCGCCAGGTGCGAGCCGACGCGGCGCGCGGCTCGCACGGACACGGCGAGCGCGAATCCCGCGAGAGCCGTGGTGCGGACCGCGACGCGCCGGATGCCGTGCGTCAGGGTCCGCGCGAACGAGACAGCGGCCGCGCTTGGCCGGCGCGGAGGACGTGCGGAGGAAGGCCATCGCGCTCGCCGTCCCTCGCCTTGCCTTGTCGACCGCCGTCACGCCGACGATCCCGATGCGCGCAATCGCCGCGTGAACGGCCGTGCCGATGCCGTGGGCGAGCGCTCGGGTGGTCCGTGACGCGGCGTTCGGGATGCCAATCGCGACAGCAGGCTCCGCCGTGGCCACCACCGCCGCGGCCGCCGGGGCCATGCTTCTGCGGACTAACCGGACGCGCGCGACTGTGGCCTCAACGCCGGCGCCGAACCTGGCGGCGATCGCGTGAACGGTGCGCACGAGACGGCTCCGGATGCCGAGCGCAGCGGCCTGCGCGAAGGCGACACCCGCCGCAGCCGGCGCGGCCATGCTCCTGCGCGCCAACGTGACGCGCGCGGCCACAGCCTGGACGCCGGCGCCGAGCCCGGCGGCGACCGCCTGAACGGTGCCCACGAGCCCGTCCCGGATGCCGAGCACAACGGCCCGCGCGAAGGCGACACCCGCCGCGGCCATGCTCCTGCGGGCCAATGGGATGCGCGCGACCGTGGCCTCAACGCCGGCGCCGAGCCGGGCGGCGATCGCGTGAACGGTGCGCACGAGCCGATTCCGGATGCCGAGCGCAGTGGCCTGCGCGAAGGCGACGCCCGCCGCAGCCGCCGCGGCCATGCTCCTGCGGACCAACGGGACGCGCGCGACCGTGGCCTCAACGGCGGGGCGGAGCCGGGCGGCGATCGCGTGAACGGTGCGCACGAGCCGATTCCGGATGCCGATCGCAGCGGCCTGCGCGAAGGCGACGCCCGCCGCAGCCGCCGCGGCCATGCTCCTGCGGACCAACGGGACGCGCGCGACCGTGGCCTCGACGGCGGGGCGGAGCCGCGCGGCGATCGCGTGAACGGTGCGCACGAGCCGATTCCAGATGCCGATAGCCGCGGCCTGCGCGAAGGCGACGCCCGCCGCGGCCGCCGCGGCCATGTTCCTGCGGACCAACGGGACGCGCGCGACCGTGGCCTCAACGGCGGGGCCGAGCCGCGCGGCGATCGCGTGAACGGTGCGCACGAGCCGATTCCAGATGCCGATCGCCGCGGCCTGCGCGAAGGCGACGCCCGCCGCAGCCGCCGCGGCCATGTTCCTGCGGACCAACGGGACGCGCCACGACCACGCCGTGGCCGCCGGCACGGAGCCCGGCCCACGCGAGCCCGACCGTGCCTGCGACGAGGCGCCACGCGCCATCGACGCTCCGCCGGGCAAGCCAGCCGAGGCGCAGCGTGAACCAGCCCAGGATGAGGACCGGCGCAAAGGCGACGGCGCGGGCGGCCCGTAACGCCGAGGGCACGACATGCCGGCGAACGCGTGACCGGCGGCCGGTGGCACTCCGGAGGCTGGAGAGATCTGTCGGATAGAGCTCCAGCTCTGGATAGGCGACGACCACCTCCATGAGAGCGGACGCGGTGGTGGACTGATCGGGACCGTTTGGATGAATGACGTCGGCAGCGGGCGTGGGAACGTCTGCGAGCAACGAGGGCAGGTGGATCGGGAGAGCGGACGCGGCACTGGACTGATGGGGATCGGCTGGATGTACGAAGTCAGCAGCCAGCGCGGGAGCGTCTGCGGGAAACGAGTCCAGGTGGACCGCGAGAGCGGACGCGGCGCTGAACTGATGGGGACCGGCTGGATGTGCGAAGTCAGCAGCCAGCGCGAGAGCGTCTGCGGGAAACGAGTCCAGGTGGACCGCGAGAAGGGACGCGGCGCTGAACTGATGGGGACCGGCTGGATCTACGAAGTCAGCAGCCAGCGCGGGAGCGTCTGCGGGCAACGGGTCCAGGTGGACCGCCGGCGTCGCAGGCTCAGCACCGGTCTCGGGCTCGAAATCGTCGAGCCCGTTGCCCGGCTGGTTCACGAATCCGTAGGGCCGTATCCGGCGCACTGCGCCCACGATGTACCTCGTTTCGAGAACGGGCCGCGGAATCTCGTGTGTTGGATTATGCCGAAGAGTTTGCTTGGCCGGTAGCCCCAAAACGATGCCCTGGCTCACTTTTTTTGGTCTGCGCGCCGCGCGGGCGAGCCGCGGCCTGTGACGCAACGGCAGTCAGCGCCCGCCGCAGCGGCAGCAGCGCACCCGTGAGCCCTTTGAGCTGGCGGGCCCGGCCGTTGCCGATCGCGCGACGCAGCGCATCGACGCCGGCGCCGGTCTCGTCGGGGTGCCGGCGGGCGAAGCGATCGAGACGCTCCAGCAGGACGTCGGCATCGTGGGCCCTGCCCAGGCGTCGTTGCAGCGCCCGCACCGTTGCCTGTCCTCCGGCATCGATCTCCGGCGAGATCCGCACGGCAATCTCCATCGCATAGCGGAAGCGCTTCAGCGCGATACGCAGCCGGTGCGCCGTTCGGGGTCGCTCGAGGTCGAACTCGGCGAGACGGTTGCGGGCGTCGGCAGCGACGAGGTCCACCGCCCGGGCCAGGCGCATGGGCCGCTCGGCCGGCGCGCCGGCCGCACCTGGCGTCGCGACCTCCGCCCGCAGCCGGGCAATGGCTTTCTCGACTTTCGCGCCGTCCACGTCCTCGAGCGCCCGACGTGCCCGCTTCGCGAGACGCGCTTCGCGGCGTTTCAGATGACGCCGCAACGAATCCACGCCCTCGCCGGGACGCGTGCGCTTCACCCGGTTTCGCTGGTTCTGCGCGTCGCGGAGTGGGCCGAGCGCGTCGAGCAATGTCTCTACTGCTCGTGTGGCCCGCTGGTCGGCCCCGGCCGGCAACGGCACGACCTCGCGGACAAGGTCCAGGAGCGACAGGAGACGGCGGGAATCGACCCGCAACTGGTGGACGGCGGGGCGGCTGAGTCCGTCGCGGCAGGCCTCGACACCGCGCCGCCACCCGGCCCAATGCTGGTCGAACAGACGGAGGAGGGTCGCCGTAGCCATACCTCGCTCGTGCGAGTCTATCCGCGCTCGGGTAGCGGGCTATAATCCGCTCGCTTCGGAGCACCTGTGCGCATTCTCGCGGCGCTAGCCGCGGCTCTCCTGGCTCTCGGCGGCTCCACCGCCGCCCACGACGTCCCTGACGACATCACGGTCCAGGCGTTCCTGAAGCCGGGAGGCGACCGCGTCTCGCTCCTGGTACGGGTCCCGCTGGCCGCGATGCGCGACGTGGACGTGCCGACGCGTGGCGCCGGATACGTGGACCTCGAGCGCGTGGAGCCTGCCCTCCGGCACGCCGCGACGGTGTGGCTGGCGCAGGCGATTCGGCTGACCGAAGACGGCCGGACCCTGGGGCCCGTCACCGTGGCTGCGGTGCGGCTGTCGTTGCCCTCGGACCGCGCGTTCGAGAGCATCGCGTCGGCGCGCGCCGGCCTGGCGGGCCGTCCGCTCGACTCGCGGCTGCAGGTGCTGTGGGAACAAGGCGCGCTCGATGCGCACCTCGAGTACCCGCGCACCGGCCCCGCCGGGCGCCTCGCCATCGACGCCGACGTCCGCAGGTTGGGGCAGCGCGTCACGACCGTGCTGCGCCTCGTGACGCCCGACGGGGCCGTACGCGCGTTCCAGTGGCACGGCAATGCCGGGCCCGTTGCGCTCGACCCCCGCTGGCACCAGGCGGCGCTGTCCTTCCTGCGCGAGGGCGTGGCGCACGTGCTGAGCGGTCCCGACCACCTGCTCTTCCTGCTGTGCGTGGCGATCGCGCTGCGGCGCGTCCGCGCGCTCGTGATCGTCGTCACCTCGTTCACGGTCGCTCACGCGTGCACGCTCGTCGCCTCGGCGTACGGGTGGGCACCGTCCGCGCTGTGGTTTCCGCCGCTGGTCGAGACGCTCATTGCGCTGTCGATCGTCTGGATGGCACTCGAGAACATCTTCGAAAACGTGCGGCCGGTCACGGACGACGGGGCGGACCGCCGGTCGCTGCGCCGCCGCTGGGCCATGGCCACCGGCTTCGGGCTGGTGCACGGCTTCGGCTTCTCGTTCGCGCTGAGCGAACGGCTGCAGTTTGCGGGATCGCACCTGCTCACGTCGTTGCTGGCGTTCAATGCCGGCGTGGAGATCGCCCAGCTCGCGGTGATGGCGGCCGCGGCCGCCGCCGTGACATTCGGGTTCCGCCGCGTCTCCTCGCCGCGCGTGGCGGCCATCGTCGTCTCGGCGCTCGCGGCGCACACCGGGTGGGACTGGTTCCTGGAGCGCGGCGCGCATCCTCTGGCAGTTCCCGTGGCCGGTGCCGTCGGCAGCGGCGGTGTGGGCGGCGGCCATCTGGCTGGCTCTTGCGGTCATAGCGGCGGCGGGCGCGTGGGGCGTTCGCAGGGCTGATGTCGCGACGCGCCGCGCGCGTTATCACCGGCACTGGTCAGGGCAACGGAGAGCGTGCGATGAATCGAAACGCAATCACCGCAGTGGCGTTCGTGGTCATGTTCGCCGGGCTCGGCGCGGCGTATCTCTACCTGTCGCGCGACGTCGCGGCGCAGGCGCGCAACGCGCCGCAGGCGCCCGCCTTCGAAGTGGACCCGTTGTGGCCCAAGCCGCTGCCGAACCACTGGGTGCTCGGCTCGACGATCGGCGTCTCGGTGGACGAGAACGATCACATCTGGGTGATTCATCGCAGCTCCGCCACGTTGGGCAACAACGAAAAGGGGCTCGAGCTGACGCCGCCGACCGGTGAATGCTGCGCCGGCGCGCCGCCGGTCCTCGAGTTCGACCAGGCGGGCAACCTGCTGAACCACTGGGGCGGGCCCGGCCAGGGTTACGAGTGGCCGTCGTCGAACCACGGCATCACCGTGGACTACAAGGGCAACGTCTGGATTGGCGGCAACGGCGAGGGGGACGCACAGCTCCTGAAGTTCACCAAGAGCGGCAAGTTCCTGCTGCAGGTCGGCAAGGCCAACGCGCGCGCGGTGCCCGCCGACAAGGAGGGCGTGTCGAAGTTCGGCGGCAACAGCAACGACACGACCAGCTTCGGCCGCGTGGCGAAGATCTTCGTGGACCCGAAGGACAACGAGGCCTACATCTCGGACGGCTATTTGAACAAGCGCGTGGCGGTGCTCGATGCCGACACCGGCGCCTTCAAGCGCTACTGGGGCGCCTACGGCAACAAGCCGGACGACACGAACCTGGGGCCGTACAACCCCGACGCGCCGCCGGCGCCGCAGTTCCGCAACCCCGTGCACTGCGCCGAGCTCTCGGTGGACCGACAGCTCTACGTCTGCGACCGCGTCAACAACCGCATCCAGGTGTTCACGCCCGCCGGCAAGTTCGTCAAGGAAGCGTTCATCGCCAAGCGCAGCCTGGGCGAGGGCTCGGTGTGGGACATCGCCTTCTCGAAGGATGCGCAGCAGACCTACATCTACCTGGCCGACGGGCGGAACATGAAAATCCGCATCCTGCGGCGCGACACGCTCGAGGAGCTGACCAACTTCGGCGACGGCGGCCGTCAGCCGGGGCAGTTCTACGCGCCGCACAGCGTGGCGGTGGACTCGAAGGGCAACCTGTATACGACCGAAACCTACGAGGGCAAGCGGGTGCAGAAGTTCGTGTTCAAGGGCCTGCGCCCGGCGCCGGCAAAGGATCAGGGGGTGGTATGGCCGCGATGAGCCCGACCGGGAAGCTGTCGGCGCCGCGGACGCGGCGCGTGGCCTCGTTGGGCGCGCTCATCGTGTCGGGGCTGGCCGCGGGCGTGCTCGGCACGTCGTCGTTCGCGCAGGCCCCCTCGGGCACGCCGGCGCCGGCCAGACCGGCGGCCACGGCGGCACCCGTCAGGGCCGAGTGGCGCACCTACGGCTCGGATCTGGCGAGCACACGCTACTCGCCGCTCGAACAGATCACGGCGGGTAACTTCAACACGCTCGAAGTCGCCTGGCGCTTCAAGACCGACAACCTCGGTCCCGACGCCCGAGTTCAATTTCCAGTCCACGCCGCTGATGGTGGGTGGGGTGCTCTACACGACGGCCGGGATCGAGACGCGCGGTGGTGGCGATCGACGCCGCGACCGGCGAGACGTTGTGGGTGCACCGCCAGGACGAGGGGAAGCGCGGGGAAGAGGCGCCGCGCCGGCTGTCCGGGCGCGGACTCGCGTATTGGACCGACGGCCGGGTGGAACGGATCGTCTACGTGACGCCGGGCTACCAGATGATCGGGCTCGACGCCAAGACCGGAGCCATGGTGCCGAACTTCGGCAAGGGCGGGCGCGTCGATCTCAAGCTCGAGGACGACCAGGACATGGACCCGATTACCGGGGACATCGGCCTGCACGCGGCCCCGATCATCGTCAAGGACGTCGTGATCATCGGCGCCGCGCACACCGAGGGCAGCCGCCCGGTGAGCCGCCGCAACGACAAGGGCTACGTGCGCGGCTACGACGTGCGCACGGGCAAGCGGCTCTGGATCTTCCACACCATTCCGCGCCCGGGCGAATACGGCTACGACACCTGGCAGAAGGGCTCGGAGGAATACACGGGCAACACCGGCGTCTGGGCGCAGATGAGCGCCGACGAGGAGCTCGGGCTGGTGTACCTGCCGGTGGAGATGCCGACCGGCGACTACTACGGCGGCCACCGGCCTGGCGCCGGCCTCTACGGCGAGAGCCTGGTGGCCGTGGATCTGAAGACCGGCAAGCGCAAGTGGCACTTCCAGTTCATCAAGCACGGCATCTGGGACTGGGACCTGCCGTGCGCGCCGATCCTGGCCGACGTGACGATCGACGGCCGGTTGCGCAAGATCGTCATGCAGCCGACCAAGCAGGGCTGGCTGTACGTGTTCGATCGCGCGACCGGCGAGCCGATCTGGCCGCTCGAGGAGCGCAAGGTCGAAGCCTCGGACGTGCCCGGCGAGATCGCGCATCCCACGCAGCTCTTCGTCACCAAGCCGCCCGCGTTCGAGCGTCAGGGGGTCAGCCCCGACGATCTGATCGACTTCACGCCGGCGCTGAAGGCCGAGGGGCTGAAGCTGGCGTCGCGCTTCAAGCTCGGGCCGCTGTTCACGCCGCCGGTGGTGAGCAAGTGGGAGGGTCCGCTGGCCACGCTGATGCTGCCGAACGTGACCGGCGGTGCCAACTGGCAGGGCGGCTCGTTCGATCCCGAGACCGGCCTCTTCTACATCTTCACCAACACCGGCATCTCGGACCTCGGTCTCGTGCCCGGCGGCGCAGCAGTCCGACATGCAGTACGTCCGGGGCCAGGCGCCCGAATCCCGAGAACCCGAAGGCGCCGCCGGTGCCGCTGACCGTGCAGGGCTTGCCGCTGGTGAAGCCGCCCTACGGGCGGATCACCGCCCTCGACCTCAAGAGCGGCACGCTGGCGTGGCAGATCGCCCACGGCGAGACGCCCGACAACATCCGGAACCATCCCGCGCTCAAGGGCGTCACGATTCCGCGCACCGGCCGGCAGGGGCGCATCGGCACGCTCGTGACCAAGTCGCTGCTCATCGCCGGCGAAGGCGGCTTCTTCACGCTGCCCGACGGCCGCCGCGGCGCCATGCTGCGTGCCTACGACAAGGCGACGGGCAAGGACGCCGGCGCGGTCTACATGCCGGCGCCGCAGACGGGGTCGCCGATGACCTACGCGCTCGGCGGCCGGCAATACATCGTCGTCGCCGTCAGCGGCCAGAACTTCCCGGGCGAGCTGATTGCGTACCGCCTGCCCATGGAATAGTCCGCTGCAGGCGAGGGGCGGGTCTTCAGACCTGCCCGACCCTACGACTCGTAGGGGCGGGTCTTTAGACCCGCCCGACAAGCAGGTACAGTTAAAGCGTGAATCGAGTCTCGGGTCGTCAGCGTCTGCGCGCTGACGCTGGCGTCGGCGTCACGGCGCCGCACGGTCGCGCGCTCAGGGGCCCGAACGCTTTTCGGGTCCCTCCTCGCAGTCCCTGCTCCAGCTCTTCGACGAGTACCTGGGAGTGGAAGATCGCGCGCCACCCGGAGATCGCCACGCGGGTCGGGCGCCGCGAGCACAACGCCCGGTGGACCGACCGGTCGAAGGCGGCGCGCGACAAGTGAGCTGTACGACCTGCGCGAGTACCTGCAGAGGGCGATGTACCTTCTCGCCCGGCACGCTGACGCCCTCGATGCGGCTCAGCGCGTTCCTCCTCGAGCACGACATCCGCGACCAGATCGAATCGGAGCCGTACCTCGTCGGCGACGTCGCTCGTGTCCCAGATGCAGGGCGAGCACATCACGCGTGTTCGATGTCATCGAGCAGATGCCAGCCGCCACGGTGACTGACTACGAGAACATCGTGGCGCGGCTGCGGGCGCTGCCGACGTACATCGACCAGACGATCGGCCAGATCGCAGGAGCACGTCGACGCGGGGCTGACGCAGCCGGCCGTGGTCGTGGACCTCGTGCTCGACCAGCTGGCCGCGCAGCGGCGCCGCGGCGCCGTTCGACTCGCCGCTGCTGGCGGCCGTTCCTGAGGTTCCCGGATTCGATTCCCGCCGACAGCGCAACGCCGGCTGCGCGCCGAGGCGGCGGCGGCCTACATCGACGCAGTTCGTGCCGGCGTGGACGCGCTTCGAGACGTACCTGCGCGACCGGTATCGTCCCGCGCGCCCGCACGCAGGCCGGCCTCTCGTCGTTGAAGGACGGGGCGGACGGCCTACGCGCGGCTGATCAAGCACTACACGACGACGTCCGGCTCGCCGGGCGAGATCCATCAGCTCGGCCTGCGCGAGGTGGAACGGACTCGAGCGCGAGATGCAGGCGATCGCCCGCGACTACGGCTTCACGGGGACACTCGCCGCCTTCGAGCAGGAGCTGGCATAGCCGGCCCGGCATGAAGTTCGAGAGTCAGGACGAGATGCTGGCCTACGCCGACGGACGTGCTGAACGCGCTGCAGCCGACGATGCCGCGCTGTTCCTGCGTCAGCCGCGCGCGCGGGTCGGCGTGCGGCCCATTCCGCCCGACCGCGAAGCATCGCAGGCGTCGAACTACATGCGCCGGCACCGCGGACGGGTCGCGCCAGGCGTGGTTCAACATGAACACCTACCGGCCGCGCGAGCAGGTGAAGTACACGAGTCGAAGCGCTGGTCCTGCACGAGACCGTCCCCGGCCACCACCTGCAGGTGGGGCTGGCGCGCGAGCTCGAGGGCGTGCCAGCGTTCCAGCGGTCGCTTCACGGCGTCGGCGTTCTCCGAGGGGTGGGCGCTGTATGCCGAGGGGCTGGGCACGACGCTCGGCGTGGTCTATCGCGATCCGACCACGCGGTTCGGCCGGCTCGCCAGCGAGCGGTTCCGCGCGGTGCGCCTGGTGGTCGATACCGGCCTGCATGCCATGGGGTGGTCGCGTGAGCGCGCCCGCGAGTACTTCGTCGCCGCATGTGCCGAGCCAGTCGCTGGCCGAGGTGGATCGCTACATCGCCATGCCGGCGCAGGCGCTCGGCGTACAAGCTGGGACAGCTGAAGATCCTGGAGCTGCGCGACCGGGCGCAGAAGGCGCTCGGCGCCCGGTTCGATCTGCGACCAGTTCCACGACGTCGTCCTGCGCAACGGCACGATCCCGCTGGACCTGCTGGAGGAAGAGGTCGATACGTACATTTCGGAGGCGCGTGCGCCGCTGAGCCGCGGCCTATTCGCCGGGCGTATTTGTCGGCCCCGGAACCTGGACGGGGAGGCGGCTGCGAAACGCGTTTGGGTTATCATGCCGGCGGGCTGCGGGCGCGGCGTTCCTGACGAAGAATTCAGAGGATCTTCAGGACTGAAACCGCGGGAATTCGGCTACCATTTTGAAAGTCAGGCTGAGGTTCTGTCAGGAGGAACCACTATGAGGCGTTTTCTGGTTGTTCTGATCGTCGCGACGGCGGCTCTCGTTGGCGGCCGCGCGTATGCTCACCACTCCTTCGCGGCGACGTACCTGGAGGACCAGACCGTCACCATCGAAGGCGAACTGGTGCAGTTCCTGTTCCGCAACCCGCACTCCTTCGTGCACGTGATGGTGAAGGAGAAGGACGGCTCGATGGTGCGCTACGCCGTTGAGTGGGGCGGCGCCGGTCAGCTTGGCGGCCAGGGCGTGACCCGAGAGACCCTGAAGCCCGGCGACCACGTGATCATCAGCGGTTCGCCGGGTCGTAACCCCGCCGACCACCGCGTGCGTATGGTCACCCTGCACCGCCCGAAGGACGGATTCGGCTGGGGCAAGAAGCCCGGCGAAGTGGTCGACTAAGACCCTTCCGCCCGCGAGCAGTTCCAGAGCGGCTGCGCCACTCGGCGCAGCCGCTCTTTTCATGTACGGCGTCTACGATTGATAGCGAGCTACTTGGAGGGGATCGCGGCGGTGGCGACGCGGACCTGCTGGTCCGGGCCCTCGCCGCCCTCTGCCTTGCTCTCGGTCCATGCCAGCACCAGCTCCGACTCCACGCGGGTGACGCGCGGGTGCCCGCTGACGTGCGCCGCGCCGGCCCCGGCGATCTCCACCGGCGCCGAGCGCGCGCCCGACGCCTCGATGCGCCGCACGCGCAGGCGCGCGCGGCGCCCGGTGAACTCCACCCACGTGGCCGCCGCTGCGCCGTCGTCGAGCATCGCGATGCCGACGTGTCCGAGCGACGCCGCATCGTCGAGGCGGATCGGCGCGCCGAAGCTGCGGCCGCCGTCGCGCGAGAACGCCGCGTAGGCGTGCCCTTCGTCGCCGGCCACCGCGAACCAGGCCACGGCCACCGTGGAGCCCGCGGCGGCGATCGCCGGGCCGTTGACCGGGCAGGAGTCGATCGCCAGTTGTCGGCATGGACGATGGTCGGCGCCGACCAGCCGCCGTTCTCGAAGCGCGACACGTGGATGTCGCGGACCTCCTGGTCGCTGCGATCGCGGAAGGCGGCGATCGGGCCCGCCGGAGGTGACGGCGATGCTCGTGGAACAGCACTCGCAGACCCGCGGCGTTGACCGTCGTTTCGGCCGAGTGGCGTGCCAGCGCCGTCGAAGCGCGCGGCGAGGAGCGCCATCGAGCCGCCCTGCGGGATCGGTGGTGTTCAACTCCTGATCCCGCCCGTCCAGCCAGATCACGCCGAAGCCGGGCGCGCCGATCGGGCCACGGAAACACCGACGCGAAGCCGTGCTGCGTGCGTGTCCCGTCGTGGTGGGGCGAGAACGGCGGGGCCCACGTGCGCCCGTCGTCGCGCGACAGCGCCAGCATCAGGTCATAGGCCTCGATCAGCGGGTCCACGCTCTTCAGCCACTGCGCGACCAGCGTGCCGTCCGCCAGCCGCGACACCGAGGGCACGTCGGCCCAGCTCAGGAACCAGTCGGCGCCTGATGCCGCCGTCTGCACGGTCGACCATCGGCCGCCCGTGCGCCGTTCGACGAACTTCAGCGTGGCGCCTGTCGGCACCGTGCTCGATCCAGCTGAGGATGGCGCCGCCGTCGTGGCGGGTGAGCTGGGGCCCGGAGGAACTGGCGGCAATCGGAATCGCTGCCGGCGCGATCGACAGCGGCCACGGCCGGGGCGCCGCCGGGTCCGTCGGGCTGCCGCCGCACGCCGCTGACATCAGGAGCAGGCAGAGCAGCGCGCCGGGTCGGATCATCGAGCGAGCATAGCGCACGGCCGGGGGATGCGGGCGCGCTCGCGACCCACGGCGCCGGGAGCTTATACTTTGGCGGATGTTCGCCATTGCTCGATGGGTGCTCGCCACGGTGTCGCGTCTGCGGCCTGGCCGCCGCGCTCAGCACGGCGCTGCGTGCGCAGGCGCCGGCCGCAGAGCCGCGCATCTGGCAAGGCATCTACACCGCCGCGCAGGCCGAGCGCGGGAAGGAAACCTACACCTCGACGTGCCTTCGCTGCCATGGCGCCGACCTGATGGGCGTGACGGCGCCTGCGCTCGACTGGCGATCGCTTCTTCGCGTCATGGGGCGGCGAGCCGATCGATCGGCTGTTCGTCAAGATTCGCGACACCATGCCGCCGACCTTCAGCACCAGCGCATCGACGACAAGACCAAGCTCGAGATCGTCACCTACATCCTGCAGACCAACGGGTTTCCCGCCGGGACCGCCGAGCTCGCCGTCGGCGCCGAGGCGATGTCGACGGCGGCGATCCTGAAGAAGGGGCAGCAGGCGACGGTGCAGAACTTCTCGCTGGTGCAGACGGTTGGCTGCCTCGCGCCCGGCGACGAACAACACGTGGCGGCTCACGCGGACGGCCGAGCCGATGGCGACCCGGGAGGACGCGCCGACGCCGCAGAGCCTGCAGAGCGCCGCGGACCGGCCGCTGGGCGCACGCACGTTCCTGCTGCTGAGCGTGGTGCCGTTCAGCCCGGCGGCGCACGTCGGCCAGAAGATGGAAGCGCGCGGCCTGGTCTACAACGACCCCGCCGACTCCCGCATCACCCTGACGTCGCTCAAGCCCACCGGCGCAGCCTGCCAATAGCGGGAGGGCAGGGGGGCACGGTCACCGCCAGGGCAGTGACCGTGGTGCGGCGAGCGCACGACATCGAGCCGCATGACGGTCCGGCGCGCGAAGCGCGCCAGAAGACAGACTGAATTAGTTCGGAGCGAAAGACCAGCGCTCTGAACTAATTCATCGAGCACGACGCCCGGTCCGCGCGGGTCGCCGCAATGGCCGCAGCCGGCGCTGGCGGGAATCTCGGTCAGCGGCGATCCGCTGCTGACGCGTCCCGCGAACGTCGATTGCTTCTTTTCCAGGTGCGTGCCGTGGCACGAGGGGCATTCGGGCATCTCACCGCCACGGACAAGGGTCTCGAAGCGGTGTTCGCACGCCTGACAGGCGTACTCGTAGAGGGGCATCCGAGTCTGACCTCCGACCGTCGATCTTACTCGACAGGGGTAGCTGGCGTGACGCCTCAAGGGCGCCCCGAGGCCCGGGACGATGCGCCGGCCGCGCCGGACTGTGCCGGGGCGAGCAGGGCGAGCAGCCGCAGCGGGTCGACTCGCGCTGCGCCCAGCCGAACGGTCCAGTGGAGGTGAGGCCCGGTCACACGTCCGGTCGCCCCGAGCAGATCCCACGGCGCTCGCCGCGTTCGACGGTCTGGCCCGGAGGCCACGTCGATCCGCGACAGGTGCGCCAGCAGCGAATAGAGGCCGAGGCCGTGGTCGATGATCACCGTGTCGCCGGTGAAGAACAGCGGTTCGGCCAGGACGACCCGTCCCGGCACCGGGCGCGGCGATCGGCGTGCCCACCGCGCCGCGGAAGTCCACGCCGGCGTGCGGCGCCCGCGGCTCGCCGTTGAAGATGCTTCGCGTGCCGAAGTTGCTGCCGGGCACGCCGGCCGAGCGGCGGCACAAACGGGCCGAAACGTTCGGGAATCGTGACCGTGGTGAAGATGTCGTCGAGGCGCGCCGCTTCTGCGGTGATGCGCGCGACGTCCGCCGGCGGCGGCTCGACGAACTGGCCGGCGACCCGAAGCCGCCGCGTGGCAAACGTCCGCGGCGCCACGGTAATCGTGCCGCTGCTGGCGAGTTCACGTCCGGCCGCCGACGCAAAGTGGATTCTGAACGGCGCCGGGCCCGGTGCCTGCGACACGTCCACGCCGACGAGGGCCCGCCAGGACCGCCGGTCGTCGCCTGGCGCAAAGGTCAGCGGTCGGCCAAACGCCGTCCCTCGGGGGTCGGAGGCGCCTTCGGGAGCGTGGACGACGAGTTCGAGTACGCTCCCAGGCTGTGCCGGGCCGCCGCGGACGGCGACGCTGAACGGCGGTGGCGCCTGCGCGAACGGAAGGCGCGGGGCCAGCAGAGCGAGCGCGAGCGAGAGACCAACCGCGGCACGCATGGGCGCTGTGGCCAGTGTATCGGCGCGTGCGGCCTCGCGCCAGCGTGCCCACGACCGCAGGAGGCAGGCGATGACGGGACGGCACGCGGCGCGATGGACGCTCACGGTGGCGCTGCTCGTGGGTGGTGCCTCGAGCCGCGCTCGACGGGGCGGACATCGTCGCCACGCGGTTTCGCGAGAACCCGCTCATCACGCTCCGGTCGTCGCCGATCATCGGCGACAACGCGAACGGCCCGACGGTCATTCGGGTCCCGTCGTGGGTCGCGCGCCCGCTCGGCCGCTACTACATGTACTTCGCGCACCACAGCGGCAGCTTCATCCGGCTCGCCTACGCCGACTCGCTGCGCGGGCCGTGGACGGTGCACGACGGTGCGGTGCTGCCGGTGGACCGGACGGCGTTCTTCCGGCCGCAGCCCGACCCGGTGAACAGCCCGCCCGGCGTCTACACCCACCTGGCGTCGCCGGAGATCTACATCGACGAGGCCCGCCAACGACTGATCCTGTGGGTGCACGGGATGTGGACCGAAGGGCAGCGCTGGCCCGAGGACCGGGCCGACGCGGCGCGCTGGGTGCAGGCGCGCGGATACGCGCAGTTCACGCAGGCGGCCGAATCGACCGACGGCCTGAGCTTTCGCACTCACCCCGCGATCACGAAGCAGAGCTACCTGCGGGTGTTCCGTCACCAGGGCACGTTCTATGGGATGGCCAGGCTGGGGCAGATGCTGCGCGCGTCGGACCCGCTCGAGGTGTTCGAGCCGGGCGCCAGTCCGTTCGCGGGGTCGCCGTATGCCGGCCGCGTCCGTCACGTGGCGCTGCTGCCCGACGGCGGCACGCTGCACGTGTTCTTCTCGGCGATCGGCGACGCGCCCGAGGAGATTCTCCATACGACCATCGCCCTCGAAGGCGACTGGCGGCAGTGGCGGATCGGCGCCGTGGACAAGGTGCTGCAGCCCGAGGCGCCGTTACGAGTGCACGGAGCTCCCCAACGTGCGCTCCGAAGTCGGCGAGATCGATCGTCCGGCCCGCCAGCTACGCGATCCGGCGGTCATCCGCGACGGCGGAACTGACCTATCTCTTCTACACGTTCTGCGGCGAGCAGGGCATCGCCGGCGCCGAGATCCGCTGGTAGTACAGGCGCGGCCGGACCGGCCACCGGGCCGCCACGGGGCGGGCAGGTATACTGGGAAGATGTCTTTACACCGGAAGCCGTCGCAGATCGCCAACCCGCTGCGGCGCAACCTCGCCATCATCGCCCACGTCGATCACGGCAAGACCACGCTCGTGGACGCCCTGCTGCGGCAGGGCGGCGTCTACCGCGCCAATCAGCAGGTCGCCGACCGGGTGATGGACAACATCGACCTGGAACGCGAGCGCGGCATCACCATCATGGCCAAGAACACGGCCGTGCACTACCAGGACGTGCTCATCAACATCGTCGATACGCCGGGCCACGCCGACTTCGGCGGCGAGGTCGAGCGGACGCTGTCGATGGTCGACGGCAGTCATGCTGCTCGTGGACGCCTCCGAAGGGCCCGCTGCCGCAGACGCGGTTCGTGCTGCGGAAGGCGCTCGAGCGCGGGCTGCCGCCCATCGTCGTGCTGAACAAGATCGACCGCCCCGACGCGCGGCCGCAGGAAGTGCTGAACGAGGTCTACGACCTCTTCATCGATCTCGACGCCACCGAGGATCAGATCGAGTTCCCGGTGCTCTACACCAACGCCCGCGAAGGCTGTGGCCTCGAACGAGATCGGGGACCAAGGGCGAGGATCTGCGGCCGCTCTTCGACGCCATCGTCGAGCACGTGCCGCCGCCGCAGCGGCGATCCTGCGGCGCCGCTGCAGATGCTCGTCGCCAACCTCGACGCCAGCGACTATCTCGGGCGCATCGCCATCGGCCGCATCTTCAACGGCACCGTGAAGCTGAACGACCCGGTCACGGTCATCAAGCTCGATGGCTCGTTCCAGAACACGAAGGTCACCAAGCTGTTCGCGTTCGACGGCCTCAAGCGGGTCGAGATCAGCCAGGCCGCGGCGGGCGACGTCGATCTGCCTGGCGGGCATCGACGACATCACGATCGGCGAGACGATTGCCGACCAGGAACACCGCATGGCCATTCCGCCGATCGCCGTCGACGAGCCGACGGTGTCGATGATCTTCGGCGTCAACACGTCGCCGGTGGCCGGCCGCGACGGCCAGTACGTCACCTCGCGCAACCTGCGCGACCGGCTCGAAAAGGAGCTGCTCGGCAACGTGTCGCTGCGGGTCGAGGACACCGACACGCCCGAGCAGATGAAGGTGGTCGGCCGCGGCGAGCTGCAGCTGTCGATTCTCATCGAGATGATGCGGCGCGAAGGGTTCGAGCTGCAGGTCTCGCGGCCCGGAAATCGTCACCAAGGAGATCGACGGCGTGCGGATGGAGCCGGTCGAGGATCTGGTGATCGACGTGCCCGAGGACTTTCAGGGCGTGGTCATCGCCCAGGCGGGCACGCGGCGCGGCGTCCCGACGAAGATGGTCAACCACGGCAGCGGCCGCGTGCGGCTCGAGTTCCGGATTCCGGCGCGCGGGCTGATCGGCTTCCGCTCGCAGTTCCTCACCGACACCAAGGGCACCGGCATCATGAACCACCTGTTTGCCGGCTGGGAGCCGTGGCACGGCGCGATCGCCGGCACGCGCAACCGGCGCGCTGGTCGCCGACCGCACCGGCGTGGCCACCGCCTACGCGATCTTCAACCTGCAGGAGCGCGGCGAGATTCTCATCGAGGCGGGCACGCAGGTCTACGAGGGGATGATCATCGGCGAGAACTCCGCGCACCGCCGACATGGACGTCAACGTCACCAAGGAAAAGAAGCAGACGAACATGCGCGCGTCGAGTGCCGACGAGGCGATCCGCCTGATTCCGCCGCGCAAGCTCAGCCTCGAGCAGGCGATCGAGTTCATCAACGACGACGAACTCGTCGAGATCACGCCGAAGACGATCCGCCTGCGCAAGCGCGATCCTCGCGTCGAACATGCGCCCGAAGAAGAGCGACGGTTAGGGCGCGGCTCCGGCGCGACGGGGCTGGTAGATCGGCTAGGTGCCGGTTCACCGACACTCATCCGATATCAAAACCGTCAGTCGATCACGAGTCTGTCGTCAGACTTCTCGCGATCGGCGCCCAGGTGCCGTGCAGGGCCGTGCAGCGCCTGTGCACTTCCGGCTCCTCCGGTGCGCGCGATGCACCGCATTGACGCCGGAACGAGGCTTGCTGAGGGGAAGGCACCGTTATACTTCGCAACCCTTTGCACTTTAGGAGGTCGGCGTGCTGCTCGGCGCGATGTCTCTGTTCTCCAACGATCTGGCGATTGACCTCGGGACCGCCAATACGTGTGTCTTTGCCCGCGGGCAAGGCATCGTGCATCAACGAGCCCTCCATTGTCGCTGTCAACAACGTCAACGATCAGATTGAAGCCGTGGGCACGGAAGCGAAGGAGATGCTCGGCCGGACGCCCGGCAGCATCACCGCGATCCGGCCCATGCGCGACGGCGTGATCGCCGACTTCGACGCCGCCGAGAAGATGCTCGGCTACTTCATCAAGAAGGCGCACAAGCGAAAGAGCTTCGTCCGCCCGCGCGTCATCATCGGCGTGCCGTCGGAGATCACCCAGGTGGAACGCCGCGCCGTCAAGGAAAGCGCCTATCGCGCCAAGGCCAGCGAGGTGCACCTCATCGAGGAGGGCATGGCGGCCGCGATCGGCGCCGGCCTGCCGATCACCGAGGCCTCGGGCAGCATGATCGTCGACATCGGCGGCGGCACCACCGACATCGCGGTCATCTCGCTCGCCGGCATCGTCTACAGCCGGTCGGTGCGCATCGCCGGCAACGCGATGGACGAGGCGATCATCACCTACGTCAAGAAGGAGCACGACCTGCTCATCGGCGAGCGCACCGCCGAGCGGATCAAGATGGAGCTCGGGTCGGCGGCGCCGCTGTCCGACACGAAGGAGATGGAGGTCAAGGGCCGGCACGTGCTCGAGGGCAAGCCGACCACGGTGATCCTCAACGACGGCCAGATTCGCGAAGCGCTGGCCGAGACGGTGCGCATGATCGTGACAGCGGTGCGCGACGGCCTCGAGCGGATTCCGCCGGAACTGTCGGCCGACGTCTACGACCGCGGCATCGTGCTGAGCGGCGGCGGCGCGCTGCTGCAGCGGCTCGACGATCGTCTGCGGCGCGAGACCGGTCTGCCGGTGTCGGTGGCCGAGGATCCGCTGTCGTCGGTGGTGCTCGGCGCCGGCAAGATGCTGTCGGACTTCGCGCTGCTGCGGAAGCTCTCGATCGACTAAGGCGGGTAGGGCCGGTCAGGGCCGGCGCTTCGCGCCGGTCAGGCGGGTAAGAACACTCGCACGAACGTAGAGGGCGGCCTTCAGGCCGCCCTTTTCTTTTCAACCCCACCAGCCCACCCGCCCTACCCCGAACGCGGCCCACCCGCCTCAGATCCACACCGGAGGCGGTTGAATCGTGGGTTCCGGCGTCTTGCCCGGGTCCGGGCGGCCGCTGCCGGCGAGATGGTTGACCACCTTCACGGTCATGTCGTGGTCGCACACGATCTGGCACGACAGCCGCACGCCCGACAGGCCCTTCTCGGCGAGCTTGGCCTGCTCGGCCTGGGTCATCTGGCCGGGTTCGCCGCTGACGAACTCCACGCGGCACGTCGTGCAGCGGGCATTGCCCCCGCACGCGTGCAGAATGTCCACGCCGGCGCGCTGCTCGATTGCGTTGACGAGCCGCATTCCGTCGTCCACGGCTACGGGCGCGTAGCCTTCCACCGTCAAAGTTGGCATGCGCCGCTATGTTAACGTATCGAACGAACATGACCGACGCGCCCGCCATCGCCCGCCCCTCGCAGTTGTGGAAGTCGTTGCCGCACGGAGCGCAAGCTGCAGGCGGCCGAAGCGTTCTGGTCCGATCAGGAAGCCGGACTGGAGCAGGCGGAAGCCATCGCGCTCATCGCCCAGAAGATCAAGTTCCGCGCGAAGAGCGTGGTGGCGATGCCGGGCGACAAGAAGGCGCGGCACCTGGCGTCGTTTCCCGCCGTGTCCGAACTCGTGGCGGCGCGGCTGCTCGTGGCGTATCACCTGGTGCACCAGCGGCCGATGATGGGCGCGTTTCTCGATGCCGTGGGCATCGCCCACGAGAACGGCATGATTGCCGACGAGGAGGTGAAGGCGCCCGAGCCCGAGGCGCTGCGCAAGGCGGCGACGGCCATTGCCGGCCAGTTTCCCGGCCGACGACGTGGCGCTCTATCTCTCGCACGCTGCTGTGGCAGGACGCCGACACGTGGGGCGCGCTGGCCGATGCGCCCGAGCGGACCGCCGCGCCCGCAGCCCTGACCGCGACATTCCCCGGTCCCGTGTCAGCACCTGATCGCGCGGCTCCGGCCGCAGCCGGGTGCTCCTGGAGGTATCCGTGTTCGACTGGAACAGCGCATTCGGATGGATGAGCACGGCCGACGGGTGGGTGGCGCTGTTCACGCTCACGCGTCCTCGAGATCGTGCTCGGCATCGACAACGTCGTCTTCGTGTCGATCCTGGCCGGCAAGCTGCCGCACGGATCAGCGCGAGCGGGCCCGCAAGCTGGGCATGTTCCTGGCGATGTTCATCCGCATCCTGCTGCTGCTCTCCATCACCTGGGTGATGGGCCTCACGGCGCCGCTCTTCCGGCTGTTGGGGCCACGGCGTCACCGGGCGCGATCTGATTCTCATCGTCGGCGGGCTGTTCCTCATCGCGAAGAGCACCCACGAGATTCACCTCAAGCTCGAAGGGCGACGAGCACGGAATGTCCGGGCGCCGCGCGGCGTCGTTTGCCGGCGTCATCACGCAGATCCTGCTGCTCGATATCGTGTTCTCGCTCGATTCGGTGATCACGGCGGTCGGCATGGCCGAGCACGTGGCCGTGATGATCATCGCGGTCGTCGATCGCCGTGGCCGTGATGATGGTGTCGGCGCAGGGTCGTCAGCGAGTTCGTGGAGCGGCATCCGACCGTGAAGATGCTGGCGCTGAGCTTCCTGCTGCTCATCGGCGTGTCGCTCATCGGCGAGGGCTGCGGGCCAGCACATCCCGAAGGGCTACATCTATTTCGCGATGGGGTTCTCGGTGTTCGTGGAGATGATCAACCTGCGCATCCGCGCCAAGCAGGCGCCGGTGCACCTGCGTCAGCAGACGCCGGAGTGACGCTGCCGGCCAGGTAGGGCGGCTAGGTCAGGTGAGTCAGGTAGGTGAGGGCTCTCACCCACCTGGCCCACCCGACCCACCTGACTCGACCTGGCGTATCGAAGGCGGATTCCCCGAGCACCACGTCCAGGAAGCTCGAGCCCACGTTCAGGCAGTCGAAGACGTGCAGGCCGAGGCGCGACGCCAGGTCGACGCACACCTCGATGCCGCGGCACGCTGTTGCCGTAGGGATCGAGCCGCGGCGAATAGGTGCCGATGCCGAGCTGGCGGTTGACGACCGCCAGCACGCCGCCGCTCACGCCGCTCTTGGCGGGCACGCCCACCCGATACGCCCACTGGCCCGAGTAGTCGTACATCCCGCACGTGAACATGATCGACAGGATGTCCTTGACGTGGCGGATGGAGAACGCGCTGTCGCTGGTGATCGGGTTGCGGCCCATGTTCGACAGCGTGGCGCCCATCATCGCCAGGTCGCGCGCGGTGACGAGGATCGAGCACTGCCGGAAGTAGACGTCGAGCGCGGCCTCGATCTCCTCGTGGACGACGCCGAAATTCAGCAGCAGATGGGCGATGGCGCGGTTGCGGTGGCCGGTGCGCCGCTCCGACTCGTAGACCGCCTCGTCGATCGTCGAGCTGGCGCCCGGCGATGGAGCTGAAGCGCTCGAGCAGGTGGTCGAAGGTGCGGTCGCCGTGGATCGAGTGCAGCAGGGCGCTCACGGTGATGGCGCCGCTGTTGATCATCGGGTTGAACGGGCGGTTCGACCCGTTCTGCAGCTCGAATCGAGTTGAAGGCGTCGCCGCTCGGCTCCACGCTGACCCGCCGCAGCACCTCGTCGGCGCCCATTTCCTCCACGGCCAGGCCGAAGGCGAACGGCTTCGAAATCGACTGGATGGTGAAGGGCTGGTCGCAGTCGCCGGCTTCGAACACGCGTCCGTCGGCGGTGATCAGGCAGATGCCGAAGTGGTCGGGATTGGCCTTCCCAGCTCGGGGATGTAGGTGGCGACCTGGCCGCTGATCGTTCGCGCGGTATTTGGCGTGCAGGGTGTCGATCAGAGTCTGGAGCTCGTGCGGCGGTGCAGCGACTTCGGGCATGGCACTCCGTTGGCGCCACCGGTCGGTGGGGGCGCACTCGGAGGAGCTCAGCAATCGCCGTTCCCGCCGTGACGAGTGGCCGTGCGTCGACGATCTGATTGGCCGTGAATAACTTGCGGCGATTCAGCAGGATGCGCGGCGCGGAGCGTAGTGGCACAAGAATGTCGCTGCCTTGAAACGACAGACAAAATCGAAGAAATCGATGACCCGAGGTGCAAAGACGCGACCTAGCCGAGGTCCGCGGACCAGCGCGCGATGATGTCGGCGACGCCATCGAGCACGGTGTCCTTGGGCGTGCGGCTGACCGCAAGGGAGTGGTCGCCGCCCTCGACGACGTGCAGCGTGACCGGAGCCGTCATGCGCGCGATGACTGGTGCCAGTTCCGCCGGCGTGCCGAAGGTGTCGCGGCTGCCCTGGACGATCGAGCACCGGCGCGGCGATCGCCGGCAGATGGGCGTCTGCGCAACTGCTCCGGACGTCCGGGCGGGTGCAGCGGATAGCCGAGTGCGACGAGGCCCGCCAGCCGCGGCCCCGCACCGTTCAGGGCGGAGAAGCCCGCGGCGCCGAGGTGTGTGGCCATCCGGCCGCCCATCGACTTGCCGCCGAGCAGCAGGCGCGCCACGGGCGCGGCCTCGCGTGGCCACCGCCCAGTCTGCCACGGCGGCAAAGCACGCCTCCAGCACCGGCGCGCGGTCGGGGACCTTGCGGCCCTCGTGGATGTAGGGGAAGTCGAAGGTCACGACGTCGATGCCGCGCGTGGCGAGACGGGCCGCCATCGCCGTCATGAACGGATGATGCTGCCCGGCCCCGGCGCCGTGGGCCAGCACCAGGAGAGTCGCCCCCGAGGAGACGCCGGTCGCCCGGACGCCGCGTAGCGGGTGGCCACCGTGGCGCGGCCCGCCCCGAGCGCCACCTCCTGACGCTCGCCGCCGGGGTGCGGTGCGGGTGATTGACGCCGGGCAGGCATGGTGGAATCAGGGCTGCTGCAGCGCCGCGAGAAAGCGGCGGATGCGGCGGGCGTTGCTGCCCGTGTCGGTGGTGCCGTGCCGCGCCGCGGAGCGGACGTCCACGCGGGTTCCGGCGCCCCAGGCGGTCAACCTTACAACAATGTCGTCGGTGAACCCGAACCACCACGTTGTGTCGGTTGCCTCGATCCGTCCCTCCACCGGGTCGCTGGCGACGATGGTCCATCCCAGGTTGTCGGCGATGAGCCGGGCGCGATCGAAGACCAGCCGCGGCGGCTGCGCGATGACGAGCGGGGCCAGTTCCGGATAGTGCTGGCGCTGGAGCAGGTCCACCTCGCGGCGTGCGGGTCAGCGAATGGCTGTCTGCGCCGCCGATCGGACAGTACCGCCTTGAAGGCGGGCGGGTTCTCGAGATCCGTCGTCACGTCGTGGAGCGGGGGGGCGCTCAGCGCCACCCGCAGCCAGCCGTAGCCCACGGCCGCCGTGAGCACGCCCAGCACGATCCCGGCCGCAGCCACGGCGGTGGCGCCCCGGCGGGCCTTGCGCCGCGCCCACAGGAGGGCGCCGAGCGACAGGACGGCGCCCGCCAAGGCCACGTAGGCCGACCACCGGACGAGGGTGAAGGCGCTCCCGAGCGGGCACTCCGAGCCGATACGCGGGCCCGGCGATCCCCAGCATCAGCAGGCCCGCCGCGGCCACGGCGCCGGCACCCAGCGAGAGCCTCATGCGGCGAAATTGTATGCCGGACGCCGGCGTACACTGGCGGCGTGCGTCTCGACGACCTCGGCTGGGACGAGGAGATGGCCGCTCAGTACGAGCCCTGGCGGGCGCGGGCCGAGCACGAGCCCGCGCGGGTCGCGGTGGAGTTCAACCACCTGTACCGCGTGTACGGGCTGGACGGCGACCTGGAGGCCGTGGTGTCGGGACGGCTCAAGCACCACGCCACCAGCCGCAGCGAGCTGCCGGCCGTCGGCGACTGGGTCGTGGTCCGGCGCCGCGCCGACGAAGGCCGCGCGTCGATCGTGCACGTGCTGCCGCGCCGCAGCCGCTTCTCGCGCAAGGCGGCCGGCGGCGTGACCGACGAGCAGGTGGTCGCGGCCAACGTGGACGTGGTCTTCCTGGTCATGGCGCTCGACGGCGACTTCAGCCCGCGCCGGCTCGAGCGCTACCTGCTGCTGGCGCGCGACAGCGGCGCCGCATCGGTGGTCCTGCTCACCAAGCCGGATCTGTGCGCCGACGTGCCGGCGCGGCGGTCGCCGAGGTGGCGGCGGTGGCCGGGCCGGCTGCCGGTGCACGTCCTCAATCCGCGGACGCGGCGACGGCGTCGGACGCCATCCGCGCCTACGTCGCACGCGGCCGCACCTGCGCGCTGCTGGGGTCGTCGGGCGTCGGCAAGAGCACCATCGTCAACGGCCTGGTCGGCGCCGATGGTGCAGAAGCACGCGCGCGGTGCGCGAGGCCGACTCGAAGGGCCGCCACACCACGACGCATCGCGAGCTCGTGCCGGTGCCGGGTGGCGGTCTGCTGCTCGACACGCCGGGCATGCGCGAGCTGCAGCTCTGGGACGTCGGCGACGCGGTGGAGCAGACGTTCGAGGACGTCGAGCGGCACGCCGTGGCCTGCCGCTTCAGCGACTGCCGTCATCGCGACGAGCCGCGGTGCGGGGTGAAGACCGCCGTGGCGGACGGCGTGTTACCGGCCGCGCGGCTCGCCAGCTACCTGGCGCTGCAGGACGAACTGGCGCACCTGGCGCGACAGCAGGACGAGCGGGCGCAGATCGAGGAGAAGCGCCGCGGCCGGATTGGCGCCAAGGCGCTGCGCCAGAGCCTGCGGCTAAAAGGTCGGTGACACAACCGGTGGCGCGGGGCGGGTCGGGCGGGTAGTCGTCCGGCAGTGGCAGGGGCCGCGGCTCGAGCGGCGCGGCGTGCGCGATCGGCGGCGCGGCGGGCGGCGCCTGTGGCGGCGACACGGGCTGCTGCGCGGCGAGCTGGAGCGCCGCGAACGCGAGCACCGCGAGTACCACGACGGCGCCGAGCGCCAGACGCTGCCACCGTGGCCGCGGCGCAACCGGCGCGTCGGGCGCGTCCATGCCGAGCACGCGTCCCGCGTCGTGCACGGCTGCGGCGTCGATCGCGTGCGACGACGGCATGCGCGCCGGCCATCAGCGCCCGGTCGCAGAGCAGGTTGATCAGGCGGGGAACGCCGCCGGTGAGCGGCGTCACCGCGTCGATGGCGCCGCTGTCGAAGTGCACGTTGCCGGCGTTGCCCGGCGACCGACAGCCGGTGCGCGACATAGGCCTCGACGTCGCCGCCGTCCGAGCGGCCGCAGTGTCGCGCGCACCGAGACGCGCGAGTCGAGCTGGCGCAGGCTCTCCTGCGCGAGCACGTCGAGCAGCGCCGGCTGGCCGATCAGGACGACCTGGAGCAGGCGCGTGGTGTTCGTCTCCACGGTCGAGATCACGCGAATCTGTTCGAGCACCTCCGGCGGGCAGGTGCTGCGCTTCGTCGATGATGAGCACGCCCCGCCCGCCGATCGGATGCAGCGACAGCAGGAAGTCGTGGAGCGTGCTCGTGAGGTCGTGGCGCGAGGCCGAGACGGCCCGTCCGCTGCGGATGTCGTCGCGCGAGATCACGCCGAAGTCGAGCAGGATCTCGCGCAGCAGCTCGTCCACCGACAGGAAGGGGTTGAGCACCAGCGACGCGAACGACGTCTTGTCGAGCCGCGTCAGCAGCGCCCGGGCGATCGTGGTCTTGCCGGTGCCGACGTCGCCGGTGAGCACGATCACGCCTTCGTTCCGGCGCGCCGCGTCGAGCAGCTGGCGGATGGCCTCCTCGTGCGATTCGCTCAGATAGAGGAAATGCGGGTCGGGCGCCAGCGAGAACGGCGACTGCGTGAGGCCGTAGTACTCCTCGTAGGTCTGGGTTGGCGCGCCGGGCGCCCGGATGGTGAGGGCTTCGCCCACGGCTGGAATATAGCAAGAAGGACCCGCGGCCGGCGCCTATAATCCCGCCCATGCGCCGCGTTCCCTGTCTCTCTGGTGCTCCTGCTCGTCTGTGCCACCGCCGCCTGGCCCCAGGGCCGCGGCGGCCAGGGGCGCGAAGGAGGGGCGCGCGGGGCCGGCGCCCGTGCCAGTGCACCAGCCGACCCGTTTTTCGTCTCGCCGATTCCCGTCGCCGATCTCCAGCGCAAGCAGGCGGTGGTCGAGACCAGCCTGGGCACGATGGTGTTCGACCTGCTGGCCGATGCCGCGCCCAACCACGTGGCGCACTTCATCGTCCGCGCCCGCGAGGGCGCCTACGACGGCACGACGTTCCACCGCGTCATCACGATGGGCATCATCCAGGGCGGCGACCCGCTGTCGAAGGATCCGGCGCAGGTCGGCCAGGTACGGCACCGGCGGGCTCAACGAGCTGCGCTTCGAGCCCAACGCCGAGAAGCACACGCGCGGCGCCGTCTCGGCCGTGCTCGTGCCCGGCCGGCGCGACAGCGCCGGCTCGCAGTTCTTCATCAGCGTCAGCGATCAGCCGGCGCTCGACGGCCAGTACACGGTGTTCGCGCGCGTCGTCGAGGGCATCACCGTGGCGCAGAAGATCTCGACCGTGCCGGCCGACGCCACGGTGCCGAAGGAGCGCGTCGAGATTCGCACGGTGACGATCCGCGACACGCCGCCGCCGGTGCCCGAGCCGTTCGTGGAGGCCACGGTGGCGGAGATGGCCGTCGAAGCGGGCGGTGCTCGAGACGTCGCTCGGGCCGATCACGATCGAGTTCTTCCCCGATCGCGCGCCGACCCACGTGCGCCAGTTCCTGCGGCTGGCGGCGTCCGGCGTCTACGACGGCACCGCGTTCCACCGCGTGGTGAAGGGCTTCGTCATCCAGGGCGGCTACATGCCGACGCGGCGCGAGCCGCCCGACGAGCGGCAGGAGACGTACATCCGCACGCTGCAGCCCGAGTTCAGCGACACGCCGCACGACCGCGGCATCGTGTCGATGGCGCGCGGCGAGGACCCGGCGAGCGCCACGAGCTCGTTCTTCATCGTGCTGGCGCGCACGCCGGCGCTCGACCGCCGCTACACGGTGTTCGGCCGGGTCGTCGACCGGGCTCGACGTGGTGGAGAAGATCGAGGCGCAGCCGGTGGACGGCGAAACGCCGGTGACGCGCATCGAGGTGACGCGGGTGCGTGTGGAGTAGGAAGCTCAGCGAGCGACGCTTGACGGCGTGAGCCTGAGCCGACTTCGCGGCTCTCAACTCACGTGAGCCGCGCGACTAGACCTGCGGCATCCGCCGCACCGCGGTGACGACGCCGACCAGGAAGTCGAGCATCGCGTGGTCGCCGGCCTGCAGGCCGCCTTCCATCGCCTCGGGGCCGATCCGCGCCACGCGCGTGGCGTCGGGCTCGTCGGCGAACTCGTAGTGGAGGTCGTACGACAGCTGCCCGTGGATGGAGATCGGCTGCACCTTGCGCAGGACCGCCTCCCGCGTTCCCTTCAACATGCCGCCATTATGGCTCGTCCGGGCGCTGACGCGGCGGGCCCTCGAAATCGTCGTCGGCGTCGTCGAACGGCAGCCAGCCCTCGGGCAGCTCGTTCAGCTGCGCGACGGCGATGAAGTTGTGCACGCTCACACCGAGCAGCCGCACCGGCCGCGACGCCGCATCGGTGCGGTCGAGCAGGCCACGGCGCGGCGCTCGATGCCGTTGCCGTCCTGCGTCGGCGCGTCGCTGTGGCTGCGCGTAATGGTCGTGAAGTCGCTGTAACGCAGCTTGAGCGTGACGGTGCGCGCGCAGAGCTCGCGGCGCAGCAGCCAGGCGGCCGCGTCGCGCGCCATCTCGGCGACCTCGTGCCGCATCTCGGCCACGTCGGTGAGGTCGGTGGCGAACGTCGTTCTCGCTGCCCGACGACTTCGGCGAGCGCTCCGAGACGACCGGCCGGTCGTCGTGGCCGTGCGCCAGCCGCGTGAGCCACTCGGCGAGCGAGCCGACCGCGGTGCGCAGGCGCGCCGGATCGGCGGTGCGCACGTCGATCAGGCGTGTGATGCCGTGCGCGCGCAGCTTGCGCGGCCGTCACCGGGCCGACGCCCCACAGCGCGTCGACGTCGAGCTCGCGCAGGAAGTGCTCCACGCGCTCCGGCGCGATCACGGTGAGCCCGTCGGGCTTCTGCCAGCCCGAGGCGATCTTCGCCAGGAACTTGTTGGGCGCGACGCCGGCCGACGCCGTCAGGCCGGTGGCGGCGCGGATCTCCGCCTTGAGGCGCCGCGCCACGGTCATGCCGAGCGTCTCGCCCCAGGCGTTCCGGTGACGTCGAGATAGGCCTCGTCGAGCGACAGCGGCTCGACGAGCGGCGTGACCGAGCGGAAGAGGCCGAACACCGCGTCGGACACCGCCTTGTACTTGGTGAAGTCCGGCCTGACGATGACCAGGTCCGGGCACAGCCGCACGGCCCGCGACATCGGAATGGCCGACCGGACGCCGAACTGGCGGGCCTCGTAGCTGGCGGCGGCGACCACGCCGCGGCCTTCGGGCCGGCCGCCCACCGCGACGGGGCGGCCGCGCAGTTCCGGGCGATCGCGCTGCTCGACCGACGCGTAGAACGCGTCCATGTCGAGGTGCAGGATGCGCCGCGGTGCGCGCCCGGGCGGCGGGGTCAGTGTCCGGTGGAGCCGAAACCACCTCTCGTCTCCTCGCGGATTGCCGCCGTTTCGTCCCAGGTCACCCTGCGGCGCCGGCAGTATGATGCCCTGGGCCAGCCGGTCGCCGCGCCGGATGGTGACGTCGCTGCGCCGTGATGTTCAGCACCTGGATCCGCACCTCGTCGTCCGGTCCGGCATAATCCGGGTCGATGACGCCGACGCCGTTGGCGACCATCAGACCGCGCTTGAGCGGCGTGCTGCTTCGGGCGAAAATACCGAGAAAGTATCCTGAGGGCACTTCGATGACAAGACCGGTCGGCACGAGCGCGATCTGGCGCGGCGCAATGGTCAGATCGGCGGCGGCGGACAGGTCGAACCCGGCGGATTCCGCCGTGGCGTACATCGGGAGGGGAATCGTGGCGTCGAGTCGTCTGATCCGGATGTGCATCGCGGCAGCATACTCAAACGTTGGCGAGGCTCCACCTCGGACCGACGAGCCTGCAGGCTCCGCCTCGCCAGGCCAGTATCTTCTGGCCCGCCCTGGGGCGGGCGGCGGCGCCCGGGCGGAGTGGCCGCGCTGCTCATCGCCCTCACGCTCGCGCCGCACGCCGCGGCGCAGGATCTCAATGCGCCGCTTCCCGTCGACGCCAGCGTCCGCACCGGGCACGCTGCCGAACGGGCTGGCGCTATTTCATCCGCCGCAACCCGCGCCCCGCGGATCGCGTGCTGCTGCGGCTGGCGGTGCGCGCCGGCTCGGTGGACGAGGCCGACGATCAGCGCGGGCTCGCGCACATGCTCGAGCACATGGCCTTCAACGGCACGTCGCGCTTCAAGCCCGGCGAGCTCGTGAGCTATCTCGAGTCGATCGGCGCCCGCTTCGGACCGCACGTCAACGCCTACACGAGCTACGACGAGACCGTCTACATGCTCGACGTGCCGACCGACCGGCCCAACGCGCTGGAGCGCGGCTTCGACGCGCTCAGCGACTTCGCCGGCGGCCTCACGCTCGACCCCGCCGAGGTGGACAAGGAACGCGGCGTGGTGATGGAGGAATGGCGCGGCCGGCTCGGCGCCGGCACGCGCATGCAGCAGCCGCAGATCGAAGCGATCTTCGGTCCCACGTCGCAGTACTCCAAGCGGCTGCCGATTGGCACGCCGGAGTCGATTCGCAGCCTTCCCGGTCGCAGCGGCTGCGCGATTTCTACAGCGACCAACTACCGCGCCAACCGCATGGCGGTGATCGTCGTGGGCGATCTCGATCCGGACGAGATCGAGGGGCTGATCCGACAGCGGTTCGGACCGATGCCGGCCGCCCGGCGGCGACCGCACGGTCTTCCCGATTCCGCCGCACCGCGACACCCGTTTCGTCACCGTCTCGGATCGCGAAGCGCAGGGCACGTCGGTGAGCGTCATCTTCAAGGGGCCGTTCCGGCGCCCTGGAAACGCTCGAAGACTACCGCCGATCGCTGGTCGAGTCGCTGGCCTTCCAGATGATCAACTCGCGGTTCGCCGAGATTGCGCGGCGGCCCGATGCGCCGTTCCTGGCGGCGTCGGCGGGCGCCGACACCTTCGGCCGGCAGCGTGTCGGCGGCGAGCTTCGGCGCGCGCGTGAAGGATGGCGAAACCGATCGGGGTCTCACCGCGCTCACGCAGGAGATCGCGCGCGTGCGGCAGTTCGGATTCGGCGAGGCCGAACTCGACCGGGCCCGGCGCGGCGCGCTGGCGCAGTACGAGCGGCTGTACAACGAGCGCAACAACACCACGAGCGATCCGCTGGCGTCGGAGCTGCTGCGCCACTATCTGAGCCGTGAAGCCGTGCCCGGCATCGAGCGTGAGCTCGAGTACGCCCGGCGCTTCCTCGACCACCATCACCACCGCCGAGGTGTCGGCGTTCGCCCGCGAGATCATCCACGACGACAACCGCGTGGTGCTGTCGTCGGCGCCCGAGCGTCAGGGCCTGGCGCCGGTGACGCAGGCCCAGCTGCAGGCGGCGCTCACCGCGGGTCTCGCGGCGACGGTCACGCCGTGGAGCGATTCGATCGAAGGCAAGGCGCTGATGGCCAAGGCGCCGGCGCCGGGCACCGTGAAGGCGCGCCGCGAGGTGCCGGAGATCGGCGTCACGGTGCTGACGCTCTCGAACGGCGTCGAGGTGTGGCTGAAGCCGACCGACTTCCGGGCCGACCAGGTGGTGTTCAGCTCGTACGCGCGGGGCGGCGTCTCGACGGCGCCGCCGGAGCAGTACTTCAACGCGTCGCTCAGCTCGTCGCTCGTCGGCATCGCCGGTGTCGGCGGACTGTCGCCGGTCGATCTCGGGAAGCTGCTCGCCGGCAAGATCGGCGGCGCCTCGGCCTACATCTCGACCTACACGCACGGCGTGACCGGGTCGGCGACGCCGCGCGATCTCGAAACCGCGCTGCAGCTGGCCTACCTGCACTTCACGGCGCCGAACCGCGATCCGGGCGCGATCGATCTGATGCGGCGACGGCTCGAAGCCTCGCTGGCCAACCAGGCGCAGAGCCCCGGGGCGGTGTTCGGCGAGCGGCTGCGGCGCCTCAATACCGTGGACCACTACACCTCGCGGCCGCTCCGGATGGGGGACCTGGCGCACGCTCGACGCCGAGTCGATGTGGAAGTTCTACGCCGAGCGGCTTCGGCAACGCCGCCAACTTCACCTTCTTCTTCGTCGGCAACTTCACGGTGGACGAGATCACGCCGCTCCTGGCCACGTATCTCGGCATCGCTGCCGTCGAAGGGCACGCCCGACGCGCGCGCCGGCCGACGTGCGCCTGCAGTTCCCGGCGACCGTGCAGCGTGAGACCGTGACCAAGGGCCGGGAGCCGCGGGCGCAGACGGTGATCACGTTCTTCTCCGACACCGGCCTCGACGAGACGCAGACGGCGCGCGTGCGCGCCGCGGCCGACATCGTCGAGAACAAGCTGCGCGACATCCTGCGCGAGCAGCTCGGCGGCACCTATTCGGTGTCGGTGGGCTACTCCGACACGGCGCCGCAGCCCGGCTACGGCACCACGACGGTGCAGTTCGGCAGCTCGCCGGAGAACGTCGAGAAGCTGAGCGCCGCCGTGCTGGCCGAGGTGGAGCGGCTGCGGCGCGACGGGCCGACGGCGGGCGACCTGCAGATCGTCAAGGAGGCCGACAAGAACGATCTCGCCCAGGCGCTGCGGCAGAACGCCTACTGGCTGAACGCGCTGCAGTCGGCGCACCTGCTGGGCCGCGACGCCGCGCTGCATTCCGCGCCGCGCCGAGCGCACCGATGCGCTGACGCCCGAGAACGTGCACGAGGCGATGCGGAAGTACCTGCCGGCCGACCGCTACACCGTCGTGACGCTGATGCCCGAGGCCCCGGCGGCCGCGGCGGCTGCGCAGCGGTCAGAGCTGTGGCCGGGTGGGTCAGGTAGGCCAGGTGGAGCCAGGTAGTCAGAGCCTGCCCTACCGGCTCACCAGACCTACCTGCCACCGTGACCGCGGCTCGCGTATACTCGCTGTTTTGAATCCTCTCTGAATCGAATGCAGTACATCTACACGATGAAGGGGCTCGGGAAGGTGCATCCTCCCGACGCCCAGGTCCTCAAGGACATCTGGCTGTCGTTCCTTCCCGGCGCCAAGATCGGCGTGCTCGGCCTCAACGGCTGCCGGCAAGAGCTCGCTGCTGAGGATCATGGCGGGCGAAGACACGGAGTTCATCGGCGAGGCGTTTCCCGCCGACGGCATCACGGTCGGCTTCCTGCACCAGGAGCCGCAGCTCGACCCCAAGAAGACGGTCAAGGGGAACGTCGAGGAAGGCGTGGCCGAGACCAAGGCCATCCTCGACCGCTACGACGAGCTGAACATGAAGCTCGGCGAGGATCTGTCGCCCGAGGCGATGGACAAGGTGCTCGAAGAGCAGGGCCGCCTGCAGGACCGCATCGACGCCGCTCAACGCCTGGGAGATCGACTCGCAGCTCGAGCTGGCGATGGACGCGCTGCGCTGCCCGCCGCCCGACGCCGACGTCACGACGCTCTCCGGCGGCGAGCGCCGCCGCGTCGCGCTGTGCCGGCTGCTGCTCAAGTCGCCCGACCTGCTGCTGCTCGACGAGCCGACCAACCACCTCGACGCCGAGTCGGTGGCGTGGCTCGAGCGCTTCCTCAAGGAATACAAGGGCACCGTCGTCGCCGTCACGCACGACCGCTACTTCCTCGACAACGCCGCCGAGTGGATCCTCGAGCTCGATCGCGGGCACGGGCATCCCGTGGAAGGGCAACTACTCGTCGTGGCTCGACCAGAAGCAGCAGCGCCTGGCGCAGGAGGAGAAGACCGAGACCAAGCGGCAGAAGACGCTGCAGCGCGAGCTCGAGTTGATCCGCATGTCGCCGCGCGCGCGGCAGGCCAAGGGCAAGGCGCGCCTCAACGCCTACGAGCAGCTGCTCAACGAGGACACGGCGCAGAAGATCGAGCAGGTCGAGATCTACATTCCGCCCGGGCCCGCGGCTCGGCGACGTCGTCGTCGAGGCGCGCGGCGTGCGCAAGGCCTACGGCGACCAGCTGCTGATGGACGACCTGTCCTTCACGCTGCCGCGCGGCGGCATCGTCGGCGTGATCGGGCCCGAACGGCGCCGGCAAGACGACGCTGTTCCGCATGATCACCGGGCAGGAGAAGCCCGACGCCGGCACGCTGCGCCTCGGCGAGACGGTGCAGGTCGGCTACGTCGATCAGAGCCGCGACGCGCTCGACGGCGAACAAGATCGGTGTTGGAAGAGATCACCGGCGGCGAACGACGAGCTCGTGGTCGGCAAGAGGACCGTGGCGTCGCGCGCCTACGTGTCGTGGTTCAACTTCAAGGGCGCGCAGCAGCAGCGGAAGGTCGGGACGCTGTCGGGCGGCGAGCGCAACCGCGTGCACCTGGCCAAGCTGCTGCAGAAGGGCTCCAACCTGCTGCTGCTCGACGAGCCGACCAACGACCTCGACGTCGACACGCTGCGCGCGCTCGAGGAGGCGCTGCTCAACTACGCCGGCTGCGCCGTGGTGATCAGCCACGACCGCTGGTTCCTCGACCGCATCGCCACGCACATGCTGGCCTTCGAGGGCGACAGCCGCGTGGTGTGGTTCGAGGGCAACTACCAGGACTACGAAGCCGATCGCCGGCGCCGGCTCGGCGCCGAGGCCGACACGCCGCACCGGATCAAGTACCGGAAGCTGACGCGCTAGCGGCGCCCCGATGCGCCCCGGCGCACTGAAGGGAGAACGGTCATGAACGCCGAACAGGCGAAGTTTCTGGCGGACTACCTGACGCGACGTCATCGAGAAGGCGAGTTTCCCGCCACCGCGCAAGGTGCTGGCGGCGGTGAAGGACGACAACCGCGACTACAAGCCCGACGCCAAGTCGCGCACGCGCGTGGGAGCTGGCGACGCACCTGGCGACGGCCGACATCTGGTTCCTCGACAGCATCATCGACGGCGCCTTCGACTGGGACCCCGAGGGCGCGAAGCAGGCCGAGGCGCAGTTCAAGACGCGTCAACGACGTCGTCGCGTTCTACAAGCGCGACGTTTCCGCGAGAGCTGCGGCGCTGCGCGCGCTGCCGGGCGACAAGCTGACGCGGACGATCGGACTTCTTCGGCATCATGCAGCGGCCGGCGGTGCTGGTTCATCGGCTTCGCCAACAACCACAGCATGCATCACCGCGGCAGCTGGCCGCGTACCTGCGCGCCATGGGCTCGAAGGTGCCGCACATCTACGGCGACAGCGCCGACGATCCGATGCAGGCGACGGCGTAGCGGCCCGCGTCGGATGTCGTTTCCCGATCTCCGCGCGTTCATCGAGCAGCTCCGCCGTGACGACTCGATCGTCACGGTGGAGGCGCCCGTGGATCCGCACCTCGAGGTCGCCGAGATCCACCGCCGCGTGATCGCGGCCGGCGGGCCGGCGCTGCTGTTCACCAACGTCAAGGGCTCCGACTTCCGGCTCGTCACCAACCTGTTCGGCACGCGCGCGGCGCGCCGAGCTCGCCTTCGGCGAACGCCCGCTGCGGCTCGATCCGCCGGATCGTCGAGCTGGCCGAGACGCTGCTGCCGCCGACGCCCGGCAAGCTGTGGGGCGCGCGCGACGTCGGCCTCGAGCTGCTGAAGGTCGGGCATGCGGCGCGTCGCCTCGGGGCCGGTGACCGAGCGCGTCACCGCCGACGTCCGTCTCGACCGCCTGCCGGCGATCACGTCGTGGCCCGAAGACGGCGGTCCGTTCATCACGCTGCCGCTCGTCTACACCACGCATCCCGACCGGCACGGCCACAACCTCGGCATGTACCGGATGCAGGTGCACGACGCGCGCAGCACCGGCATGCACTGGCAGATCGGCAAGGGCGGCGGCTATCACTACGCGGTCGCCGAGGCGCGGCGGCAGAGCCTGCCGGTGACGGTGTTCCTCGGCGGTCCGCCGGCGCTCATCCTGTCGGCGATCGCGCCGCTGCCGGAGAACGTGCCCGAGCTGATGCTCGCGTCGCTCATCGCCGGCGCGCGCCTGCCGCAGGTGCACGGCCAGGGGCCGCATCCGCTGGTGGCCTCCGCCGAGTTCGCGCTGATCGGCGAGGTGCCGCCCGGCGTGCGGCGCCCGGAGGGCCCGTTCGGCGACCACTACGGCTACTACTCGCTGCAGCACGACTACCCGGTGTTCACGGTGCAGCGGATGGCGCACCGCGCCGACGCGATCTACCCGGCGACGGTGGTGGGGAAGCCGCGGCAGGAGGACTTCTTCATCGGCGACCTGCTGCAGGAGCTGCTGTCGCCGCTCTTCCCGCTGGTGATGCCGGCGGTGGAGCAGCTCTGGTCGTACGGCGAGACCGGCTACCACTCGCTGGCGGCCGCGGTGGTCAAGCAGCGCTACACGCGCGAGGCGATGGCGAGCGCGTTCCGCATCCTCGGCGAAGGGCAGCTGTCGCTGACCAAGTTCCTGCTCGTCACCGACCGGCACGTGGACGTGCGCGACTTCAAGGCCACGCTCGAGCACGTCCTGGCGCGCACGCACCCGGAGACCGACCTCTACGTGTTCTCGAACCTGTCGATGGACACGCTCGACTACACCGGTCCGGCGGTGAACCAGGGATCGAAGGGCGTGTGGCTCGGGCTCGGCGACCCGGTGCGCGACCTGCCGCGCCGTTTCGCCGGCCCGGCGCCGGCGCGGCGTCCGCGACGTGCGCGTGTTCTGCCGCGGCTGCCTGGTGGTCGGAGGTGCCGTCGCTACGCCGACGAGCCCGGCGTGCCGGCGCGGCTCGCGGCCGACCCGGCGTTTGCGGAGTGGCCGCTGGTCGTGCTGACCGACGAGCCGGCGCGCGCCGCGCGCAGCGACATGAACTTCCTGTGGACGACGTTCACGCGCTTCGAGCCCGCCGCCGACATCCACGCGGCCGGTCGCGGCAGATCGTCCGCAACCACATCGCCTACGCGGTTCCCGATCGTGATCGACGCGCGGCTGAAGCCGGGGTCTGCCGAAGGAGCTGTCGTGCGACGACGAGACCGCCGCGCTGGTGACGCGGCGCTGGAAGGAGTACTTCCCGAACGCGGCCGGTCGAGATGGGCGACTCGGAGCGAGCGCACCTGGACTGAGGCGGCGTCTGGTAGGCTGGTCGGCGTGAGTCGGTAGGAAGCTCTTGTACAGCGTTGCCCACCTGACTACCGACTGCCTGCCCACCTGACTGTCTGCGCGCGGCTCAGTGCAAGCGATCGCGGTACGGCGAGCGTAAAGGCGCAGATGGCCGCGTCGAAGCGCGTGCCGTCCTGTGTCACCATCTGGTAGCTGCCCTGCATCGAGCCGACAGGCGTCTTCAGCGGGCAGAAGCTCGTGTACTCGAAGTGGCCGCCCGGCGGCAGCACCGGCTTCTCGCCGACCACGCCGGGGCCCTTGACGCGCTCGACCTCGCCGTCGGCGTTGGTGATGATCCACTCGCGCGAGACGAGCTGCGCGGTTTCGGTGCCGACGTTCGAGATGCGCACGTGGTATTGAAAGAGATATGCTCCTCGCGCGGCGAGCTGCGCTCGGCGAGGAACTCGCTGCGCACTTCGATGCGGATGCCGCGGGTCGTGGTGTCGCTCGTGCGCACGCCCTGGACGCGTCGGATCCGAGGTGCGTGTCGGCCGCCCTGCGGCCGCGGGTGGTTGCGTCGCTCATACGTAAGGTGCCAGATCGCCGGCACCCGATTATCGCATGGCTCACTTCTGGTGAGAACTGGGCGGGCACGGAACCGGCGAGCGCGTGCGCCGTAGTACAGTGCACAATTCCGTGGCTGAGCCTCAGAAGAAGAACAAGGTGTCGGCCTCCGCCGCCTGGCGCGAGGCGCGGCAGCTGGTCTGGGCCCACCGCCGCCGGCTCGCCATCGGCTTGAGCCTGATGCTCGTCAGCCGGGTGTCGCAGCTGGTCCTGCCGGCCTCCTCCAAGTGGATCATCGACGAGGTGCTGGCCAAGGGCCGGTCCGAACTGCTGGTGCCGATCGCGCTGGCCGCCGCCGGCGGCCACGCTCGTCCAGGCGGTCACGTCGTTCGCGCTGTCGCAGATCCTCGGCGTCGCGGCGCAGCGCGCCATCACCGACATGCGCAAGCGCGTCCAGGCGCACATCATGCGCCTGCCGGTGCGCTACTTCGACTCCACCAAGACCGGCGTGCTGGTGTCGCGCATCATGAGCGACGCCGAAGGCATCCGCAATCTCGTCGGCACCGGCCTGGTGCAGCTGGTGGGCGGGTTCGTGACCGCCGCGATGGGCCTCGGCGTGCTGCTCTGGCTCAACTGGCACCTCACCGTCATCACGATCCTGGTGCTCGGCGATCTTCGGCGGCGGCATGGCCTACGCGTTCAACACGCTGCGGCCGCTCTTCCGCGAGCGCGGCAAGATCAACGCCGAGGTCACGGGCCGCCTCACCGAGGCGCTCGGCGGCATCCGCGTCGTGAAGTCGTACACGGCCGAGAAGCGCGAAGAGATCGTCTTCACCAAAGGCGCGCATCGGCTGTTCCGCAACATCGCCAAGTCGATGACCGGCGTCTCGGCGACCACGCGCCGGCAGCACGGTCGTGATCGGCGTCGTCGGCGTGCTGATGATCTGGCTCGGCGGGCGGGCGGTGCATCGCCGGCGAGATGACGCTCGGCGACCTCATCACCTACATCTTCTTCATCGGCATCGTCGCCGCGCCGCTCGTCTGCATCGCCTCGATCGGCACGCAGATCACCGAGGCGTTCGCCGGCCTCGATCGCATCCGCGAGGTGATGGAGATGCCCACCGAGGTACAAGAGGACGCGCAGCGCGCGCCGGTCGGACTCGCTCGTCGGCACCGTGGCGTTCGACGACGTCTGGTTCGAGTACAACGCCGGGCCAGCCGGTGCTGACGCGGCGTCTCGTTCGAGGCGCCGCGCCGGCACGACCACGGCGCTCGTCGGCTCGAGCGGCTCGGGCAAGAGCACGCTCATCAGCCTGGTGATGGCGTTCAACCGGCCGACGCAGGGCCGGGTGCTGATCGACGGCCGCGATCTGGCGGACCTGCGGCTCGATGCGACTACCGCGAGCAGCTGGCGTCGGTCCTGCAGGAGAGCTTCCTCTTCGACGGCACGATTGCCGAGAACGTCGGCTACGCCCGGCCGGGGGCGACGCGCGACGAGATCGTCGCGGCCTGCCGCATCGCGCATTGCGACGAGTTCGTCTCGCAGTTCCCGCAGGGCTACGACACCATCGTCGGCGAGCGCGGCGTGAAGCTCTCGGGCGGTCAGCGGCAGCGCGTGTCGATCGCGCGGGCGATTCTCTCGAACCCGCGCATCCTCATCCTCGACGAGGCCACGTCGAGCCTCGACAGCGAGAGCGAGCAGATGATCCAGGACGGCCTGCGGCGCCTGCGCGCCGGCCGCACGACGTTCGTCATCGCGCACCGCCTGTCGACGATCCGCAGCGCCGATCAGATCCTGGTGCATCGAGGCGGGCGAGATCGTCGAGCGCGGCACGCACGCGGAGCTGCTGGCGGCCAACGGCCGCTACCGGCAGCTGTACGACAAGCAGTACAAGTTCGAGACCGATCGGTTCATCAATCCCGGGGAGGACTTCACGCCCGAGCCCGAACCGCCGGTCGTGGCCGCTCCCCGCGTCGGGAGTGCGCTCGTAGCCATGGACGAGAGCGTGCTGTTCAACGGCGTGATGCGGGCCGTGCTCGGCGGCCGGAAGCGGCGCGGCAGCCGCGCGATGGGCTATCTGGCGAGCGGCGGGCACGCTCGCTCCTCTCGAACCCGACCGCGCTGCTCACCGCGGCGGGCGTCGCCTGGGGCATCTTCGAGACGCTGCAGGGCGGGGCCAAGGGCAGGGCCGGGTCCGGTGCCGGGACTCGAACACCTCCGGCGCCGGGCTGAACACCGCGGGTGCCGGCGTCAATCGCGCGGCCGGCGCGGCGCCCGGCCGGCCATGCCGCCGCTTCCCGCGATCGGGGCGTCGGTGGCCGCGCCGATGAGCGACGCGACGCGAATGGTGCGGCTGGCGCTGTCGGCCGCGCAGGCCGACGGCGCGATGAGCGCGCAGGAACGCGCCACGGTGCTGGCGCGCGCGCAGGAAGGCGGGCATGGCCGATCTCGTCGAGCGCGAGCTGCAGCAGCCGCGGCCGCTGGCCGAGATCGTGGCCGGCGTCACCGATCCGGCGCAGCGGGCGACGCTGTACAACCTGGCGTTCGCCGTCGTGCGCGCCGACGAACAGGTGGGCGGCGCCGAGCGTATCTATCTCGCGCAGCTCGCGAACCTGCTCGGCTGGACCCGGCGACGGTGCAGCAGCTCGAGGCGACGGCGAGCGCGAAGATCGACGCCGCTCCCGAAGCAGTGAGCAGGTAGGCGGGTCAGGCAGGTTGAGGCAGGTGAGGCGCGGGCGTTCGCCCCGCCGTCGGAGAGGAGACGATGGCACAAGAGCAGTGGTACATGGCCATCGGCGGCCACCAGGTCGGACCGGTGTCGCAGGAAGACGTCGTCACCAACCTGAGGAACGGCACCATTGACGGCAACACGCTCGTCTTCTCGGCGGGCATGGCGAACTGGACGCCGCTCAAGGACGTGCCGGTGCTCGCCGCCTTCCTCACGCCGACCGGAAGCCGCGCGGCGGCGGCCGCGCCGCCGCCGATCACGCCGGGCCCGCGCGCGCACGAGATCGACTTCCGCATCCTCGGCAGCGAGATGCAGTTCGTCGAAGTCGAGCTCGATCCCGGCGAGAGCGCCGTGGCCGAAGCCGGCTCGATGATGTACATGACGCCCGGGCATCCAGATGGAGACGGTCTTCGGCGACGGGTCGCAGCAGCAGCGCTCGGGCGTGATGGGGGCGCTGCTCGGCGCCGGCAAGCGCCTCATCACCGGCGAGAGCCTGTTCATGACCGTCTTCACCAACCAGGGCAGCGGCAAGCAGCAGGTGGCGTTTGCGGCGCCGTATCCCGGCAAGATCCTCGCGATGGATCTGAAGCAGCTGGGCGGCACGCTGATCTGCCAGAAGGACTCGTTCCTCTGCGCGGCCCGGGGCGTGTCGATCGGCATCGCGTTCCAGCGCAAGATCGGCGTCGGCCTGTTCGGCGGCGAGGGGTTCATCATGCAGCGCCTCGAAGGCGACGGCCTGACGCTTCTGTCACGCCGGCGGCACGGTGCACCCGGTGGATCTCGCGCCCGGGCAGACCCTGCGCGTGGACACCGGCTGCCTCGTGGCGCTGCAGCCGTCGGTCGCCTACGACATTCAGTTCGTCGGCAAGATCAAGACGGCGCTCTTCGGCGGGGAAGGGCTGTTCTTCGCCGCGCTCACCGGGCCCGGGCGCGTGTGGCTGCAGTCGCTGCCGCTCAGCCGCATGGCGGATCGCATCTACAAGGCGGCGCCCGCCGCGGGCGGCTCGCGTGTCGGCGAGGGATCGATTCTCGGCGGGCTCGGCGGACTCCTCGACGGCGACAAGTGATCACCGAGCCGCTTGCCTTTGGCCTTTAGCCTCGGTACTGCTTCCGTTTGCAGAGAAGCACTTGCCAAAGGCTAGAGGCTAGAGGCTAGCGGCCTACAATAGGTCCGCATGCGGACGCCCGTCACGCTGGTCACCGGGGCTGGTGGCGAGATTGGTCACGGTCTCGTCACCCGGCTGGCCAGCGCCGGCCGTCCGATCGTCACGGTCGACATCACCCGGCTCGACAATAGCCTGGCGCCGCTCGTCCGCCGCGAGTTCACCGGCTCGATCACCGACACCACGCTGCTCGAACGGGTCCTGGCCGAGTTCGAGGTGGACCTGATCTTCCACCTCGCCGCGCTCCTCTCCACCCGCGCCGAGTTCACGCCGCTCACCGCCCACGAGGTCAACGTCGAGGGCACGCTGCGCCTGCTGGAGTTCGCGCAGCGCGAAGGGGAGTCGCACGGGCGCCCGGTGGTGTTCGTCTATCCGTCGTCGATCGCGGCCTACGGGCTTGCCCGACCTGGCCACGAAGCGCGGCGCCGGCCGCGTGCCCGAGGACGCGTGGAACACTCCGCGCACGATGTACGGCTGCAACAAGCTCTACTGCGAGCATCTGGGCCGGTACTACGCGCGACACTACAAGCAGCTCGCGGCGCGCGCGGCGGGCCGCGTGGATTTCCGCTGTGTCCGGTTTCCCGGGCTGATTTCCGCGATGACGACTCCGGCCGGCGGCACCTCCGATTACGCGCCGGAGATGATCCACGCCGCGGCGCGCGGGGAGCCGTACGCCTGCTTCGTGCGCCCCGACACGCAGGATTCCGTTCATGGCCATGCCCGACGCGATCGAGGCGCTGTTGCGCCTCGAAGCGGCCCCGGCCGCGCGGCTCACGCGCACCGCCTACAACCTGTCGGCGTTCGCTCCGACCGCGCAGGACGTTCACGATGCTGTACTCGCCGCGTTTCCCGCCGCGTCGCTGAGCTGGCGCGTGGACGAAAAGCGGCAGGCCATTGTGGACTCGTGGCCGGAAGACGTGGACGACTCGGCGGCGCGGCGCGACTGGGGCTTCGCGCCGGCGTTCGACTTTCCGTCGGCGTTCCGCGACTATCTCCTTCCCACGATCCGGGAGCACTACCGATGACAGAGCCGCCGCGCGTGTCTCGCTGCGCGCCGGCCTGCTGGTCGCCGTGGCGGGCGCCCTCGGCTGCGGCGCGCCCACGGATCGCGCTCCCACGCAGACCGCGCCGCCCGCGGCTGGAGGACCAGAGTCGATGCAGGTGCTGGCCACGCAGTACGTGTCGCTGGTGCTGGCCATGGGCCATCACGACCCCGACTATGTGGACGCGTACTACGGACCGCCGGAATGGCGGGCCGCCGCGGTCAAGCGCCCGCTGGCCGACATCGACCGCGATGCCGCCGCGCTGGCTGGCCGGCTGGCGGCCGACGCTCCGTCCGAGGGCGCCGAGCCGATCGCCGTGCTCCGCCACCGCTATCTCTTCCGGCAACTCGAGGCGCTGCGCGCGCGGGTGGAGATGCTGCAGCGGACGAAGCTGACGTTCGACGAGGAGTCGAAGGCGCTGTACGACGCCGTGGACCCGCGCCACGACGTGCAAGGAGTTCGAGGCCGTCCTGGCCCGGCTCGACAAGGCGCTGCCGGGTCCGGGCCCCCTGCTCGACCGCTATACGCGCTTCCGCGACGCCTACGTGATTCCGGCCGGCCGCCTCGACGCCACCTTCAAGGCGGCCATCGACGGTTGCCGCCAGCGGACCCTCGCACACGTGAGGCTCCCGCCCGACGAGCGTTTCACCCTCGAGTACGTCACCGACAAGAGCTGGAGCGGCTACAACTGGTATCAGGGCGGCTATCGCAGCCTGATCCAGATCAACACCGACCTGCCGATCTTCGTCGACCGCGCCATCGATCTCGCCTGCCACGAAGGCTATCCCGGGCATCACGTCTACAACGTCCTGCTCGAGAAGGCGCTGGTGCGGGACCGCGGCTGGCCCGAATATCAGGTCTACGCGCTCTTTTCGCCGCAGTCGCTCATCGCCGAGGGCACGGCCAACTACGGTATCGAGGTCGCGTTCCCGCCGGCGGATCGCCTGGCGTTCGAGCGCGAGGTGATCTTTCCCGCCGCCGGGCTCGACCCGGCCGGGGCCGCGCGCTACTACGAGGTGATGGGCCTGGTGGACCAGCTGTCGTATGCCGGCAACGAAGCGGCGCGGCGCTACGTCGACGGCGAATTCGACGCCAAGGCGGCGGCGAGCTGGCTGGAGACGCTACGGACTGTATTCGCCCGTCCGCGCCCGGCAGCGCGTGCGGTTCATCGACCAGTACCCGCAGCTACGTGATCAACTACAACCTCGGGAAGGACATGGTGGCGCGCTATATTGCCGGCGCGGCCGGCGACGACCCGTCGCGCCGCTGGGCGGCCTTCATCGAGCTGCTGGCGTCGCCCCGGCTGCCGTCGTCGCTGACGGCGACCGGCGCGGCGCCGCTAGCCGCATCGGAGGCTGGCGCCGTGCGTTGCATCGAGATTGCCGAACCGGGAGGGCCGGAAGTTCTGCGGCTGGCCGAGCGCCCGGATCCGGTGCCGGCGGCCGGCGAGCTGCTCATCGACGTCGTGGCGGCCGGGGTCAACCGTCCCGACGTGTTGCAGCGGCAGGGCGCCTATCCGCCGCCGCCCGGCGCCAGCGACATTCCCGGCCTCGAGGTGGCCGGGCACGTCGCGGCCGTCGCGGCCGGGGTACGACGGACTGGCGCGTGGGCGACCCGGTGTGCGCGCTGGTCGCTGGCGGCGGCTACGCCAGCCGCTGCGTCGCGCCGGCGCCGCAGTGCCTGCCGCTGCCGGCGGGCGTGACGCTCGCCGAGGCGGCGGCGATGCCCGAGACGTTCTTCACGGTCTGGACCAACGTGTTCGAGCGCGGCGCGCTGCAGTCCGGTGAGACGGCCCTCTTTCACGGCGGGACGAGCGGCATCGGCACCACCGCGATCCAGCTGGCGGCCGCGCGCGGGGCGCGGGTGCTGGCGACGGCGGGGTCGGACGAGAAGTGCGCGGCGTGCGTGGCGCTTGGCGCGGAGCACGCCATCAACTACCGTACGACCGACTTCGTGGCGGCCGCGCTCGCGCAGACCGGCGGGCGCGGCGTCGACCTGGTCCTCGACATCATGGGTGGCGCGTACGTGGCGCGCAATCTGGCGGCGCTGGCGCTCGACGGCCGGCTGGTGCAGATTGGCCTCATGGCGGGGGAGCCGATGGCGACCGTAGACCTGCGCCGCATCCTGAGCCGGCGGCTGACGCTCACCGGCTCGACGCTGCGGGCCCGATCCGTCGAGCAGAAGGGGCGGATCGCGGCCGCGCTCCTGCGCGAGGTATGGCCGCTCGTCGAGGCGCGGCGGGTGCTGCCGCGTATCGCGGCGACGTTTCCGCTGGCCGACGCGGCCGCCGCTCATCGGCTGATGGAGTCGAGCGCGCACATCGGCAAGATCGTGCTCGTGCCCTGAATGACCGACCCGCTGATCGACACCGTCGTGGCCCAGTATCAGGTGCTGTCCCGGCTCGGGGGCGGCGCCATGGGCGTGGTCTACAAGGCCCGCGACCTGAAGCTGGGACGCTTCGTGGCGCTGAAGTTCCTGCCGCACGAGTGGAGCCACGACGAGGACGCGAAGCAGCGGTTCGTGCGCGAAGCTCAGGCCGCATCGTCCACCGACCACGCGAACATCTGCACCGTTCACGACATCCAGTCCACCGACGACGGCCGGCTGTTCATCGTCATGGCCTTCTACGACGGCGGGAGCCTGAAGCAGCGGCTCGCGCGCGGCGCGCTCCCGGTGGCCGAGGCGCTCGACATCGCGACGCAGGTGGCCGACGGCCTGGCGCGCGCCCACGCCGCGGGCGTGGTGCACCGGGACGTCAAGCCGGCCAACGTGATGCTGACCGAGGACGCGGTGAAGATCGTGGACTTCGGTCTCGCCACGCTCGCCGGTGGCGTGCAGCTCACCCAGGCCGGGTCGCCCATGGGCACGGTGGGCTACATGGCGCCGGAACAGCTCCGCGGGCTCGCGGCCACGCCCCAGAGCGACGTCTGGGCCGTCGGCGTGATGCTGTACGAGATGCTCGCGGGGCCACGCGCCGTTTCAGGGCGCGTATGCCGAAGCGGTGTCCTACGCGATCCGCCACGAGACGCCGCTCCCGCTGCGCGAGGCGCGACCGGAGATCGCCGAGGCGGTGGAGCAACTGGTGTTCCGCGCGCTGCACAAGGAGCCGGGGGTGCGTTTTGCCAGCGGCCGCGAGCTGGCGCGCGCGCTGCGGCAGGTGCAGGGCCACACGGTTCCGCTCGATCTCCAGACGGTGCCGGTCGACGTGCCGCGCGCGCTGGCCGCGCCTCCCCGCAGGCGCCGCTGGCCGGCGGTGGTGGCCGTGGCCGCGGCGCTGCTGCTTGCGGCCGGCGCCGCCGCATGGTTCCTGATGCGGCCGCCGCCGCGCACCTTCGTGGCGGTCAGCCCGGTGGCGAATGGGACCGGCGACACCAGCCTGGATCCGTATCGCCTGGGGCTCACGCTGGAGCTGACGCGCGAGCTCGCGGCGTCGGCGGATGTCCGGGTGTGGCCGTACGCGCAGCTTGCTGCAGCCGCTGCGGCGGTTCCTGCAGAGCGGCGGCGACCTGTCGGGCGAGGACGCCGTGCGGGCCGTTGCCGCGACCAGTGGCGCGGGCGCCGTCGTCGTGCCGACGTTGCTCTACGAGGCGGGCGCATGGAAAGCCCGCGCCGAGGTGCGGGATCGCGGCGGCGCGGTGGTCGGCCGTCTCGAGACCCCGTCGATCGAGTCGTCGCTCAGCAAGGAGGCGGCGGCGGCGCTGATCGTGTCACTCGCCGAGCAGATCGAAGGCCGCTTCCAGGGGAGCCGCTGGCGGCTGGGCGGCGCGCCGGCCCGCCCGGCACGCTTTCAATCGCTCGAAGCCGCCAAAGCATTCGAAGAAGGGTTCAGCGCTTTCGACGCCGGCGAATTCGCCGCGGCGCGCGACGCATTCGCGAGGGCCGCCCGCGAGGATCCGCGCCATCCGCTGCCGGCGGCGTGGCAGGCGCGCGTGGCGCACTTGACCGGCGACCGCGGCGCCGCGGTCGAGGCTGCCGATCGCGCGGAGGCGCGCCTCTCGACGGCGTCGCCCGCCGAGTCGATGTTCGTCCAGGCCGTGGTGGCCGAGGCACGCCGGCAGCCCGAGAACGCCGCGCGCTGGTACGACGCGCTCGCCGCGGCGGATCCCGACGATCAGTCGGCGCTGGCGGAACTCGCCGGCTATCAGGATCGCAGCGGGCGCACCACCGATGCGATTGCGTCCTACCGCCGGCTGCTCGAGCTCGACGCGCAACAGCCCGGGCCCGCCCTCGAGTTGTGCCGTCTGTACAGCCCCGCGCGGATGAACGATTCGGCGATGGCCCGCGCGTTCGCCGAGCGCGCGCGGCGCGCGTACGCCGCGTTCGGGTCTCCCGCCGGGGAGGCTCAGGCGATGCTCTGCCTCTCCGACGTCCTCCGCGGCGGCACGCCGGCTGAGCGGGCCGAGTCGCGCGCGGCTCGCCACGCAGGCCCTGCAGGCGTTCGAGTCGCTCGGGCTGCGGTACAGCGAGGCGCGCGCGCACTTCTACGTCGCGTCCGCGGCCCGCGCCGAGGACGATCTGACGGCGGCCGCCGCTGCGCTCGAGCGCGCCTTGGCCAGCGCCAGGTCCGTCGGGAATACGTCCCTCGAAGGCATCGTCTACATCAACCTCGGGGTGACCTACATCACGCTCGGCAACCGGACGAAAGCCCTCGACTACTATCGCCAGAGTTATGAGACCGCCGAGCGTGGCGGCGACGAGCGGCGCGCTGCGTACAGCCGGGCCAACGCCGGCGCGCTGCTGATCGAGTTCGGTAGTCCTCCCGACGAAGGCCGCCGCTTCGTCGAGGGCGCGCTTGCGCGTGGTCCGCAAGCTGGGAGACCGGAACTTCGAGGTGTTCTGTCTGCAGCTCATCGCGGTCCACGACCGCCTGACCGGCCGCCTGGCCGAGGCGCGCAAGGGCGTGGGCGAGGCGCTCGCCATGGCTCGGGAGCGTGGCTTCGCCGACCGCATTCCCTCGCTGCTGCTCGAGGACGGCCGAACGCTCGTGGACATGGGTGAGTACGGGGAGGCGCGTTCCACCTTCGAGACGGCGCTGACGAGCGCGGGCGCCGGTGCGGCGCCGGAGCTGCTCATCGAGCTGGCGCGTCTGCGAACGCGTCTCGGCGATTTCGACTGCCGCCGCCGGCGCGCTCAAGCAGGCGCACGCCGTTGCCGGCGCCGCCGCGGCGGGCCTTGCGCCGCGCCTGGCGGCCGCCCTCGGCGAACTGGCGTACGCCCAGGGCCGCCAGAAGGAGGCGCCGCGCGGCGTTCGAGCGCGCCGCACGCCTGTGGACCGACGATCTCCCCGATGCGGCGAGCGTCGAGGCGCGCGCCTATGCCGGTTTCCTCGACGATCTCGATGGCCGCGAACAGGGGCGGCAGGCGGTGACCGATGCGATGCGCCAGGCTGCGCGCATGAAGCGTCCGGCGCTCGAGGCGACGATCCGGACGCTGCTCGCGCGGCTCGAACTCCGCGCCCACCGCGCCACAGCCGCCTTGGCCGCCGTCGCCGACGTGCCTCTGGCGCCGCTCAGCCCCGAGCTCAGGGCGCAGGTGCACCATTGGCGGGCCGAAGCGCGGAACGCGCTCATGCCGGGGTCGGGTGAGCCGGATCGCCGCGAGGCGCAGCGGTCGCTCGAGCAGGCGGAACGCGGCGTTCCATCGGAGCTGCGCGAACGTTATCTGTTACGGCCAGAACTGCAGGCGCTGGCCACCGTGCGCAGGTGAGTCCAGCCGGAATCGAGGAGGAGTCTCATGGGTTACGGAGAATGGGTCGGCAACCAGAGTGTGCATTGGACCATCGTTCACGAAGACGAGACCGGGGCGCCGGTGGCGCTGTCGTCGAAGCAAGGCCACCGTCACCACCCGAAGGCCGGACACGACGTCAACGTGGAGGAGACGTGTCGCGGCTGCGACCCGATGTCGCTGGACACGGTGGGCCAGCGGAAAGGGCACGTCGGCCACTACCGTGTGACGCTTCGCTACGAGCGGATGGACGAGGCGCAGGCCGCGGCGGCGAGCGTGCAGCGGATCGAGGCCCGCAACGGCATGTACGAACTCGTGCTCGATGTGCCGGTGATTCATCGCGACGACCCGGACGACCCGCCGCCAGCGGAAGTGCGAATCGATTGGTGACCTGGCGCGGCCGGGCGACTCACGCGACACTGAACAGAGGACTGAGGAGGGCACATGGGATACGGCGAATGGGTCGGCAACCAGAGCGTGCATTGGACGGTGGTGCACGAAGACGAGCGCGGGCGTGAGACGACATCGGTTCGGGCCCGTGACCCCATCCGCTTCGAAGACATCGGTGCCAGGCTGGGCAAGAAGGGGCTCGCCGCGAAGCGCGCGCCGGCCAAGAGCCTGTTCACGAAGCCGAACTTCCGCGTGCGACTCAGGTACGCCACCAGGGATCAGGCCCAGCGCGCGAAGGAGACTGCGGAGATCGTCGAGCGGGACGGCGTCTATCTTCCTGGTCTTTTCGGTGCCCGCGGTGAACCGGAAGCGCGAGAAGGTCGACCCCCCTCAGCCTCCGGCCGAAGTGCGCATCGACTGGTAATCGCCTCGAGGCGCCGGGCTGCGGCCCTGTGTGGCGGCGCGACTAGCGCGCCGGGCGCAGGCGCCGCAGCAGCCGGGTGGCCAGCGTGGACGGCGGCACCTCGATGCGCGCGAGCGCCTCGGCCAGGTGCTCGGCGCTCTGGTAGCGGTCGGCCGCCCGTTTGGCGAGCAATCGCACCACCACGTGCTCGAGCGCCAGCGGGCGGTCGGGCGCGAGGGTGGTGAGGGGCTCGGGCTCGCGGTCGAGGACATTGGTCACGGTGTCGGAGGGAGAGGCGCCGGCGAACGGCAGCCGTCCCGTGGCCATCTCGTACACGATCACGCCGAGGGAGAACAGGTCGCTTCTGGGATCCAGCGGCAGTTGGAGAATCCGTTCCGGCGCCATGTAGTTGGCCGTGCCCAGGGGCCGGCCGGGAATCGTGGAGCCCTCGAGTCCGGTCTGGTTCGATCCGGGCAGCCGGAACTGCCGCGCCAGGCCGAAATCCAGCACTTTCACGTGCCCGTCGTCGCCCACCATCACGTTGCCCGGCTTGATGTCGCGGTGGACGATGCCCTTGGCGTGAGCGGCGCCGAGCGCCGCGGTGATTTGCCGCGTGATGCCGAGCAGCCGTCCGAGCTCGAGGTCCTCGCGGGCCATCACCGTTTTCAGCGTCACGCCATCGAGCCGTTCCATCGCGATGAACTGACGGCCTTCGTGGGTGTCCACGTCGTAGATCGTGCAGATGTTGGGATGGCTGAGGAGCGCGATGGTGGCGGCCTCGCGGCCGAAGCGGCGCACCGCGTCGGCATCGTCCGCCAGTTGGTCGGGCAGGAACTTCAGCGCCACTTTCCGCGGCAGCCGCAGATCGTCGGCCTCGTACACGATGCCCATTCCGCCGGTGCCGAGCTTGCCGATGATGCGATAGTGGCTGACGGTCAGGCCGAGCATGAGCAGGGGCGGGCGTTCAGTGACACCGGGTTGTCCGTTTATACAGCAGAAGCCGCCGGGCGCTCGTAATGTTGAGGTTGCGCACCGGCGGCAAGAGCAGGGCTTATGATTGCTGCGAGTCACACCAGGATGAACCCGCCCCGAAAAGTCGAGTCCAAAGCCGTGGCCTCCCACGACGCCCTCATCAGCGACGAGCCGACGATCGAACTCGTCATTCGCGCGCGCGAGGGCGATCGCCTCGCCGTCGAGGCGCTGCTGCAGCGCTGCCTCCCGGGCTTGCGGCGCTGGGCGCACGGGCGGCTGCCGGCCGCCGCCCGCGGCAGTCTCGACACCTCCGACCTCGTCCAGGAAACCGTCCTGCACGTGCTGCGGCGGCTGGATCACTTCGAGCCCCGGCACGTCGGGGCCATGCAGGCCTACCTCCGGCAGTCGGTCATCAACCGTATCCGCGACGAAGTCCGCAAGGTAAGCCGGCGGCCGATGCCGGTGGAACTGCCGGTGGATCTCGTCTCTGACCGCACGTCGCCGCTCGAGGTCGCCGTGCAGGCCGAAGCCTACCAGCAGTACCGCGAGGCGCTCGGCGGCCTTGGCGTGCGCGACCGCGAGCTGGTGGTGGCGCGGATCGAGGCGCAGTGGTCCGTGGCCGAAATCGCCAAGCGGTTCGAGATGTCGACGCCCGACGCGGCGCGCATGGCCGTGGGCCGCGCCATCAAGCGGCTGACGACCAAGCTCCACGGCAAGAAAGAATCCTGAGGCGGTCGGGCGGGTGGGCGCGCAGTAGGCGGGTAGGCTGGTAAAGCCTTCCAGCCGACGCGCAAGCCGGCCCCAGCGTCTCACCCGCCGACAAGAACCGGCTACGCCTGCACGACCGTGCGCGCGCTGGTGTGGGCGCGGAGCACGTCCGACGTCAGCTGCTTCCCCAGATACACCTTCGACTCGCGGTTGTCGGTGGGGTGCACCTCGTACTTGATGACGTCGAACTCGAGGTGGTCGAGCGTCCCCCGCATGTCGTAGAAGCGGTTCTTCGTCTTGACCACGACTTCGTGGAAGCCGGACGCGTGGGCCCACGCTTCGGTCTCCTCGGTGAGCGCGCGGAAGTGACCCTGCCCGCGCCAGTCGCGGCGCGTGCCGCCGATCCAGTTGTAGAGCACCTTCCGGCCTTCGAAGCGCACGGAGCCGCTGAGCCGCGCCACGAGGTCGGCGAGCTTCGGGTCGGCTTCGGTGGCGCGGAGCTCGTGCACGACCTTGAACGACACCGGCACGACCGCGGACGGATCGTCGGGCAGGCTGGCCTCGGCCATCAGGATCAGGAACTCGCGGTCGGCGAGCCGCTGCACGATCTCGCGCGCGGTCTTCTTGCGTGGGAACTCCCCGAAGTACTCCTCGATGTACTGGATTTCGAGGGCGCCGCTCTCGAGGGGGTACTGCTTGATCAGGTATTCCAATCGATCTCCGTCGGAAGCCGTGCGGCGTGATGACGCGCGCCGCCGTTCATTGTGTCCCGGCGCGCCGCGGGGTCGCAACGACGTTTGGCGGCAGCGGTCGTGTCCGCGCCCGTCGGCGCGATCGCCGCGGCCAGGGCGCGGATGTGCGCCGGCGTGGTGCCGCAGCAGCCGCCGGCGATGTGGACGAGGCCCGCCGTCGCGTAGGCCGCGACGGCCTGGGCGAAGGGCCCGGGGGCGAGCGCGTCGCCGCCGCCCGCGCCCGAGACACCCGGCGCTCGGGGCGCACGAGACGAGCCACGACCGTGATCCGAGTGCGGCCAGCGGCGCCGCGAGCCCGCCGGGCCCCGCCCCGCAGTTCACGCCGACGCCGTCCACTGTGGCCGGATCGATCGCGTCGAGCCACTCGGCGAGGCTGACCCCCGACGCGGCCACGCGCCCGTTGGGCGCCAGCGCGGTGGACACGAGGACCGGCACGCGGCGGCCGGATGCGTCGCAGGCATCCACGAACGCGCGCAGCGCGCCCTCGGTCTGCGACGGGGACCACCAGGTCTCGAAGAGCAGCAGATCGACGCCGCCCTCCAGCAGACCGATCAGCGGCGCGCGAAATACCTGGCGAAGACGTTCGGCCGTCGCGTGTCGATCCCGGCCCGGCTCGGACTCGGGATCGGCCGGACCGACGGCACCCGCGACGAGGCGCTGGCGCGGCGGCGTGCGCAGCGACCACGCGTCCGCGGCGGCGCGGGCGAGGCGCGCCGCCGCCAGGCAGAGGTCGCGCGCGTCGGCGGCGTGGGCGCGCGACGCGGCGCGAAACGTGTTGGTGCGGACGATGTCCGCCCCCGCGTCGAGATACGCGTCGTGCACGGCGCGAACGATCGCCGGCTGCGACCAGCGTGAGCGCATCGGTCGGGGCGACGGGGCTTGCCCCGCCCGCCGACGCGTGGACGAAAGTGGCCATCGCGCCATCGAGCACGAGCGGTCCGCGCGCGGTGCACGCACGCAATGCGTCGATCGTCATGGCGTGGCGGGTCGCATGCGGGCAGGTGCGACCGGCCGCCGTGGCCGCGGCCGCACGCGCAGCGTACGTCGTGCAGCGCAGACACCCCTGCAGGGCACTTCAGGAGCCCTCTGGCTGCAGAGCGACATCGAAATTCGTGCGCGCCATGCACGCCAGAAGTGTCACCGTGCACATCTTCGGCGATCTCGCGTTGGATGAAGGCCACAATATTGCAAACTGCTCGAACCGTCGTGCATAATTCGTCATCTGCACGCGCTGCCCGCCCCGGGTGGATTTCCGCTGCAACGAGAAGAAAGGATAGGCCTCGACGATGGGATCTGCGTGCACTTTCCGAAGCCGTCAAAAGCATCCGTGATTGGTCGTTGACCGATGGGCGCGTCTCGACGACGTCGACCGAGAAAGCCGCCGACATCTTCGGCAGCCGCGTGTTCAACGACAAGGTGCAGCAGGAGCGGTTGCCCAAGCCGGCGTATCGCGCGCTGCGGGCGACGATCACGCGCGGTGAGCCGCTCGATGCGGCGACCGCGGATGCGGTGGCGTCGGCGCTCAAGGAGTGGGCTGTCGAGCATGGGGCGACGCACTATACGCACTGGTTCCAGCCGCTCACCGGCATCACCGCCGAGAAGCACGACTCCTTCCTGGGCCCCAACGGCGACGGCACGGCGATCGCGGAGTTCCGCGGCAAGGAACTGATCAAGGGCGAGCCCGATGCGTCGAGTTTCCCGTCGGGCGGCATGCGGTCCACGTTCGAGGCCCGTGGCTACACCGCGTGGGATCCGAGCAGCCCGCCGTGGCTGCACATGAGCGGCAACTGCGTCACGCTCGTCATCCCGACGGCGTTCGTCAGCTGGACCGGTGAGGCGCTCGACAAGAAGACGCCGCTCCTGCGCTCGATGGAAGCGGTGTCGAAGCAGGCGGTGCGCGTGCTGAAGCTGTTCGGCTCGACGGCCGAGCGCGTGTTCGCGACCTGCGGTCCGGAGCAGGAATACTTCCTCATCGATCGCAACTTCTATTTCGCGCGCCCGGATCTGATCAACGCCGGCCGCACGCTCTTCGGCGCCAAGCCGCCGAAGGGGCAGGAGATGGAAGACCAGTACTTCGGCTCGATCCCGGCGCGCGTGCTCGCGTGCATGTCGGAGGTCGAGACCGAGCTGTACAAGGTGGGCGTGCCGGTGAAGACCCGGCACAACGAGGTGGCGCCGAGCCAGTACCAGATCGCGCCGGTGTTCGAGAACGCCAACCTGGCGGTCGACCATCAGCTCATGACGATGGAGACGCTCCAGGCCGTGGCGCCGAAGTACGGCCTGGCGTGCCTGCTGCACGAGAAGCCGTTTGCCGGCGTCAACGGGTCGGGCAAGCACAACAACTGGTCGCTGTCCGACGAGTTCGGCAACAACCTGCTCGGCCCGGGCGACACGCCGCACGACAACATGCAGTTCCTCGTGTTCTGCGCCGCCGTGCTGCAGGGGCGTGGACAACTGGCAGGGCGTGCTGCGCGCGACGATTGCGCAGCGCCGGCAACGATCACCGTCTCGGCGCCAACGAGGCGCCGCCGGCCATCCTGTCGGTGTTCCTCGGCGACCAGCTGCTCGGACATCTTCGAGCAGCTCGAGAAGGGGGCCGCCAAGTCGACCAAGCAGGGCGGCATCATGGACATCGGCGTCGAGCGTGCTGCCGAAGCTGCCGCGCGACGCCGGCGACCGCAACCGCACCAGCCCGTTCGCGTTCACCGGGAACAAGTTCGAGTTCCGCGCCGTCTCGTCCGGGCAGAACATCGCATGGCCGAACATCTTCCTCAACGCGGCGATGGCCGATTCGCTCGACTCGATCGCCACCGAGCTCGAGGCCGCCACGGCCAAGGGCGAGGACCTCAAGGCGGCGGTCGGGCAAGCTGCTGACGAAGATCATCAAGAAGCACAAGCGGATCATCTTCAACGGCAACAACTACTCGGCCGAGTGGACAGAAGGAAGCGGCGAAGCGCGGCCTCCTGAACCTGAAGAACACGGTGGACGCGCTGCCGCAGCTCGTCACGCCGCAGGCGGTCAAGCTGATGGAGCGCTTCAAGATCCTCAACGAGCGCGAAGTGCACGCCCGCTACGAGATGTTCCTCGAGAACTACAACAAGACGATCAACATCGAAGGCCAGCTGATGGTGCTGATGGCCAACCGCTACATCCTGCCGGCGGCGTTCGAGTACCAGAAGCAGATCGGGCAGAGCGTGGCGGCGGTGAAGGCCGGCGGCGGCAAGAGCGCGCAGGGCAAGAAGCTGCTCGGCGCCTACACCAAGCTCGTGGACAAGCTGAAGAGCGAGACCGACGCGCTGGCGAAGCTGCTCGAACACAGCGGCGGGTCGGCGGAGAAGCACGCCAAGTTCATGCGCGACAAGGTGGTGCCGGCGATGGCCAAGCTGCGCGAGACGGGCGACAGCATCGAGGTGCTGACGCCGCACGCGCATCTGGCCGCTGCCGACCTACCGGGAGATGCTGTTCGTGAAGTAGGGCACGGCGGCGCCGGGGGCGCCGGACACGACGGTTGTGACGGGCCGGCCACTGGTGCCGGCCCGTTCGCATTTTGGTCAGACTGGTTTACGAATTCTTGTCGTGGCTTTCGCCACTCGAAAACGCGTTCGCGCGCGCGACGGGCGGCGTAAAGCACCCGGTGTAGACTAAGGACCCCGCGCGACACGAATACTCGCGGTACACCACGATCGGCATGGGAATTCTCGAGCGGCTCCGCCCACAACCCCGCTGGAAGCATTCGGACCCGACGGTCCGCGCGGCGGCGGTCTACGACCTCGGGCCCGACGAGGGCGACGTGCTCCGCGCGCTCGCGCGCGAGGACGCCGAGGCGCGCGTCCGCCGCGCCGCCGTCGCGCGCCTCGACGACGTGGCCGTGCTGGGCGACATCGCCAGGACCGACCCGGACGCGGACGTCCGCGCCGAGGCCGTGCGCCAGCTGACCGGTCTGGCTGCCGAAGCGCGCGACCCGGTCAAGGCCGCCGACATCGCCCGGCAGCTGGTCGAGGGCGGGCGGTTCAAGGAAGTGGTGGTCGTCGTCCGCGAGAGCACCAGCCCGGAGGTGCGCGCGGCCGTGCTCGAGCTCCTCGACGATCCCAAGGCGCTCGGCTCGGTGAGCCGGCACGCGCGTGACGGCGCCACGCGGGCGCGGGCGCTGGCGCGGCTGACCGACAGCGAAGAGATTCTGGCGGTGGCGCTCAAGGCCGAGCACACCGACGTGGCGGTGGCCGCGCTCGAACGCGTTGGCGACACCGAGGGGCTGGGCGCCATCGCGCAGCGGGCGCGCAACAAGGTGGCGTCACGGCGCGCGCGCGTGCGGCTGCGTCAGATCGAAGAGGCGCTGGCGCCGCCGGCCGAGGCGCCTGCCGCGCAGATGTCCGCCGAGGACCGCGGCCGCGCGACCGGGCTGCTGCGCGAGGCCGAGGCGCTGGTCGCGCTCGCCGACCCGGCGGAGGCCGAGGCGGAGCTGTCGCGCGTGCGGCTGGCGTTTGCCGAGCTCGGCGCCGACACCGAGATCGACGCCGAGCTGATGGAGCGCTTCGAGGCGGCCAGCGAGGCGGCGCGCGAGGCGATTGCCGAGCGCGCAGCAGGAGCGCGCTGCCGACCGGATTCGCGCCGAGGCGGCCGCGCGCGAGCAGGCCGACCGCCTGCGGGTGTGCCTGGAGATCGAGGAACTGGAAGGCGAGGGCGCCGAGGATCGCATCGCCGAGCTGAAGGTGCGCTGGGACGCGCTGCCGCCCATCCCGCAGGAGTACGCCGCCTCGCTGACGCGGCGCTTCCAGGACGCCTGCCGGGCGTTCGAGGATCGCGAGCGGCGCCGCATGCTGGCGCAGGCCGCGGCCGGCCGGCTGCAGACGCTGGCGTCGGAGCTCGAGCAGCTCGTCGCCTCGGAGATTCCGGCGCAGGAGCTCATCGCCCGCTGGCGCGGGCTGCGCCGCGACGCCGAGGTGCTGCGCGAGCACGCCGAGGCCAACCCCGAGGCGGCCGACCGGCTCGAACGGGCCATCGCCGCGATCGAGGAGAAAGAGCAGGAGCAGGTGCAGGTGCGCCAGCGCCAGGAGCAGGACAACCTGCGCCGGCTGCACCAGATCTGCCGGCAGGTCGAGACGCTGGCCGCGTCCGAGCAGGTCACGCTCAAGGCCGGCGACCGGGCGCTCTCGGAGATCCGGTCGGCGCTCGAGGGCCGTCTGCCGCTGCCGACCAAGAAGGACCGCCAGGAAGTGCAGTCGCGCCTCGAGGCGGCGCGCGCCGTGCTCGGCCCCCGCGTGCAGGAGCTGCGCGACGCGGACGAGTGGCAGCGCTGGGCCAACCTGCAGGTGCAGGAAGAACTGGCCAAGAAGATGGAGGCGCTCGCCGAGGAGGCCGATCTGGAAGTGGCCGCCCGCCGCATGCGCGAGCTCCAGGGACGCTGGAAGCAGGTGGCGCTGGCGCCGCGGACGCAGGGCGAAGCGCTGTGGCGCCGGTTCAAGACGGCGCAGGACGCGGTGTTCGCGCGCACGTCGGCGCACCTGTCCGCGCAGAACGAAGAGCGCTCGGCGAACCTCGCCAAGAAGCAGGCGCTGTGCGAACAGGCCGAAGCGCTGTCCGGCTCCTCGGACTGGGTGAAGACCGCGACGGCCATCCAGGCGCTGCAGGCCGAGTGGAAGACGATCGGACCGGTGTCGCGCGGCAGCGAGAAGGCGATGTGGGAACGCTTCCGCGCCGCGTGCGATCAGTTCTTCACCCGCCGCCACGACGACCTGAAGAAGCGCAAGGACGAGTGGTCGGAGAACCTGGCCCGCAAGGAAGCGCTCTGCGCCCAGGCGGAGGCGCTGGCCGCCTCGACCGAGTGGGAAGCCGCCGCCGCCCAGTGCAAGAAGCTGCAGGCCGAGTGGAAGCAGATCGGGCCGGTGCGGCGCTCGAAGTCCGACGCCGTGTGGCAGCGCTTCCGCGCCGCGTGCGACGCGTTCTTCGATCGCTACAAGCACCGCGACCAGGTGGAGCTGCAGTCGAAGGCGGCGGCACGCGCCGACGTGATTCGCGACCTCGAGGCGCTGGCGGCGCGGGCGTCATCGGCCGCCGCCGACGCCGGCGCCGGCGAGACGGCCGGTGGACGCGCCAGAAGGGCTCGTCGACAAGGTCCACGAGGCCCGGGCGCGGTGGCAGGCGGCGCCCGAGCTGCCGCGCACCGTGCAGCAGGAGCTGGCCGCGAGCTACCACCAGGCGCTCGGCAAAATCGTGGCGGCGTGGCCCGCGGCCTTTGCCGGCACCGACCTCGATCCGGCCAACACGCGGAAGCGGATGGAGAAGCTGCTGGCCAAGGTCGAGGCGCTGGTCGAAGCAGCACGGCGCCGAGGCGCCGGCGGCGGTGTCGCCCGCCGAGCTGCTCGCGCAGCGCTGGCGCGAGCGCCTTGCGGCCAACACCATGGCCGGCGGCCAGGCCGTCGCCCAGACCGAAGAACTGCGCTGGCGCGAGGCCGAGCAGGAAGTGCGCAGCGCGCAGTCGCAGTGGACCCGGCTCGGCCCGCTGCCGGCCGACGTGGCCGGTCCGCTCAACGAGCGCTTTCAGCGCGCCTGCCGCAAGTTCTACGATCAGCGGCGCCGGTAACGCGCCGGCGCCGGCGTTTCTGCGGTCCGAGGAGCCCCCATGTTTCGACTGCTTGCCGGCGTGCTCGCCCTGTGCGCCGCCCTGGTCGCGACGGTGCTCGGTCAGGCGCCCGCCGATCCGGTGCTGACGCCGCAGTGGAACCTCACCACCGGCTTTGCGGCGCCCGAGAGCGCGTATCTACGACGCCGCGTCGAACGCCGTCTTCGTCTCGTCGATCAACGGCCAGATTCTCGAGAAGGACGGCAACGGCTACATCTCGCGGCTGACCGCCGGCCGGCGTCGTCGTGAGCGAGAAGTGGGCCACCGGTCTCCACGCGCCGAAGGGGCTGCGCAGCGCCCGAGGCGTGCTCTACGCCTCCGACATCGACGAGGTGGTGGGCTTCGACATCGCGAGCGGCAAGGTGGTGTCGCGCGTGAAGATCGACGGCGCACAGTTCCTCAACGATCTCGCCACCGCGCCCGACGGCACCGTGTACGTGTCGGATTCGGCAGCGCTCAAGATCTTCGAGGTGCGCAACGGCAAGGCGTCGGTGTTCGTGGAGGGCGCCGACGTCGTCGAGCAGCCGAACGGGCTGCTGGTCGACGGCACGCGGCTGATTCTCGGCACCATCGGCCCGGCGCCGCAGCCCGGGCGCCGCACCGGGTCGTGGCCGTGGCGCCGCGCCGCCGAGCGGGCACCTCTACGCGTTCGATCTGAAGTCGAAGCAGCGGACGAATTTGACCACGCAGCCGGTCGGCGGCATCGACGGCATCGAGCCCGACGGCTGCGGCGGCCTGCTGGTGACCGACGTCATCGGCCAGCGTCTGCTGCAGGTGAGCAAGGGCGGGGACGTTACGCGTGCTGGCGAAGTTCACGGCCGGCGGCGCCGACTTCGGCTACGTCGCGACGCGCGCCTCGCGATCGTCCCGTTCCTGTTTGGGAATAGCGTCGCCGCCTACGACCTCACCGCCGCGCTGAAGTAGAACGGCGCGGCCGCGGTAGGTCAGGTAGGCAGGTAGGCTGGGCAGGTAAGCATCGTCTTACCCGCCCACCTGCCTACCAGCCTCCAGACCTACCGACGTTCAGGCTTCTACTCCTCGAGGTACGTGTAGCCGTGCAGGCCGTCCTCGTAGAACCGGAGGAGGCGGCCGGCGCCTTCGTAGTCCATGCGGCCGGCGCGCACCGCGGTCTCGACGTCGGTCCGGAGCTTGCCCAGCAGCGCCTCGGCGTCGAACTCCACGTAGTCGAGCACTTCGCGCACCGTGTCGCCCTTGATCAGCGCGTCGAGCCGCACGCCGCCGTTCTCGTCGAGGCTGACGTGCACGGCGTGGGTGTCGCCGAACAGGTTGTGCAGGTCGCCCAGGATCTCCTGGTAGGCGCCGACCAGGAACACGCCCGAGGTAGTACGGGTCGCCGTTGGTCGGCGTGCAGCGGCAGCGTCTTCTTCACGTCGCGGCGGTCGACGAACCGATCGAGCTTGCCGTCCGAGTCGCAGGTGATGTCGCCGAGCACGCGCGTGGCTGCCCGGCTTCTCGTTCAGCCGGTGGATCGGCATCACCGGGAAGAGCTGCTTGATCGCCCAGCTGTCGGGAATCGACTGGAACAGCGAGAAGTTGCAGAAGTAGGTGTCCGACAGCTGCTCGTCGAGGTTCTGCAGATCCTCCGGCACCTCGTCCATCGTCGCGGCGATGCGCTGGAGCTTGGTGGCGATGGCCCAGAACAGGTTCTCGGCCATGCTGCGCTGCTCGAGCGGCAGGTAGCCGGCCGTTGAACAGGCTCAGCGCCATGTCGAGCGCCTGCTGCGCGTCGTGGAACGCCTCGAGCGCGTTGCGCGCGGTGACGTTGTTGTAGGTCTCGACCAGGTCGAGCAGCGGCTGCTCCCAGTCCGGGTTGCGCGGTCGTCGGCACCTTCTCGTCGCGGAACCCCGAGACGCCGAGGACGTTGAACACCAGCACGCTGTGGTAGGCGACCACCGCGCGGCCGCTCTCGGAGATGATCGTCGGGTGCGGCACGCCGGCCTCGTCGCACACCGTCTGGATGTGGTAGACGACGTCGTTGGCGTACTCCTGCAGCGTGTAGTTCATGCTCGACTCGAAGTTGGTCTGCGAGCCGTCGTAGTCCACGCCCAGCCCGCCGCCGACGTCGATGTACTGCAGCCCGGCCCCGAGCTTGGCCAGCTCGGTGTAGACGCGGGCCGCCTCGTTGAGCGCGCCCTTGACGATGCGGATGTTGGTGATCTGGCTGCCGAGGTGGAAGTGCAGGAGCTTGAGGCAGTCCTCCATGCCGTGCGCTCTTCAGCTCCTCGAGCCCGCGCATGATCTCGGTGACCGTCAGGCCGAACTTCGAGCGGAAGCCGCCCGACGACTGCCAGCGGCCGCTGCCGCGCGACGCCAGCTTCACGCGCATGCCGATCTGCGGCCGCACGCCGATGCTTCTCCGCCGACCTCGAGGATGAGCCCCAGCTCGGTGAACTTCTCGACCACCGGGATGATGTTGCGGCCGATCTTCTGGGCCAGCATCGCCGTCTCGATGAACTCGGCGTCCTTGAAGCCGTTGCAGATGATCGGCGTGTCGTTGTCGGCGATGCGCCACCACGGCGAGCAGCTCCGGCTTGGAGCCGGCCTCGAGCCCGAAGTTGTACGGCTTGCCGAAGTTGAGCACCTCCTCGACGACGTGGCGCTGCTGGTTGACCTTGATCGGGTAGACGCAGCGGTAGCCGCCCTGGTACTGGTTCTGGGCGATGGCGGCCTGGAAGGCGCTCGTGGATCTCGCCGAGGCGGTGCTTGAGGATGTCGGTGAAGCGGATGAGGACCGGCAGGCTGATGCCGCGGAGCTGCAGCCGATCGACGAGCTCCTTGAGGTCGATGGCCGTGCTCGGGTCCTTGGTCGGGTGCACCTGCAGGTGCCCGGCGGCGTTGACGGAGAAGTAGCCGTTGCCCCAGCGGCTGACCTCGTAGAGCTCGCTCGCGTCGTGCACCGTCCAGGCGCGCGAGGTCGAGGCGTTGGCGTCGATCGGGGCCTGGCGTCCGTTGGTCAGCGTGCTCATGTCCTGTGCATCCTTCGGCGGTTCTCCTTATCAGGTCGCGCTGAGTTCCAATCGTAAGCGCCGTGCCGTCAATGCTCAATGAGAAAGTGAAGCACGGCGCGGTTGCCGCCGCGTGACGCGGACTCGTCGGTGGACCCGCGGCGCTGGATGGGAAAGAATGAAGGTCGCCCATGACAGACCGCGACCCGGCGATTCGAGTGCTCCTGCTGCCCAAGGACACCAACGCCTACGGCACGATCTTCGGCGGCGTCATCCTGTCGCACATCGACCTCGCGTCGGCCATCGAGGCCCGCCGCGCCGGCCCGCACCGCTTCGTGACCAAGGCGATGCGCGAGGTCGAGTTCCACGAGCCGGTGTTCGTGGGCGATATCGTGAGCTTTTTCACCGAAACGGTGCGGATCGGCCGCACCTCGGTCACGGTCCGGGTGCTGGTCGAGGCCGAGCGGTGGGGCGCGCCCGCCGACGCCGCGGCCGCCCGGAACCGCGGCGAGCGAATCAAGGTGACCGAAGCCGAGGTCGTGTTCGTGGCGGTCAACGCCGAGGGCCGCCCGGTGCCGGTTCGCCCGGAAGCGTAGACCCATCCATGAAGTGGATCAGCTCGCGGGGCGCTTCGCCGCCCGTCCCGTTCATCGACGCGCTCTTCGCCGGCACCGCCCCCGACGGCGGCCTCTACATGCCGGAGCGGATCGACCCGCTGCCGGCTCGAGGCGCTGCGGCGCCTCGAGGCCGCCGACTTCGTCACCACGGCCACCATCGTCGGGGCCCACCTGCTGCAGGGCGAGATCACCGAGGCCGAGCTCGAGCCGCTCGTCCGCGACGCGCTCGACTTTCCGGTGCCGCTGGTCCAGGTGACGGAGCGGGTCTGGGCGCTCGAGCTGTTCCACGGTCCGACGCTGGCCTTCAAGGATGTCGGCGCACGGGTCCAGGCGCGGCTGCTGCACCACTTCACCGACGGGACGCCGCTCACCATCCTGGTGGCCACCTCGGGCGACACCGGCAGCGCCGTCGCGCAGGCGTTCCATCGCGTCCCCGACACCCGCGTGGTGGTGCTCTACCCGGCCGGGAAGGTGAGCGACGTCCAGGAAGCGCAGATGGCGTCGATGGGCGACAACATCCTGGCCGTGGCCGTCGCCGGCACCTTCGACGACTGCCAGCGGCTGGTCAAGACCGCCTTTGCCGACGACGAGCTGCGCACGCACGTCTGGCTGACGCCCGCCAACTCGATCAACCTCGGGCGCCTGCTGCCGCAGGTGTTCTACTACTTCCTGCTGTCGGCCGTCGGGCGGCCAGCGGGGACCGGTGGTCGCGGTGCCGAGCGGCAACTTCGGCGACCTGACCGCCGGCCTGATCGCCAAGCGGCTCGGGCTGCGCGTCCGCCACTTCGTCGCCGCCACCAACGTCAACGACGCGGTGCCGCGCTATCTGCAGAGCGGCCTCTACGATCCCAAGGGCTCGGTCCGTACCGTGGCCAACGCGATGGACGTGGGCGCGCCGAGCAATTTCGAGCGCATGCAGTGGCTCTACGGCGGCGATCTCGACGCGCTGCGGCGCGACGTCACCGGGTTCGCCTACGAGGACGCGCGCGTCGTCGCCGAAATCGGCCGCGTCTACCGCGAGCACGGCTACCTGCTCGACCCGCATGGCGCCATCGGCTGGCTGGCGATCAACGACAGCGCTGCGCGACCGACGCCGATGCCGTCGGGCGTGTTCCTCGCCACGGCGCATCCGGCCAAGTTCCGCGAAGTGGTGGAGCCGGCCATCGGCGCGCCCGGTGCCGCTGCCGCCGGTGCTGGCCGCCGCGATCACCCGTCCCCGCGCTGTCTCGATGAAGCTGTCGGCGGACTACGCGGACCTGCGGGCCTTGCTGCGATCGTAGACCATGCCACCACTCGAACCCTTCCGTCCCGGTCCCGGCGATCCGCCGGCACCGCCGCGCCGGTCCCGATCGCTACCGCTGGGATCTGTCGCCGGTCTGCGCCGAGCTGGGACGAGTGGTCGTCCCGCTACCGGGAGCTCGAGGGGCTGATCGAGGACTTCCGCGCGCTTCCAGGGCACGCTCGGCCAGTCGGGGCGCCAGCTCCTGGCGGCGCTTGCGCGCGATGGACACGGCTCGGCGCGCTCAGCTACCGCGTCTGGTACTTCGCCGCGCTGCAATACGACGAGGACCTGCGCGACAACACCCTCAACGGCCGGCGCCAGCAGGTGCAGATCCTGTTCGCCCGGCAGCAGCAGGCGAGCGCCTGGTTCAACCCCGAACTGCTGGCGGTCCCGCTCGCCGACGATCCAGGCCTGGATGGCGGCCGACCCGGAGCTGGCGGTCTACCGCTTCTTCGTCGAGAGCCTGTTCCACGAGCAGGAGCACGTGCTCGACGAGCCGGGGGAGCGGCTGCTGTCGTACGCCGGGCCGCTTCAACAGCGTGCCCGCCGACACCTATTCGGCGCTGACGACCGCCGACAAGAAGTTCCCGTCGATCCGGCTCGAGACGCGGCGAGCAGGTGACGCTGACCTACGCGCAGTACCGGGCGCTGCTCGAGACCAGCCGCAACCAGTCCGATCGCGCCGCCGCCTACCGGGCGTTCCACCAGTCGTTTGCCGACAGCCAGAACACCATTGCGGCGATGTACAACGGCGTGCTGCAGCGCGACTGGTTCCACGCGCGGGCGCGCGGCTACGCCAGCACGCTCGACGCCGCGCTGCACGGCAACGACATCCCGCCGTCGGTGGTCGAGAACCTGATTGCGGCGGCCAAGGCCGGCGTCGAGCCGCTGCGGCGCTACCACCGGCTGCGGCGCCGCGTGCTCGGGCTCGAGCGCTACTGCCTGTACGACATCTTCGTGCCGCTGGTGCAGCAGGACGAGCGCTATCCCTACGACGACGTGGGGGAGTGGATCGTGGAGTCGGTGGCGCCGCTCGGCGCGCGACTACCAGGCGCAGGTGCGGCGCGCGTTCGGCGAGCGCTGGATCGACGTGTTCGAGAACGCGGGCAAGCGCAGCGGCGCCTACTCGGCGCCGGTGTACGGCGCGCATCCGTACATGCTGCTCAACTACAACGAGACGCTCGACGCCGTGTTCACGCTGGCCCACGAGATGGGCCACTCGATGCACACGCTGCTGTCGCACCAGGCGCAGCCGTACGTCTACGCCGGCTACACGATCTTCGTCGCCGAGGTGCCGTCGACGCTCAACGAGGCGCTGTTCCTCGACCTGATGCTGCGCCGCGCGCGCAGCGGCCGCGAGCGCGCGGTGCTGCTGCAGCACGCGATCGACAGCATCGCCAGCACCTTCTACACCCAGGTGATGTTCGCGGACTTCGAGCTGCAGGCGCACCGGCTGGTCGAGCAGGACCAGCCGGTCACCGCCGAAACGCTCAACGCCATCTACGCCGAGCCTGGTGCGCGACTACTACGGCGACGTGATCGACCACGAGCCGGTGTCGCGAGGTCACGTGGGCGCGCATCCCGCACTTCTTCAACGCGCCGTACTACGTCTATCAGTACGCCACCTGCTTCGCCTCGACCGCGCGCCTGATGCAGGACATCCGATCGGGTGACGCCGCCGCGGCGCGCGACGGCGTCGAGCGCTACCTGTCGCTGCTGCGCGCCGGCGGCAGCGACTATCCGATGCGGCTGCTGGCCCGCGCCGGCGTCGATTTGAGCCAGCCCGACACGGTGCGCGCGGTGACCGTGGAGCTCGATTCGCTGGTCGGCCGCCTCGAAGCCGAGCTCGCCGCCCTCTAGCCGTTCGCTCCGCGAGCGCTCCTGGTCGGTCAAGTCGCGCGATCAGAGCGATTTACAGCCGGGCTTGACGATCGCCGGCAGCTCGTCGTATCATTCCATCCGGATATACGGATTGAACGCGAAGCCGCTCCCTCCACGCTGATGAACGCCCCGATTCTCGACCACATGTCGGCGCTGTCCGACCAGACGCGCTGCCGGATGCTGCTGCTGCTGGAGAGGCACGAGCTGACGGTGTCGGAGCTGTGCGCGGTGCTGCAGATGCCGCAGTCGAGCGTCAGCCGGCACCTCAAGACGCTGGCCGACGACGACTGGGTGGCCTCGCGGCGCGACGGCACCAGCCGGTTCTACAGCATGCCGGCCGACGACCTCGACGCCGGCGCGACGCGGCTGTGGCCGCTCATCCGCGAGCAGGTGGCCGCTACCTCGGCCGCCGGGCAGGACGACCGGCGGCTGCAAGGCGTGCTGGCGCGGCGGCGCGCGAAGTCGCAGGAGTTCTTCGCCAACGCGGCGGCCGGGTGGGATAGGCTTCGGCAGGATCTGTACGGCGACACGTTCTACCTGTCGGCCGTGCTCGGGCCTGATCGACCCGAACCTGCTGGTCGGCGATCTGGGGTGCGGCACGGGCCAGCTCACCGAGACGCGTGGCGCCCTACGTGCGCCAGGTCATCGCGGTGGACGCGTCGATGGACATGCTCGACGCGGCGCGCGGCGCGGCTCGACGGCGCGACCACCAACGTCGAGTTCCGGAAAGGCGAGCTCGAGTCGCTGCCGCTTGGCGACGGCGAGCTCGACGTGGCGGTGCTCTCGCTGGTGCTGCACTACTCGCCGGCGCCGCCGAAGGCGCTCTCGGAGGCGGCGCGCGTGATCCGGCCGGGAGGGCGCGTGCTCGTCGTGGACATGCTGCCGCACGAGCACGAGGAGTATCAGCAGCAGATGGGCCACGTGTGGCTCGGGTTTTCGGACAAGCAGATGACGCGGTTCCTCACCAGCGCCGGATTCGCCGACGTGCGGGTGCGGAACCTGCCGGCCAACCCGGACGCGGGCGGACCGGCGTTGTTTTCAGCAGTCGCAGTCAAGACCTAGCGCAGTCAATCGAGGAGAAGGAAGCATGGCAACAGCAACGAGCGAAGTGCACGCATACGACCTGGCCAAGCAGGCGGGTCGCGTTCCCTACAAGGTGGCGGATCTCAACCTGGCGGAGTTCGGCCGCAAGGAACTCGGCTGGCCGAGGGCGAAATGCCCGGACTGATGGCCATCCGCAAGCGCTACGAGGGCAAGAAGCCGCTCGCCGGCGCGCGGATCATGGGCAGCCTGCACATGACGATTCAGACCGGCGTGCTCATCGAGACGCTGTCGCTGCTCGGCGCCGACGTGCGCTGGGTGTCGTGCAACATCTTCTCGACGCAGGACCACGCCGCGGCGGCGGTCGTCGTCGGCCGGCCCGAGACGGGCGGCACGGTGGCCAACCCGACGCGGCATCCCGGTGTTCGCGTGGAAGGGTGAGACGCTCGACGAATACTGGTGGTGCACGGTCGAGTGCCTGGTGTGGCCGGACGGCAAGGGCCCGACGCTGATCGTCGACGACGGCGGCGACGCGACGCTGTTCGTGCACAAGGCGGCCGAGTACGAGAAGGCCGGCAAGGTGCCGGCGTTCAACCCGGCGACCGAGCCCGAGGAGTGGGGCGTCATCCTCAAGTCGCTGAGCGACGAGCTGGCGAAGAACCCCGGCCGCTGGACCTCGATTGCCAAGGGCATCCGCGGCGTCTCCGAGGAGACGACCACGGGCGTGCACCGTCTCTACGAGATGGAGAAGAAGGGCACGCTGCTGTTCCCCGGCATCAACGTCAACAACTCGGTGACGAAGAGCAAGTTCGACAACATCTTCGGCTGCCGGCACTCGCTGACCGACGGCATCTGCCGCGCCAGCGACGTGATGATGGGCGGCAAGACGGCGTTCGTGGCCGGCTACGGCGACGTGGGCAAGGGCTGCGCGCAGGCGCTGCGCGGCCAGGGCGCGCGCGTCGATCGTCAGCGAGATCGACCCGATCTGCGCGCTGCAGGCGGCGATGGAAGGCTTCGAGGTCAACACGCTCGAGAACGTGCTCGAGAAGGCCGACATCTTCATCACCACGACCGGCAACTTCAACATCATCACCGCCGAGCACATGGCGAAGATGAAGGACAAGGCGATCGTCGGCAACATCGGCCACTTCGACAACGAGATCGACATGGCCGGCCTGGCGAAGACCCCGGGCATCAAGCGGATCAACATCAAGCCGCAGTACGACGAGTGGGTGTTCCCGGACGGCCACAGCGTGATGATTCTCGCGGAAGGCCGCCTGCTGAACCTGGGCTGCGCGACCGGTCACCCGAGCTTCGTGATGTCGGCGTCGTTCACCAACCAGACGCTGGCGCAGCTCGAGCTGCACGCCAACGCCGAGAAGTACGGCAAGACGGTGACGATGCTGCCGAAGAAGCTGGACGAGGAAGTGGCGCGGCTGCACCTCGATCAGATCGGCGTGAAGCTGACCACGCTCTCGAAGGAGCAGGCCGACTACATCGGCGTGCCGGTGGAAGGGCCCTACAAGCCGGACTTCTATCGGTACTAATCGGGCCTGAGGGCCCTCGGAAGCCTCTGGCCTTTGGCCTCTGGCAAATGCAAGACGGAACGGGCCGCGGCAACGCGGCCCGTTCTGTTTTGGGCCCGCCCGGTGACCACGGCCTGAACCCGCGCGAGGGCGTCGATTTGATGACGAAACCCGCCGGATCCGTGGTGATGACCCCGAGGCCGCGGCGCTCACGCCGTGCGGCCCCATCTACCTTACCCGCCCCACCCGCTCGGCCACCCTAATACACCAGCTGTTCGACCGGATGCTTCAGCGGCCGACCGGCAATCCGCTCGATCGTCCGAGTGATCACCGCGACGTCGTTGTCGAAGCCGCCGTGGCTTGACGCCACCCGCGCCACGCCGTTGGAGATCTGCGACTCCGTGACCTCGCGCGGCGCGCGCACGGTGCCCCAGAACGTCTGCCAGCCCTTCAGGCCGCGCTGGATGACGGGGTCGTTCGAGAACTCCGACCGCTTGGCGGGGTCCCACGCGTTGGCCATGCCGAGCATGGGCGTCTTGTGCTGGTCCTCGAGCGCGCGGCTCACGAGATAGAGCAGCGAGCGCCCGTACGGTCCCACGGTGTCGCCCAGCTCGCGCTCGTCGCTCGAGCAGCTCCACGTGGAAGTCCTGCTTGCGCAGCACGCCCTGCGTCATGGCCGGCTCGTAGTGATCGAGGGCGAACTGCACGGTGCAGGCCGGCGCGTAGAGCGTGCACGAGTCGACCGTCACCGAGCTGGCTCGCTCAGCGCGTCGAGCAGGTGGCCGAACAGGATCGATCCGGCGGAGTGGCCGACGAGGTGCACCTCGAGCTTCGGCAGCGCCTTCTTCAGCCGCTCGAGCCGTGCGGCCAGCAGCACCAGCGTCGGGTCGTGCTGCGCCACCTTGCCGTGACCCCGGCAATCGGCTGCGGGCAGTCGAGCGCCGCCTTGGCGTTCTGCTTCATCTGCGACCAGATCGCCTTGACGCCCGCCGTCTGGCAGGCGACCTCGACGGCGCGGTCGCGCGCTTCGCCGATGGTGTCCTTGACCACGCGCCAGACGTCGCGGAACGCGCCCGTCGGGTCGACACCCTTGCTTGATGTCCTCGAAGATCCCGGTGAGGCTCTCGAGCACGCCGGTCCGCCAGGTGAAGAAGATGGGGTAGATGCCGTTGGCCAGGAAGTACGGCGCCATGACCTGGATGCGCTTCACCGACTCCTCTTCGGCGTTCAGGCCGCCGTGCGCGTACAGCAGCACCCGCGACGCGCCGGTGCCGCACCATTCAGTGGGCGCTTCGACGACGACGTGGTCGAAGGCCGACAGCGCCTGGCGCGACACGCTGCGGTTGACCAGCGTGCCGTTGTTGCCCATCACGATGGCGTGACGATAGGCGTTGTCGCGCGTCCAGGGCGCGACGGCGGGGGAGACGGCCGGCGCCGGCGAGCCGCCGACGAACGGTCGCGGCGTCTCCCGTCGAGCCCGCACCGACAGCGCTTCGTTCTCGTGATAGTGCGGCGACTCGGCGTGCTCGATCGGTGCGCCCAGGACGACCGCCCAGGCGTCGGTGCCGCGCGCGATCCAGTCGTCGTAGGGGAGGATGGCAAAGCCCTTCGTGCCCCAGCGCGGGCCCCACGAGTTCTGCACGATGAACCCGAAGCGGTTGTAGCCGACGAGCGCGAACGCGTGCCCGCCGGTGTTCTCGGCCCTGGCGGGCGTCTGGATACAGGCGATGCCGTCGCGCTGCGGAAACGGTCTTGGGGAACCAGCCGGGGTGGACGTTGCCCGAGCAGTAGATCGCCCCCACCTCGGAGATGGCCGCCTGCATGTCCACGACCGAGCTCTTGTCGATCCGGTAGTAGACGCCGATCGGACACTGCGTGGCGTTGCTGATCCCAGCCCTCGGCCGGCTCGATGAACACGACGTCGCCCGCCTTGTCCCGGTAGGGCCACAGCCGGTCTTCGCACACGCCGTGGCGGTGCCAGCCTTTCAGCGCGCCGCGGCAACTCGAGCCGTCGTAGTCCTCGCCCGGCCACTCGTCGTAGAAGCGCGCCAGGTGGTAGAGCATGCGCGGGCTGACCTTGCCGCAGCGAGCCGCCTTTCGCCGCCCGCCGGTCCCGCCGCGCGCCGCATCCAGCGCAGGTAGTTGACGACCGCCGCCAGGCCGAAGCCGGTGCAGGCCCCCTCCTGGCCCTGGTCGAGCACCATCTTGTCCGCGGCGTAGCGCGGAAAGCTGCGCTTCAGAACCGCCGGGTCGGGGAACTCGTGGGGAAGCGAGCGGAGGGGAGGGCGATAGGGGAAGTCGCGCAGGTCGAGACGATCGGGACGCGCGTCGAGGAGGCGGTCCTTGATTTTGGCCTTGGCCATGGCGCCGCTACGCTACCACGGTGCTGAAGGCACCGTGGCGCGTCCGCGGACGAGCAAACGCGTGCAGGTCCGCTAGCGCGAGGCGACCGCTTCCGACGACGGGGTGACGCCGGGCTGCGATCCGCGCTCGAGCAGGATGCGCAGCATGCGGCGCAGCGGCTCGGCCGCGCCCCACAGCAGCTGATCGCCGACCGTGAACGCCGTCGAGGTACTCGCCGCCCATCGACAGCTTGCGCAGCCGGCCGATCGGCACGCGCAGCGTGCCGGTGACGGCGGCCGGCGTGAGCTCGCGCAGCGACGACTCCTTGTCGTTCGGGACCACCGCGACCCACTCGTGCGCGGCGGCCAGCCGCGACTCGATCTCGGCGAGCGGCACGTCGCGGGTGAGCTTGATGGTGAGCGCCTGGCTGTGGCACCGCATCGAGCTGATGCGGATGCACAGGCCGTCCATCGGGATCGCCGGACGTGCCGAGAATCTTGTTGCCCTCGGCCATCGCCTTCCACTCTTCCTTGCTCTGGCCGTTGCCGAGGTCCTCGGCGATCCAGGGCAGCAGGCTCCCGGCGAGCGCGTGCCCGCCGAATTCGCCCGTCGGCAGGTCAGGCGAGCGCAGCGCGGCGGTGACACCGCGGTCGATCTCGAGGATCGTCGAGGCCGGGTCCGCGAGCGGCGCCGCGACGGCGCGATGCAGGTGGCCCATCTGCGCGATCATCTCGCGCATGTTCCTGCGCGCCGGCACCCGACGCGGCCTGGTAGGTCATCGACGTGACCCACTCGACCAGGCCGGCGCGGAAGAGGCCGGTCATCGCCATCAGCATCAGGCTCACGGTGCAGTTGGGCGCCGACGTAGTCCTTGAGGCCGGCGTCCAGCGCACGATCGATGACGTCGCGGTTGACCGGGTCGAGGATGAGAACGGCGTGATCCTTCATCCGCAGCGTCGACGCGGCGTCGATCCAGTAGCCGTTCCAGCCCGCTTCGCGCAGCTTCGGGTAGATCTCCTTCGTGTAGTCGCCGCCCTGGCAGGAGATGAGCACGTCGCAGGCGCGCAGCTCGGCGAGGTCTTTGGCGTTCTTGACGGCGGGCGTGCGCTTACCCACGGACGGGCCTTCGGCGCCCGTCTGCGAGGTTGAGAAGAACACGGGATCGATCAGGTCGAAGTCGCGCTCCGCGAGCATCCGTTCGACCAGCACCGACCCCACCATGCCGCGCCAGCCAATCAGTCCAACGTTCATACCTGATTAGTGTAGCCCGGCCGCGCGGCCTCGGCAGCCGTGCGGTACAGTCGCCGGATGACGGCGACGGGAAAGCCCGTGTACCGCTACCATCCGTGGGTGCTCGAGGCGCTGGCGGAGCACGGCGCGCGTCCCACCGCCGCGACGGCGCCCGAGCTGGTGCGCGGATTTCGTCAACGACCTGTACCGGTACGAGCTGCGGCGCCTGCGCGATGCGCTTCTGGCGGGGGCCTTTCCCAAATCCGAGTACTACGGCCGCGTCGTCGCGCTGCGGCGGCGGTATCCGCTGCTGTCGATGAAGGCGCACCAGTGGCTCGACGAGGACGGGCTGAGACAGCGGCCCGACGGGTATCATGGGATCGTGAAGACCCTGGAGTCGAAACTCCCGTCGAGCGCGGTCAGCATCTTCGAGGTGATGAGCCGGCTGGCGCGCGAGCGCCAGGCCATCAACCTGTCGCAGGGTTTCCCGGACTTCGGTACGTCGCCGGCGCTCGTCGAGTCGGTGGCGCACTACATGCGCGAGGGCTTCAACCAGTACGCGCCGATGCCCGGCGTGCTGGCGCTGCGCCAGGCGCTGGCCGACGAAGATCGAGCGGCTCTACGGCCGCCGCTACGATCCCGAGTACCGAGATCGCGATCACGACGGGCGCCACCGAAGGCCTCTTCGCGACGCTGACCGCGCTCGTGCATCCCGGCGACGAGGTGGTGCTGTTCCAGCCGGCCTACGACTCGTACACGCCGGCGATCCAGTTGAGCGGCGGCATCCCGCGCTACGTCACGCTGCGCTATCCCGACTACCGCATCGACTGGGACGAGGTGCGCCGCACGGTGACGCCGCGCACGCGCGTCATCGTGCTCAACACGCCGCACAACCCGACCGGGATGGTGTGGACCGCGGACGACATGCGCGAGCTCGCGGCGCGTGCTCGCGCACACCGACGCCATCGTCGTGTCCGACGAGGTCTACGAGCACATCGGTTCGACGGCGCGCGGCACGAGAGCCTGGCGCGGTATCCCGAGATCGCCGAGCGCGCCGTCGTGATCAGCTCGTTCGGCAAGACCTATCACACCACCGGCTGGAAGGTCGGGCTACTGCGCCGCGCCGGCGCCGCTCGTCGACCGAGATCCTGCGCGTCCGGCAGTGGGTGACCTTTGCGGTGAACGGCGCGGTGCAGATGGCGTACGCGGACGCGGTGCGGCGCAACCCGCTGCTGCGACGACGTCACCGAGTTCTATCAGGGCCGCCGCGATCTGTTCCTGCGCGCTCATCGACGGCATCCGGTTCCGGCCGCTGCGCGTGCCGCGGCACGTACTTCCAGATGCTCGACTACTCGGCGATCACCGGCGAGCCCGACGCCGACGTTTGCGATGCGGCTCGTCGAGCGAGCACGGCGTCGCGGCGATTCCCGATCTCGCCCTTCCTGCAGCCAGGCGAGGACGCCGGGCCCGGTGCTGCGCTTCTGCTTCGCCAAGCGCGACGAGACGCTGGAGCGCGCGGCCGAGCGCTTGCGGCGCGTGTAGGGCGTAGGCGGGTGCAGGTGGGTCAGGTGAGGTCAGGTGGGGAAAACACTCATCGCGAGTCGCCGCGACGGTGCTCGTTGCCGCGACGGCCGCGCAGGAGAAGCCGCTGCCGGATCGGCAGACGTTCTTCGAGGCGACGCGCGCCAACCTCGAGCGCTCGCAGGCGCAGGCAATCGGCTTCGCCTACATCGAACGCCGGCGCGAGCTGCACACGAACCCGTTCGGACGGCTCGGGAGCGGCGCCGGCACCGAGGAGTACCGCGTGGAGCCGCAACCGGACGGCGGTATCGCGCGCACGCTCGATCGCGCGCGACGGCAAGCCCGTGACGGGCGCTCCGACCACCGAGGAGCCGGCCGCGGACGCGTGCCTCGCGGCGGTCCGCGGTGGCCGACACGGCCGAGGCGCTGCGATCTCGCCCTCGATCGCCGCGAGCACGCACGGCGGCCGCGACCTGATCGTGGTGACGCTTCGCGCCCAAGCCGGATGCCGACCCGCAGACCCGCGAGGGGCGCCTGGCCAGGCAGTTTCGCGGCAGGATCTTCGTGGACGAGGCCGACGCCGAGGTGGTGCGCGTGGAGGCGACGGCCATCGAGGACATCACCTACGGGCTGGGCGTGGTGGCGCGGCTCAACAAGGGCGCCACCGTTACGCTCGTGCGCGAGCGCGTCGATGGCGACACGTGGCTGCCGACGTCGATCCGGTTGTCAGGGGAGGGCCGGGCGATGGTCTTCCGGAAGCTGCGCGTCGACCACGTGATCGAGTGGTTCGACTACCGGCGCGCTGGCCCAGGTGCGCGTGGAGTAACCGGACTGAGTGCGGGGCGGTCTGCGACCGCCCGTTACTCCTCGCCCTTGTCCTCAGTCGTCGTCCGGCTCGTCGGCGTCCGCGTGTCGATGTCGACGTCGTCGTCTCGACGACGTCGGTGTCGGCGTCCTTCGCGCTGGTCGCGATATCGTCGATGTCGACTGCGCTGTCGTCGTCGAGATCGTCCACGGCGTAGATGCGGCCGCCGCTGCGTTCCTTGATCGGACCGCGCGGCTTGTTGTCCTGCTGCGCGCCGCCCTTCTTCGCGCCGCGCAGCCGCTTGGGCGGCGCGGGCGGACCGAAGTTGGCGCTGCGATCGCGGCCGCCGGGGCCCGGAGGGCCGCCGCCGCCACCGCCGCCCGGACGCGGCCCGCCGAAGCCGCCGCCGCCGGGCCGTGGCCCACCGAAGCCGCCACCACCGCCGCCGAAGCCGCCCCCCGGACGCGGTCCGCCGAAGCCGCCGCCGCCACCGGCCGCCGAAGCCGCCGGCCGCTGAAGCCGCCGGGACGTGGCGGCGGACGATCCTCGCGCGCGCGCGCTTCGCTCACCGCAAGGCTGCGGCCTTGAAACGGCTGTGCGTCGAACCGCTTGATGACTTCTTCGGCGGCCGCTCGCTCGGCGAACTCGACGAACGCGAAGCCGCGCGGCCGCCCGGTCTCGCGATCGACGGGCATCACGATGTGCGACGGCTCGGCTACTGCGGAGAAGTGGGCGCGGAGGTCGGCTTCGCTCGCCCCGTAGGGAAGGTTCCCGATGAACAGACGGACTGCCAAGGCTCCCTCGTGAAATGCGCCGCTCGTTCAGACGGCAGACGATTCTATCCCAGTCTATGTCAAATGCTAGCGAAGCCCGGCACCGGCTCCGCAAAGAGCGCCGGGACCTCGTGCGGCTGGCAGCGGCCGCGCGGCTCCGATCAGGCCGACGGCCGCGGCGGCCATGCCGATGACCGTCTCGGGACCGACGCCCCGGCCGCGCAGCTCCCGGATGCCGGTGTCGCCGGAGGACTTACTGAGCTTCTCGCCCGTCGGGTGCAGCACGAGCGGATGGTGCAGGAAGGCCGGCGGAACGGTGCGGCCGAGCAGCCGGGCCAGCGCCACCTGCCGGCCGGTGGAGGTCGACGAGATCCGCGCCCCGGATGACGAGCGTGACGCCCTGCCGGGTGTCGTCGACGGTCACGGCGAACTGGTAGGTCCAGTGGCCGTCGCGGTCGCGGATCAGGAGGTCGCCGCACTCGACCGCGGGCTGCTCGTCCGTCGGCCCAGGCACACGTCGTCGCACGTGCACCCAGCCGTCGTCGAGCCGCACGCGCAGGCCCCGGCCGGCGTCGCGCGGCAGGCCGCGGTCGCGGCAGCGTCCGTCGTAGCGTCGCCGGGCCGATGCGCCGTCGCGAGCAGTCGCAGGCGTAGACGCGGCCCTCGCGGTCGAGCGCGGCGAGCGCCGCGCCGAACGCCGACGGCGTGGTCGCTCTGCCGCGCCGGCGGCACGCGCCCCTCGTCGGGCACGAACCCGAGCCAGTCCAGATCCTCGAGCAGCGCGTCTTCGTAGATCGGGCGGCAGCGCAGCCGATCGTGATCCTCGATGCGCAGCAGCGACGCGCCCGCCAGCCGCGCGCGCCACGCCCCAGACGTAGATCGCGTTCACGACGTGGCCGAGGTGCAGGTACCCTGTCGGAGACGGCGCGAAGCGGGTGAGGGGCGGCCGCCGGTCAAGCGGAGCAGCGCCGACAGATCGGGACGGACCGCCGGCATCACGACACGATGATCCCATGGCTTGAAGCAGGCGATCCGTTTCCGCCGGTGGAGCACGCGCTGCGCGATCCCAACGGGCTGCTGGCCGCGGGCGGCGACCTCTCGACCGAGCGCCTGCTGGAGGCGTACGAGCGCGGCATCTTCCCGTGGTTCGGCGACGGCGATCCGGTGCTGTGGTGGAGTCCCGACCCGCGCATGGTGCTGCGGCACCGGCGAGCTGCAAGGTGTCGCGGTCGCTGCGCAAGACGCTGCGCTCCGGCCGCTACCGCGTCACGGCCGACACCGCGTTTCCCGCGGTGATCGCCGCCTGCGCCGAGCCGCGGCCGGGGCAGGACGGCACCTGGATCACCCCGGCGATGCTGCAGGCCTACTGCGAGCTGGCGCGGCTCGGCTTCGCGCACTCGGTCGAGGCGTGGGACGGCGACGAGCTGGTCGGCGGGCTCTACGGCGTGGCGATCGGGCGCGTGTTCTTCGGCGAGTCGATGTTCGCGCGGCGGACGCGATGCGTCGAAGGTGGCGCTGGTGCACCTGGTCCGGCAGCTGCGCCGCTGGGGCTTTCCGCTGATCGACTGCCAGATGTCCACGTCGCACCTGGCGTCGCTCGGCGGACAGAACGTCAGCCGCGCCGAGTTCCTCGCCGTCGTGCGCCGCCACGTGCAGGCGCCGCCGGTCGCGGCGCCCGTGGCGGCTCGACGCCGACCTCGCCGCCGAGTGAGCTCGCGACCGTCACGCGGCTTCCGAGCCTTGCCGGTGAGAAGCGTTCGGGTTGGTACAATGGGAGCCATGGCATGGCAGGGCACCAGGCCCGACACGCGCGAATCGACGCTCACCGAGTCGCGGCCGGACCAGCGCGTGCAGCGCCCGCGGCTGTGGCGGGTGCTGCTGCACAACGACGACTACACCACGCAGGACTTCGTCGTCTGGGTGCTGGAGACGATCTTCCACAAGCCGCACGGCGAGGCGTTTGCCATCATGATGAGCGTGCACCAGTCGGGTCTGGGCGTCGCCGGCGTCTACACCCACGACGTGGCCGAGACGAAGCTGCGCACGACGATGGAAACCGCCGAGGAGCACGAATTTCCGCTGCTCGTGACGATGGAGCCCGAGGCAGGCCCGGAGGAGGCCGGCTCATGAGCAAGACGCCCGTTCCGTTCGCCCCCGAGACGCTCGAGACGATCCAGCGCGCGTTCCGCCACGCCAGCCGGCGCCGCCACGACACCGTCGGCCTGGAGCACCTGCTGCTCGTCGATCACCGAGGAGCCGACGGCCCGCCAGCAGCTGGCGGCCTGCGGCGCCGATCTGCCGTCGCTGCGCCAGAGCGTCACCGACGTGCTCGAGCGCGCCTTCGTGCCGGTGCCCGGCTCGGCGTCGGTCGAGCCGGAGCCGACCGTCGGCCTTCGACCGCGTGATTCAGCAGGCGGTGGTGCACGCCGCCGCGTCGAGCGCGACGCAGGTGGACACCGGCAGCCTGCTGGTCTTCATGCTGCAGGAGACGGAGAGCCACGCCGCGTACTTTCTGAAGACGCACGGCGTCGAGCGGCTCAAGCTGCTGCGCATCTCTCGCGCACGGCAGCGCCGGACCCGGCGGCGGTGCCGGCGGGCGAGCCGGCGCCGCGCCCCGACGGCGCCCGACCCGCTCGAGGCGTACGCGACCAACCTGAATCAGAAGGCGGCCGCGGGCGAGATCGATCCGCTGATCGGCCGCGCCGCCGAGATCGAGCGGATGGTGCAGGTGCTGTGCCGGCGGCGCAAGAACAACCCGCTGCTCGTCGGCGAGCCCGGCGTCGGGAAGACCGCGCTGGCCGAGGGGCTGGCGCTGCGGATCCAGCAGGGCGACGTGCCCGAGGTGCTGAAGCCGGCCACCGTCTACGCGCTCGACCTCGGGTCGCTGGTGGCCGGCACGCGCTACCGCGGCGACTTCGAGGAGCGCGTGAAGCAGGTGCTCGACCGGCTGGCGAAGGAGACGAACGCGATCGTCTTCATCGACGAGATTCACACGCTCGTCGGCGCCGGCGCCGCGTCGGGCGGCGCGATGGACGCCGGCAACCTGCTCAAGCCGGCGCTCGCCAGCGGCGCGCTGCGCTGCATCGGCTCGACGACGTTCAGCGACGTGAAGCAGTCGTTCGACAAGGACCGCGGCCTGTCGCGCCGCTTCCAGAAGATCGACGTGCTCGAGCCCACCGAGGCCGAGACGCTCGACATCCTCAAGGGGCTGCGGTCGCACTACGAGAAGCACCACGGCGTGACCTACACCGACGCGGCGCTCGAGGCGGCGGTGGCGCTGTCGGCCAAGCACCTCAAGGATCTCCATCTGCCCGACAAGGCGATCGACGTGATCGACGAGGCGGGCGCCGCGCAGAAGCTGCTGCCCGCCGAGCGGCGCACCGCCACCATCGGGCCCGCGGAGATCGAGGCGGTGGTGGCGAAGATGGCGCGCGTGCCGGTGCAGGCGGTGTCGAGCGACGACAAGAAGGCGCTGGCCTCGCTCGACGTCGAGCTGCGGCGGGTCATCTTCGGCCAGGACGCCGCGATCGGCGAGGTGGCGTCGGCGATCAAGCTGGCGCGCTCGGGGCTGCGCGTCGCCCGACAAGCCGATCGGCAACTTCCTGTTCGCCGGCCCGACCGGCGTCGGCAAGACCGAGCTGGCGCGGCAGCTCGCGCGCATCCTCGGCGTCGAGTTCCTCCGCTACGACATGTCCGAGTACATGGAGAAGCACGCCGTGTCGCGCCTGATCGGCGCGCCGCCCGGCTACGTCGGCTACGAGGAAGGCGGGCTGCTCATCGACGCGGTGCGCAAGTCGCCGCACGCGGTGCTGCTGCTCGACGAGATCGAGAAGGCGCATCCGGACATGTTCAGCATCCTGCTGCAGGTCATGGATCACGCCACGCTGACCGATTCGCACGGCCGCAAGGCCGACTTCCGCCACGTCATCCTGATCATGACCACCAACGCCGGCGCGCGCGACCTGTCGGACCGGCGGCTCGGCTTCGCCGAGCGGGCACGGGCGGCTCGCACGCGCGGCGCGCTCGAGCGCACGTTCACGCCCGAGTTCCGCAACCGTCTCGACGCGACCGTCACCTTCAACGCGCTCGGGCACGCGCCGAGATCGAGCGGGTGGTGGACAAGCAGATCGACGAGCTGCGCGGGATGGTGGCGGCCAAGGGCATCACCATCGAGCTCGATCCGGCGGCGCGCGCGTGGCTGGCGGCCAAGGGCTTCGACCGCGCGTTCGGCGCCCGGCCGATGGCGCGGCTGATCGAGCGCGTGATCAAGAAGCCGCTGTCGGAGCTGCTGCTGTTCGGGTCGCTGGCGGACGGCGGCACGCTGCGCGTGGTGGTGGAGGGCGGCGAGCTGCGGCTGCAGCCCGTCGGCGCGGACGCCGGTCCGGCCGGCGCATGAGCCTCCGCAGCATCCGTCGCGAGTATCGCGGCGCAGCCGCTCGAGCGAGGCGGCGGCGGCGGACGATCCGTTCGAGCAGTTCGCGCGCTGGTTCGAGCAGGCGCGCGCGACCGAGCCCGACGCGACGGCCATGACGCTGGCCACGGCCACGCCCGACGGCCGGCCGTCGGCGCGCATGGTGCTGCTCAAGGGCGTTCGACGGCCGCGGCTTCGTGTTCTACACCAACTACGACAGCCGCAAGGCCGGCGAGATGGACGGCACGCAGCGGGCGGCGCTGCTGTTCTACTGGCCCTCGTTCGAGCGTCAGGTGCGCATCGAGGGCGCGGTGTCGCGGGTGCGCGGACGCGGAGTCGGACGCCTACTTCGCGCGCGCGGCCGCTCGAGAGCCGGTGGAGCGCGTACGCGTCGCCGCAGAGCCGCGCCGATCGACAGCCGCGAGGCGCTCGAGGCGGCGTGTCGCCGCGGTGCGCAGCCGCAGCACGGCGACGCGGTGCCGCGGCCGGCGTGCTGGGGCGGCTACCGCGTGTCGCCCGACGCGTTCGAGTTCTGGCAGGGCCGCGAGAACCGCCTGCACGATCGGCTCGCCTACACGTTCGCGACGGCGAGCTGGCGTCGCCAGCGGCTCGCGCCGTAGGCGGAGTCGGGCCGGCCGTAGGCCGAGTGGGCAGGTGAGCGGGTAGGCGAGACAGCTCTACTCGCTTACCGAGCTGAAGGCTTCGGCCTTACCCGCCCTCTCGCCTCATATCTGTTATCGTCTCTGCGTCTCGGCGGCGTGGTGCCGCCGATCCCGATTGCCCGGCACAGCGTCCGGGGCAGGTGTTGCGCATGAACGGTCGCCTCGATTCCGTTGCGTGCTGTCGCCATCGGCGGCCAGCCGTCTCGACGCCGCGCGCGCCTTCGCGCTGGCGTATCCTCCCTCGCAGCCGCTGACGATCGTCGCCGCGACGCGCGGCGCGGCCGACGACTTCGCCCGCGCGATGGCGCGCGCAGCGCCCGGCGACGATCGGCCTGTCGCGCTTCAGCCTGACGCAGCTCGCGGCGCGCATCGCGGCGCCGCGCCTGGCGCGGACGCGGGCATCGCGCCGGCCAGCGCGCTGGCGCTCGAAGCGGTCGCCGCGCGTTCGGCGTTCGAGACGGCGCGCCGCGGAGAGCTCGCGTTTCTGACGCCGGTGGCCGGCGCGCCCGGCTTTCCGCGCGCGCTCGCGCGATCGTTCGGCGACCTGCGCCTCGCGGGGCTGTCGCGCGCGGACCTCGCCGCCGCCGGCGACGGTCCCGGGCATGCGCGACTTGTCGCGCCTCGTGTCGGAAGCCGAGCGCGAGCTCGACGAGGCGCACGTCGCCGATCGCACGCGGCTGTTCGAAGCGGCGCGCGACGCCGTGGCCGCGCGAGGCGTTCCTGGCGTGCCCGCTGCGTGCTGCTCGACATCGAGATCGTGTCGCCGGTGGAGGAAGCGTTCGTGCTGCGCGCTGGCCGACGGCGGCGCCGGCCGTGCTGGCCACGGTGCTGCCGCAGGATCGCGACGCGCGCCGGGTCTGGTCCGCCGCGGGCGCGGAGCTCGAGACGTGCGCGCCGGTCGGGCACGCCCGATCTCGTCGGCGATCCAGACGCACCTGTTCGCCGACGTGGCCCCGCCGGCGCGACGAGCGACGGCTCGTTCGAGTTCTTCTCGGCGCCAGGCGAGGGGCGCGAATGCGTCGAGATCGCCCGCCGGCTCCTGCGCGAGGCGCGCCGCGGCGTGCGGCTTCGACGAGATGGCCGTCCTCGTGCGCGCGCCGGGGCACTACCTCGGGCTGCTCGAGCACGCGCTCGAGCGCGCCGGACGTGCCCGCGTGGTTCGAGCGCGGCACGCGGCGTCCGCACCCGGCCGGCCGCGCGTTCCTGGCGCTGCTGGCGTGCGCGGGGGAAGGGCTGTCGGCCAACCGCTTTGCCGAGTATCTGTCGCTGGGGCAGCTGCCGGCCGCCGGTGCGCAGCCGCCCGGCTGGGTGCCGCCCGGCGACGAGCTGTTCGCCGCCCTTGCACCGCGCGACGCGCCGGCGCGCGGTCGACGATGCCGGTGCCCGACCACCGTCGAGCCGGCCACCGACGACGCAGCCGCGCGATTGCCGGCACGCTGCGCGCGCCGCGCCGGTGGGAGCGGATGCTCGTCGAGGCGGCGGTCATCGGCGGCGATCCCGAGCGCTGGAAGCGGCGCCTGCGCGGGCTGGCCGAGGAGCTGCGCGTGCGGCGCGAGGAGGCGAGCCGGGCCGATCCCGACTCCTCGCTGACGGCGGCGCTCGACGCGCGATGCCGCGTGGCTCGCGCACCTCACGGCGTTCGCGCTGCCGCTCGTCACGGAGATGGCCGCGTGGCCCGAGCGCGCCCCGTGGGGCGAGTGGCTGGAGCGCTTCGAGCAGCTCGCGCCGCGCGTGCTGCGCGCGCCGGCGCACGTGCTGCGCGTGCTCGCCGACCTGCGGCCGATGGCCGCGTGGGCCCGGTGGGGCTCGACGAGGTCCGCGCCGTGCTGCTCGAGCGCCTGCGGCTCGTCGAGGCCGAGCCGCCGGCCCGCCGCTACGGCCGCGTCTTCGTCGGCACTCCGGCCCAGGCGCGCGGCCGCATCGTTCCGCGTCGTCTTCGTGCCGGGCGTCGCCGAGCGCGTGTTTCCGCAGAAGCCGCGGCAGGATCCGCTGCTGCCCGACGCGCCGCGCCGCCAGCTGAGCGAACGGCTCGAGACGCGCGCCGACGCCAGCGCCCACGAGCGCGTGCTGCTGCACCTGGCCGTCGGCGCCGCCACCGAGCGGCTGTATCTGTCGTATCCGCGGCTCGACGTCGCCGAGTCGCGCGCGCGCGTGCCCGTCGTTCTACGCGCTCGACGTGGTGCGCGGCGCCACCGGCCGCGTGCCCGACCACGAGGAGCTGGCGCGCGGCCGCCGCCGCGGCGGGCGACGCCACGCTGGCGTGGCCGGCGCCGAGCGATCCCGGATCAGGCGATCGACATCCAGGAACACGATCTCGCGGTGCTGCGCCAGCTGCTCGACGCCGCCGACGCGGGGCCGGTGCGGGGCACGCGCAGTACCTGCTGCGGCTCAACGACGCGCTGCGCCGCTCGGTCACCGAGCGCTGGGCGCGCGGCGGCGCGAAGTGGACGCAGTTCGACGGGCTGATGCGCGTGACCGACCGCACGCGCGAGGCGCTGGCGGCGCAGCGGCTGACGGCGCGCGCCGTATTCGGTGTCGGCGCTGCAGCGGTATGCCGCCTGCCCGTATCAGTTCCTGCTCGGGCGCCGTCTACCGGCTGCAGGCGGCCGAACATCCCGAGCCGCTGCAGCGGCTGGATCCGCTGACGCAGGGCAGCATCGTCCACCGCATCCAGGCCGAGACGATGCGGGCGCTCGCGCGCGCGGCATCGACTGCCGCTCGACCGGGACCGCGCTCGACGAGCGGCGCTGCAGGTGCTCGCGGACGTCATCGCGCGCGTCGCCGACGAGTATCGCGAGCGGCTGGTGCCCGCGATCGATCGCGTGTGGACGGAGGAGATGGCGGCGATCGCGCGCGACCTGCGCGGCTGGCTGCGGCACGTGGCGGCCGACGAGGCGCGTGGGAGCCGCGATACTTCGAGCTGTCGTTCGGCCTGCCGCTCGACGCCGGACCGCGATCCGCGCAGCCGATCCGGAGCCGGTGCTGATCGACGGGCGGTTCCCGCTGCGCGGCGCCATCGACGTCGTCGACGTGCACCGCCAGACGAAGGTGCTGCGGGTCACCGATCACAAGACCGGGAAGGACCGCACGAAGGACACGCTGGTGATCGGCGGCGGCAGCGTGCTGCAGCCGCTCGTCTACGCGGCGGTCGCCGAGTCGATGCTGGGCACGCCGGTGGGGGAGTCGCGGCTGTTCTTCTGCACCTCGGCCGGCGGCTTCAAGCAGCGGCCGGTGCTGCTCGACCCGGCGACGAAGCGCGCTGGCGATCGAGGCGCTCGAGGCCATCGATCGCGCCGTCGAGCACGGCACGCTGGCGCCGGTGCCGGCCGAGGGCGCGTGCACGCTGGTGCGACTTCCGCCCGGTCTGCGGCCCCGCGGCGGCGCAGCACGTCGGCGCGCAAGCCGCAGGCGCACATGACCGACCTGCATCTGGCTGAGGAGCCGGCCATGACCGGCCGTCGATGGATCGCGCTCGATCGCGACGCTGATCGAATCGGCGCTCGACGAGACGCTGGTGGTCGAGGCCGCGGCCGGCACCGGCAAGACGACCGCGCTCGTCAAGCGGATGGTGCGCGTGCTCGCCACGGGCCGCTGCGAGATGGGCGGGCTCGTCGCGGTGACCTTCACCGAGAAGGCGGCCGGCGAGCTGAAGCTGCGGCTGCGGCAGGAGCTCGAGAAGGCGCGGGCCGACGACGACGCTGGCGCCGGCGGAGCAGACGGCGCTCGAAGCGGCGCTCCGCAACCTCGAAGAGGCGCAGATCGGCACCATCCACGGCTTCTGCGCGGACCTGCTGCGGGAGCACCCGGTCGAAGCCGGCGTCGACCCGCTCTTCGCCGTGCTGACCGAAGAGCAGTCGCGGCGGCGCTACGACGAGGCGTTCGGCGCCTGGTTCCAGGCCGCGCTCGAGGAGATGCCCGAGGGCGTGCGCCGCTCGCTGCGGCGATCGAGCCGGCCCGGCGCCGGCGGCGAGCCGACGCCGACGGTCCCGTCGAGCGGCTGCGGTCGGCCGGCTGGAACCTGGCCGAATGGCGCGACTTTCCCGCGTCCTGGACGCGGCCCGAGTTCGCCCGGGCCGCCGAGATCGATCGGCTCACGACCTGCGTGCAGCTCTTCGCCGCAGATCACGCAGAAGGCGACGAACCCGCGCGACCCGCTGTATCTCGACACGGCGCCGGCGCGGCGCGCGAGCGACGAGCTCCCGCGGCTGATCGAGGCCGGACGATCTCGACGGGGCCGAGGCGCTGCTGGTCGACCTGTGCCGCGACCGCGACTTCCGCCGCGCGCGCAAGGGCTACGGGCCGTCGTTCGCCAAGGAGTTCAGCCGCGCGGCCACCTACGAGGCGCACCAGGAGCTGGTGCTGCAGCTCGACATCTTCAAGCGCGACGCCGATGCCGACCTGGCGGCGCTGCTGCGCGACGAGCTGCAGGGCAGCCTCGAGCGCTACGCGACGCCTGAAGGCGCAGCGCGGCGAGCTCGACTTCTTCGATCTGCTGCACCGCGCGCGCGATCTGGTGCGCGACCACGACGACGTGCGCGCGGCGCTGCAGGCGCGGTTCGCGCGCATCTTCGTGGACGAGTTCCAGGACACCGATCCGCTGCAGGCGGAGCTGCTGCTCCTGCTGGCGGCGGACGATCCGGCGCGAGACGCGACTGGACGCGCGTGCGGCCGGTGGCGGGGAAGCTGTTCGTCGTCGGCGATCCGAAGCAGTCGATCTACCGGTTCCGGCGCGCCGACGTGCGGGTCTACCACGACGTGCTGCCGCCAGCTGCTCGGCGCATGGCGCGCGGCACCTGACGCTCACGACCAGCTTCCGCGGCACGCCCGAACGCTGCAGCGCGCGGTGAACGCCGGCTTTGCCGAGCGCGATGGTCGAGAACGCCGACACGCTGCAGGCCGGCTACATTCCGCTGGCGCCGAACCGCGAGCCGATCTGCAGCGCAGCCGTCGGTCGTCGCGCTGCCGGTGCCGAAGCCGTACGGCAAGCGCAACGTGTCGGCGATGCAGATCGAGAAGTCGCTGCCCGACGCCGTCGGCGCGTTCATCGACTGGCTGGTGCGCGAGAGCGGCTGGACAGGTGACCGACGCGGCAGTCGCCGCGGCACGCCGGTGCCGGTGCAGCCGGGGCACGTCTGCATCCTGTTCCGGCGCTTCGTCAGCTTCGGCACCGACGTCACGCGCGCCGTATGTGGACGCGCTCGAAGCGCGCGGCGTCCGCCACCTGCTGGTCGGCGGCCGGGCGTTCCACGATCGCGAGGAGATCGAGACGCTGCGCGCGGCGCTGGCGGCGATCGAATGGCCCGACGACGAGCTGTCGGTGTTCGCGACGCTTCGCGGCGCGCTGTTCGCGATCGGCGACGAGGAGCTGCTCGAATACCGGCACCGCTCACGCGCGGGCGCTGCACCCGTTCAAGGTGCCCGCCGGAGCTGCCGGCGCACCTCGCAGCCGATTGGCGACACGCTGCGCGTGCTGGCCCGGCTGCACGAACGCCGCAACCGGCGTCCGGTGGCCGAGACGGTGGCGCGGCTGCTCGACGAGACGCGCGCGCACGTCGGCTTCGCGCTGCGCCGCGGCGGCGAGCAGGTGCTGGCCAACGTGCTGCACGTGGCGGAGCTGGCGCGGCAGTACGAGCGCAACGACGGGCTGTCGTTCCGCGGCTTCGTCGAGGCGCTGCGCGAGGCGGCCGAGCGCGGCGACGCCGCCGAGGCGCCGATCGTCGAAGACGGCAGCGACGGCGTGCGCCTGATGACCGTGCACAAGGCCAAGGGGCTCGAGTTCCCGGTGGTGGTGCTCGCCGACATCACGGCGAAGCTGGCGCACGCTCGAGGCGAGCCGGTCGATCGACGCGGCGCGCGGCCGCTGCGCGCTGCGGATCGGCGGCTGGTCGCCGCAGGATCTGCTCGACCGCGCAGGCCGAGGAGCACGGGCGCGACCTGGCCGAAGGCGTGCGCCTGGCCTACGTGGCGGCCACGCGCGCGCGCGACCTGCTGGTCGTGCCGGCTGTCGGCGACGAGCCGTACGACGGCGGGTGGGTGAGCCCGCTCAACCGCGCGATCTATCCGCCGCCTGCGCAGCGCCGGCACGCCCGGCGACGGCGGCCGGCTGCCCGGCGTTCAAGAGGATTCGGTGCTGGAGCGGCCCGACGGCGGCATCGCCACCGCCGGCGACGGTGGCCCGGGCGCGCACCGGATGCTCGACGGCGAGCGCGCCTACGACGTCGTCTGGTGGGACCCGGGCGTCGCTGCACCTCGACGTCGAGCCGCCCTACGGGCTGCGGCGGCAGGAGCTCATCGCCAAGGACGTTCCGGCGCACGTCGATCGAGGAGGGGCGGCCCGCCACGAGGCGTGGCTGGCGGATCGGCGGGCGGCGCTGGCGCGCGGCCGCGCGCCGTGGGTGGCGGTGAGCACCATGACCGAGTGGGCGGCCGGCGACGCGGCGGGAGTCGTGCGAGCGCGGTCCGCTCGACGGCGTGCCGGAGGCGGAGGTCGTGACGGTGGCGCCGCCCGGCGGACGCCCGACCGGGCCGCGGTTCGGCACGCTCGTGCACGCCGCGCTTGCCACCGTGCCGCTCGACGTGTCGCCGGCGGTGCTCGAAGCGCTCGTGGCGACGCACGGGCGCATCGTCGGCGCGACGGCGAGGAGGTGGCGGCGGCCGTCGGCGGTGGTCGGCGCGGTGCTGCGCGCACCCGCTCGTGCAGGCGGCGCGAACCAGGCCGAGCGCGGCGGCCGCTGCCACCGCGAGCTGCCGCGTGACGATGCTCGACGGCGACCTGCTGCTCGAGGGGGTGGCCGACCTCGCCTTCGAGCACGATGGGGTGATGACGGTGGTGGACTTCAAGACCGACCGCCCCGATCCCGAGACGCTCGACCGCTACGCGCGCCAGGTGCGGAGCTATGCCGCCGCCATCCAGCGCGCCACCGGCAAGGCCGTGCGGCCGGTGTTGTTGCAGGTGTAGAGGCGGTTTCGTGGGGGCCGCCTTTAGGCGGCCCTACGAGCTTCGCGATCCGCTCGTCCAGATCGCGGATGGCCGCTTCGAGCATGGCGCGATGGGCCGGCGCGCAGGCCTGCTGCAGATCGGCCAGCGCGCGCGTCCGCGACAGCTGCAGCGTGGCGCGTTCGGCGCGGCGCGCGGCCTCGGCCGGATCGACCGCGGCGGCGGGAGGACTGGCCGTGCGGGCGTCCTGCTGCTGCCCCTCGACGCTCTTGCTTTCCCAGCCGCGAGCCATAAGGACCGGCCACCTAAAGGTGGCCCCTACTTTCCGTGCGCCGCGGCGCGATCGGCGGGCGCAATGGCCATCAGGTCGGCGTGGGACTCGACGTGCGCCTGCACGATGGCCTCGGCCTGCGCGACCGCTGCCGCGTCGCCGGAGCGGTACACATTGTTGGCCTCCACGAGCGTTTTCTGCGTCGCCGGCGTGGCGTCGACGCTGTCGTAGATCGCGGCCACCGGACACGCCGGCACGCACGCGCCGCAGTCGATGCACTCGTCCGGATGGATGTAGAGCATCGTGGCGGTTTCGAACTCGGGCTCGTCCTTGCGGGGGTGGATGCAATCGACCGGGCACACGTCCACGCAGGCGTGGTCCTTCGTGCCAATGCAGGGGTCAGTGATGATGAACGGCATTCTTTTGAGATACTCCAGGTCAGGTGGGTCTGGTAAGTCGGGTGGGTCTTACCTACCTGACTCACCTGACCTACCTGGCCTACCTGACCAGATCGTTACGAAATGTAGCCAATCGCCTTGCCGGCTCGCGCTGGTCTGCCGGCGTCGAGCCGCTCACGGGCGTGACCCCCCTGGCTGGCGGGGTGTCGCTCGTTCGCGGACCCGGCGGCGGCAAAGTCCCGACAGGTTACTCGAGCGTCTTCACCTGTGCTCCGGGCGCGGCAGCCAGTGCAGCCTGGAGCCCTGAAAGCGCAGATGCGGCTGGGCGTTCCACGCCCACGAGAATCTGTCCGTCTGACACGGCCGGATCGTAGAACGTCGATCCCCGTCCGAGGCGCGCGGTCACGACCAGCGTCGTCACCGTCGCCAGAATCGCCCCGAGCATCGTCAGCTCGAATGTGATGATCAGGTTCGGCCACCAGGCGAAGATCGGCAGCCCACCCACATCGATCGGCCACGACGTCTCGGTCAACCACGACAGGCCGAGCCCGGTCGACATGCCCACGAGCCCGCCGGCACAGGCGAACCACCACATCCACGTCGCCTTGTTCAACCGCCCGAACTCGAACTCCTCCATCGGCTGGGCCGACATCACGGTGATGTCGCGGTCGGCGGTACCGGCCGCGCGGAGCCGGTTCACGGCCTGTTGGGCCGATGACCCGTCCGGGTACAGTCCGTACACCGCCCTCACGGGTGCATCTCCCCGAGCGGATGCTCTTCAGCGGCGGGAGGGGTCAGGTCACGGCCTTGATGATCGCCGGACTTGAGCTCCCAGATGGAAATGATCGGCACCACCTTGGCGAAGAGCACGTACAAGAGCGCCATCGCCGCAAACGTCGAGCCCGCGACGATGATCTCAACTGGCTGCGGCCTGTAGATGCCGTAGCTGTACGGCAGATACTTGTGCCCGAGCGACGGCACGATGATGAGAAACCGCTCGAGCCACATGCCGACGATCACGCAGACCGACGCCAGCACACAGCCGGTCATCGTGCGGAAATATCTGATGCCCATCAGGACCAGCGGCACCACGAAATTGCAGACGACCATCGTCCAGTAGAGCGGGGCGAACGACTCCCGCTGCGTGCGCCAGAAAACGGCCATCTCCGACGGCTCGTTGCCGTAGTAGGTGACGAGGCGCTCGTTGAAGACGAAGTACCCCCAGAGCAGGGCCATCACCAGCAGGAGCTTGCCGAGGTTCTCGAAGTGCACCGGTTGCAGATAGCGTTCGAGGTGCAGGAAGCGTCGCAGGATCGCCATCGCGATGAGCAGGCCGGCGATGCCGCTGAAGATCGCGCCGGCGACGAAATAGGGGCCGAAGACGGTGGACTGCCACATCGGCACCGGGGCCATCGAGAAGTCGAACGACACGATCGTGTGGACGGAGACGGCCACGGGAATGATGGCGACCGCCATGATCTGCATCGCCGTCTCGAGCCGGTGCCACTGTTTCGTCGTGCCGCGCCAGCCGAGCGCCAGGATGCCGTAGACGCGGCGTCTGAACCCGGTGGACGTATCGCGGACGACGGCGAAGTCGGGAATCATCGGCAGGAACAGGAAGAGCAGGCTGCCGGTCAGGTAGGTATTTATCGCGAAGAAGTCCCAGACCAGCGGCGACCGGAAGTTGGGCCAGATCAGCCGTTCGCTCGGATACGGAAAGAGCCAGAACGCCAGCCACGGACGGCCCAGGTGGATGATCGGAAAGAGCGCCCCGATCATCAGCGCGAAGACGGTAATGACCTCGGCGCACCGCGTCACCGGACGCCGCCACCCTGCGTCCACGAGCCGCAGAATCGCGGAGATCAGCGTGCCCGCGTGGCTGATCCCGATCCAGAAGACAAAGCTCGTGACGTAGAAGCCCCAGTAAACGGGCCACCGGATGCCCGTCACGCCGAAGCCGAGATACGTCTGGGCGAGCCAGGCCGAGACCGCCACCAGCACGATCGAGCCGAAGAGCGCCACGAGGAGATAGAACTTCCACGAGGTGTGCAGCAGCGGCCGCAGCAGATCGGCGTTGATGCGCTGGTGGGAGGAATGGCTCATCGGTCCTGACCTTCTCGTCCTGCCTAGTCCTGCCGGCCGAGATACGTGACCTTCGGCTGGGTGCCCCGGTCCTCCAGCAGTTTGCTGCCCCTCGACGATCGGGACAGTCGGGAGACGGCACTCTCCGGGTCATCGAGGTCGCCGAACACCAGTGCCTGTGCCGGGCACGCCTGCGCGCAGGCCGGTTTGATTTCGCCATCGACGAGGGCTCGCTCCTCGGCCTTGGCCTGAATCGTCGTGGCCTTGATCCGCTGCACGCAGAACGTGCACTTCTCCATGACGCCGACCTCGCGGAGCGAGACGTCTGGGTTGAGCTGGAGCTGGAGCGGTTTGTCCCACGACGGGTTGAAGAAATCGAAGAACCGGACGTTGTACGGGCAAGCATTGGCGCAGTACCGCGTGCCGATGCAGCGGTTGTAGACCTGCGCGTTCAGGCCGTCCTCGGTGTGATGGCTCGCGTAGGTCGGGCAGACCGGTTCGCACGGCGCGTTCTCGCAGTGCTGGCACATCACGGGACGGAACGTGAGCCGAACGTCCGGAAACTCACCCTCCCAGTAGCGCTCGACGCGAATCCAGTGCTTGGCCCGTCCACGAGACGCCTGGTCTGCGCCCACGGTCGAGATGTTGTTCTCGGCGTGGCACGCCGTCACGCATGCGCCGCACCCGTTGCAGCGATCCAGGTCGGCGGTCATTCCCCACTTCATGAACTCAGCGTCCTCCGTCCTCGTGTTCGCGCATCCCGCCGGCGAAGAGAATCAACCGCCCGTCGGGACCCCCAACGCGGGTGATCCGCACGCGCGTGGCGGCCCATGCGAGGCTGCCGGTCTCTGGTTCCGTCAACGGCGCCAGCAGTTCGATCGGGTTCTCGCCCCTGCCGCTCGCATACCGCGTGAACGATTGGTGCCCCTGACCCACGGGCATCGCGACGAGGTCGGGCGCGATGCCTGGTGAAACGAGCGCCGCCGTCCTCAACGTGCCGTGCGCGGACGCGACCTCGACGACATCACCCAGGGCGATGCCGAGGCGGGCTGCCGTCGTCGGGTTGATCTCGATCCAGCTGCTCCACATCGCCGAGGTCAGCGGATCGGGCATCTCCTGCAGCCACGGCAGGTGCGCCAGCGACCCGTCGAGAAACGCGTTGGACGCGTACGGCAGGAAGTTGAACGGATACTGCGACGGCGTCGCCGTCGAATTGCGGCTCGGCAAACGCCATCGGTGTCCTGGTGGCCGGGGCACTGGCAGGAGCCGTCAGACGGGCGGGAAGGGTGCCCCACCAGCCGCCCTTTTCCTGCGCGTCGGTCCAGGCGTCGAAGTCGGATGTCGAGGGCAGCTCCGCAAACGTCGCGGCCAGCAGCCCCTCGAAGGTCTCCCACGGCAGATTCAGCGGTCGGGCGAGGCGCCGCCCGACGTCGAGCAGGATATCGGGCGTGGCGCGCGTCTGCGTGCAGCGGCATCATCGACCGGTGGTGCCACGCTCGCCACCGCCACCATCGAGCCGGATTCGGGTACCGCCTCGGACCAGGACTCGAGGAACGAGTGATCGGGCAGGATCAGATCCGCCAGGGCGGCCGTCTCGTCCAGGAAGCTGCCGAAGCTGACGATGTACGGGCACCTTCATCAGCGCCTCGCGGACCTTCCATGCCGGCGGCGCCGTGAAGACCGGGTTGGGGCCATCGAGCAGCAGCACCTGCGGCACCGATTCGCCCGAGAGAATTCCGGTCGCCAGCCGCTCGAGCGACGGGGGGGCCGAGGGTCGGCCGCCCAGGGCCGTGGCTGCGGCGGCGAGACCAAACTGCGGCGTGAACGACACGCCGCCGGGTTTCTCGACGCTGCCCACGAGCGCGTTGAGCGCGTTGACGGCCAGGGCGCTGAAGAGCGCGTTGGTGTGAGCGAGTGGAGGACCGGCGACCATCGCGACCGACGGCGTGATCTCGGCGAACTCTCGCGCGAGCCGCTCGATGCGCGTCACCGGGACGCCGGTGACCTGCGCCACCCGCTCCGGCGCGTAGTCGCTCAGGCCGGAGGACCACCCTGCGATGAGCGATCCGGGCCGTCCGCCCGCGTCGGAGGGACGAAGCTTGGCCGCGATGATGACGTGAGCCAGCCCGAGGGCCAGCACGCCTTCGGTGCCCGGCTTCACCGGTACCCACTGGTCGGCGCTGGCGCCGGTCTGGGACATGCGGGACTCGACCTGCACGAAGATGCCGCGCACGCCGGGACGGCCCTGCCGCATCAGCCCGTAGCCGTGTCCCTGCGACATGGGCGAATTCCACGTGCCGAGGAAGTCGGCGCCGAAGCTCAGGAGATACCGCGTGTTCGGCAGGTCGAAGGTGGGCAGTTGCTCGCGGCCAAAGCTGAGCGCATTGGCGCGCCGCAGCACGTCGTCGCTGAACAGCTCGTAGCCGATGGGACCGGGTGCCCCGAAGCCGGAGAGGAAACGCTCGATGAGCGCCGCTCGATGCCCGGTTCGCGCCCTGGTCAGGCATGACAACGCCCGCTGGTTCCCGCCGCTGGAGAGCGCGTCGAGCTGTGACACGAGTTCGGCCAGGGCGTCGTCCCAGGACACGGCTGCGTACTGGCCCTCGCCCCGCTCGCCGGTCCGCTTCAGCGGCTGCGTGATGCGATCGGGGTGATAGGTCACCTGGATGGCGGCCTGTCCGCGCGCGCACAGGCCGCCGTGGTTCACTGGATGTGCCGGGCTCCCTTCGAGCTTCTTGGCCGCGTAGATCCGGACGACGCCCGCCTGACCGTTACGGACGACGTCGGCGTCCGCGCTCCATCACGCGCACGGTCAGCCCGCACCCCGACGGGCAGAGCGGTGCAGACGCCGGGCTTCACGTGGCGATCCCGGGGACGATGTCCTCGTCGGGCACGAAGCGGATGATCTCGTTCTCCGGATTGCCGCAACTGGCGAGCGCGGCACTGGTGCCGGTGACCGCCGTGAGCTTGATGAAGGAGCGTCGATCCATCAGAAGTGACAGGCGAGGCAGTCGATGGACGCCTTCCGCTCGGTGTGACAGTTCACGCAGAAGCCCATCGTCATCGCGACGTTCCGCTGCGCCACGCCCTGGGCGCCGATGTTGCCGTGGCACGTCGAGCACTCGACCTTGCTGCGGATGTGCGGGCGCGTGGTTGAACCTGACGTGGGACGGGGCCGGGTAGTCGAACACCCGGCGCCAGGCGAAGTCGCGTCCCTGCGCCTGCATCTGCGTGAGCTGCTGGATACGCGGGCGGTCGGTGGCCACGGTCCGGTGGCACGACATGCACGTTCGCACGCTTGGAAGGCCCGCGACGGGACCTTCCGAGACGCTCTCGTGGCAATACTCGGTGCAGGCGATCTGGCGTGCCGGTGTGGATGTCGTGAGGGAAGTCGAACGGCTGTTCCACGACCACGGGGTGGCGGCCAAAGAAGTCGTCGACCGCGGCGCCCATCGTCGGTCGAGCCGTCGAGAAGACGTCAGAGGTCTGTCCTGGCAGCAGCGTCGCCGTGGCGGGCTGGGGAACGTTCCGCTCGAGCACCTGGCAGCCCACTCCGCCAGCCAGCGCGACGGCCGACACGAGGCACGCCCGAGCGAACAGGGACCGGGCGAAACCTGTCACCAGTCGCTCAGCGCTTGGCGGTCTTGGGCCCGACGCTGCGAACGAAGTTGACGAGGTTCCAGACGTCCTTCTCCGTCAACGTGCCCTTCATGCCCTTCATCTCTGTCTTGGGAGCGGGAGCGCCATTCCAGATCACGGCAAAAATCTCTCCGTCGGTCGACCCGTGGTCCCACTTGTCGTCGGTCAGGTCGGCGGGGCTGGGGTTCTTCGGCGCCAGCACTCCGTCACCCTTGGCCTGCAACCCGTGGCATTGCCGGCAGTTCTTTCCGTACACACCGCGCCCAGCGGTCACCGATGCAGCGGTTGCGGGAACGGGGTTTTTGACCGCTCGCGCCTTGGGGTCTCCGCCGCGCCGCTGTGCGCTGGCACCCTGGGCCGCGAGCAACACTACGAATCCAGCGATGAGTGCGTTCGACACTCGGGGCATCAGCCGTGCTCTCCGAACGTGACAGAAGGACGTGAACGTCGGCAGTTTATCCGCACGCAAGGGGTCGGGGCAACCGCGAGGCGGCCTATCTGGTCGGGTGCTTCACGGTGAAGAGGTACCAGACCAGCACGAGAGCGCCGGCCTCAATCAGGGCGATCATCAGCCACGTGAACGCCCATGGCCCGAGCGTTCCGTCTGCCTGGGCCGCCGAGAGCGGCGGGAGCAGGCCGTACGACACCACGAGAATGAATACGGCCAGGGCTGCGACGGCCAACGCCATGAGTATCGCGCTAGGTCTCATCTGAACGGCCTCCTCGTTACGTGAAGAGGCCGATGAATCGCGACGACACCGCGATGCTCGTCCACAGCGCGATCGACACCACGCCCGCCAACTTGGACAGGATTGGGGGCACGCGCCCTTCGGCCGCCATCGTGATCTTGTGGCGCAGCGTGAAGTGATAGATGAGCGCGACGGGCAGCAGCTGCATCTTGAACCAGAAGAACTCGCTGTGGTACTCCCGTGTCGCATTCTGCATGAGCTGCGGGATCCCGGTCACGAGGAGGCCGACGAGACCCCAGATGACCCACGGTCTGGCATCACGTGCCACCTTCGCGAGGGGCAGCGACGTGAGACCCGTCCCCATGAGACGCAGGTCCACCATGAAGATGCCGCCCACGAGCAGCGCGAGGAACACGAGGTGAATCGACTGCACGACCGGGTAGATGAGTGCGGACTCGCCGATCGCGCGGCTCACGGGCAGGTTGTTCACCCATTCGAAATAGGGCAGCAGCATCGAACGCGACTCCTACAGGAACCAGTTGTACGGGATCAACCGACCATTGACGATGATGTTGGCCCACAGCAGCATCCCGAGGCCGCCGGCCAATCTGGCACCGAGCGGGGGCACGGGGCTGGTATCCCACTCGGAGATTCGCTCGTACTCGATGAAGTGAAACGCCATCGCGTTGACGCCGGCGATCGCCATCGTCGCCATCTTCACCCAGAAGAAGATGCTCACGTAGAACCGCATCGGGTCGGAAAACACGAGGACGAGGCCGGTGATGGACGAGCCGGCCAACGTCGGCCATCTGCCACGGGAACAACCACCGCTGCAGCTGCGAGAACGGCGTCCCCATGTTGCCGATCCCGAGCAGGCGCAGGTCCATCATCATGATGAGGCCGGCAAAGCTGCACAGGAAGATCACGTGCGTGGTCAGGACGAGCGCCCACGCGTATATCGATTCCCGCAGGGCGATGCTGTTCTCGAGCGCGCCAACCCACTCGAATGCCGCCCGGAGGGGCGAGAGTAATTCGACCATGTCAGATTCTTCCTAGGGACCGAACGTTCGGCGATGGGGCGGTGTCTAGATGCAGCGCTCCATGTCGGTTGGTTTGTCGCGATAGACCTCGTGGCAGGCCGCGCACGCGTCGGCGACGGTGCCGGACACCTCGACCATCGCGTCGAGGTTCTTGGACTGCGCGGCCTTGTAGGTGGCCATGCCCGCGTCGATGAGGCCCTGCGTGAACTTCTTGAAGTCCTCTTTTTCGACCGGCACCGGTCGGCCGTTCTGGCACTTCCGTCCGGGCACGAGCAGGAGGTTAGCGGTTTCAGCCAGGGCCAGTCCGCTGTTCTCCACGGCCTGCCACCCGCCGTAGACGCCCGAGAACTGTGTGGACGCGCTGGCACCCGCGCCGGAACCACCCGGCTTGGCCGCGGCGCCCGGGTCATTGGTCTGGGTGTCGAAAATCAGATTGCTGGCGGGGAAGGGGATGCCGCGCATGACCTGGGCCAAGTTGGCGTGCGCCGTGGGTGTGGGTCCTGGGGCGGCCGCCGGCGCAGCCGGGGCACTGGGCTGACTGCTGCAGGACACTACGGCGACGGCCACAACGACCAACAGGGACAGTACCTTCATGCGCTTCATGCTCGTCACTCCCACGGCACCAATGGCGTCAATTCTCCGACGACACTCGCCACACGGAACGCAGCAGTGAGCGAGCGCCACCAACAAAACAACCGGACATATATATCACGCTCGCGGTCAGTCCAGACCTGGGGGAGCGTAACGGAGGGTTCCACTTCCGCGCACGCTGTCTCGCGGGCGACGAACGTGACCACCATGCCGACCGGCTTCGGGGAGCCGTCCTGGCCGCAAACAAGCTGATGACAATCGGTGCGTTGGAGGGGCGGCCGGTTTCGACAGCCCATGTCTCAACACGGCCGCCGGCACCTCTGACGTCGATGTGGACCTCCCCTCACGGTCGGCTTGACCAAGAGGGACCGCCCGAATACCCTCCTGACGGCTCAGTTATAACGGGGCGTTATCGTTCTGCCCGTTCGCCTTTCAGGCAGCGTGGAGGTCTTTTCATGTGTAGAGCACTCACGATCGTCGTGGCGCTGGCTCTGACGGCGCTGGCGCCCTCGATCGTTTACGCGCAGGCATCAATCGCCGGCGTCGTGAAGGACGCGCAGGGCGGTGTGCTGCCGGGTGTGACTATCGAGGCCGCCAGTCCGGCCCTCATTGAAAAGGTGCGGTCGGTGTCGACCGACGGCACCGGGACGTACCGGATTGTGGATCTCAGGCCCGGTACGTACACCGTGACGTTCACGCTCCCCGGCTTCAGCGTGGTGAAGCGCGAAGGCATCGAGCTCACCGGTCAGTTCAATGCGTCCATCAACGCCGAGCTGCGCGTCGGCCAGCTCGAAGAAACGATCACGGTGACGGGCGAAACTCCGATCGTCGACGTACAGAGCGTCCGCCGGCAGACGACAGTGTCCGACGAGACCATCTCGTCGATTCCCATGGCGCGCTCATGGGCCGCCACGGCGGTCCTGATTCCGTCAATTCAGACCCAGGGCGGCGCGGCGGCCGACATCCAGATCACCCCGCAGATGACCGTGTTCGGCGGCGCGGGCGGGCGCACGAACGAGGGCCGGCTGCAGGTCGACGGCCTGAACGTTGGCGCGGCCCTCAACGGCGGCGGCGTGTCGACCTACACCGCCGACATCTCCAACGCGCAGGAGATCGTGATGACCACGTCCGGCGGCCTTGGCGAGGCCGAGGTCGGCGGCCCTACGCTGAGCATCGTGCCCAAGACGGGTGGCAACGTGATGCGCGGATCGGTCTACCTCTCCGGCGTGCCCGACGGGTGGGTCGGCAGCAACTACAGCGACGAGCTCAGGGCGCGTGGGCTCGCCACGCCTGGCACGCTCATCAAACAGTGGGACTACACCGGCGGTGTTGGCGGTCCGATCAAGCAGGACCGCCTGTGGTACTTCTTCACGATCCGCAATCAGGGCCAGTGGCGCACGATCCCGAACATCTTCCCGAACCTCAACGCCGGCGACCCGACGAAGTTCCTCTATGCGCCGGATCGCTTGAAGACGGCTCAGGGCGCGGAGAGCTGGACCGTCGGTACGCTGCGACTGACCTACCAGGCGACGCCGAAGAACAAGTTCAACGTCTACTGGGACGAGCAGCTGCCCTGCAACGGCGCGACCTACAACGAGACCGCGGAAGGCTGCCGGCAGCAGCCCGGCGGTGACGTGGTGGTCGGCGCGCTCGGCCTCGGCGGCCTCACCGCCACGACGTCGCCCGAAATCGGCGGCTACCTCCGCACCATCGGCGCGCGCGTGCAGCAGGTGACGTGGACGTCGACCGTGACCAACAAGCTGCTGCTCGAGGCCGGACTCGGCACGCAGCTGGCGCGGTGGGGGCCGTTCGAGCAGCCGGGCAATCCGACCCGCGATCTGGTTCGCATGACCGAGCAGTGCTCGGCTGGCTGCGCGGCCAACGGCGGCATTCCTGGCCTGACCTATCGCTCGGCCAACTGGCTGAACGCGTGGAACGGGACTCATACGTGGCGCGCCTCGGCGTCGTACGTCACCGGCGCCCACAGTATGAAATTCGGGTACATCGGCGGGTTCCTGCAGGACTTCCGCAAGAGCTTCACGAACAACCAGAACCTGGTCTTCCGCGTGAACAACGGCATCCCGAACCAGATCACCGAGACGGCGCTGCCGTTCGAGACCAAGTCCGACGTCCGCTACGACGCCTTCTACGCGCAGAACCAGTGGACGCGCGGCCGGATGACGCTGCAGGGCGCGCTGCGCTTCGATTTCGCGCGCAGCTACTTTCCCGAGCAGACGATCGGGCCGTCGAACTACCTGCCGTTCCAGACGACGTTTCGAGAAGACCGACGGCGTGACCGGCTACAAGAACCTGACGCCGCGCGGCGGGCTGGCCTACGACGTCTTCGGCAACGGCAAGACGTCGGTCAAGATCAATATCGGCCAGTATCTCGAGCCGGCGAGCAACGGCAACGGCGTCTACTCGAGCGCCAACCCGACGTCGCGGATCGCCACGACGGTCACCAGGACCTGGACCGACAACGGCAACTACATGCCCGACTGCGACCTGACCAACGGTCTGGCGCAGGACAACCGCGCGTCCGGCGGAGACTTCTGCGCGGCCATCAGCGACCAGAACTTCGGCAAGCCTGTCTTCAGCAACGTGATCGACCAGGCGATCCTGGGTGGCTGGGGCATTCGGCCGACGGACTGGCAGTTCGGCGCGTCGGTGCAGCAGGAGGTGTTGCCGCGCGTGTCGGTCGAAGCCGGTTACTTCCGGCGCTGGTTCCAGAACTTCTTCGTGCAGGAAAACCGCGTGCTCGGCACCGCCGACTACACGCAGTTCACGCTCAACGCGCCGTCCGATCCCCGTCTGCCGGGGGGCGGCGGCTACGCGATTCCGAGCCTGTACAACGTGACGCCCGAGGGCTTTCTCCGGGCGCCGCAGAACTACATTACCGACGCAGCGGATTACGGCGGCCAGAGCCAGGTCTACAACGGGCTGCTCGTCAACGTGAGCGCCCGTCCGCGCAACGGCCTCACGATCCAGGGCGGCATCAACTCCGGCAAGACGGTGCAGGACATTTGCGACGTGCGCGCCCAGCAGCCGGAGGTGGTCGCCGTCGGTGGCTCGGGCATCGTCCCGACGGTCGGCTTGACCAACCCGTGGTGCCACTCGGATCCCGGCTTCGTCACCCGCGTGACGGGCTTCGGGTCCTACATCGTGCCCAAGGCGGACGTGCTCGTCAGCATGACGTTCCGCAGCGACAAGGGGCAGCCGCTGTCGGCGAACTGGGCGGCGTCGAACGCCGTGGTGCAACCGGCGCTGGGCCGTCCGCTGGCCGGCAACGCGCCGAACGTGACCATCAACCTGGTCGCTCCCGGTGAGGTGTGGGGCGATCGCGTCAACGAAGTGGACCTGCGTGTGGCCAAGGTGCTGCGGTTCGGGCGCATGAAGTCCACGGTGGGCATCGACATCTTCAACCTCACGAACGCCGACACCGTGTTGACCTACAACCAGAACTTCGTGCCGGGTGGCTCGTGGCTGGCGCCTACGTCGGTCATCACGCCGCGGTTCGTGAAGATTGGAGCGCAGATCGAATTCTGAGGGCTTCAAGGCTTAGGCTTAGGGCTTAGGGCCTGGGGGCGGGTCTCACGACCCGCCCCCTTTTTGTGTACTGTAGGCCGATGCAGAGATCGCTCGTCGTGCTGTCCGGCGCAACGCTGGCCGTTGCCGTCTTCGCCGTCACACCGTCGGCCCAAGCCCCGACGCCGATTGCCGCGGCCGCAAAGGCCGCCGAAGCGGCTCGGACCTACACCCCGGGGAAGACGCCGTGGGGCCATCCAGACCTCCAGGGCTCCTACACCACGACCGACGAGAACGGCGTGCCGATGGAGCGGCCCGACCAGTTCCCGCCATCGGAAGGCGTGTCGGAGCAGGAGTTCCAGCGCATCGTGCGCGAGCGCACCGAGCGCGCCCGGGCCACGGCGGGCCGTATCGGCGGCGCCGAAACCGGCGCCGGCCCGTCGCACTGGTACGAGCACCTCGATGCGAAGAACAGCCAGCTGTGGCTGATCTCCGATCCGGCCAGCGGCAAGATGCCGCCGCTGACGCCGGAAGGCGAGAAGCGGCGCGCCGCGGCGTTTGCGGCGCGTCGGCCCGAGCCCAAGAGCTTCGACGAGTTCACGCTCTACGACCGGTGCATCACGCGCGGGCTGATCGGATCGATGCTGCCGGTCATCTACGGCAACTCGGCCGAGATCGTCCAGGGCCCCGACTACGTCGCGATCCGCAACGAGATGATCCACGAGACCCGCATCATCCCGCTCACCGGCGCGCCGCGTCCGGCGCCCACGGTGAAGCACCTCATGGGCGTCTCGCGCGGGCGCTGGGATGGGAACGTGCTGGTGGTCGAGACGACCAATTTCACCGACCGTACCGCGATCGGCGTCAACGGCAACGGCATTCCCAACAGCGACGCGCTCACGCTGGTCGAACGCTTCATCCCGGTCAACGCCAGCCAGGTGCGCTGGGAAGTGACCGTGAACGACCCCAAGATGTTCACGCGGCCCTGGACGTTCGGGCTGCCGCTGACGAAGGACGCAAGCCAGCCGGTGTTCGAGTACGCCTGCCACGAGGGCAACTACGCGGTTCGGAACATGCTGACGGGTGCGGCGGCCGAGGCCGCAGCCGGGGCGAAGAAGTAGGTCAGGTAGGTCAGGCGGGTACGTAGAGGCGGGTCTCAGACCGCCTGGAGGATCGGGTCGATGCGCCGAATCTGCACGATCGCTGCCGTCGTCATCGCCTTCATGATGCCGTCGCTCGCGGCGCAACAGTCGCCGCTGCGCGTCATCGCGTCGAACGGCGTGAAGACGTTCGTCGAGGCGCTCGTCCCCGCCTACGAGAAGAGCAGCGGCCGGAAGGTGGCCGTGACCTACGGCACGTCGTCGGGGCTGGTGAAGGATGTCGTGGGCGGCGCCGCCTTCGACGTCTTCATCGCGACGAGCGGAGGCGGTGACAGCAGGTCAGCCAGGCCGGCAAGCTGGCCAGCGATCCGCACACCGTGCTGGGCCGCAGCCAGGTCGGCGTGGGCGTGCGGCAGGGCGCACCGCAAGCCGCGCATCGGCACGGCGGCGGAGCTGAAACAGGCGGCGCTCGAGGCGAAGGCGGTGACCTACGCCGGCAACGGCGCCAGCCGTCCGCACATCGACGCGATGTTCGTGCGCCTCGGCATCGCCGACGCCATGAAGGCCAAGACCCTGCTCGAGCAGGGCTCGGAGCGCTCGATCGCCCGCGTCAACGCCGGCGATGCGGATGTTCTCATCACGCTCATCAGCGAGATCCTGCCGGCGCCGGGGATCGAGCTCGTCGGGCCGCTGCCGCCAGGAGTTCCGGAGCGAGGTGACGTTTGCCGCCGGGGTCGGTGCCACGGCGGCCGATCCGGCCGCGGCGCGGGCGTTGATCGCCTCGCTGGCGAGCCCGTCGGCGACGCCGACCTGCGGTAGAAGGGCCTCGAGCGCTAACGCCGAACCCGTCAGCCGGCCAGCGCGCGCGACGGCAGCCCCATCCGGTCCAGCAGGCTGCGGAACCGCGCGTCGCCGCGGAGGTGGTCGAAGCGCGGCTCCACCGCGATGTGCGCAGCATGCGGGTCGCGGTCGAGGCACGCGACGTCGAGCGCGTCGAACGCCTCGTCGATGCGTCCCAGCCCGATGTAGGCGATCGCCAGCGCGTAGTGCTGGCGGTAGCCCGTCCTGCGTCAGCATCCGCGCCACGATTGCTTCGGCGTCGCGCGTCCGGCCGGTGATCGCCTCTGCGCGTGCGCCAGCCAGCCAGCAGCACCGGATGGTCGGTGAGCGCCGCCGACGCCTCGAGCTCCTGCACCGCGTCGCCGATGCGCCCCGACTGCAGGTAGGCCGCCGCGAGCACGCGTCTGCGCGCGGACGAACTCGGGATCCATGTCGATGGTGTTGCGCGCGATCTCGATCGCGGCGGGATAGTCGCCGGACGCGTACGCCACCCACGCGGCGGCGCCGCCGACGACGAGGCACAGCGGGTCGAGCTCGATCGCCCGGTCCGATTCGCGCACGGCCTCACGGTGGCGGCCGAGCGCCGACAGCAGCAGCGCGTAGGCGCGGTGGGCGCTCTCCGAGCTGGGGTTGAGCGCCAGCGCCTTGAGGTAGCTCGCCTCGGCCGCGGCCCAGTCGAAGTCGAGCATGCGTTGCGTCTCGCCGAGCGCGAGATGCGCCTCGTACAGCGAGCCGTCGATCGTCGAGCGCGCGGCGCGCGGCGTCGCGCGCCGCGGCGAGCGCGAGCCGCGGCACCTCGCGATAGTGCTCGGCGCGCGCGACGCGGGCGCGGGCCAGCGCCGCGGCCGCGGGGCCGAACGAGGGGTCGAGCGACAGCGCCTCCTCGTAGTAGGCGATCGCCTGGTCGAGCGCCTCGTCCTCGGTCTTGTTCCAGAAGTAGCGACCCTTCGAGATACGCCTGGTAGGCGGCCGAGGCCGCTGCCGATTGCGTGCGCGTGCGCTCGTCGGGCACCAGCTCGGCGGCGAGCGCGCGGGCGATCTGGGCGGCCACGTCGGCCTGCACCGTCAGGCAGTGCGTGAGATGGCGGTCGTACATCTCGGCCCAGAGCTGGGTTTCGCCGGCCGCCTCGATCAGGCGCGCGGTGACCCGCACGCGGTCGTCCTCGTGCCGCACGCTGCCTTCGAGCAGGTAGTCGGCGCGCAGCGCTTCGCCCACCTCGCGGGCCCGCAGCGAGGTGCCCTTGAACACCAGCGACGACCAGCGCGCCAGCACGCCGATGCGGCCGCGGCACAGCCCGCCGAGCTGCGAGATCAGCTCCTCGTGCAGCCCATCGCCGAAGTACTCGTGGCGCTCGTCGCCCAGGTTGCTGAAGGGCAGGACGGCGAGGCGGACCCGCGGCGGCGCGCGGCTGGGGCACGGCCGGCTCGGCCCTGGACGCGTCGGCCGAGACGACGAAGCGGTAGCCGCGGCGGGGCAGCGTCTCGACGAAGCGCGGGTTGTCGGCGTCGTCGCCGAGCGCGGCGCGCAGGCGCTTCACGGCCGCGTTGAGGCTGTGCTCGAAGTCGACGAAGGTGCCGTCGGGCCAGAGCTGCCGGCGCAGCTCCTCCCGCGTCACCACGTCGCCCGGCCGCCGCAGCAGCAGGCGGAGGATTTCGAACGGCTGATCCTGCAGCCGGATCCGTGAGGTTCCCGACCGCAGCTCGCGTGTCCGCTCGTCCAGCTCGAAGGCCCCGAACCGGATGGCGCCTTCCGACCCTGCTTGCGTGTCCACAGCGCTCCTTCGTCCGATTATCCGCGTTTCCCTCCGCGAATCGCCGCCCGGTCGCCACATGTCACCAACATGTCACCTCGATTCAGCCCCGGTGCATTGAGGCACTTCCGGGCCGCGCGCGACAGTGCCGCCGACCGGGCGGGCTATCGCGCCCGCGAAGGGAGGGACACATGCGCGGCTTCGGGGATGACTGGCGATGATGGCGGCGCTGGCGTGGCGCTGGCGGGCGCGCTCGGGGCGGCGGAACTCGCCTGGAGGGGGCTGACCGTGCGCGTCTACGACAACGCCGACGTGCCGAAGGCGGCGCTGCGGACGGCGCTCGAGGCGGCGGCGCAGACGCTGCGGCCGGCCGACCTCGAGGTGACGTGGCTGTCGTGCTCGGCGTCGAGCGGCGGCCGCTGCACCGTGCCGCTCGGGCGCGGCGAGCTGATGGTCCGGCTGGTGCGGTCGCCCAAGGAGGCTGGCCGCCGAGCGACGAGTCGCTGGGCACGGCGCTGATCGATCCGGCCACGGGCACCGGCGTGCTCGCCACGGTCTACGTCGATCGCGTGGAGCGGCTGGCGCGCGGGTCCGACGGCGACCTCGGCACGCTGCTCGGCCGCGCGATGGCGCACGAGATCGGCCACCTCCTGATGGGGCGCGCGGCCCACGCCGGCGCCGGGATTGATGCGGCCGCGCTGGACGCGCGCCGAGGTGGCCCGCAACGCCAGCGCCGACTGGGGCTTCGCGCGCCGGCGACCTGCGGGTGATCCGCGCCCGCCGCGGCATGTAGGCTGCCTCAGGCGGCCCGCGCCGGCTGAAGCAGGCCGCTGCCGCCGTGCAGCGGCGAGCGCCGCCTTCACGCGGTCGGGCGTGAACGGAATCTCGCGGAGCCGCGCGCCGGTGGCGTCGAAGACGGCGTTGCCGATCGCGGCCGCCACGGCGGTGATCGCCGTTTCGCCGGCGCCGTTGGCCTCGGCGGACGGCTGGTTGACGAGCACCGTCTCGACGACGGGTGTGCGCGTGCCGACCGCGAACGTCCGGTAGGTGCGCCAGTCGTCCGACGTCACCGCCTGGTCGTTCCACGTCACCTCTTCGAAGAGCGCCCGGCTCATGCCGTGCAGCGCGCCGCCTTCGAACTGGTTCTTCACGCCGTCGGGGTTCGAGATCGGGCCGCAGTCCTGCGCGCCGACCAGCCGCCGCACGGTGATGACGCCGGTGGTCTGATCGACCTCGACCTCGGCGACGATGGCCACGTAGCCGTTGTCGCCCTCGTAGAGCACGCACGAGATGCCGCGGCCCGCGCGCCGTGCCGGTCGCGCGGCGGTGCCGGTACGCGGCGAGGGCCGCGCCTCCCACTGCGCGGCGGCCGCGGCCTGCGCGCACGACGGTGCGCAGGCGCTCGTCCCGCAGGTGCTTCAGGCGGAACGCCACCGGGTCGGCCTTGGCCGCCGCGGCGATCTCGTCCATGAACGACTCGTGCGCGAACGTGTTCTGGAACCGCTCGGGCGCGCGCAGCGGGCCGGTGAAGAACGGCGACACGACGCGGTGTGACAGCACGCGCTCGCTCCGTACCGTGCCGGTGCCGTTGCAGACGCCGCCGGCGCACCCGGTGACGTACGACGGGGCCGTGTTCAGGCCGTTGTTGAGCGGCGTCGAGGGCGCCGGGGCCGGCGTGCGCGGCGCCGCCGCCGCCGGCGCGAACCCGGCGAGCCAGCCGGTGACGACGTTGCCGGGGCTGTCGTAGCCGGGCCGTCCGCCGAGCGCCGGCGACCACGCCTCGTAGTCCCACGCGACGATCGTGCCCGACGCGTCGAGGCCGGCGCGCTGATCGATCACGAACGCGTTGCCGAAGTTCTCCCACGCCATCTCGTCGCGGCGCGTGAGCTGCACGCGCACCGGCCGGCCCGACCGCCTGCGAGAGCAGCGCCGCATCATAGGTCACGGTGTCGGCGCCGTTGATGCCGTAGCAGCCGGAACCGCGGGTGAACACCACCCGCACCGCGTCGGCGGGCAGCCCGAGGAGCCGCGCGGCGGTGTCGCGCATCGGGTACACCGCCTGCGTCGCCGACCACAGCGTGGCGCTGGCCCGGCTGCACGTCGGCCACCGCGCACGAGCTGCCGACCGATCCGTGCATGTGGAACGGATGACGGTAGGTGGCCGTCACCACGGTGCGCGCGCCGCGCAGCGTCTGGTCCACGTCGCCCGAATCGAGCAGATAGGTGTCGCGCGACGCGCGATCGCGCCGGAGGTGCGTCGTAATAGGCCGGCCTGCGGCCGGAAGGGCCGGACCAGGCGTCCACGTCACCTGCAGCTTCGCGGCGATCTGGGCCGCCTGGAACGGCTTCTCGGCGACGACGCCGACGAAGTTCCTGCGGACGACCACGCGCACCAGCCCCGGCATGCCGCGCACCGACGCCTCGTCCACGCGTGCCAGCGTGGCGCCGACCGACGGCGGGCGCACGACCTGCCCGTGCAGCATGCCGGGCACGCGCACGGTGTGCACGTACTCGAGCTGCCCCGTCACCATGGCCGGGATGTCGAGCCGCGGTACCGACGTGCCGAGCACTTTCCAGTCGGCCGGGCTCTTCCGCTTCGCGGCCGGCGTCGAGCGTCAGCATGAACTGCCGGCCGCCGACCAGGTCGCCATAGGCGACGCGGCGCGACGGATCCGCTTCACGAACACGGCGCCGTCGGCCGTGGCCAGGTCCGCGACACCGGCGCCGAGAGCCGCTCCGACGCCAGGCGGACCAGCGCCTCGCGCGCGGTGGCGCAGGCGAGCGCGAGGTTGGCGTGGTTGAAGTTGGCGGGATGCGACTGCGCGCCCGACGTCGTGCCTTGATCGGGCGTGGCCGCCGTGTCGCACATCGTCAGCGTGACGCGCGACGAGCGGCACGTCGAGCTCCTCGGCCACGAGCTGCACCTGCGCGGTGAAGAGGCCCTGTCCCGAGCTCGCACTTGCCGGTGTAGGCGAGCACGCGGCTGTCGGCGGTGATGGCGATCCACGCATCGAGCGCCGTGGAGCTGCGGCCGTTGATCCCCTGCGCCGAGAGCGACGGCTCGAGGCCGGCGTAGCGCGCGGCGCCAAAGGCCACGACCAGCGCGCCGGACTGCTGCAGGAAGCGGCGCCGGGCGAGGCCGGCCGCCGCCGAGCGCGCGGCGCGCGTCGGACGTGAGCCGCGGCGTCACGCCCGCCTCGCCGCCGCGTAGCGGTGGATGGCGCGGCGCATCCGGTTGTGGCCGAAGCAGCGGCACAGCACGCCCGCGAGGGCGCGGTCGATGTCGTCGTCGGTGGGCGCCGGCGTGCGATCGACGAGCGCCTTGGCGCCCAGGATGACGCCGCTCAGGCAGAAGCCGCACTGCGACGCCTGCTCGTCGATGAACGCCTGCTGAATCGGGTGTGGCCGCTCGATCGTGCCCAGGCCGTCGAGCGTGGTGATCTCGGTCGTTCTGCACCGTCTCGACCGGCGTGACGCACGAGCGAATCGCCTGGCCGCGCACGATCACGGTGCAGGCGCCGCACTGGCCAAGGCCGCAGCCGAACTTGGGACCCTTGAGCGCGAGGTCGTCGCTGAGCACGAAGAGGAGCGGAGTGGCGGGATCGACGTCAACGGTGTGCGTGCGGCCGTTGACGAGCAGCGTCATCTGACTCATGAGGCGAACTCCCGTAGCCCGCGCAGTGTCGCACAGTCCCGGAAGGTCCGGCAGGCGCTGATCGCCGCTCGTCTTACGGGCGCGGAGCAGACGCGAGGGAGGCCGAACCGGGTGAACAGCGCGCTGGCGTCCGGCGAGCGCTGCGCCGTCGAGATGACGTGCCGGATCGTCGACGCGGCGCCGCAGGCGTAGTAGCCCGCGGTGCTGCCGCCGACGGCGATACTCCGCCCATCCCGACGGCCGTACCGCCGATGGCGAGGGCGCCGATCGCCAGCCCGCCGAGGGCGCTGACGAGTCCGACGGAGAGTCCGCCGATGCTGACGATCCCGGTGGCGAGGCCGCCAATCGCGACGACGCCGCGGGCGTAGCCGCCGATCGCGAGCACGCCAGAGGCTCGTCGCCGATGGCGATGATGCCGCGGGCGTGGCCGCGCATCTGCCGCCGTCCTGGATGGGAGCCGAGCGAGATGTCGTAGAGCGGCATGGAGGCGATGGACCAGGTGGCGCGGCGCCGGATGCCGCTCGGCGGCAAGAGACTCCGCGCGCGAAGCGCGGCGATCTGCGCGTCGAGCTCGTTGATCTGCTGTTCGAGTTCGGCGCGACGCATCGAAGTCCGGCGATGTTATCGCCCGGCTGCCGTCCGGTCGAGCTAGGAAAGTCCCTGTACTTTTCTGGGCAGCGTTGGACTCTCTTGAGCACCGCACGCCTGGCGATGGTGTGCATGTACGTGCAGACGGGCGGGCCGAAGCCCGCCCGTCTGCGTCGTTCATGTCCCTGGCGCGTCTACTCGCCGCCCTGGCGCGGCACCTGCGTGGCGGTGCCTTTGAGCCGCGGCAGCAGCTCGCACGGCGTCGGGCTCCACTTGGCGGCCGTCGCTTCCTTCTTGAAGTTCGAGCTCACCTGATACCAGCCGCTCAAATAGGTGGGATCGTCCACCTGCGTCTTGAGCACGAGCCACTGCGTGCCGTCGGGTGCGGGCACCACGTCGAGGTACTCGGTGACGACCGCCTTCTCGCTCACCGGCACGCCGTTCTGCCGGAGGTACTGCGGCAGCAGGTTGGTGGTGACGATCTTCAACCCGCCCGCGCGCGGCCCCGCGGGCCCTCCGCCTGCGCGTCCGCCGCGCGCGCCCGCGGCTGGCGCTCCCGCGCGCCCAGTCGGCGGCGCCGCGCCGGCCGCCGGTGGTGCGCCGGCGCGCGCGCCCGCGGGCGCCTGTCCGACCGGACCGCCCCGGCCCGGCGCCGGCAGATCGATCCACTCGCCGATCGCGTGCCCCTGCAGGCTGCGCGCGCCCGGCGCTTTGGTCTTGTCGAAGTAGACGAGGCGCGACTGCGTGCCGAGGTCGAAGTCGAGCTTCATCGTGTTGTCGTCGACCCACGAGATCTGGAGGCGCGTGGGCAGGCGGTTGATCGCGGCGGCGCCGAACCCCTTGCACTGCTGGCCGGCCTTCACGTCCGCGTCGGGGTTCCACTGCCGCGCCAGGCGATCGCCGTCGGCGTTGAGCGGCACGCCGGTGTAGTCGCCGACGATCGGCGTGACGAACCGCCACTGCCAGTCTTCGGTGATCACCGACGCCCACGTGCCGGCCATGTCGATCGGCGCGGCGGCGCGCGCGGCCTGCGGCACCACCGCCGGCGGCGGCGCGCCCTGCGCCTGCTGCGCCGCGACGCGCGCGCCGGCGGCCCCGGCGAGCGCGGCGGCGACAACCACCCCGTGGAAGAAGTGAGTCGCATCAGTCCACGACCTCGCCCGGCTTGTTGCCCCAGCTCCAGCCGTCCGACGGGCGCTCGATGAACATCATCAGCAGGCGGTGATCCATGGCGTTGCGGCCCGGGCGCCCGGTGATGCGCACCTTGTCGCCGATCTTGAGCGTCTTGCCGTCCACGCCGGCGTTCCGCAGCTGCGCCGCGCCGCCCCATTCGATCGCGTAGCGCTGGATCTCGCCCTTCTCGTCCTTGGCCTCGACGTGGACCCACGAGTGCGGGCTGCGGATCATGACCTGCACCAGCTCGCCCTCGATCTTCTGCTCGGTGTTCGAGTGGTAGACCGCCACCTGCGAGTGGTGGGCGGAGAGGCTGCTGGCGCCGAGGGCCAGGCCCGCGACGACGAGGGCTGCGACGTTCCGGTTCATGTGACGTCCTCCTGACGCTCGGCGGGGCTGAAGCCCCGCCCTACATGGTTCATCGACCCTAGTTCGACCCGCGGCGCGCCGGCGTCTCGGACTGGCTCAGCGAGCGATAGACGGCTTCGACGAACTGGTCGGTGGTCCAGCCCGGCGTGGCGAACAGCCCGTCGTACTCGAGGGTGGGCCGCGCGGCCTTCACCTGGGCAAGGGTCATCTTCTTCTTGATCATGTCCTGGACGCGGTCCTTCACCATCGTCATCCAGTTGCGGTAGTCGTCCACGTCCGACTCGTTGCACAGCCGGCCGCTGCCGGGAATCACCATCGTGCCGCCCTGCTCGTTGAAGCGGGGGACGGTGATGTCGAGGATGCGGTTGAGCGCGTCGAGATGGCCCTGGATGCCGCCGCCGCGCTTCTCGTCGATGATCGGATAGGTGGTGGTCGAGAAGAGCTTGCCGGACGGCAATCACGTCGGAGCCGCGGAAGAACACCATCAGATCGCCGTCGGTGTAGGCGCTCGGCTGGAAGAGGATCTCGATCGGTTCGCCGTTGAAATAGATCTCCTTCTTCTCGGTGAAGAAGGTGGAGGTGGGCAGCATCTCCTGCGGCAGCTCCGTTTCGCCCTCGGCCGTGCCGTTCATGCGGTTGAGGGTGTTCTCGTGGGCAATCAGCTTGGCCGTGCCGCCGCCTCCGCCGCCACCGCCACCGCCCCCGGCGGGCGGCGCCAGCTTCATCATGGCGGCGTTGCCCCCGGTATGGCTCGGATTCATGCTCGTGTTGATCAGATACCGCAGCGGCCGGTCGCCGAACCGGTCGCGCAGCGTCTGCGTGATGCGATCGCTCCATGCCGCCGGGCCGGAATCCACGAGCAGGATGCCGTCGTCGCCGACCTGGGCCACGATGTTCACGTCGCCGAGGTTCAGCATGTAGATGTTGCCCTGCACGGGCAGCACCCCGACCTCGCCGGCCGCGGCCGGCTTCGGCGCGGGACGCACCATGCGTTCGGGCGGACGGGAGGGCAGTTGATGTTGCGCTGCGGCCGGCATGGCCGTGGCGCCGGCGGCGAGGGCGAGCGCCGCGGCTGCGGCGGCGAGACGGGACACGCGCGGGAATGTGAGCGACATCGTCGGCCCCATCACTTCGCCGCCGGCGTGGCCGGCATCTCCGCCATCAGCTTTCGCAGCTTCGGCAGGTATTCCGGATACGAGGCTTCCTTGAAGCCCTGCGTCGACTCGTACGGCACGCCCAGCGTGTCGGCGAACTCGCGGTGCTCGGTTCCGAACGGCCATGCGGGCACGTAGCCCTTGGGCCACGTGGCGACTTCGTCGACGATCTCGAAGCCGAATCCGGGCGCGCCGACGTTCTGCGTCGGATTGAGCTGGAAGTCGGTGGTGCGGGCGAGCGTTTCCTCGAGGTAGACCGGGATCCTCGGTGAACTGCATGATGGTCAGCTCGGTCCCGTGGCGGATGAAGTACTCGGTCATCTTCGACTTCACGCTCGACGGCACGCCGTTGCGGCGGTGGTAGCCGTACTTCATGTGCGTGGTCGTCACGACGAGCATGCCGCGCTCGCAGCGCCCGGTGGAGAAGCCGTCCCAGGTGTACTCGGCGTAGTCCGGCGGGTGCGGCCGGCCGTCCATCCAGATCGTCCGGTCGTTGCGGCCGTAGACGCCGTCGAGCGTGTAGCCGATGAACTGCCGCGTCGTCGGGATCGACGAACTTGGCGATGCGCACGTTCGGGCCCGGGCCGCGCATGATGTACATCGCCGGGTGGGGAAGGGCCTGCTGCGTCGGCAGCGACAGCAGCGACGCGCTCCAGTGACGCGCGAACTGCCGCCCGGCGTCGTTGAGCGCGAAACCGGTGTAGTCGCCGAGATTGGTGCCGAGCAGGACGCGGTCTTCCGTGTCTTCGCGCGACCGCGCGCCCCATTCGCCCGAGACGTCGCAGTTGGTCTGCAGCGCCGGCGCCGCTGCCGCTGCGGGCGCCGCCGGCTGCTGCGCCGAGAGCGACACAGCGGCGGCCGCGAAGGCGCCCATCACGATTGCCGCCAGTTGAACCCGTGTGTTCATGCGTTCTCCGTTCTTCCACGTGGAAGCCTTAGGCCCTGGCCCTAAGCCGGGCCGGTACTGCTGCCGGCGCGCCACCCGGCGCCGGCGGCCGCCGGTGCCGCGCCGCCTGCCGCCGCCACCCGGCCCGCCCTCGCCGATCGGCTGGCCGCCGACGCCGAGGCCGTCCTGCACCGGCCGGCGGGCGCGCTTGATGCCCTTGGCGAGGTCGGCGGCCAGCGCCGCGTCTTCGGCGCGCTCGGCGCCGAGCGACTGGCGGATGGCGTAGTTGCCCTCGTGGCAGTCGTAGGGCAGCAGGGTGCCGCCGTCGAGCGGCGTGAGCGGCAGCGACAGCGTGAACGGCTTGACGTAGGTCACCGGGTCATCCACCGTGATCTGGTACTGCAGGATGTCGTCCGCCACGCGCTTGAAGCGCTCGGTGATCTTCATCTTGTCGCTGTGGCGCAGCCCGTTGCCGTTGGGGCCGATGCTGGTCTTGTCGGTGAGGTTCGTCGTTTCCACCACCAGCTCGTCGCCTACCCAGCGGGCGCGTGAATCGCCGAGGTACTGCCGGATGGATGGCGAGAGGTGCGGGCGCCCGTCGGTGTAGAAGACGCGCGTGTCGTGGATCATCTCGTAGCTGATGGCCACCATGCCCGGCGCCTGCACGATGCGGTTGCCGTTGCCGTAGACGACGCGCAACACCGAGCCGACGATGCCGCGCGTGATGCAGCGATCGTAGAGGGTGAAATCCTCCGTGGACTCGAACGGCCCGTTGCCGAACGTGCCCTGGTCGCGCGGGGCGCGGCGCTTCTCGGCCTCGGGGGTGAACGCGGGCGTGCGGCCGTCGGGCGGATCGACGACGATCGACGTCTGGCGGAAGGCGCGGCGGGCGAAATCGCCGCGGAAGGAGCCGACCGCGTTCTCGGCGTTCTTGACGCCGTTTTCGATCTGCTTCTGCCGCGCCGCGAACTGCTCGTCGGTCTGATAGAGCGCGTTGCCAAGCGCCTGCGGACGGGAGGTCGGAATGCCGCCCGTGTCGTCGCTCGACCACACGCCCTGCAGATCGGGGTCGCCCCAGGGCGTCCGCGGCACCGTGTAGGGAATCGGCGGCCCCGCCGTTGTAGGCCGTGATCACCAGCGCCGGGGCCCCGGCCTGACCCGTCACGGACATCGTGGCCGCGGCCGCGAACACCGCCGCGCCGCCCACCCCCACCACCAGTCGTCTCATGCCCACTCCCTCAGTGAATGCCGTCTCGCCTCTATACGAGCTGCCGCCCCCAGCTCGTTGCCCCAAAGCCCAGCGGCCCAAGGCCGACGCGCGCCTCGCTCAGTTCTCTTCGGCGGGGCGAGGCGCCGCCGGCAGGCCGCCGCCGGGCGTGGCGCCTTCCTGCGCCGGCCGGCGCGGCGCGGACGATGCCCTTGGCGAGGTCGGCGGCGATCGCCGCGTCCTCGGCGCGCTCGGCGCTGAGCGAGTTCTTCACCGCGCCGTTCCCCTCGTGGCACTCGTAGGGCAGGATCACGCCGCCCGAGAGCGGCGTCAGCGGCATCGACATCGTGAACGGCGCCTTGTAGGTGACCGGGTCGTCCACCGTGAACTGGTACTGGATGACGTCGTCGGCCACGCGCTTGAAGCGCTCGGTGATCATCATCCGGTCGCTGTGGCGCAGCCCGTTGCCGTTGCCGCCGATGCTCGTCTTGTCGGTGAGATTGGTCGTCTCGACCACCAGCTCGTCGCCTTCCCACCGGGCCCGCGAGTCGCCGAGATACTGCCGGATGTTCTGCGACAGGTGCGGCCGCCCGTCGGTGTAGAAGACGCGCGTGTCGTGGATCATCTCGTAGCTGAACGCCACCATGCCCGGCCCCTGCACGATGCGGTTGCCGTTGCCGTAGACGACGCGCAGCACCGAGCCGACGATGCCGCGGGTGATGCAGCGGTCGTAGAGCGTGAAGTCCTCGAAGGTGTTGAAGGGGCCGTTGCCGAAGGTGCCGCGGTCGCGCGATGCGCGCCGCTTCTCGGCTTCGGGCGTCACCGCCGGCTGCCGGCCGTCGGGCGGATCGACGATGAGCGAGGTCTGGCGGAAGGCGCGCGTGGCGTAGTCGTTGCGGAACGAGCCGACGGCGTTCTCGCCGCGACGGACGCCGTCCGCCACCTGCTTCTGCCGCGCCGCCCATTCCTCGTCGGTCTGATAGAGCCGGTTGCCGAGATTGGCGGGCCGCTCGCGCGGGATGCCCGCGGTGTCGTCGCTGCTCCACACGCCCTGCAGATCGGGGTCGCCCCACGGCGTCCGCGGCGCGGTGTAGGGGATCGGCGCGCCGTCGTTGTAGGCCGTGATCACGAGCGGCGGCGCGGCCGCCCGCTGCGTCGAAACCGGCACGGCCAGTGCGATGCCCGTCACGATGCTCGCGCCTGCGAAGGTGACGAGCGTTCGATTCCGTCATGACCGTATCCTGCCCTGAAGCCCGAAGCCCTAAGCCTAAGCCTATCTTCTAGTTCCCCTCGACCGGCGGCGCTTCGGGGCGGTTCGGCACGGGCACCTGGACGGCACGGCGCGGCCGCGTGATGCCCTTGGCCAGGTCGTCGGCAATCGCCTTGTCCTCGGCGCGCTCGGCGCTGAGCGCGTTCTTCAGACCGTAATTCCCCTCGTGGCACTCATAGGGCAGCAGCATCTCGCCGCGCAGCGGCGTCAGCGGCATCGAGATCGTGAAGGGCGCGACGTAGGTCTTCGGATCGTTCACGGTGACTTGGTACTGGACGACGTCCTCGGCGACGCGGGTGATGCGCTCGGTCATCTTCAGGTCGGCGCTGTGGCGCAGCCCGTTGCCGTTGGGGCCGACGCTGGTCTTGTCGGTGAAGTTGGTGGTCTCGACGACAGCGTGTTGCCCTCCCAGCGGCCGCGCGAGTCGCCGAGAAACTGCCGCACGCCGGCGTTCAGATGCGGCCGGCCGTCGGTGTAGATCACGCGCGTGTCGTGCACCATCTCGTAGCTGATGATGACCATGCCCGGCGCCTGCACGATGGTGTTGCCGTTGCCGTAGGGCACCGGCAGCACACCGCCGACGATGCCGCGGGTGATGCAGCGATCGTAGAGGGTGAAGTCCTCGAAGGTGTCGAAGGGGCCGTCGCCGAACGTGCCGCGGTCGCGCGACGCGCGCCGGGTCTCGGCGTAGGGCGTGAACGCCGGGTAGCGGCCGTCGGCCGGATCGACGATGAGCGAGGTCTGGCGCCAGGTGCGGGTGCCGACGTCGTTGCGGAACGAGCCCACGTCGTTGTCGGCGCGCTGGCGGGCCTGCCGCGTCGCGCTGGCTGCGCTCGGCGTACTCCTGATCGTTCAGATAGAGGCGGTTGCCGAACTGCTGGCGGCCGCACGGTCGGCACGCCGCGCATGTCGTCGCTCGTCCAGGTGCCCTGCAGGTCGGGATCGCCCCAGGGGGTTCGCGGCGGCGTATAGCTGACGCTCGCGGCCCCCTCGAGCGCTGTCATGGCCAGGTGCGGGGTCTTGCCCTGGGCGCCCGCCGGCGGCGGCAGCAGCGCGAGCACGGACACGAGCGCGGCGACGACACCGAGTCCACGACGCCAGTTCCTGGTCATGCGAGGCTCCCTTGTGACCCGGCCTTCGCGCCCGACGGGCGTCCGCGGTCCGGGTCGGTCCGCGAGTGGCGCGTATTATACGGTGATCGAATAAGCGGGGAGGCGTACGCCTCGGTCGCGGCCGGGCGTTGCGAGCGTTACGGTAAATCCGCCCCGGCCGGGCGGTCTGGTCCGCCGGTTGCTGGCCGCGCCGGAGGGCGCGGTCCGCCATCACGAAGGGACGTGCATGCGCAGATTTCGAGGGGCTTTCCTGGTCGTCGTCCTGCTCGCCGCGGCGAGCGTGGTTTCGCTCATCGCCCAGTCCGGGGCGCGCGCGGGCGCAGTCGAAGGCGAAGCCCTACACCACCTGGACGGCATATGGCGGCGGCCCCCATTCGGCGCAGTTCACGGCGCTGACCCAGATCAACAAGTCGAACGTCTCGCAGCTCCAGGTGGCCTGGACCTATCCGGTCACCGGCACGATCGTGTTCAACCCGATCGTGGTGGACAACGTGATGTACGTGCAGGGCACCGGCAACGCCATCGTGGCCCTGGACGCCGCCACCGGCAAGGAGATCTGGACCCATCCGAACCAGGGAGGCATCGGCGCCCGCGGCCTGAACTACTGGGAAAGCCCCGACCGGTCGGATCGCCGGCTGATCTATCTGAACGCCGGCCACATCACCGCCATCGACGCCCGCACCGGCCAGACCATTACCTCGTTTGGTAACAATGGCCGCGTCGACCTGCGCACGGCGCTGTGGCGCGACGTCCGCAACCCGCTGCAGACGAGCAACCCGGGCCGCATCTTCGACGACATCATCATCATGTCGCTGCCGGCGCAGGGTGCCGGCTACGAGGCCAACCCGGCCGACGTGCAGGCGTACGACGTGCGCACCGGAAAGGTGCGGTGGGTGTTCCACACCATCCCGCTGCCGGGCGAGTTCGGCTACGACACGTGGCCAGACGGCGCCTTCAAGACCGCGGGCGGCGTGCACAACTGGTCTGAGATGACCGTGGACGAAGCAGAACGGCATCGTGTTCATCCCGACGGGCACCGGGCGGTTCGACTTCTACGGCGGCAACCGCCACGGCGCGAACCTCTTCGCCAACAGCATCGTGGCGCTCGACGCGCGCAAAGGCACGCGGCTGTGGCACCAGCAGCTGGTCCACCACGACCTGTGGGACTTCGATCTGCCGCAGGCGCCGAAGCTGCTCACGATCCGGCAGAACGGCCGCAACGTAGACGTGGTGGCGCAGGCCACGAAGATGGGGTTCGTCTTCGTCTTCGAGCGCAAGACCGGCCGTCCGATCTTCCCGATCGAAGAACGGCCGGTGCCGCAGACCGACGTGCCCGGCGAGGTGAGCTGGCCGACGCAGCCGTTCCCCACCAAGCCGGCGCCGTTCGCCCGCCAGACGTTCACCGAGAAGGACATCAACCCGTTCCTGCCGCCCGCCGAGCTCGAGGCGATGCGCCAGAAGGTGCGGAACGCCCGCAACGAGGGGCTGTACACGCCGCCGAGCCTCCGCGGGTCGATCTCGATGCCGGGCCACAACGGCGGTGCCAACTGGGGCAGCGGCGCCGTGGATCCGATTCGCGGCGAGATGTACATCGTCTCCAAGAACATGCCGGTGATGCTGCGCCTGGTGCGCAGCAACGAGGAGCCGACGGCCGGCGGCGCGCTGGGCGGTGGACCGCCGAGCCCGATCATCACGCCCGCCGAGGAAGCCAAGCTGATTGCCGAGGCGAAGGAGGCGCTCGCCAAGGGCCCGGTGCGCTACACCTCGCCCTACGACTTCATGCTCAGCCCGTCCAACGCGATGACGGCGATCGGTCCGCCGTGGTCGCAGCTCACCGCGTATGACCTGAACACCGGCGAGATCAAGTGGCAGGTGCCGGATGGCGGCGTCACGCCGCCGCCGGGCGCCAACGTCGACATCCCCGCCGACTCGGGGTCGCACATGCCGCGCGGCGGTCCGCTCGTCACCGCGGGCGGCCTGGTGTTCGTGGCCACCGCGTCGGATCGGACGGTACGCGCCTACGACCGCGACAACGGCAAGGTGGTGTGGAAGACCGACCTGCCGACCGGCTCCGAGGGCGTGCCCGCGTCGTACGAGGTGAACGGGCGCCAGTTCGTCGTGTTCCCGGTTGCGGCCGGCACCGGCGGCTTCTCGATCCGCTGGGGCGGGCCGGGGCCCGCGGCCGGCGCCGCGCCCGCGGTCGGCGGTCCCGAAGGCGCCGCCGCGGCCGCGCAAGGCCGAGGGCGTGGCGGGCGCGCGGGCGGACCGCCGCCGCTGCAGGGGTCCTATATCGCCTACGCGCTGCCGCAGCCGTAATCACGATGAGAGCCGTCGTGACCCGCAGTCCGTTCGTTGCCGCGGTCGGCGTCGTGACCGGCTGCGTGGCCGCCGCCGTGTCGGCGGCCAGCCTGCTGCTGGCGCAGACGCCCGCCCCGTCACCAGCCGGCGACTGGCCGCTCTACAACCGCGATCACGCGGGCACCCGCTATTCCCCGTTGAAGGAGATCACGGCCGCGAACGTCTCGCGCCTCGCGCCGGCGTGGTCCTACTCGCTGCAGTCGTCGGGCGGCGGACCGCTCGGCGGCGGGTCGAGCGCCGTGCCGCTGGTCGTGCGCGGGATCATGTACGTGCCGAGCGGCAACCGCGTCGTCGCCGTCGACGGCGTGACGGGAAAAGAAGTGTGGCAGTTCGAGGTGCCGGCGCCTCCGGGCGCGGCGGCCCGCGGCGGGCGCGGCGGCGCGGCCGCCGGCCGGCCATCGCAGCGCGGTCTGGGCTACTGGCCCGGCGCGGGGAACGACGCGGCCCGCATCCTCTTCATGGCCGGCAACCGTCTGATGGCGCTCGATGCCGCCACCGGCACACCGGCCGCCGGCTTCGGCACGAACGGCGTGGTGGAGATTGGCGTGCCCTACAACGGCACCCCCACCATCTATCGCAACGTGGTCGTGATCGGCGCCAACGTCAACGAGGTGCCGCAGGGCCCGCCCGGCAACCCACGCGCGTTCGACGCGCGCACCGGGCGGAAGCTATGGGAGTTCCAGACCGTCCCGAAGCCGGGTGAGAAGTACAACGACACCTGGGGCGACGGCTGGAAGGATCGCTCCGGCACCAACATGTGGGGCTTCTCCGCGCTGATGGACACCGCGCGCGGGCTGGTCTATCTGCCGATTGCGGGGCCGGCCGCCAACTACTGGGGCGGCGATCGACCCGGCAGCAACCTCTACGCGAACTCGATCGTGGCGCTCGACGTCGAGACCGGCGCCTACAAGTGGCATTTCCAGACCGTGCACCACGACATCTGGGATCTGGACATGCCGTCGGTGGGCAGCCTGGTGGACATCCGGCAGGGCGGGCGCACGGTGCCGGCGCTCGCGCACATCGGCAAGACCGGCTACATGTTCATCCTCGACCGCGTCACCGGGAAGGCGGTGTTCGGCGTCGAGGAGCGTCCGGTGCCGAAGGGTGACGTGCCGACCGAGTGGTACTCGCCGACGCAGCCGTTCCCGGTGAAACCAGCGCAGCCGATGGTGCGCGTCGAGTTCAACAAGGAGCGCGACATGGTGCGCGCCGAAGACACCTCGCCCGAGCACGTCGCCGAGTGCCAGGCGCTCTACGACAAGAGCGGCGGCTTCTACAACGCCGGTCCGTACACGCCGTTCAAGTACCACGAAGACGGCACGCCGCCGAAGAGCACCATCACCTTTCCGGGCGGCACCGGCGGCGTGAACTGGGGCGGCACCGCCGCCGACCCGACGACCGGCCTCGTCTACATGAACGCGCACGACACGTCGCTCGTCGGGTGGGTGGAGAAGAAGAAGCCGGGTGTGACCTATTCGTTCGACGCGGTCGGGTCCGAGCAGCTCTACGACCGCGCGAGCGTGAACGGCGTTGGCCCGTTCTTCACCTTCAGCGCGCCGCTCAAGGACGCGAGCGGCAAGGTGCTGGCGCAAGGCGTGCCCTGCCAGCGCCCACCATGGGCGCAGCTCATCGCCGTCAATGCCAACACCGGCGAGGTCGCGTGGAAGAGCACGCTCGGCATCACCGAAGCCCTGCCCGCGGCCAAACAGCTGACGGGCAACAGCGGCAGCGCCGGCCCGAGCGTCACCGCCGGCGGCGTGGTCTTCGTCGGCGCGACCAACGATCGCCGCTTCCGCGCCTTCGACGCCAAGACCGGCAAGGAGCTGTGGAGCGCACCGCTCGAGCGCAACGCCAACGCCAACCCGATGTCGTATCAGGGCGCAAACGGCAAGCAGTACGTCGCGATCGTGGCAACCGATACCGTTCGCGTCTTTGCCCTGCCGTAGGGCGGGCCTGAAGGCCTGGCCCGCAAGCGGACCCGACCCATTTAGGGGATATGAGCCGAAATCCATCCGCTCATACACTCGGCGCCGGAGGATACCCGTGAAGAAGCTGTTTCTTGGAACCTGCGCGGTCGCGCTGGGGCTCGCCAACCTGGCCGGCCAGGCACCGTTGACGCAGAAGGACAAGGACGACATCCAGGCACTGAGCGCGGCGTACGCGACAAACCTCGGCACCTGCAAGGCCGATGAGTACGCCGGCCTGTTTACGGCCGACGGCATCTTCTACAGCGGCTTTCGCGGCAACATCCAGGGGCGCGATCAGCTCGTGGCGCTGGTGAAATCGGAGCGGCACTGCCAGCCAGGGGCGGCGCAGCCGGCGCGGCCGGGCGGCGGTTCCGGCGCGCCCGCGCTGCAGTTCAGCGCGATCGAGGCGCGCCCCGGCGGCGCGAAGGCCACGGTGACGCTGCCCAACAACGGCGGCGCCTACGACGACGTGTATGCCAAGACAGCTGCGGGCTGGCGCTTCCAGAACCGCTCGTATTACACCCCCGCCGAGCTGAAGGCGCGCGCGAGCGGCCAGCTGTCGCTGGCGCCGCAGGACGTGCTCGACATTCAAGAGCTCGTGGCGCGTTACCCCTACACGCTCGACAACGGTGGCGAGGGCGGACGGGCGCTTGCGGAGCTCTTCACCGAGGACGGCGTCTTCGTGACGCCGCAGGCGACCTACTCAGGACGCGAGGCGCTGCTTGAAGATGGCGTCGGGGCACCGGCCCGGGCAGGGGCCGGCCTATGCCCGCAACTTTGCGACCAACACGCTGCTCGAGCCGACACCGGACGGCGCGAAGGGCAGGGTCTACGCCGTGATCATCGCCATCGGCGAGAACAAGCAGCCGAGCTCCGTCGTCACTGGCGGCCACTTCGAGGACACCTACGTGAAGACGCAGCAGGGCTGGCGCTTCAAGCGCCGCCAGTTCATTCCGAACGAGGGCGGCCCGACGACCAACGTCGGCAAGCCTACGCCGACCCGCTGAGCCAGGACGACGATCATGCGCATCATTTCGAGTCTCGTCGTCGCGGCGGCCCTCGCCGTGTCCAGTGTCGGTATCACTGCGCAGTCGAAAGAGTTCCTGCCCTTGACGCCGATGGATCGCATCCAGATCCAGCAGCTCATCGCGCGCTACGCCTACGCGCTCGATACCGGCGGCCGCAACGGCTACGACTACGCGGACCTGTTTGCGCCTGACGGCGTGTTCGTCGGCATGAACCAGGGTGAGACCGGTCGGCTGTATCGGGGGCGCGACACGCTCGCGGCGCTGGCGCGGGGCGGCCCGCGCAACCAGAACTACGTCGGCCACTACATCACCAACGTGATCCTCGAGGCGACGCCCGAGGGCGCCCGCGGGACGCAGTACGCGGTCATCGGCGACGTCAGCCTGCCGAGCGGCAAGAGCGCGTGGACGAACGGTGGCATGTACCGGGACACCTACGTGAAGACGCCCGACGGCTGGCGCTTCAAGACGCGGGCGTTCTACGCATCGGAAGGCGGCCCCACGCCGAAGCAGCTGCAGAACGATCCGTTGAAGGCGCCGGTCGCTCCCACTGCCGCGCCGGGCGATCCGGCGCCGCCGCCGGTGCCGAGGGCCACGGGGCTGCGCAACCTCACGGCCGAGGACTACATTGCGATCCAGCAGCTGGTCTACACCTATCCCTACGCGCTGGATACGGCCGCGAACAACGGATTCGACTACGCGGACATGTTCGCGCCCGACGGTGAGTTCATCCGCCCGCCGACCAAGGGGCGCGACAACCTGGCCAAGCTCGCGCTCGACCAGCCACACGGGCCGAACTACGTGCGGCACTACCTGAGCAACATCGTGATCGAGCCGACGGCCGACGGGGCGATCGGCAAGCAGTACCTTCGTGGTGCTCGACATCGGGGCGGCCGGCACGCCGAGCACGATCTTCCTCGGCGGCCACTACGAGGACGTCTACTCGAAGTCCGACGCCGGCTGGAAGTTCAAGCGCCGCGAGTTCATTCCGTCACGGAAGGCGGCCGCGGCTTCGGCGGCGGCACAGTAGAGCCGGCCGACGGCGCAGATGCACACGGGCGGGTCCGACGACCGACCCGCCACGGGTGCTGCACAGAGTTTGGGACGGCGGCTCAGTTAGCGTGCAGGACCCATGCTTCGGAAGACGGGGTCGCCCTATAGTTGATTGCGTATGCCCCCCCTCCGATGCACCTCTGCGGCCTGCTCGTCTGTGTTCTTCTCCCTGGTCGCTGCGCCGGCCACGGGCCGACCCGTTCTCGATTCAGTTTTCGGCCTCGGGCTTCCAGTTCAACCCCACGGGGAGCCCCGGGATTCGACGGTCCACTGTCTGGGGCCTTTTCGTGGGATGGCGCGGACCTCGATGATCCGATTACGGCCCTGACGTCGTTCGACCTCACGATCTATGGCCGCACGTTCGGGCTGGCGGACGTGGGTGTCGTCATCTCGGGCGTCGGCGTGGTCACGATTGGGGGCGCGCCACACGGGTTCGATACCTTGATCGCCGACGGAGTCGACACCGACTTCCTGCTCACTGTCAGGCAGACGACGCCGTCGGTCCTGCTCTTCTCCTACAGCCTGCAAGGCGAGAGCAGCACGCTCTGGGTGAACCCCTTGCGCAGGGGGGCCCGCTTCGACCTCCGGCCAGACCCGGTGCCAGAACCATCGTTGCTCACGCTGACCTCCCTGGGGGTAGTGGGCGTGACCGCGCTGGCCCGCCGGCGACGGACGCGTACGTCGATCGGAGTAGTCTCGCTACGGACGTCCGTCGGGGAGTAGAGTAGCGTCGTGATCAAGTCACGACGCTCCTCGCTGCGGCGGTCCTCCTCGCCGCGATCGTCACCGACGGCGTGGCGCAGACGCCCGCGCCGGGCGCGTGCGAGCGCCTCGCATCGGTGTCGATCACAGGTGCGACCATCACCCGGGCGCAGACGGTCGGGGCGGGCGCGTTCACACCATCCACGCCTCCGGCCGCCGCGGACGCCACGCTCTACAAGACGCTGCCGGCCTTTTGCCGCGTCGAAGGTTCCGTCGCGCGCGCCGGCGACACCGAGGTGAAGTTCGAGGTCTGGCTGCCGCTCCAGAACTGGAATGGCGAGTTCCGGCCGGCCGCGAGCGGCTTTGCCGGCGGCGCGATCACCTACGCGGGCATGGCCAACATCCTCAAGCAGGGCTGGGCCACCGCCAACACCAATCGCGGGCACGACGCCGCCGGGCCGTGGAAGCCCGCCGACATGTCGAGTGCGGCCTATCACGTGATGGTGCCGCCGTCGAAGCGGCTGCTCGACGCCTTTTACGGGAAGGCGCCGGCGATCACGCTGATGAACGAGTGCGGCGGCGGCGGCTCGCGCGACGTGCTGCAACTCGTCCAGGATCACCCGGCGGATCTCGACGCGGCGGCGGCCGTCGGCTTCGTCTACGACTCGCTGCACCACGGCATCGGCCAGATGTGGGTGTTCCAGGCGACGCACAAGACCGAGGCCAGCTATATCCCGCCGAGCAAGTACCCGCTGATCCACCAGGCGGCGCTCGACTCGTGCGACGCCAAGGACGGCTTGAAGGACGGCATCATCGAAGACCCGCCGCGCTGCACCGTCAACCTCGACGCCATCGCCTGCAAGGCGGGCGACGCCCCGACGTGCCTGACCGCGCCGCAGATCGCCGCGGTGAAGCAGATCTACAGCCCCGCCGTCCACGCCAGGACCGGGAGGTATCTCTTCGCCGGCATGGCGCCGGGTGGCGAGCTGCAGTGGGAGCCGATGGCGGGCCCGGCGCCCTACAACTACGCGCCCGGCTTCTACCGCAACGCGGTGTTCCGTGATCAGGCCTGGGAGTGGAAGAGCGGGTTGCCGAACTTCGACTCGCACGTGGACCTCGCCGAGGCGGCGCCGAACCAGATCATCCAGGCCACCAAGGCCGACATCCGGCCGTTCCTCGAGCGCGGCGGCAAGTTGCTGCTCGTCGGCGGCTGGGCCGATCACACGCTGGCGCCGGGCAGCTTCGTGGACTACTACGAGTCGGTGGTGAAGGCGGTGGGCCGCGACAGCGCCCGTAGCTCGGTGCGTCTCTTCATGGTGCCGGGGATGGATCACTGTCTCGACAACCCGATTTACGGCGCCATCCACGACCTCGACGTGATGGGGATTCTTCGGCGGTGGAAGGCCACCGGCACCGCGCCCGACACGCTCCACATCACCGTGCGCACGCCGGCCGGGGCCGTGGAGCGCACGCGATTCGTCTGCGCCTATCCGCAGGTCGCCCAATACCTCGGCAAGGGCTCGCCGGACGATCCCGCCAGCTTCTCCTGCCGTACACCCTGACCCCGAACTGGACGTTCGGCCTTCCGTTGGGCGAATATGTAGCGCGCATCATTTCCCCCAAGGAGAGCCATGAAGTTCACCCTGCATGCGGCTGGAGTGGCCGGAGGTTTGGCGGTCGCCGCGATTCTGTCGTCTGACGCATTGATGGGGCAGGGCGCCCCGGCTCCGACAGCCAAGCCATACAGCGTGCCGCGGACGCCGTGGGGCGACCCCGACCTGCAGGGCAAGTGGCCCAGCACCGACCTGGTCGGCGTGCCGATGCAGCGCGATCCGAAGCTCGGGACGCGGAACGTGCTCAGCGAGGAGGAGTTCAAGACAGCGCCAGGAGCAGTTCGCGCGCCAGGCGGCGCAGGATGAGGCCGAGTTCGACCTCGAACAGGCCGAGGGCCACGCCCGGAGGCGACGTCGGCGGTCCGGTCTCGCCGCCGCCGCACTGGCTCGAGCGCGGCAAGCCGCAGTACCGGCGTCGCTCATCGTCGATCCGCCCAACGGCCGCATGCCGCCGTTCACCGCCGAGGCGCAGGCAGCGCGCAGCAGGCGCAGCGCGACGGCGCAGGCGGCGCGCCGCAAGGAACTGAACGGGCGCGAGGCCGATACCTACCTCGATCGCAGCCTCTACGACCGCTGCATCACCCGCGGCATCGCCGGCTCGATCCTGCCCGTCATCTACAACAACGGCAACGAGATCGTGCAGGGCCCGGGCTGGGTGGCCATCCGCAACGAGATGATTCACGAGACGCGCGTCGTGCCGCTCGACGGGCGCGCCGCATCCCGATCCCGCGATCAAGACGTGGATGGGCATCTCGCGCGGCCGGTGGGACGGCGAGACGCTGGTGGTCGAGACGAAGAACTTCGATCCCCGCACCTCCGGCATCGGCGTCAATGGCGGCGGCGCGCGCATCAGCGATGCGCTCGTCGTCACCGAGCGGTTCACCCGCGTGGCCGGCGACGCAGATCGACTACGAGATGCACGTCTCGGATCCGAAGACGTGGACGCGCCCGTGGACGATCCGCTATCCGCTCAAGCTCGACAACGACTACGGGTTCTACGAGTACGCGTGCCACGAAGGCAACTACTCGATGTTCAACATCCTCAGCGGCGCGCGTGCGGCCGAGCGCGAAGCGGCGGCCGGAAAGTAGCGCGCCAGGCCGGCGCGCATTGGTTCGAGAAGGCGGGGTCCGGACGCCCCGCCTTTTCTGTTGCGGGAGGCCGTGCCCCATGGTCGAGCACGAGACCCCGGTCCTCGTCACCGGCGGCAGTCTGGTCGGGATGTTCACGGCCGCGCTGCTGGCGCGCCATGGCATCCGTCCCCTGGTCGTCGAACGCCATCCCGGCAGCGCCATCCATCCCCGCGCCGCGATGATCTATCAGCGCACGATGGAGATCATCCGCAGCCTGGGCATCGAGGACCCGGTGCGCGAGGAGTCGTACCGGCGCTTCGAGCCCGACGGCGCCATCATGTCGGTCGAATCGATCGCCGGGCCGGAGCTCAATTGGGACATTCCCACGCTCAACGAGTTCGTCCGCGATCTCAGCCCCACTGAACGGCTCTTCATCACCCAGAACGCGCTCGAGCCGATGCTGGGGCCGCGGGCGCGCGCCCTCGGCGCCGACCTTCGCTTCAACACCGAGCTCGCCTCGTTCGAGGCCGACGGGGACGGCGTCACCGCGCGTCATTCGCGATCGCGCCACCGGCGAGGAGACGCGGGTCCGCGCGCAGTACCTGATCGCGTGCGACGGCAACCGCAGCCCGGTCCGTCAGCGGCTCGGCATCGCGATGAAGGGCCGCGGCGTGCTCTCGAAAAGCGTCACGATCTACTTCCGCGCCGACGTCGGCCCGCTGATGCGCGGCCGCAACCTGAGCGTGATCCTGGTGCGGAACGCCGACGTTCCGCGGCTTCTTCCGCATCGAGAAGCCGTTCGAGTCGGGCTTCCTCGTCGATCAACTCGGTGGGCGACCCCGAGGCGCCCGTGTCGGACGTCTGGGACCTCACCGAGGCCGAGTCGCACGGCGCTCGTCCGGTCCGGCCTCGGTGCCGACGTGCCGGTGACCATCGAAAGCGTCCAGAAGTGGGAGTGCGTGGCCGACGTGGCCGAGCGCTTCCGCGACGGGCCGCGTCTTCCTGGCCGGCGACGCCGCGCACGTGATGCCGCCCTATGGCGGGTTCGGCGGCAACACCGGCATCCAGGACGCCCAGAACCTGTCGTGGAAGCTCGCGCTGGTGCTGCAAGGCGCGGCCGACCCGTCGCTGCTCGACACCTACGAGGTGGAACGCCGGCCGGTCGCGGCGATGACGGCGGAGCAGGCCTACACGCGCTACGTCGTCCGCGGCGCGCTGCACCTGAAACCGGGCGGCATGGCGCCCTTCATCAACGACGCGCATATCGACCTCGGCTACCGCTACCGATCCTCGGCGATGATCGCCGAGGCCGGCGACGACGGCGCGCTTACCGAGGATCCGCGACAGATGCGCGGCCGCCCCGGGACGCGGGTGCCGCACATCGTCGTCGGAGCGCGACGGCGTACCGGTCTCGACGATCGACCTGGCCGGAACGGGCTTTACGCTCTTTACCGGACCGGACGGTGAGGCGTGGGCCGCCGCCGCGCGACAGGCGTGGGCGGCGGCCGGTGTCCCGTGCGCCGTCTACCGGGCCGGCGAGGCGCTGCACGATCCCGGCGGCGCGCTGCCCGCGGCGCTCGGCATCTCGCCCGGCGGTGCCGTGCTGGTACAGCCCGACGCGGTGGTGGCCTGGCGATCCGCTGCGCCGGCCACGACGGCGACGCGTCGGCGATCATGGCGCGCGTCGTCGGAGCGATGCTCGGGCGGCCCGCCGTTGCGGGGCGCGGCGACCGCGGGTAGAGTGTCACGTGTGCGTCACACTGACCGGCTCGCGATCGCGGTCTTGGCCGCCGTGCTCGGCGGCGGGTCCGCGCGGGCGCATCACTCGTTCGCGGCGGAGTACGACGCCAACCAGCCGATCACGCTCCAGGGGCAGATCGCGCGCATCGACCTCGTCAACCCGCACGCCTGGCTCTACCTCGAGGTGAAGGGCGCCGATGGCGCGGTGGCGCGGTGGAACGTGGAGATGGGGGCGCCGAACAACCTGATTCGCCGCGGCGTCACCAAGGCCACGCTGCCGATCGGCGAATCCGTGACCGTGGACGGCTACCGCGCCAAGGACGGCTCGAACACCGTCAACGGCCGCCAGATCAAGATGGCCGACGGGCGCACGCTCTTCACCGGGTCGTCCAACACGGGCGCGCCGGGCGACACCAAATAGGCAGGTAGGCAGGACCTGTCACCTCCTACCTGCCTACCTGCGCTTGTGTCGTCGGTGAAGTGCTGCAGATCGCGCTCGCCTTCGTGGCAGGCGTATTCGAGCTGGTAGTAGCCGGGCTCCTTGTTGCGCTCGAGCGAGAAGGCGAGCGTCCACGGCCGCGTGTAGAGCGTCGAGTCCTCGATCGTGGCGACGAACAGGATCGTGTCGGGCGTGAACATCGTGTAGCGCTCGACCACGTGGATGTTCTCGCTCTGGAAGTTGCCGGACATGTCGAACCAGTGCTTGCCGTTCAGGTTGCGCGTAGTCCACGACCAGCGTGTCGCCCTCCCAGTGCCCGACCGGGTCGCCGTGCCACATCTTGATCGAGGGCGGGAAGGTGCGTGCCGGCCGTCGGTCGGGATGATGCGGTAGTCGTGCATCGACTCGTAGAGGAACAGTCACGTAGCCCTTGGGCTGGATGATCCGCCAGCCGAACAGCGTGTTGTTTTTCCGCGGCGCCCCTGACGGCGCGCAGTGGCCCTGCGGGTCGTCGAAGCCTTTGCCGCGCAGCTCGTTGCGCCGCGCCAGCGCCCCGGCCGATAGGGAATCTTCTTGTCGGCGGGATCGATGATGTGACCGCCCGATGGGCGGGATCGCCGAAACGTCGCCGGCGCCTGGCTCGACGTTGTAGGCGATCCGTTGTTGCGGCTGCGCCAGTAGCCCTGGAAGTCGGGCCGGCCCTCCGCGCGTGCGCGGCGGCTTGAACGCCTTCGCCTTCGCCATCGCGCACGCATGGAACGCGCGCGACTCGACGAGGCACAGCCGCCGACGATGCGCGGCTGCCGGGATCGCGCATCGCCTGCCGGCCGCTGCCGGCGGCGGCCGCCAGCGGCGAGCGCCGCGAGCGCGACGACGCATGCGCCGATGAAGGCGGACTCTGAAGAGTCGGCGGCGCACGCGTCACTATTCATCTCCGGGATGCTGCCGCAATGGGTCTGCCGGCTTCTTCGGCGTAGAGTAGCACTCGTTCTCCAGCACTGCGGTCCAGTCCGGTGCAGGTAGAGCGGCATCCGGATCGTCCACGGGCGCGTGAACACCTTCGGGTCGTCATCGTCGCCTCGTAGGTGATCACGTCCGGGCCGTGCGCGTGAGGCGCTCGACCACCTTCAGCGCGTCGCTGTGGAAGTTGCCGGCGTGATCGAACCAGGTCTGACCGTTGTGGCCGACCGTCTCGATCACGAGCGTGTCGCCGTCCCAGCGCCCGCGCGGGTCGCCCATCCACGACTCGTAGCCGGGATAGCGTTCGAGCGGCGTCAGCGGAATCCAGCGCCAGGTGTGCACGTACTCGGAGACGATGCGCGACCTCGGTCTCGGTCTGAAGGATCTGCAGCGGGTAGGGCAGGTACATCGTGCGCGGCACACCGGCGAGATAGCACTTCTCCAGCGGATCCTCGGTCTCGCGGCTGGCCGAGTTCTTCTGCCTGATCGCCCGCGCCTCGGGCCGGTACGGAATCGAGCCGTCCGGCGGATCGACCACGACGCCGAGGCCGGCCGGACGTCTTGTAGCTGCCGCCGTGGGCCTGCAGGTTCCAGTTCGCGGTGTTGCGGACCTGCCAGATGCCCTGGAGGTCAGGCTTGCCGTTGGCCAGGCGTGGCGGTGCGTTACGCGCCGGCCTGGCGGCGCGGGCCGGGGCAGCGGGTCGTGGCGTCCGCGGCGCGGCCTGGTCAGCCGACACCGGTGCGGCGAGCAGCGCCGCGGCGAATGCGGCGGCGGACAGGAGCGGCGTCCGCAGCCAACGACCCGCTGATCTCAAATCGTGCCTCCAGTGGCGAAGCAGGGGAGGCGCCGACCGCCGGCGAGCGTCACGCTGGCACAGCGCATTCTGCGTGGCGCCATCGCGCGCTCGTGCGCCGGTAATCGTGACGATGTCGCCGGGCATCAGCGTCTCTTTCGTCCATCCGAGCCGTTCGAGCGCCACCGGCCCCTCGTTCTCGATGATCCATCGCGCCCGCGTTCCGTGCATCGCGACGTCGAGGTCGATGTACGGCATGGGGATTCTGCCACAGCACCTTCACGACGGTTCCGGTGACGGTCGTCGGCGTCGCGCCGTCGTAGGCGAGCACCGAGTGATGCGCCGCGGCGGTGGCGGTCGTCACCAGTCCGACGAGGACTGGCCAGGAGCGACCGGAGCGGGGTGGCGGTGACGGCCGTCACGCGCGGATGATAGCGCGGCCTGGGAGCCACTCCGCCGAGTCTGCCCGATCCGCCCACTCTGTACAATGCCGCTGATGGACAGTTTCCGCGCCCTGCGCATCGCCAACGACGACGGACGAATTCACGCCGATGTGATCACGGCGACGCTCGACGAGCTGAGCGCCGGCGAAGTCGTCATCGCGGCGGCGTACTCGAGCGTCAACTACAAGGACGCCCTGGCGGCCACCGGCGCCGGCAAGATTCTCAAGACGTTTCCCCTCATCGGCGGCATCGACGTCGTCGGGCACCGTGATGGCCAGCCAGGACGCGCGTTTCAAGGAGGGCGACGCGGTGCTGGTGACCGGCTACGACCTGGGTGTGGGCAGCGACGGCGGCTTCGCCGGCGTCGTGCGCGTGCCGGGCGACTGGGTCGTGCCGGTGCCGCCGGAGCTGTCGCTGCGCGAGGCCATGGTCTTCGGCACCGCCGGCTTCACGGCGGGCCTGGCGGTGCAGCGTCTCGAGCAGAACGGCCTGCGGCCGGGCGCGGGGCCGTGGCTGTGACCGGCGCGACGGGCGGCGTCGGGAGCATCGCGGTCGGCGCCCTGGCCCGGCTCGGCTACGAGGTGACGGCAATCACCGGCAAGGACGACGCGCACGAATATCTGCGGGCGCTCGGTGCCGCTCGATGTGCTGCCGCGGCACGCAGATCGAGCTCGGCACACGCCCGCTGGAGAAGGCGACGTGGGCGGGAGCGGTGGATGCGGCCGGCGGCGAACTGCTGGCGTGGCTGGTTCGGACCGCCGCGCCGTGGGCGGGCGTGGCGAGCACCGGCCTGACCGGCGGCACGAATCTGTCGCTGACGGTGCTGCCGTTCATCCTGCGTGGCGTCAGCCTGATCGGCGTCGACTCGGTGACCTGTCCCATGGAATTGCGCCGCGACCGTGTGGCGACGGCTCGCCACCGACATGCGCCCGGCCGCGCTGGACTCGGTGGCGCACGACATCACGCTCGACGAACTGCCGGCGGCGTTCGACACGCTGCTCAAGGGCCAGGCGCGCGGCCGCTTCGTCGTGACAGCTGTGATAACGTCGCAATCGTTGCCCTCCGGGGCAACTGACGACCCTGATGTCGCCGTTGGCCCCATCTACCCCTTCCGTCTTCCTCTCCGCTGCTCGAGCCGTCGATCGTCGGCAGCCTGCCCAAGCCCGCCTGGCTGGCGCAACCGAACGTGCTGCGCGCGCCGTGGCGGCTCGCCGGCGGCGAACTGCGCGAGGCGCAGGACGACGCCGTGCGGCTGGCGCTGCTCGATCAGGAAGAGGCCGGCCTGGGGGTCGTCTGCGACGGCGAGATCCGGCGCCGGCACTACATCTGGGGATTCCTCGACGGGCTCACCGGCACCGATACCGAGCGGCTGACGAAGAAGCGGGCGCGCGGCGGCCGCTACTCGGAGCTCACCGAGGTGGCCCGGCTCACCGGCCCGGTGCGCCGCGAGTCGCCGATCTTCGTGGACGCCTGCCGCTTTGCCCGGGCCCACACGACGCGGCCGCTGAAGGTGACCTTGCCCGGACCGATGACGGTGGCCGACTCGGTGGCCGACGAGGCTGGCGACGCCGATTTCAAGACGCTCGCGATGCGGTTTGCCGAGATGCTCAACCGCGAGGCGCGCGATCTCGTGGACGCCGGCGCCGACGTCGTCCAGTTCGACGAGCCGTGCTTCAACATCTACCTCGACGAGGTGGCGGCCTGGGGCATCGAGACGCTCGAACAGGCCATGGACGGAGTGCGGGCGCCGGAAGGCGGTCCACATCTGCTACGGCTACGGGACGCCGACCGGTCCTGGCCTGGAAGTCCGCGAACACCGACTGGGGGCACTACGGCGTGACCCTGCCGCTCCTGGCCAGGAGCGCGGTCGATCAGGTGTCGGTGGAGTGTGCCGCGTCGGGAGTGGACGTCGCGCGTCCTCGGGGAACTGCGGGGAAAGGACGTCCTGCTCGGCGTCGTAGATGTGGGTACGGAGGACGTGGAGACGCCGGAAGTGGTGGCCGACCGCATCCGGCGGGCGCTGCCGTACGTGGCGCCCGAGCGGCTGAAGCCCTGCACCGACTGCGGCTTGGTGCCGCGCAGCCGGGCGGCCGCGCTCGGCAAGATGCGGGCGCTGGCCGAGGGCGCGGCGCTCGTGGCGCGCGAGGTCGCGGGAGCGCCGCGGCGGGGAGATGACCTGAACGGGGCGGGCCGTGCGGCCCGCAGAATGGGATCCGGCGAAAGAACGCTATCTGTCGCGCTGTCAGTAACTACGCGGCACCCGATTTCTTGACACATTGTCGCGAACTTCGATATAAGCTGCGCACGCAGCCCGTCGAATAACGAACCGGTATTGAGCCGGTTTGCCAGACACTGCGCGCGGCCCGCAGGAGCGGACCGCGCAGGGTTTCAAGAGGAGATCGAGCAGATGCGAATCCGGTTCACAGGCGCAATCGTGGCATTGGCAGGTGCGGCGGTCGTCACGATGGCGGTCATGCCAATCGCTGGCCAGGCCCCCCAGGGCGGGGACGGGGAGCGGCGCCGCCTGCCCGCCGCGACCCGCCGCGGCACAGCCAGCCAGAGGCGCGGCCCCGGCGCGCGTGGCGCGCATCGCCGGTAAGCCGAACATGAACGGCATCTGGCAGGCGATGGGCACGGCCTACTGGAACCTGGAAGATCACTCGGCCTCGGCGACCCAGTTCTGGCAGCTTGGCGCCATCGGCGCCATCCCGGCGGGTCAGAGCGTGATCACCGAACCCGCGGGCGGCACCATCCCGTACACGCCGGCGGGGCTCAAGAAGCGCGATGAACTGCGCGCCGGCTGGCCGAAGAGCGACCCGGAAGCCAAGTGCTACATGCCCGGCATTCCGCGCGCCACCTACATGCCCTATCCGTTCCAGATCGTCCAGGGCCAGAAGGACATCCTGTTCGTGTACGAGTATGCGAGCTCCAACCGCATCGTCCACATGCAGAGCAAGTCCGAGGCGCCGGTGGACAGCTGGATGGGCTGGTCGAACGGCCGCTGGGAAGGTGACGTTCTCGCCATCACGGTGAACGGCTTCAACGACCAGACGTGGTTCGACCGCTCGGGCAACCACCACACCGAGGCGCTGACGGTCGAGGAGCGCTACACGCTGCAGGGCGAGAACGTGCTGATCTACGAAGCCACGATGACCGACCCGAAGACGTTCACGCGGCCGTGGAAGATCCGCATGCCGCTCTACCGCCGGCTCGAGCCGAACGTGCAGCTGCTCGAGTTCAAGTGCGTCGAGTTCTCCGAGGAGCTGCTCTACGGGGATCTGAAGAAGAAGTAGCGTCCTCGCCGCGGAGCGGACCACCGGATGATCCGCAGTTCTCTTGCCGCGCTGGGCGCGGCTGCCATTGCCGTCGGTGCGGGGGTCGTCGAGTCGATGTCGGCTCAGACCTCCGTACCGCGCGGCTGCCAAACCCGCCAAGTACAGCGCGCCGCTCACGCCGTGGGGCGATCCCGATCTGCAGGGGATCTGGTCGAGCGACGAGGAGGCCGGCGTGCCGCTCGAACGGCCCACCGGCCAGGACAAGCCGCGCGTGGAAGGCAGCGAGCTCGAGGCGCTCCTGGAGCGGCGCGAGCAGCAGCGCGCTTCCACGGCACGGACCATCGGCGGGATCACCGGCGCCGGTCCGACGCACTGGTACGAGAACTGGGGGCGCGTCTCCGCCCGCACCTCGCTCGTCGTGGACCCGCCCGATGGCCATGTGCCGCCGCTCACGCCCGAGGCCCAGAAGCGCCAGCGCGCACGGACGGGTGGCGCGGGCAGCTTCGGCAACGGTCCCTTCGACAGGCCCGAGGATTTCACGCTCTACGACCGCTGCATTACGCGCGGGCTGCCGTCGGTGATGTTCCCGGCGATCTACAACAACAACACGCGGATCGTGCAGGCGCCGGGCTACGTGGCGCTGACCTACGAGATGATCCACGAGACCCGCGTCATCCCGCTCGACGGGCGGCCGTTTACCAGCGAACGGATTCGCGGGTACATGGGCGACGCGCGGGCGCGATGGGAGGGCGACACGCTGGTGGTGGAGACGCAGAACTTCTCGGAGCGCGCCAACTACCGCGGCGCCGGGGCGACGCTGCGCCTGGTCGAGCGGTTCCGGCGCGTGCGCGCACCAGCGGCTGCGCTACGAAGTGACGGTGACCGACCCGCACACCTTCACGCGGCCGTGGACGGCGGCCGTCAACCTCGGCCCGGGCGTGCACCTCTTCGAGTACGCGTGCCACGAAGGCAACTACGCCATGCGCAACATGCTCAGCGCGGCGCGGGCAGCTGAGGCAGCGGCGAGGAAGAAATAGGGCAGCCGGGTAAGCGGGGGTCGCTGGAACCGCCCGGTTTGTTGACAAAAGTGGCGTAAACGAAGCGGGACTCTGGTAGAGTATTAGGCCAGTAGAGGGTCTAGGCAGGAGATGAATCTGATGCGAAGCAGACTGTTTGGCGTTGTGGCGGGGGCCGCGTTCGTTGTGGCAGCAGCCGCTGTGCCCGTGATCGCGCACCACTCGTTTGCGGCCGAATTCGACGCGAAGAAGCCCGTCAAGCTGCGCGGCACCGTGACGAAGATGGAGTGGATCAACCCGCACTCCTGGGTCCACATCGAGGTCAAGACGCCCGACGGCAAGGTCGAGCAGTGGATGATCGAGGGCGGTGCGCCGAACGCGCTCCTGCGCCGCGGGTGGAACAAGAACTCGCTGCTGCCCGGCACCGAAATCCTCGTCGAGGGCTTCCAGGCCAAGGACGGCGCGCTGCGCGCCAACGGGCGCGACATCACGTTCCCGGACGGCAAGAAGCTGTTCGTCGGCTCGTCGGGCATCGGTGCGCCCGACGAGCGTCCGGAAAAGTAGCCTGAGAAGTAGTTCACGCGGGACCATCCGGTCCCGCCGGTCCGATCTGCCGGACCCCAGTTCTGCCCAAGTCTCGACGGTTCGACTGTCGGGACTTGGGTTTTTCAACGTACTGTCTCTTCACGTCCGTTCCCCGAGCCATGCGCAGAGCCTCGAGCCCCACGTGCCCGTGACGTCCGCACCCGGATCTCCGCCCGCAGCGCTTGAAGCCGTGACCGCCGCCCGCTGGCGCATCGCCCTGTCGCTGACGGTCGCGATGATGGTGGTGTACTTCGGCTTCATCCTGCTCGTGGCCTTCAACAAGCCGCTGCTCGGCCGGCTGCTCGTCCCCGGCCTGAGCCTGGGCGTCCTGCTCGGCGCACTGGTCATCGTGGCCGCCTGGGTGCTCACGTGGATCTACATCCACTGGGCCAACACCCACTACGACGCCCAGCTCAGGGGGCTCAGGTCGTGATCGGCGGCGGGGAGACCAACGTCGTCGCCATCGGGTTCTTCCTGGCCTTCATCGCGCTGTCGCTCGGCATCACGGTGTGGGCGTCGCGGAAGACGCGGACGGCCGAGTCCTTCTACACCGCGGGCCGCAGCGTCACGGCGCTGCAGAACGGCCTCGCGCTCGCCGGCGACTACATGAGCGCGGCGAGCTTTCTCGGCATCGCCGGCCTGGTGGCGCTCTCGGGCTTCGACGGCCTGATCTACTCGGTGGGCTGGCTCGTCGGCTGGCCGGTCGTGATGTTCCTCATCGCCGAGCCGCTGCGCAACCTGGGCCGGTACACCTTCGCCGACGTCGTCGCCGCGCGCCTGCGCCAGAAGCCGGTGCGCATCGCGTCGGCCATCGGCTCGCTGGCGGTGATCTCGTTCTACCTGATCGCGCAGATGGTCGGCGCCGGCAACCTGATCCGGCTGCTGTTCGGCCTGCCCTACGAGCTCGCGGTCGTCATCGTCGGCGTCGTGATGCTCGCCTACGTGCTCTTCGGCGGGATGATCGCGACGACGTGGGTGCAGATCGTGAAGGCCGTGCTGCTGCTCGGCGGCGCCACCGCTGCTGGCGCTGCCTGGTCCTGGCGCAGTTCTCGTTCAATCCCGCTGGCGCTCTTCGCCGAAGCGACGCGGCAGTACGGCGACGGCGTGCTCGGCCCGGGCCGGCTCGTGAGCGATCCGGTCGACGCGATGTCGCTCGGCCTCGCGCTGATGCTCGGCACCGCCGGGCTGCCGCACATCCTGATGCGCTTCTACACCGTGCCGGACGCGCGCACGGCGCGCACGTCGGTCGGCTACGCGACGGCGTTCATCGGCTTCTTCTACCTGCTGACGTTCATTCTCGGCTTCGGCGCCATGGTGCTGGTCGGCCGCGACGCGATCACGGCGGTCGACGCCGGCGGCAACATGGCGGCGCCGCTGCTGGCGGCGGGCGTCGGCGGCACGGCCGTTCTTCGGCTTCATCTCGGCCGTCGCCTTCGCGACCATCCTCGCCGTCGTCGCCGGGCTGACGCTCTCGGGCGCGGCGACGCTGTCGCACGACCTGTGGGTGAACGTCGTGCGGCACGGAGAGGCGAACTCGCGCGAGGAGCTGGTCGTCGCGCGCGTCGCGACCGTGGTGCTGGCGCGTCGTGGCGATTGCGCTCGGCATCCTGTTCAAGGGCCAGAACGTCGCCTACATGGTGGGGCTGGCGTTCGCCATCGCGGCCAGCGCCAACTTCCCGGTGCTGGTGCTGTCGATCTTCTGGAGCAGGCTCACGACCGCGGGCGCGCAGGCGAGCACGATCGTCGGGACCGTGTCGGCGCTCGTCTTGATCTGGCTGTCGCCGGCCATTCAGATCGACGTGCTGAAGCACACCGAGGCGTGGTTCCCGCTGCGCAATCCCGGCATCGTCACCATTCCGCTGGCGTTCGCGGTGGCGATGCTGGTGTCCTGGCTTCGCCCCGTGCCCGGGGAGGAGAAGGCATTCCACGCGCTCGAGCGCCGCATCCATCTCGGCGCCGAATAGGCGCGGCGCTGCGCGGCGCGGCGTAATCGAGCGCGTTCGCGATCAGGCCTAAGTCGCTCGTGGCGGCGCGTGCTGGTCGTGGCGGCGCTCGCCGTGGCCGGCGTCGCGCTGCGTCTGTATCTGCGCGGCCCGTCGCTGCCCGCGCCGGGCTCCGAACCCTACGAACAGATCTCTCGCGCCTTCTATCACGGCCTCGCGGCCCTCGAAGTCGGGCTGCTCGACGACGCGCGCCAGCAGTTCACCCGCGCCACGACACTCGTGCCCGAGGAGCCGGCTGCGTGGGCCAATCTGGGACTGACCCAGCTTCGCCTTGGCGAGCTCGAGGCGGCCGTGGCGCCGGTCGAGCGCGCGCTGCAGCTGGCGCCGTCGAACGTCGACATCGTGATGCTGGCGGGCCGGATGGACGTGGCGCGCGGCCAGCTCGACGAGGCGGTGGCCCGCCTGCGCCGCGCCGCTGCGCTCGACGCCCGCGCGCTCCAGCCGCGGTTCGCCCTCGCCGACGAATTGCAGCGCACCGGGACGCCGGAAGCCGACCGCGAAGCGGTTGCGCTCTACGACGAGCTGGCGCATGCTGGCGCCCACCAATCTGGCGGTGCTGCTCGAACGTGCGCGGCTTGCGGCCCGGATGTCGGATCGCGCCGCGTCTCGACGACTCGGTATCCCGCATCGCGGCACAAGTCGACGGCTGGCCCGACATCGCCCGGGAGCAGCTGGCCGCGCTGCGCGAGGCCGCCGCCGCGTCGCGGTTTCCGGATGCGGCCCGCGCCACCACGCTGCTGCGTAACGTCCTGGCGCGCGTCAGCGCCTTCTCGGAGAGCCTGGCCGCGGTCAGGACGCCCGCCGAGCTGATCGCGGCGCCGCTCGACCGGTTCGTCGCATTGGCGCCGGCGGCGGCGCGGCCCGCTGCCGCCGACACGGCGCTCTCGTTCACGCGCGAATTGCTGGCCGGCGAGATGCCTCTGGCGCTCGTGGCGTTCGACTCCGCCCGGCCCGGAGCCGTGGCTCTCTATGCCGAAGCCGCCGACGGCCTGCGGGAGGTGGGAGGAGCGCCGATCGCGGCGGCGACCTCGCCGCCCACCGCGCCGGTCGTCGCGGCGCTCGACTGGAACCACGACTTCCGGACGGACCTCGTGCGAGCCGGCGCAGCGGGGTGTGCAACTGCTGCTTCAGGGCGAGGACGGCGTCTTTGCCGACGCCACGGCGGCGGCTGGTGCCGGCGCGGCCTCCATGGGTGGCGCCGCGATCACCGGGCTCTGGCCGGCCGACATCGACATGGACGGCGACCTCGACCTCGTCGTCGGCACCAGCGGGCCGACCCGAGTGCTGCGCAACAACGGCGACACGACATGGCAGCCGCTCGAGACCTTTGCCGGGGTGACCGCCGTCCGCGGCATGGCGTGGGCCGACCTCGATCGCGATGCGGATCCGGACGCGGCGCTCCTCGACGGCGCCGGGGCGTTACGCGTGCTGGTCAATCGCCAGACCGGCCGCTTCTCGCCGATCGAGCCGCCCGCTGGGGCTGCCCGCCCTGGACGCCCTGACGGCCGCGGACCTCGACGCCGACGGGGCGATCGATCTCGTGGCCGTGGACGCGGAGGGCAACCTCAGACGGCTGACGCGGCGCGGCGACCGATGGGACGTCGCGGTGGTGGGTGCCTGGCCCGGCGCCGGCGGCGCGCGCCTGTTCGCGGCCGACCTCGACAACAACGGCGCGCTCGACGTTCTGGTGTCTCGCCCCGGAGTGTCGCGCGCCTGGCTGGCCGACGAGACCTACGCCTTGAACGCGCTGACCGGCCCCGATCGGCGGGGAGATCTGGGCCGTGGCCGACCACAACAACGACGGGCTCCTGGATCTCCTGGGCGTCGGTGCCGGCGCGGCGGGCCGCTGGCTCGGGAAGGGCAGCCGCGGGTACCACTGGAAGACCTTCACGCACCCGCGCGCAGCAGAACGCGGGCGACCAGCGGATCAATTCCTTCGGCGTCGGCGGCGAGATCGAGATCAAGGCCGGCCTGCTGTGGCAGAAGCAGGTGCTGCGCGGCGGCGCCGTGCACTTCGGGCTCGGCCCGCGCACCAGCATCGACGTCGCACGCGTCGTGTGGCCCAACGGCGTGCCACAGGCGGAGTTCGGCATCGGCGTCGACGACGCGTTCGTGGCGGAGCAGCGGCTCAAGGGGTCATGCCCGTGGGTGTTCGCCTACGACGGCCGCCGCGTCACCTTCGTCACCGACTTCCTGTGGCGCTCGCCGCTGGGCCTTCGCATCAACGCCCAGGACACCGCCGGCGTCACCCAGACCGAAGACTGGGTGCGCATCCGCGGCGATCAGCTCTCGCCGCGCGACGGCCGCTACGATCTGCGGATCACCGCCGAGCTGTGGGAGACGCACTTCTTCGACCATGTGTCGCTGATGGTCGTGGACCATCCGGCCGGACAGCGAGGTCTACGTCGACGAGCGGTTCTCGGCGGCGGCGCCCCCGCGCCTCGCGGTGCAGGCGCTGCGCCCGGCGCAGGCGATCGCCCGCGCGATCGACGACGCGGGCCGGGACGTCACCGCGATCGTCGCCGCCCGCGACGGCCAGTACCTCGCCACCTTCGCCAGGGGGGCATATCAGGGCATCGCGTCGCCGCACGCGGTCGAGATCGAGCTGCCCGCGGTGGCCGTGGGCGCCTCGCCCCGTGTGCTCGTCGCCGAGGGGTGGGTGTATCCCACCGACAGCAGCATCAATCTCGCGGTGGCGCAGGGCCGGGCCGCGAAGCCGAGCGGGCTCGCGATGGATGCGCAGGACGCGTCCGGCGCGTGGCGTGAGGTGGTGGCCGATCTCGGATTCCCCGCGGGCAAGAACAAGAGCATGCTGATCGACCTGGCGCCGGCGGGAACCGCGCGTCGCATCCGGCTGCGCACCAACCTCGAAATCTATTGGGACCGGCTGGCCGTGGCCGATCGCGCCGACGCGCCGCTCCGGATCGACCGGCTGACGCTCGATCGCGCGGACCTGCGGTTCCGCGGCTTCTCCCAGACGGTATCGCCGCGCGGCGAAGCGCCGGAGACGCCCGACTACGGCCGGCTCGCGAACACCACGCAGCGCTGGCGCGACCTCGAGGGCTATCACACGCGATTCGGCGACGTCCGCGAACTGCTGACGGCCGTGGACGACCGCTACGTCATCATGAACGCCGGTGACGAGCTGCGTCTCGAGTTCCCGGAGCGGCCCGCGCCGCCGGAGGGCTGGCGCCGCGATTTCGTGCTCATCGGCGACGGCTGGGAGAAGGACGGGGACTTCAACACCGAGTTCTCGCAGACGGTGCTGCCGCTGCCGTCACACGCCCGGCCGGCCTATGGGGCCGAGCCGGCGCCGCGGGCACTCGAAGACGATCCGGTCTACCAGGCGCATCGCGAGGACTGGGAGCGGTTCCACACCCGGTTCGTCCGGCCCGAGCGGTTCGTCGATGGGCTCCGGGGCCGCTGATTCGCGGCCTGGACAGTGCCGTGCCATGAGGCGGGTCTAAAGACCCGCGGCCACGGGGCAATCCTTATCTGTTTGGACTATTCCATAGGGCGCAAGCCCGAGGGTAGCGTGTACCGTTGATGGTTTCGCCCCGCCGCCAGCGTCTGGCCCAGATCGCATGGGCGATCTTGTTCGTGGCCGCGGTCGCGGCGATTCCCGTGCTGAACCGCCAGACCGCCGTCAGCGCCGGCCCCAGCGATTCGTCGGCGCGGTTCGGGTTCCGGCTCCAGGACGTGGCGCGCGACGCCGGCGTGGACTTCGTCCACCAGGCGCCGACGTTCGATCCGCAGCTGAGCCACATCATGCCGCAGGTCGCGTCGACGGGCGCCTCGGTCGCGGTGGCCGACTTCGACCGCGACGGCTGGCAGGACTTCTACCTCACCAACAGCGCCGAGAACTCGCACAACCGGCTGTATCGCAACACCGGCGACGGTCGATTCACCGATGTGGCGGCACAGCTCGGCGTCGCCGAGGTGAATCGCTCCGGCACCGGCGTCTCGATGGGCGCGGTGTGGGGCGACTACGACAACGACGGCTACGAAGACCTGCTCGTCTACAAGTACGGCCGGCCGCTGCTGTTCCACAACGAAGGTGGCAAGGGCTTCGTCGAAGTGGGCGAGCGCGCCGGGCTGCCGGCGTGGGTGAACGCCAACAGCGCCACGTGGCTCGACTTCGATCGCGACGGCCGTCTGGATCTGTTCATCGCCGGCTACTGGCCCGACGGCGTCAACCTCTGGCGGCTCGAGACCACCCGGATCATGCCGGAGAGCTTCGAGTACGCGAACAACGGCGGCCGCAAGTACCTGCTGCGCAACACGGGCGACGGCACGTTCGAGGACGTCACCAGCGCCATGGGGATCACGAGCCGCCGCTGGACGCTGGCCGTGGCCGCCGCGGACCTGCGCGGCACCGGCTACCCCGACTTGTTCTTCGCCAACGACTACGGCGTCTCGGAGCTCTACGCCAACGAGGGCGGCGCGCGCTTCGTCGACGTCGCCGAAGCCACCGGCGTCGGCCGCACGCCGAAGAGCGGCATGAACGCGTCGTTCGGCGACATCTTCAACGACGGCCGGCTGTCGATCTACAAGGCGAACATCTCGGAGCCCGGCGTGCTGGTGCAGGGCAACGACCTGTGGGTGCCGAAGACGGCCGGCGGGCAGCGAGTACCGACAACCTCGCCCCGAGCCTCGGCATCGATCTCGGCGGCTGGAGCTGGGGCGCGCAGTTCGGCGACCTCAACAACGACGGGACGCTCGATCTCTACCTGGTGAACGGTTACGTGTCGGCAGGGGAGCGCAGCAGCTACTGGTACGACTTCTCGGTGATCGCGGTCGGCCACAGCAGCATCATCGGCGACGCGCGGAACTGGCCCGACATGCGCGGCCGCAGCTTCTCGGGCTATCAGCGCAAGCGCGTGTGGGTGAACGACGGGCTCGGCCGCTTCACCGACGTGGCGCAGAGCGTCGGCGCCCGCGACACCTTCGACGGGCGCGCGGTGGCGTTCGCCGATCTCGGCAACCGCGGCGTGCTCGACGTCATCGTCGCCAACCAGGCCGGCCCGGCGCTCGTGTACCGCAACACCGTCGCACCCGGGCGCCACTGGATCGATCTCGAGCTCGAGGGCACGCGGAGCAACCGCAGCGCGATTGGCGCGCGCGTGGAGGTCACCTGGGGCGGCCGGACGCAGCGGCAGGACGTGCTGGCCGCCAGCGGCTTCAGCGCGCAGAACCAGCGCCGGCTGCACGTCGGCCTGGGCGCCAGCGCCAGCGTCGAGCGCGTGTCGATTACCTGGCCCTCGGGCCGGACGCAGGTGATCGAGCGGCCGGCCGTAGACCAGTTGCACCGCATCACGGAACCGAATGACTGAGCTCACCGGTGTCGCCGCGGCGGGACCGCTGCCAAAGGGCCGTCAGTGGCTCCGTTTGGACAACCGATTCCTGCCGCCCCTGCTGATCACGAGCATCCTGCTCACGGCGCACGTGTCGTTCGGCATCCTCGAAGGCTGGGAGCGCACGGGGCTGGCGATCGTCACCGCGCTCGTCACGGAGATGGCGCTCGGCCGCATCACGTATGGCAAGTGGCCCTACGCCGCCAGCGCCTACATCACCGGCATCAGCGTCGGCATCCTCCTGCGCTCGCAGTACTTCTGGCCATACGTGCTGTGCGCGTTCATCTCCATCGTCTCCAAGTACGTGCTGCGCTTCCGCGGCCGTCATCTCTGGAACCCGTCGAACCTCGGCGTGAGCCTGGTGCTGCTGCTCGCCCCCGACACGGTGTCGTTGCTGAGCGTGCAGTGGGGCAACGTCGTCGCGCCGATGGTGGTGATCTGGCTGCTCGGGTCGGTGATCGTGTGGCGGGTCGGCCGCTTCTACCTGTCGGCGACCTATGTCGCATCGTTCCTGCTGTTCTCGTTCGTGCGCGCCGCGGAGAGCGGCACGCCGTGGGTGGCGGCGGTGGCGCCGATCACCGGGCCGATGTACCAGCTCTTCATCTTCTTCATGGTCACCGATCCCAAGGTCACGGTGCGGCCGATGTGGGCGCAGTGCTTCGTGGTGTTCCTCGTGGCGCTCGTCGAGCTGATCTTCCGGCTGAACGAGGTGGTGTACGCGCCGTTCTATGCGCTCTGCCTGGTGGGGCCGTCGGCACTGCTGGTCGAGATGTGGCTCGATGCCCGCCGTGCGAAGATGCAGGTGGCGGCATGAAACCGGTCGAGGAGTACGCGGGCGAGGGGCGATTGGAGTGGCCGGGCGAGTCGGGCCGGCTTGTCGGCTACCGGCTGACGCGCTTGCAGGGGATGGCCGCCAACGGCCTGCCGGTGCCGGGCCTCTTCCGGATCGAGGGCGACATCGACCTGCGCGGCGACGCCGTCCCCGACTACGTCGTCGGCTCTCCGGTGACGCTGCGGCTGGGCGATGGCCGGTCGATGGCCGTCACGCTGACGACCCGCCAGGGCCGCGTGCTCTCGGAAGGCCACGGCCCGTCGCGCTGTCTCTGCTGCTAGGCGGCTAGTCGGGCGTAGGCCGGCTGATTCTGTCGATGACCAGTGTCGGCACGGGCGTCCGTTCCGACACCAGCGTGAGGCCCAGCTGCTCTTCGAGCGCCGCGAAGATCGGCGGCAGGGCGGCTGCGTCCGGCGAATCAGGCGCCGCCGAGAGCGGCCGGTAGTCGAGTTCGACCTCGTACCAGCCCGGCAACCCCGTCTTGTCGATGACGATTCGCTCGGCGCCTTGGTAGAGCACCTTTGCCAAATCGGCCATCGAGATGCCGCCGCTATGCACCACGCCAAGGCGGCTGCGGATCAAGCATGGAGCCACCGGGCCGGTGGCCGGCGGTGGTGTCGGGAACGGCGCCCTGCCGGCCGCGACCTCTTTCATGAGGGCATCGCAGTCGGTCGATACTGCCCGCATCTTCGGCCCCAGCGGCCCGTTCGGCCGAATCCGCGCGAGGGCGTACGTCGGCCGCAGCTGAGCGACCTCTCGCGCGACGAGGCTGAAACGGTCGGCCAGGAGTGACCGCAGCATCTTCCGCACGTCATCGGCACCCGTTGTCGGATCCGCCGCTTTGGCCTGCACGTCCAGCCGGTCGGCCCGTACCCACTCAGGCGCGCCATCGACGAAATCGGGCCCGAGATCGAACGCGTAGGTGATGAGCAGCAGGGCGGTCGCATTCACCGCCTCGAAACGTCCCCCGGGCAGGATACCCATGCGGCCTCGGGCATGGTCGGCTGGATTGGGCTTGACGGATGCGACCTCGAAGAAACGTGGCGGCCCACCAAGGTCTTGCCGGGCAAAGGCAGACGCCGCAAGCGGACCGCTCACGAAGCCAGCAGCTGCGACGACCGCCGAGATGACGCCGATTGCAGCGGCTTTGATATTCATCTCATGCGAAGAGGCGGGCTGCAGCCCCACCCTGCAATAGACAAAAGGGCGGACCGTTTTCACGATCCGCCCCCTCCAAGCGTTCTCTTCACAAGGCCTTAAGCCCTGAGCCTTGGGCCCTGAGCCTTAGAAATCGGTACTGCACCGTAATCTTCGCTGTCCGCGCGGTCAGCACCGTGTTTGGCACGAGCCAGGCACCGGTGGCCGTCGGCGTGCTCGGGTGAAGGCCTGGTTGTAGGTGAGCACGGTGTCGGCGTTGAGCGCGTTGAACAGGTCGAGCGACACGGTCGCCCGCTGTCCACCGAAGCGCAGCACCTTGCCGAACCGCACGTCGAGCTGGTTGACGCGCGGCCCGCGCATATCATCCGGCGCCAGCAGGTTCACCGTGATGTTGGGCGCGTTGCCGGCCAGCGGACGGCCGAGCGTCTGCGCGACGATCGCGCTCGACACCGTCCAGTTCGCCTGGAGCGGCTCGGCCGGCGAGCTCTGGATGGTCGCCGCCAGCAGCACGTCGATCTTCGGCACCGTGTAGCTGGCCGCGCCGGTGAACCGCGTGGTGTTGCCCGGCTCGACGTGGCAGTAGGGGTTGACCGGGTTGTAGGCCTGGACCTCGCTGCCGGTGGAGAAGCCGCCCGTCTGCTCCGGCAGCTGGCCGCGCACGTCGCAGTAGTCGGTGACGCGCTGGCCGGTGCTGGTGCCGGCCTGGAGCTGCAGGCCGTTGCTCATCCGCGCGTTCACGTTGACGTCGATGCCGTTGTAGACCTGCGAGATCTCCCCGTAGTCGGGCGCATAGGTCCGCAGGTTGTTCGGCGCCACCGAGAACTTGTCCGGCTTGACGTTGTAGAGGCCGCTCACCGTGTAGCCGCCGCCGCCCGGGAGGCGGGAATCGGACGGCGCCACGATGCTGAACTGATCGAAGTCCGCGCCCGAGATCGCCAGGTTGTCGGTGACGGTGAAGTTCTGGAGCCAGCGCCGGGTGTAGCCGACCTCGAGCGAGACGCGCGGCAGGATCTCCTGCTGCAGCGTCACGCCGACCTGCCAGTCGGACGGCCGCGTGCCCCAGCCCTTGAGGATCTTCTCGGCGTAGCCAAGGCTGTAGATCGGGTTGCCGTTGGCGTCCACGGCCTTGCCGAAGTTCGGGTTGGCCCAGGCGCCGCAGAAGTCGCCGCCGGTCGCGCGCAGATCCTGCGACGCGCCGCTCAGGAGGTCGCAATCCGCGGCGTAGTTGCCGTTGGCGTCGGTCCAGGTGCGGGCCTGCGTGAGGTCGATGCGCGAGCTCGGAAGCAGCGCCGAGTAGTTGCCGTTGCCGTTGACGGCCGCCTCGAGATACTTCCCGACATTGACCTTCACCGCGGTCTTGCCGTTGCCGAAGACGTCATACGCGACGCCGGCGCGCGGGGTGATGTCGTTGTAGCCGATCACGCCCTTCGATTCCGCCCACGTGAACTGCGTCGGGAGGAAGCGCACGCCCTCGCCGCCGATCGACTGCTCGGGGTAGTAGCTCCAGGAGTGGTCGTAGCGCAGCGCGCCGCTCATCGTCAGACGGCCGCGCGTCATCTGGTCCTGCACGAAGAAGGCGTTGTAGCGCACGCGCGAGTAGGTGCGGTACGCCTCGAGCCGCTGCGTCAGCTGGTTCGGGATGCCGTTGTTGAAGCGGTAGGTGAGGTCGTTGGTACCGCCTTCCTGCGCGCGGTTGTCGGCGTGATAGGCGCCCTGGTACCCGATCTTGAGGCTGTTCGAGCCGCTCACGAACGTCGCCGCCGAGTTCCAGGTGTGGGCGCCAATCCAGTCGGCATTCCAGAAAGTCTGGTTGCGATAGTTGAGGCCGGCAATGTTGCCGTTCTGCGCGCACGTGCCGCCGCGGCCGAACGCGTCGAGCGGCTGCGTCGCCGCGCACTGCTCGTTCACCTGGACCATCGCACGGCGTACGTCCATCGAGATCGGCTGGTCTTCGGCGTAGCGCTCTCGCGTGTTCCAGTTGGAGAGATAGGTGCCGAGGCCGGCCTCGAGCAGCAGGCGGTTGGTGGCGGTGGACGTCCACTTCACCTGCTGGACGCGCTGCCAGCCGTGGTTGCGGCCGCCGGTCTCGGGCGCGTTGGTGGCGCTGCCGGCACCCAGGCTGTTGTTGCTGGCCTGCTCGTCCCAGAACACGTTCAACTTGTCGCGCTGCGTCAGCTGGAAGGTGAGCCGGAGTGCCGGCTGGATCGGGCCGCGGCCGCCGGAAACGCGCGGGGCGGGTCTCGTCGGGCGCATAGCTCCAGCTGTTCGGGTTCCACTCGTTCCGGTTGTAGAACATGCCCGGGATGTTGTTCTCGCTGCCGCGGTAGTAGCCGAGGAAATAGAACCAGATCTTGTCGCGCTTGATCGGGCCGCCGATCGAGTAGCTGGTGTCGTAGATGTAGTTGGTCTTGGCCGGCGTGCGCAGGCCCGCGGCTTTCAGCTCGTCGGTGTAGTTGCTGCCCTGCATGCCGCCGCTCAGCCCGGTGAAGAAGACGTGCGACCGGAACGTGTTGCCGCCGGTGCGGGGCACGATGTTGATCGTCGGGCCGCCTACCTCGGTCTCGCCGAGGCCGCCCGCGGTCGTGATCGCGATCTCCGCCGCGTTCTCCACGTCCTGCCGGTACCCGGAGACGCCGCCGCCGTTGAGCGAGGCGCCGGTGTTCAGCCCGTCCACCTGCGCGCGGCCTTCGTTGCCGCGGCCGCCGCGGCCGCCGAACACCACCATGCCGGGACTGAGCTGCACGTTGGGCACGCCGCCGCCGCTCTGCACCATCGACGGAATCAGCACCATCACCGCCGCGTAGCCCTTGGCGGTCGGCAGCGCCTGCACCAGATCGCTGTCGAGCGTGCGCTGGCGCTTGGCGCTCTGCACGTCCACGATCGGGCTCTCGCCCGTCACCGTGATCGTTTCCTCGAGACCGCCCACGGACATGTCGGCGTTCACCGTGGCGTTGAACTCCGCCGCCAGCACCAGGCCATCGCGCAGGTAGGTCTTGAAGCCGGGAAGCGTGAAGGACACCGCATACGTGCCGGGCCGCAGATCGACGATGCGGTACAGGCCGTTGCTGTCGCTGACCGCGGTCCTGACTTTTTCAATCAGCACATCGCTGGATGCCTCGACGGTGACCCCCGGGAGCACGGCGCCCGACGTGTCTCTCACCACGCCGGTGATGGATGACTGGGCATGTGCGATGCCCGGCGCCAGGATCAGGACGACCCAAAGCAGAAATTTCCACGCGTTTTTGCGCATGAGCAGCTCTCCCCGAAAAGGTTCGTCGCGGCGCCGCCGGTCCCCAGCACCCGTTCGACACCGCCTGTCTGCACGGCCCCGCCAAGGCAGCGTGGTTATACGCCTTCTGCATGGAAGAGGTCAATCGCAGGAATACCTCCGTGGGGTTACCTGTTCAGGGGGGCGACGTTGGCTTGGAGTCCTGCAGGGACTCACCGCGGGCGTACAGCAACGAGCACGGCGGGAGCCGTGCGCGATCAGGCCGGGACCGGGGGGGCCCAATCCGGGAGCCGGGAGCCGAGGGCGTTCCCTCTAGCTTTCCCCGATGTCGCTGAAGCGGTAGCCCATCCCGATGACGGTTTCGATCTGCTTGCCCGCGGCCCCGAGCTTGGCTCTCAGCCGCGACACGTGGACGTCCACCGAGCGGGTCTCGATTTCGAGATCGAAGCCCCACACCCGCTCGAGGAGCCGATCGCGCGAGATCACGCGGTTGCGATTCTCGATCAGGAATCGCAGCAGCTCGAACTCGCGGCGCGTCAGCGTGATCGGCACGTGGTCGACGCGAATCGAGATCGCCTCGAAATCGACGAACAGGTGCTTGCCGCGATAGGGGGCCGGGCCGCTGGGCGGCGCCTGCCCGCGGCTGCGGCGCATCGCCGACTTGGCGCGCGCCACGAGCTCACGCGGGCTGAACGGCTTGGTGATGTAGTCCTCGGCGCCGAGCTCGATGCCGGTGACCCGGTCGGCCTCGCTCGCGCGGGCGGTGAGCATGATGATCGGGATGCCCGCCGTAGCCGGACGATGGCGCAGGATGCGAAAGAGCTCCAGGCCGTCGAGCAGGGGCAGGCTGAGGTCGAGCAGGATGAGGTCGGGTGGGTCGCCCGTGACGGCGGTCAGCGCTGCCGCCCCGGTGCCGACGATGTCGGCGCGGATTTCCCCGCCGCGTTCGAGCGCGTGCTTGATGAGATCGGCGATATCCCGTTCGTCCTCGACGATGAGCACCCGCCGGGGCCCCGTGCGGTGCGGGGCCGTGGCCGTCTGAATTGCTGCTGCGTCTCCCACTCGTTGACCGTCCTGTTGGGACAGTAGCGGGAGCGTATTTCACCGGATTGTCCGGCAGGTTAATTCGCGGTTAACAGGGGCGGGTCAGGCGGGTCAGGCGGGTGGGGGAGTGTAGAGGCGGTCTTCAGACCCGCCTACAGGGTTTTCATGTACTCCAGCAGGGCCCGCTTGGACGCGGCGGGCAGTTCGGTCCCGTAGGTGTGGCCGGCGTTGCTGTTGCCGGGGCGCGACGTGTCCACAAATGTCCCCTCGCGCTGCGCCTCGGGGCCGCTCGTCACGAAGCCGACGCGGGCGGGGTCGTACACGTCGTAGCCGCGCCAGAACTGTTTCGGCCTCGCCTCGACCGGCTCGAGCAGGTCGGCGAGCGACGGCACCGAGCCGTTGTGCAGGAACGGGCCGTTGAGCCACAGGCCCGTCGATGCGGCATGGCGACGTAGCCGTTGGTGTGGCGGAAGTTGGAGAACTTCCACGCGTGGCGCGCACCGTACGCGTTGTAGGCCGTGGCCGCTGACGTGGTCCACATGTCCATGCGGTGGCGGTCGGTGCCGACCTCGGTCTGCGGAATGATGGTGCCGGTGCGTGCGCCACCTGGAGCATGGCACCCGGCGCAGTTGGCGGCAAACACGGAGGCGCCGGTGGCGGCGAGGGCCTTGTCGACGCCGTACGGATACAGCGGCACCGGTGCCGTCAGCATGAAATCCGTGATGCGGCGCAGGCTGGACCGCGTGCGCGGATCCGCGTCGTCCCAGTGCGCCATGTCGCGATCGACCCACTGCTTCGTGGCCCCGTCGCCGAGCGCCGACGACAGCACGACCTCGCGCAGCGACGAGTTCAGGCCGTCCCAGTGATACGCCTGTCCGTTGCGCCGGGCCAGCGCCCACACCGGCACCATGTCGGAGTTGCCGATGGTGGCGTCGAGCGGCTGCGCGAGCATGCGGAACTTCACCGGGTTGAAGGGGTCGATACGGCCGCGGCCCCAGTCGGGCCGCGTGCGCATCCAGCTGCCTTGCGAGTCGCGCTGTTGCAGCAGGGCGCGGCGTGACGCGGGAATGATCGCGAAGCGATAGAGCAGGCGATCGAAGAGCGACAGCCGGGTGTTGCGTGAGATCTCCGCCAGCAGCGTATCGGCGTTGAAGCGCGGATCGGAGGCGGCGTCGAAGAGGAACCGGAAGTACTGCTGCGGCGACGTCTGATGCGACGCGCCCGCGGCGACGATCGTCGGCGGCTCGTCCGGCCGTGTGCGGTAGCTGGCCGCGTGGCACATGGCGCAGTTGATGCCGACGCGCGGAAATCCGACGGTGACGCGCGAAAGGCCGATCGGCATCTCGCGGCCGTCTTTGGCGACAAACCCGAGCGATGCGTAGCCGCCGGGCGTTGGCAGCAGGTCCGGAAACACCCGTGGCAGCACCAGCCAGATCCAGTACGGCAGCCCTTCTGCGGCCTCCGTGCCGATCGAGCCGAACAGGAAATGGTCCTCGGCGGACGCGAAGTAGGGCGCGGGCTCCTGGCGGAAGAACCGTTCGTAGACGAGGATGGCCGACGCGGTGCCGCCGACGACGAGCAGCGCGAAGGCGAGCCGGCGCAACGTGCGGCCCCAGCCCATCAGGCCCTCGCGCTCGCGGGCTTCGCGGCCAGCGAGCCGCTGGCACTGTTGATGGCAACCAGGAGCAGCAGCAGTTCCGGTACGAGGAACGCGAGATCGAAGAAGCCGAACAGCCGGTACGTCGCCTGCGGCAGGAAGAAGAGGACACCGGCGGCCCGGCTGCCGATGGCAAGCCACGCCACGATGCGGTAGCGATCGAGGTCGGTGGCCGCCGGCGCATAGAAGACGCTGAGAATGATCAGCAGCAAGGCCGCGAAGCGGGGCCACAGCAGCGGCGTGGCCGTCGGGAGGCGGACGAACTCCATCATCATGTCGGGCGCCGCAAGCGTCGGCAGGGCGAGCGCGAGGTTGGCCAGGATGCCCAGCCAGATGACGCGCTTCAGCCAGCGTCCAGCGGTGGTGTCGTTGATCATCGGAGTGCTCCGCACCGTTTCAGAAGGTCTTCAGGTACTCCACGATGGCATCCTTGTCGGCGGCAGGAAGCGCGATGCCGTAGTCGTGGCCCATGTTCCCGTTGCCGGGCACGCTCGTGTCGTAGCGGGTGAACCGGCGGCCGCCGGCTTCGGCGACGTCCGACACGAAGCCGACGCGCTCCTGATCGAACACGTCGTAGCCGCGATAGAAAGCCGCGGGGCGCTCGGCCGGCGCGTTCAGCAGATCGCGCAACGTCGGCACCGAGCCGTTGTGCAGGAAGGGGCCCCGCAGCCAGATGCCGTCGAGCGGCTGGTTGGCGTAGCCGTGAGTCTTGCGGAAGCGCGTGAAGCGATACCGCGAGTCTGGAAACAGGGCGTACTGGTTCAGGGCGAACGTGCTCGTATACGAGTCGAGCCGGTGCCGGTCGGTCTGGATCCGATCGATGTCTTCCACGCGGCCCAGGCGGTCGCCGCTCTTGACGCCGTCCTTGAAGCGGTGGTCGCCGTGGCAGGACAGACACTGCTGGGCGTACACGGTCTGGCCGCGCGCGGCGAGCGCGGCGTCGATCGCGTAGGGATACGGCGGCGGCCGCAGCGTCCAGGTCCAGTCGCGGACGCGTTTCAATCCGGCGTGATCCACCGTGACCGGCGTGATGCCGGCACCGAGCCCGGCGCTCAGATTGCGCTCGTCCACCGAGTCGTTGTCGCCGTCCCAGTGCAGCTGCATGCCCTCGCGCGGAGCCTGGTTCCACAGCGACGGGAAATCCGACGCGCCAATCAGCTCCGAGTCGGGCAGGCGGTCGAGATCCCAGTTGAACTGAATCGCCTTGTAGGGATTGAACGTGTCCACGCGGCCGCGGCCCCAGCGGGGGAGCTCGTCGCGGAGGATCGGGTCGATGCGGTTCTTGAGCTCGAGCGTCTGCAGCTTGAGCCGGTCCATCAGGCCGGTGCGGAGCAACAGCCGCTCGAACGGGTCCGGACCGCCGTCGCGTGGGAAGGTGGCCCGCACGGCCTCGGCGGTGACGCGGCTGTCGAGCGTGCACTCGAGCACGAACTGCACGAACGCCTGCAGGTCCAGCTGGTGGGCCGGCATGCCGAGCATCAGCCGCGGCGGCGATGCCGCCGTGTCGCGCACCGTGCCGCTGTGGCAGGCGGCGCAGTTGATGCCGACGTGATCGATGCCGATGCGGTGGCGCCGCGAGATACCGACCGGCAGGTCGTGCCCGGGCTCGGTGGTGAAGCCGAACGACGCGTACCCGCCGGGCAGCCGGTCGCGGCAAATCGTCGGCAGCGCGCGGAACACCCAGTACGGCGGCAGCACGCCGCCCACCGGGCGCAGCAGCGACACGCCGGGCTCGCTCCCGATCGATCCGTACTTGTAGTGCTCCTCGATGCCGCTGTAGCGCACCGGCGTGTCGGCCGTGAGCGTCAGGGCCAGCCAGAGGACGAACAGCAGGGTACCCATGACGAGGGCGCCAAGTGCCCACCGTACGGCCGGGCGTTCGAGGAATGCGTGCGGCGGAAGCCGTCATCGGAAGCGTTAACGCCGAGGTGGAGACGTTTGAACAGTGACCCTGCCGCGTTGGCTCGCCTGAGGCGGCGAACTCGGGTCGCGGAATCTTCACACAGCGATCTCGGCCGCGGCAAGCGTCACGTACACTCTCGGCGCAGAGGTTGGACCTCAACGTTGATATGGATGAGATGTTCTCGACAGGAGAAGAGCAGCGATGACGATTCGCATGCGTGTCCTCATGGTTGCGACCGTGGCTGTGGCCGGCAGTGGGTGTGCCCTGTCTCGCAACGTCAGCGAGAACACCGCCGCCATTGGCGGGAGCAGCGCCGCCATTGCCGACAACACGCGGGCCATCCAGGACTCCACAGCAGCGACCGGAAACCTCGTGCCAGCTCTGCAGGGCGTCGAGCGCCTGCGCGGGCCGATGGAGGCGGTCGCGGCGCTGGACCCCACGCTCAAAGGCGTAGCCGCCCTGCGGGAACCGATGGGGTCGGTGGCCGCGCTCGACCCGAGCATGCGTGCGCTCGCCGGGCTGGGCACCCCGATGTCACAACTCGTGGCAATTCGTCCCGGCCTCGAAGCCACCGCGCGCCTTGGTCCGTCGATGGATCGCCTGGCCGCCATGCGCCCGAGCCTGGAAGCCGTGGCCGGGCTCCACGACTCGCTGGATCGCGTGGCCGGGCTGGATATGCAGCTGGCGTCGGTGGCGGCGCTGAAGGGATCTATGGACCAGCTTGGCGGTCTGCGTCAGCCGATGGAGCGTCTGGCCGCGCTCGAAGAGCCGATGACGCGCGTGGCTGAGCTTGGCGGTCTCTTCAATCGTCCGTGGCTCGCCGTCATCATCGGCGTCGTGGCCTTGGCGGCGTGGGGATTGGTCACCTTCGTTGCCGTGCGCTTCGCGATCGTGAGCGCGTCGCGCGTCACACGTACGCCCTGACGTCAGGCCGTGTGTGAAGAATGGCTGAGGACGTCGTTGACTTGTCGATTGCCCGGCGCTACGTTTGCGCGGTCGTGCAGATGAGCGTGTCGTGTTCGTGCGGTGCGGACGCGACGTTCCCTTCTTAGAACCCCAACTGTCTCCACCAGACCCGAGTGGAGTGTGCCCGATGAGCCGCGACAAAGAGTGGTACGAGCTTCCGCGACCCGCCGCGATGGCCAAGCTCGTCGAGCTTCGCGACGAGATGCGCAAGAAGAATCTGCACGACACCGAGGAGCCGAAGCTGGCAGAGCAGCAGGGTGCGGTGGCGGAGGAGCTGAAAGCGGCCCGCACCGTGGACGGCAGCTACAACGACTTGAAGTGCCCGATGATGGGCAGCACCGGCACCCGCTTCGGCCGCAATGTCCCGCTCACCGAGGTGTTCCCCGACTCGGCCAACCTGCTCAATCCGAACCCCCGCGCGATCAGCAACGCGGTCATGACGCGCACGAAGTTCCAGCCGGCCACCATTCTCAACGTGCTGGCGGCGGCCTGGATCCAGTTCCAGGTGCACGACTGGTTCGTGCACACCAAGGGCACCGCTGACAACACGCACGACCTGCCGCTCGCCGACGACGACTCGTGGTTCGAGCGGCCGATGCGCATCCCGAAGACGCCGCCCGATCCGCCGAAGGTCGCCAACTCCAATCGGCCGCCCGCGTACGTGAACAACAACTCGCACTGGTGGGACGGCTCGCAGATCTACGGCAGCACGAAGGCCGAACAGGACGTCGCTGCGCGTCCGCTCCGGCGGCAAGGTGCGGGTGCAGGACGACGGCCGCTTGTTCCACGACGAAACCACGGGCACCGAGATCACCGGCAGCCGCGACAACCTGTGGGTGGGACTCAGCCTGCTGCACAGCCTGTTCGCGCGCGAGCACAACGCCATCTGCGACATGCTCATGCAGGAACACTCCGACTGGACCGATGAGCGGCTGTTCCAGCAGGCGCGATTGATCAACTCGGCGCTGATGGCGAAGATTCACACCATCGAGTGGACGCCGGCCATCCTGCCGCATCCGCTGCTGGTCCTGGCGCTCAACACCAACTGGCACGGCCTGCTGCCGGGGCTGCAGAAAGTGTTCCGCGGGGGTGGCCGACAGCGATCTCGTCAGCGGCATCCCCGGATCACCGACCGAGCATCACAGTGCGCCGTACTCGCTCACCGAGGAGTTCGCCTCGGTCTACCGCATGCACTCGCTGATCCCGGACGATTTCGAGATCCGCTCCATCAAGGACGGCAAGCTGCTGGGGTCCTTCGAGCTGCCGGAGCATGTCGGGTCGCGCCGGGCGGAAGGTGATCGAGAAGTTCGACTGTGCCGATCTCTTCTACTCGCTCGGCGTGGCGCATCCGGGCGCGCTTCGTCTGCACAATTTCCCGAAGCACCTGCAGAACCTGCACAAGGACACCACCGGCGAGCGGCTCGATCTCGCCGCCGTGGACATCCTGCGCGACCGCGAGCGCGGCGTGCCGCGCTACAACCAGTTCCGCCGGCTGTTCCACAAGCCGTCGGTCAAGACCTTCGAAGAGCTCTGCGACAACAAGGAATGGGCCGCGGAGCTCAAGCAGGTGTACGACGGCGACATCGAGAAGGTCGACTTGATGGTCGGCCTCATGGCCGAGCCGCTGCCCGAGGGCATGGGGTTCAGCGACACCGCGTTCCGCGTGTTCATCCTGATGGCGTCGCGCCGTCTCAAGAGTGATCGCTTCCTGTCCGCCGAGTACGGGCCGGCGCGCTACACCCAGGGCGGCATCGACTGGATCGAGAACAACTCCATGCTCGATATCATCAAGCGCCACGTGCCCGAGGTGGCACCGGCGCTCGCCGGCATCACCAACGCATTTCATCCCTGGCGAAAGGTCGGCTAACCATGGCTTTCGAGGCCATTTTCCAGCCCCTGCAGTTCAAGAACCTCACGGTCAAGAACCGGTTGTTCCGGTCGAACATCTCGGGCCGGTTCGACAACTACGACGGCTCGGGCAATCAGGCGCGCATCAACTGGGAAACCAAGTTCGCCAAGGGCGGCGTGGGCGCCATCATCTCGTCGTTCGTACCCGTGCACGTGCGCGGCCGCATCGTGCCGAACTACGCGATGATCGACCACGACAACAAGATTCCCTTCTGGCGGGCGGTGGGTAAGGCCGTGCACGCGCACGACTGCAAGTTCATCCTGCAGTTGAGCCACGGCGGGCGCCAGCGCGACATCAACGGCATCGAATATCCCAAGGGCCTGTCGTCGACGGCCAAGAAGGATCCGCTGCACGGGTTCGAGTGCGAGGCGATGACCACGGCCCAGATCAAGGAAGTGGTGGGCTACTTCGCCGACGGCGCCCGGCGGGCCCGCGAGGCCGGACTGGACGGCGTCGAACTGCACGGCGCCAACGGCTACCTGATCACGCAGTTCCTCAGCTCGGCGATCAACGACCGCAAGGACGAGTACGGCGGCTCGCTCGAGAACCGGGCCCGCTTCGTCCTCGACATCGTGAAGGCGGTGCGCGCCAAAGTGGGGAAGGACTTCCACTTCCAGATGAAGATCAGCGCCCAGGAGTACGCGGATGCGCTGACGCCGCTGCATCTCGGGTCGTCGGGCAACACGCTCGAGGAGTCGATCCAGGTGTGCAAGTGGCTCGTCGAGGCGGGGATCGACGCCCTTCACGTCTCCACCGGCGCCTTCTTCCCGCACCCGATGAACCCGTGCGGGTCGGACCTGCCGGTCGAAGACCTGGTGAAGAGCTACGACAGCATGATCTCGAGCGGGGAGCGGACGTTCGCCAACTTCCTGCTCTTCCACGGCGCCTCGGGCCTGCTGGCCCGGCAGGCGTGGAACCGGGAAGCCGGACCGCCCGACGAGATCGAGGGCAAGAACCTGCCGGACGCCCGCGCCATCAAGGCGGCGGTGTCCGTGCCGGTCATCTGCACCGGCGGGTTCCAGACCGCGTCGGTGATCGAGAAGGCGATCACCAACAAGGACTGCGACGCCGTGAGCATGGCGCGCACGCTCGTGGCCAACAACGACCTGCCGAAGGTCTTTGCCCGCGGCCAGGACAAGGCGGCCGAGCCGTGCAGCTACTGCAACCGGTGCCTCGTCAACGTGGTGGAGAACCCGCTGGGGTGCTACGACGTGAGGCGGTTCCCGTCGCGCGAGGCGATGGTGGCTGAAATCATGTCCGTCTTCGATCCGCCGGCCTTCGCGGATCAGCCGGCGGCCGTCTAAACACACGGAGGCAGCGATGTCATTGGCGCTCGGAGCAGAGGTCGTCACGCCGGACGAACAGGCCGTGGTGGCGGACTTCATCGCCTTTCTCAAGGAAGCGAGCCTGGCCCGGGCCGGCACCGGGCCGATCCGGCGTTTCAATCAGACGCGAACCACCGGATGTGTCCGCGCCGAGTTCAGCGTGCCCGAGGGATTGGCCGACGATCTGCGCGTCGGCTTGTTCGCGACCCCTGGGAGTTATCAGGGTCACATCCGCTTCGCCAATGCGACGTCCGACTCGGACCGCGATCAGGACATCCGCGGCATGTCGATCAAGCTGACCGGCGTTCCGGGCATCAACCTGCTGCCAGGGTCGACGGATCAGGACTTCGTGCTGTTCAGCCATCCGGTGATGCTCGCCGGGACCGCCCGGGAGTTTCTCGAGCTGCTCAAGGCCAACGAAGCGCGCGGGTTGAGGCGCATCACCTACTTCGCCACCCATCCGCGCTCGGCGGCGATTGGCGCGGCGGCCGAGGCGCACCACACGAGCCATCTCGACATTCCGTACTTCAGCGCCACGCCGTACCGCTTCGGGCCGGGCAAGGCGGTGAAGTACGTGGTGCGGCCCACGTCGAAGCACCGCAGCGAGAAGCCGAAGCAGCTGACCGAGAGCTACCTGCTCGACAACATGCGCGACCATCTGAGTCAGGGCGATGCCACGTTCGACTTCTGCGTCCAGTTCCAGACCGATCCGGAGAAGATGCCGATCGAGGACGCGATGGTCGAGTGGGAGGAGAAGGACTCGCCCTACCGCAAGGTGGCGACGATCCGGATTCCGTCGCAGGCCTTCGAGTCGTTCGACCAGATGGCCTTTGCCGAGAAGATCGCGTTCAACCCGTGGAGCGCGCTGCAGGAGCACCAGCCGCTCGGCGGCATGAACCGCGCGAGGAAGCGCGATCTACACCGAACTCGCGAAGCTGCGCCACGCGGAACGAGTTCGGTGATGCTCGCGCGCCGGCTTCTAGCTTCCGGCTTCGGACTTCAGGCCTTGTCTGGCTTCAGCTAGGTTTCGTAGGCGCGTGCCTTCAGGCCTGCCAGGCCAGAGCCCGAAGCCCGAAGCCTGAGCCATCCGCTCAGTACAGCGGCGTGTTCGGCTCCAGCCCACAGAGCACACGCCCGTACAGCTCCGTCCCGGTTTGCGTGTGCATCACCGCGTGGTTGGCGAGCGCCTGGATGTCGCGCTGGAATCGCTGAATCGGAACATGCGGCTGGATCGACGATGCCCCGCTGGCGTTGAACAGGATGTCCACCGCCTGGCGCGCCAGCCCGGTGGCATACGTGATGTGGGCGCGCGACCGCACCCGGTCGAGCATCGAGAGGCTCGTGGCCCCGGGCCCGTCGAGGATTGCCGTCGCCCGGCGCACGTGGGCGTCGCACGAGTCGAGGATGAGAGAGGCTTCGCCCACCTGCAGGTGCGTCACCGCCGCCTCGGCGCGGTTGGTGTAGTTCGTGTACGCGATCGGCCGGCCGGGCAGGCGTTCCATGAACGTCTCGTAGGCGCCGCGCGCGGTGCCGAGCGGCGTGCCGCCTCCGTTGACGATGAGCACGGGGGCGAGCGGCAGGTTGAAGTAGGGATTGCTCGCGGTGTGCCGGTTCGCCGCGCCCCTGCCCTCGACGAGATCGGGCAGCGGCACCGCCCGGTAGCCGGGCACGAACACGTCTTTGGCCACCACCGTGTGGCTGCCGGTGCCGGCCATGCCGGAGGCGTTCCAGTCGTCCAGACGATCGAGGTCGGCGGTGCGCGCGAGCACGCAGAGCGGCAGGCCGTCGCCTTCCGTGAGGATGGTGATGAGCACCGTCCAGCGCGAGCCCTGGCCGCCGGTGTTGAATCCCCAGCGTCCGTTGACGACGAAGCCGCCGTCCTTCCGCACGGCGGTGCCGGTGGGGGAGAACACGCCGCTGATGCGCGGGTCGCCGTCGGCGAAGATCTCCTCCTGCGCTTCATCCGAGCAGGTGCCCACGAGCCACGACATCGCGCTGAAGATCGTCGCGACCCACGACGTCGACGGGCAGCCGCGCGCGATCTCGGCAAGCACGTCGCACTGCGTCTGGAAGTCCACCTCCTCGCCGCCGTACTTCTTCGGCGCGGTCATCCGAAACACGCCGGCGCGACTGAGCGCCTCGAACGTCTCGGGCAGCACCCGCCGCGCCTGCTCGGTGGCCAGCGCGCTCTCGCGCAACTGTGGCACCAGCGCGGTGGCGCGCTCGAGAACGGTGCTGGACGGAGACGTGACGGACGGGGTCATCGGCAACCTCGCGAACGGAGTGTCGGGAACGGGCGGGACTTAGTGTCCGAATCGGAAGATTCGAGACACTGCACAGCGCCGTCCGGGCGCCGTCTCAGGGAGACGGCAGTGCGAAGGCGGTGATGCGCGTCGGATCCTCGCCGCCACGGCCTCCCGCGATGACCACGAACTGGCGGCCGTCGACGGCGTAGGTGATGGGAGTGGCGGCACCCGATCCGGCCGGGCCCTGCCACAGCCGCGCGCCGGTGGCAGCGTGATACGCGACCAGCATGCCTTGTGGATCGGCCTGGAACACGAGCATCCCCGCGGTGGCCAGCGTGCCCGAACCGGATCCGGCGCCGGTAAAGCTCACGCGCCACCGCTCCTTCTGCGCCACCGGGTCCCACGCCAGCAGGTACGCCGGCGACGCGGGCTCTTCGCCGCTGCCACGGGGCAGCGCACCAGGACCGGCGATCACGCCCAGGTTGCGGCCCCCCTTGTTGTACTTGTACGCGGGGTCGATGCTGTACCTGGAACGCGTTGGTCCGCACCGGAAAGTACGCGAGCCCGGTGCCGGGATGGAACGACATCGGATGCCAGTTGTGCGCGCCGGGCGGGCCCGGGGTGAGCGTCACCGGTGTCAGGCCGTAGCGGGCCTGCGGCGACTCGATGGGGCGGCCCGACACCGGGTCGAGGCCGGTCGCCCAGTTCGTGGCCGTGAACGGCACGCCCGACACGAACTGGCCGGTGATCCGATCGATCACATAGAAGAACCCGTTCTTCGGCGCCTGCAGGATCACCTTGCGCGTGCGGCCGCCGATGCGCAGATCCGCGAGCGACATCGGCTGGGTGGAGGTGTAGTCCCACTGATCGCCGGGTACCTGCTGGAAATGCCACGCCAGGCGTCCAGTGTCGGGACGGATGGCGAGGATCGAGGCGACGAAAAGGTTGTCGCCGCCCTGGGGGCTGCGGAAGTTGCGGTCCCACGGTCCGCCGTTGCCGGTGCCGACGTAGAGCAGGTCGGCCTCCGGATCGTAGGCCATGGCGTCCCACGCGGTGCCGCCGCCGCCGTATTTCCACCATTCGCCGGTCCACGTGCGCGCCGCCATCGCGAGCTCCGGGTGCTCGAAGGGCTTCGAGGGATCGCCCGGCACGGTGAAGAAGCGCCACGCCAGACGGCCGGTGGCGGCGTCGTAGGCCGAGATGTAGCCGCGCACGGCGTTCTCCGCGCCGCCGTTGCCGATGATCACCTTGCCCTTCACGACGCGCGGTGCGCCGGTGATCGAGTACGACTCCTTCAGGTCGATCGACGTCTGCACGTCCCACACGGGGGTGCCGGTGTCCGCGTCCAGCGCCACCAGCCGGCCGTCGAGCAGGCCCACGAAGACGAGGCCGTCGTAGAGCGCCACGCCACGGTTCACCGCGCCACAGCACAGACGGGGGCCGCCGGTCGTGGGAAGCTTCGGGTCCCACGTCCATTTCATCGTGCCGGTGCGCGCATCGAGCGCGAACACCGTGCTCCACGGCCCGGTCGCGTAGAGCACGCCGTTCGACACCAGCGGCGTGGTTTCGAGCGTGCCGGGGATGCCGAGTTCGGTGGACCACGCGCGCGTCAGCCCCGGGACCGTCGCCGCGGAGATTTGCGTGAGCGGGCTGTAGTGCGTCTCCGCGTAGTCGCGGCCGTATGACAGCCACTCGGCCGCTGGCGCGGCGCGCAGCGACCGGTCGGTGACGGGGGCCGGACGCGACTGGGCCAGCACGCCCGCGGAGAGGGCCGCGAGCACGGTGAGGAGGATCATGGTCCGGCGTATCCAGCTGTGGGACATCACGCGATGATAGCCGAGGGGTCGGTCACGAACGTAGAGGGCGGTCTTCAGACCGCCTTCGTCGACGACCGTGGCCGCGGGTCGCGTGGTTCAGCGCGCCGCGCGGCGGCGCACGCCGGACGACGGGGCCGTGTCGCCCAGGAGCGCGATCAGCTTTTCGGTGAGCGCGGGCCCCAGATGGTCGATGCGGGCAATGGTCGTGGCGTTGGCGTAGATCGTCGAGACGTCGTGGCCGATGCCGATGGCGGCGAGCTGCACCGGGGAGGAGCGCTCGATGTTCTCCACGACGGTCTTGAGATGCTGGTCGAGGTATTCGTAGCCGTTCGCTGCGAGCGTCGCCTCGTCCATCGGTGTGCCGTCCGACACCACGACGAGGATGCGGCGGGCTTCGCTCCGGCCGAGCAGCCGGCCGTGGGCCCAGGTCACCGCCTCGCCGTCGATGTTCTCCTTCAGGATCTCCTCGTGCAGGAACAGTCCGAGCGCCTGGCGGGCGCGGCGCCAGGGCACGTCCGCGTGCTTGATCACGATGTGTTCGAGCGCATTGAGGCGGCCTGGATTCTCGGGATAGCCGTCGGCGGCCCAGTCGCGCGCCGGCGCGCCGCCGTCCCACTCGCGCGTCGTGAACCCCAGCACCTCGCAGCGGACGCCGCAGCGCTCGAGCACGCGAGCGAAGATCTCGACGGTGAGCGCGGCGATCAGCATCGGCCGGCCGCGCATCGACCCGGAGTGGTCGATCAGGAGGCTCACGACCGTACTGGGAAACGGCGAGTCGCTCTCCTGCTTGAACGGACGGGCGCGGCCGCTGGCGACCAGCCGGGCCAGGCGGGACCCGTCGAGCACGCCTTCGTCGAGGTCGAACGCCCATTCCCGTGTCTGCCGCGCCATCAGCACGCGCATCAGCCGCTTGGCGAGGCGGGCGACGACGGTGCGCGCCGCGCTCAGCTCGGTTTCGAGGCGTGTGTGCAGCTCGACGAGCTCCGCGCGTGTGGCGAGCGTGAGCGCGTTCACGACGCGGTCGTAGGCCGTGGTGTAGGCGCGGTACACGCCGGGCGCGCCGCTCGCGTCGACCTGTGCGCCGGCGCTGGCGGTGTCGCCAGACGTATCGCCGCCTTGACGGTCGCGGCGCAGCGGCGCCTTCGTGCCGCCAGGGTCACCGCGCTTGGGGAGCTGGCGCAGGCGCAGATCGCGCTTCGGGAGTGGGACGCTCGCCGTCCCGTCGGCTGACGCCTGCGCGGCCGGCACGAGCCGTCCCGCCTCGGCGATCCAGGCCGCGGCGGCGGCGGCGAAGGCCGGCGGGTCGTCGCGATGGCGGCCGAGGTCCGAGAGCCGGGCGGCGAGCGATGCCGGCAGACGCCTGGCCACGGCGGCGGTCAGCCGCGACTTTTCCGGGGGCGCGGGTGTGCCGCTGAAGGTTTCAAAGGCGAGCCACCGGAGGCCGTCGTCGTCGAGGCCAGGGTGGGCCGACGAGGTTGCGCGCCATGCCCGCCAGCCAGCGCGCCCCGATGGCGTCGAGCCGTGCGTGTTCGAGCAGGTCGTAGAGCGCGGCAAGGTGGGCATCGGCGGGGCGATGGTCGCCGTGCGCGTGCGCGATCGTGAAAGCGGCGGCGGAGCGCGATGCGATCGGCAAAGGCCCGCAGCCCGCTCAAGGTTGCGGCCGTGGACGCGGCGAGGGCGGCGTCGGCATCGGGCTGCTGCGCGAGCGTCCGCAGGCAGGTGCCGACGGCTTCGACGGTCGTGTCGGGGAACGGCCCTGGCATTTGGCCGAAGATCACTTCTTGCCCGGCGCCGGCCGCGTCTCCACCAGCAGCTCGTCGCCGATGCTGCGCTGGTAGTACTCGGCCACGATGGCGCGCTCGTCTTCGTCGCAGCGGTTGAGGAACGTGAGCCGGAACGCCAGCGCCTCGTCCTTGAAGAGCGTCGCGTTCTGCGCCCAGGTGACGACGGTGCGTGGCGACATCACCGTCGAGAGGTCGCCGTCGGCGAACCCGCGCCGCGTGAGGCTGGCGAGCGCGACCATCGCGCTCGCCCGCGCGCGCCCCTCGGGTGTGCGGTACTCGGGGCAGCGGGCGAGGACGACGTCCACTTCGCGATCGTGGGCGAGGTAGTTGAGCGTGACCACGATGTTCCAGCGATCCATCTGCCCCTGGTTGAGGGGCTGCGTGCCGTGATACAGCCCGGTGGCGTCGCCCAGGCCGACGGTATTCGCGGTGGCGAAGAGGCGGAACGCCGGGTGCGGCTGAATCACCTGACTCTGGTCGAGCAGCGTGAGCCGGCCCTCCACTTCGAGCACGCGCTGGATGACGAACATGACGTCGGCGCGGCCGGCGTCGTACTCGTCGAAGACCAGGGCGCAGGGGCGCTGCAGCGCCCAGGTCAGGATGCCGGGCTGGAACTCCGTGATCTGCTTGCCGTCGCGCAGGACGATCGTGTCCTTGCCGATGAGATCCATCCGGCTCACGTGCCCGTCGAGATTGACGCGCACGCACGGCCAGTTGAGGCGGGCCGCCACCTGCTCGACGTGGCTCGACTTGCCGGTGCCATGACGGCCCTGCACCATCACCCGGCGGTTGTGGACGAAGCCCGCAAGCAGCGCCAGCGTGGTGTCGCGGTCGAAAACGTAGTCCGGGTCGAGCACCGGCACGTGCTCGTCGGTGGCTGCGAACACCGGCACCTGAAGGTCGCTGTCGATCTTGAAGAGGTCCCGGGCCGAGCGAGTCAGATCGGGCAGGCCGGGGGCAATCGTCGTGGGCATGCGGTCCCACGATTATCCCACCACGCTCCTATTGACTTTCGATACGAACGCGCCGACACTCGTATAGCATTTCGATAGGAGCGGTATGGGGACTCAATCTGCGGCACTCTTGCGCGGCACGCTCGACCTGTTGATCCTCAAGGCCCTGGCCACCGGGCGAGTTGCACGGGCTGGGGGTGTCGCGACGGATCGAGCAGATCACCAACGGCACGTTTCGAGTCCAACCCGGCTCTCTCTTTCCGGCACTACACCGCCTCGAGGAAGCCGGGTGGCTGGCATCATCGTGGGATGCCTCCGACAACAATCGCCGCGCCAAGTACTACACGCTGACGAAGACCGGCAGGGCGCAGCTGTCGCACGAGACGGCAAACTGGAATCGCATCGCGCTGGCGATCGCTCGCGCCTTGGAGGCCTGATGCGCCCGCTCCGGAATCTCTGGCGCAATCTGGTCCGCCGCGGCCGCGTCGAGCGGGACCTCGAGGACGAGCTGCGCGCCGTGCAGACGCTTCTCGTCCAGGACAAGATTCGCGCCGGTCTATCGCCGGAAGACGCGCGACGTGCCGCCGCGCTCGAGCTGGGCTCCACAGAAGCGATCAAGGACAACGTCCGCGATGCGCGCGCGGGGGCGTTCCTCGACGTGCTGGGGCAGGATCTCCGCTATGGCGCGCGATTGCTTCGCCGCAATCCCCTGTTCACGCTGACGGCGGTGCTCTCGCTCGCCATCGGGATCGGCGCCACCACGTCGATCTTCACCGTCGCGAATGGCCTGTTGCTCCGGTCCGCCACCGGCGTGGCCGATCCGGATCGACTCGTCGATATCGCGCGCATCGAGCGTGGCGATACCAGTGTCGATCCGATTTCCTACCCGGACCTGCTGGATCTCCGGCGCCGGATGACGACGGTTCAGGGGATCTACGCCTATCAGCTGGAGTTGGAGCCGGTCAGCCTCAGCGTCGCGGAGACCGCCGAGCGTGTGTTCGCCAACGTCGTCACCGCCAATTTCTTTCAGGTGCTCGGCGTGCCCGCCGTCGCCGGCCGGACATTCGGCGCCGGCGAGAGCGATGTGCCCGGAGCCAGTCCGGTTACGGTGCTAAGCCACCGCTACTGGACCCGGCGTTTCCAGGCCAACCCGTCGGTGGTGGGGGCGAGCGTCCGGCTGAACGGACACCCTTTCACCATCGTGGGTGTGGCGCACGAAGAATTCCGTGGAATGAGCGTGCTCGCGCCGGACCTCTGGATTCCCGCGGGCATGGTCGACGTCGCGCAGAAGGGGAGCCAGACGGCGCGGCTCACCATCCGCGAGAACGGCTGGTTGATGGTGGGCGCGCGCCTCAAGCCCGGCATACCTGGCGAGCAGGCGTCGGCGGAAGTGGCAGTGATCGGCGAGGCACTTCGCCAGGGAGTTTCCCTTCGATAGGCGATACCTGCCGGCCGGATTGGCGGTGCCGACGTTCGACTGGCGGGCTGTGGCCGCTTCGCCGATTCCGGCTGGCCTGCGCGGCGTTGCCGGCGCGTTCCTGGGCATGTTGATGGCGGTCGTCTCCATCGTCCTCGTGATCGCGTGCGCCAACATCACGGGAATTCTGCTGACGCGGGCCACCGTCCGCCGCCGTGAGATCGCCCTGCGCGCCGCCGTCGGCGCGGGCCGGGCCCGCGTGATCCGGCAGCTCCTCACGGAGACGCTCGTGCTCTTCGTCCTCGGAAGTGGAGCGGGCCTGCTTCTGGCCAACGTGGCGACGTCGCTCCTCGTGCGACTGCTGCCCGACTTCCCCCTGCCAGTCAATCTCTCCCTGCCGCTCGATGGCCGGGTGATTGCGTTCTCCCTGACGCTGGGCCTCGTGGCCGCCGTGCTGTCGGGGCTGGCGCCGGCCTTGGAGGCATCGAAGGCCGACATCGTGGCCGCGCTGAAGGACGACGGGCAGGCGCCGGTGGACCGGCTGCGGCTTCGCAATGCGTTCGTGATCGCCCAGATCGCCGGCAGCACGCTGCTGGTCGTGATCACCGCAGTGCTGGTGCATGGCCTCGATCACGTCACGGCGATCGACCGCGGATTCGACGCGCAGGGTGTCGACGTGGCGGCGATCGATCTGTCGATGGCGGGGTACACGTCGACGACGGGGCCGCGATTCGTTCGCGAGCTGATCGAGCGCGCCCGTGCGCTGCCCGGTGTCGAGATGGTAACGGTGGCGGACCGCGTCCCCGGGCCGGGAGCGAACAGCTTCGGCGGGGTGACCGTGCCTGGCGCGACGCCGCCGAATGGCGCGCCGTTCTTCTCGCCCAACTGGACGCTCGTGGAACCGGGCTATTTCTCGGCTCTGCGAATCCCGCTGATCGCGGGGCGGGACTTTGGTGCCGGTGATCGCGCTGGAGGCGAGCCGGTCGCGATCATCGGCGAGAGGGCGGCGCGCCGGTTCTGGCCCGGCCAGGATGCGGTCGGGCGTCTCATCCTCATCAACTCGCCTGCCGAGGGTCAGCCTCCGATCCCACACCGGATCGTGGGCGTCGTGCGCGATCTCGCATCAGCCGTCTCGGGGCGCAGGGGGCGAGCCAGCGCGGAGCCCCCGTTCGCACTGTACGTTCCGCTGCAACAGCGCTTCATGCCGCAGGTGTCGCTCCTCGTGCGCAGCAACGGCCGCAGCCTCGCCGGCGACCTCCATCTGCTCGTCGTGTCCATGGATCGCGATCTTCCGGTGTTGAACGCGCAGACCCTCGAGAGTCAGCAGAACGGGCCGGTCCAGACGCAATTGCGCATCAGCGCCGCCGTTGCCGGAAGCGTGGGGATCGTTGGCCTGCTTCTGGCGTCTATCGGTATCTATGGCGTCACGGCGTACACGGTGACGCGACGGACGCGGGAGATCGGCATTCGAGTGTCGCTCGGCGCGAGCCGAGGCGAGATCGTCGGCCTCGTACTCGGGCAGAGCATGTGGCTGGTGGCGTGCGGATCAGGAGTGGGCCTGTTGCTGGGCACGGCGGCGGGTGTGCTGCTCTCGGGACGTCTGAACATTCCCGGTCCTGACGTGCTCCTGATGTTCGCCGTCGCCGCCCTGTTCGTGGTGGTTGCACTGATCGCGTGCTATCTCCCGACGCGCCGGGCGACCAGTATTCGCGCGATGGAGGCCTTGCGCGCCGAATAGCGACGTCAGCGCACCTTCATCACGATGAAGGTGAGATCGTCGTACTGCTCCGCGTCGCGGATCCAGTCTTTCATCTCGGCGGAAATCCGCGCGCTGATCTCGTCGGCCGGGAGGTGAGCGGTCTGGCGGAGCAGCTGCTGCAGCCGCTCCTCGCCGAACTCTTCGTTCTCGGGGTTGTGCGCCTCGGGGACGCCGTCGGTGAAGACGAGGAGGACATCGCCGGGGCACAACTCGACGGTCGCTTCTTCGTAGTCCATCTCCGGGAACATGCCGACGACCGTTCCTCCGATGGACAGTTCCTCGATCTCGAGCGACGCGGAGTCGGCGGTCGATGGCCGGCCGGCTCGCAGGAGATACGGCGCGTTGTGGCCGGCGTTGACGTAGCGCAGCTGCCGGCCGCTGCTCGTCGAGCTGCGCATAGAAGAAGGTGGCGTACTTGCTCGCTGGCGTTGACCGGTAGACGAACTCATTCATTCGCGCGACGAGTCGTGGCGGCGCCACGTCGCCCTCGGACGAGATGATCCGCAGCGACGCCTGCACCACCGACATGATCAAGGCGGCGGCGACGCCTTTGCCCGACACGTCGGCCAGCGCGATGCCGATCGCGCGGTCGCGCAGCTCGACGAAATCGTAGTAGTCGCCGCCGATGCGGCGGGCCGGAACGCTGGCCGCGGCGAAATCGACGCACATCGGCCTGCGGCGGCGCATCGGGCAGCAGGCGGCGCTGGACGTCCGAGGCCAGCGCGATGTCGCGGCGGAGCGTTTCCTGTTCGACGACCCGATCGGTCAGCCGCGCGTTTTCGATCATCAGCGCGAACTGATCGGCGCACGCGCGCAGCACCTGTTTCTCGTGCGCGCTGAAGCCGGCGGCGCTGCGCGCCGGTCCGCCGAGCAGCAGCACGCCGAGGATCTCGCTGCGCGTGCGCAGCGGCACGGCCAGGCGGACGCCGGCGGCGGCGAGCGCGCGAATCTCGTCGAGCCGCTCCGGACGGTGCGCCGCGGCCCATTCGGCGAGGGCGTCCAGTTCATTCGGCGCAAACGGCAGCGGCAGCGGATAGGCGCGCAGCCGCGTGATCAGGAATCCGTCGGCGGCCACGACCGGTGCGGCCGCTTCGAGCGCGCCGGCGGCGACGAGGCAGCGGTAGTCCGCCTGCGAGCCGTCGCGCCGCTCGAGCAGCGCGGCCGATTCGACGCTGCAGCTCGTCGCACACGCTGGCGAGCACGGCGCGCAGGGCGCCGGTGTACGAGTCGGCGCCGCGCGCGGCGTCGACGAAGGCCGTCAGCACGTCTGCCGCCGAGACGTCCGATCCGCTGTCGTCCCCGCCGACCGCCTCGCGCACGTCGCGAACGGCGCGCTCCATCCGCTGGCGCGCCCATCGCCAGACCGACGGCGGCTGCTCGCGCATGGCGACCATCGGCGAGATGAGCGTGGTGCGCCACGCCGGCACCGACGCGGCCGCCGCGGCGACGAGGGCGACGACCGCCGTGGACGCCGCGAACGGCAGCCATCCGAAGTTGGCGACCTCGAGATACCGCACGAGCAGCCAGACGCCGCCGACGAGCGCAATCGATCCCACCGCCACGCCCGCCAGCGACAGCTTCAGGCCGCCGCCGAGGACGAGCGCCACGAGATCGCGGTTGACGGCGCCGAGGGCCATCCGCGTGCCCAGCTCCACGGTGCGCTGCCGGACGAAGTACGACACCACGCCGTAGATGCCGAGCGTCGCCATCAGCAGCGCCGCCAGGCCGAAGAACGTCATGACCAGCGAGCTGAGACGCTCGAGCTGCAGCGTGTCGCCGAGGGCGTCGTTCATCGTCCGGACGTCGCCCATCGCCAGCGTCGGATCGGCCTGCCGGATGGTGCGGCGGACGGCGGCGATCAGCTGATCCGCCGGCAGCTCCGAGCGGACAACGACGTTCATCGAGTTGACCCCCTGCGCGGCCGCTGGGAAATAGATCTCGGGCATTGCCGGCCTGTTCAGGCCGTTGTTGCGAATATCGCCGACGACACCGACGACCTCGAGCCGGGTCGCCGTCCGGTCCGCTGAAGCGCGCGAACGCGCCGATCGGATTGCGGTCCGGCCAGAAGGCGCGCGCAGCGGCCTCGTTGATCACGACGGCGGGCAATGTCGCGCATCGCTGGCTCCGGAGTCAGCCTCGTTCAGCAGCCGGCCTTCCCTGAGCGGGATCCGCATGGTCGGAAAAAGGTCCGGTGCGGTGTTCACCACGCACGCCCGCTCTGCGGCGGCATCCGCCGGCCGGCCTTCCACGGAAAAGTTGGCGCCGCCGCAGACAGCCAATGCCGGGCAGCTGGCTCGCGAACGAGACGCCTGTCACGCCGGGCGTCTGCCGCAACGCGTCCATCAACCGCGCTTGCTCGGCCAACCGCTGCTCGGCCAACCGCTTCGCTCGGCCGACCGCGCCTCGGAAGCCGGGGTCGGAGTGTGCGTCTCGGCAGGATGAGCTCGAACGCGACGACGTCGTCAGGGTCGAACCCCAAAGACACGCGGCCCAGGTTGCGCATGTGGACGACGAGAATGGCCGACGTCGTCAGGAGCGTGAAGGCGAGGGCGATTTCGGCGACGACGAACGCCTGCG
>CAVSWX010000011.1:0-328660 GCA_963731785.1 uncultured Acidobacteriota bacterium
CAGGAGCCGTGTGCTGGCCCGTCTGCGGCAGGAAGCGGCCGGATTGATCGAGTAGCTGGAGCCATATTCATGAAAGGTCCGCCCGCCGATCCGCCATCTGGTATGGCAAGGACCACGCCATGCCCGCTACCCGCTCGCTCCATCCGTCGGCCGACCAATTGCGGGCGTTTGCCCAGGGCCGGCTGCCGCGCGGAAATGGCCGAGCTGAATCGCACGTCGCCTACTGCGATTCGTGCTGCCGGCACTTGGCCCGTGTCCCGGACGACACGCTCGTGCAACTGGCCCGCGAAGCGGCGACGCAAGGGACTTTCGCCAGCCAAGCACACGTCGCCGCCCGGCCGCGAAGCCGCCAGAGCCGGCGAGATTCCGCCCGAAGCTTGCGCGACCATCCGCGCTACCGCGTGCTCGGCCTGGTCGGCCACGGCGGCATGGGGGCGGTCTACAAGGCCGAGCACCGGCTGATGGAGCGGCTGGTCGCCCTGAAGGTGATCAGCCCGGCGCTGCTGGCCAATCCGCAGGCCGTCGAGCGGTTCCGCCGCGAGGTCCGAGGCGGCCGCCCGGCTCGTCGCACCCGAACATCGTCACCGCCTACGACGCCGAGCAGGCCGGCGACCTGCACTTCCTGGTGATGGAGTTCGTCGAGGGGCTCGAGCCTCGACCGGCTCGTCGAGCAGACGGGCCCGCTGCCGGTCGCCGCAGGCCTGCGACTACGTCCGCCAGGCGGCGCTGGGCCTGCAGCACGCCCACGAGCAGGGCATGGTCCACCGCGACATCAAGCCGCAGAACCTGATGGTGACGCCGCAAGGGGCAGGTCAAGGTCCTCGACTTCGGCCTGGCCCGGCTCGTCGAGCGAGCCGAGCCGAGCGGCCGACGGCGTCAGCGGCCCGACGCCGGACGAGACCGACGGCCGGCATGATCCTGGGCACGCCCGACTACATCGCCCCGGAGCAGGCCGACCGACGCCCGCACGGCCGACATCCGGGCCGACATCTACAGCCTCGGCTGCACGCTCTACTTCCTGCTGACCGGCCAGCCGCCGTTCCCCGACGGGACGGTCGTCGAGAAGCTGCTCGCTGCCACCGACCAGGAGCCGCCGCATCGCTGCGGACGCTGCGGCCCGACGTGCCGGCCGAGCTGGCCGCGGTCGTCGACGAGATGATGGCCAAGGACCCGGCCGAGCGCTACAGACGCCGGCCGAGGTGGCGAAGGCCCTGGCGCCGTTTGCCCGGGAGAAAGCGAGCCTGGAGTCGGTGGCCGGGGGTCGGGAGTCGGCGAGCGGGGACGTCCGACTGGCGAGCGGGGGACGTGGAGCCCCCGAGCAACCCGCGCTGCTCCCGCCGCTCGATCCGCTCGCCAGCCTCGATCTGGCTGCGGCGACTCCGCTGCGACCTGTCGTGAAAGCTGGTCATCAATCCATCCTCCCCTTCCCTCAACAACAACTCGTTACGCTTCTCGCCATCGCAGGGGCAGCAATTGTCCTGCTCCTGCTCGGCGATCCCGCTGGCCGGCCGGCCTTGGCCCGATCCCGCGGCCTCGACCAATCGCCAGCAGCCGATTCAGCCGCAGGTTCGCCAACCGGAACCGGAACCCGACCAACCAGAAGCCCTCCCCCGCCGCCGATTCTCAAGTCGGCGACGGCAACCACGCCGCCCCCACCGCCGCAATCGCCGAACCCTCCTCGCGAGACATTCCTTCGCCAGCCCCATCTGTCGGCGGCAACCGCCAATACCGTGCCTTGTTCGTCATTCCCGACAACGGCCTCTATGGGCCGGACTTCTACAACACACTAACAGAGCCCTCCATGGGAGCGAACGTCAAGATCCAAGTGGCAGCCCGACCGACCGACCCAGCATGCTCTACAACAATCCCAACAACCCGGTCCACTCGCGGAACGTCCCCTACGGCGACAACCTCCGTGCCGCCGACTACGACTTCATCATCTTCACCGGCTACGACACCGTCGAATTCGCCCCGGGCGGTGCCGGGGCCGCGACCACGTGCCGATTGCTCGACGAGTTTAACCGTGAGGGCAAACTCGTCACGGCCATCTGCCGCGGCCAGCAAGTTTTGGCTGAACACGGCGAGTTAAAAGGCAAAACAGTTGCCAAGTGCAATTACGTCGATGCCTACGAACTCACGCAACCCTTCGGCAACGACGTCGAAGCCGACGGCCAAGTCGTCACCGCTGCTCGCGACGAGAATGCCTGGGACTTCGTCGCCAAAATCATCCGGACTCTCGATGCTCGGTAGGGCGTAGTGCGTGACACCGCCATTGTCGCCGCCCTTCTCCACAACTCCCTGCCCGCCAAGGACTTCCAGAAATCGACGCCCCGTAGTAAGCCGCCCCCACCCCGTAGTAACCACGTAGTAGCTAACACAGTTACTACACTTTGCCGGTGCGTTCACTACGATGACTCATTTTTCACGTCACACTCACGCAGTCTCGTTCCCACGCTCCGCGTGGGAACGCAAGTCCCGACGCTCTGCGTCGATAGCCGAAACTGCGACGCAGAGCGTCGAATGCGTGTGTTCCCACGCAGAGCGTGGGAACAAGGAACGAACCTCCGTTCGCCCATCGGCACTGCTGGCAAGCCCGCAGTGACACCCGGCGAAGTCGTCGATCGCTCCCGGGCGGAAGTTGGAGGCCGGGGGGACATTTCCACGGCGTCTTTGCCGCAGGGCGGCAATTTCGTCCTCAACCTCTTGCAGGGCCTCAACTTGCGCGACATTTCCAGGCAAAGGCCCGGTTGGAAACGTTCGCCCTCGGAAAACGTCGTGTTTTCCCACACCGATCGCCCCTCGACATTTCCATTCTGAAGCGAATCGGGGGTTTCTGGAAATGTTCCCTCCGCTGGGGCATTGCGAGCGTCCGCGACGCTGCCTGCCCTGATCCGCTCCTCCCAATACCACTGCCGCTCTGATTCGCGTCCGTCAGCGACATCTCGATTCGCTCCGACATGATCGCACCTCCAGAAAAACATTGCCCGACTCACCACTCACCCACTCACCACTCACACTTTTTCCGGCACAGCAATTTCCCCAGCCGACATGCGCGTGTCAAGGATTCTGCGCCGCTCATTTTTTCGACACGTGACTTACGTCGATCGGCGTCGGCGCAACTCCAAGCCACATGAACACTTGCTACAAAGCGACTTGACGTAAGTGCCCGAAAAATATTTTCGCGCCGTGACTAGTCTGGTCACGAAAACGGGTCGTTGTTCACTAGTGAACAACGCGAATCTCGATTTGAGACGTTCGGCGTGGGTCTCTGACCCCGCTGAAGTCTCGACCGGAGGTCTCCTGGCGTGCTACGCTTTGCGCTACAGGGGGAGACCTACGGTCAGGCGGTGGGCGCCCTGCACCGTCATCCCAGACTGCGGCATATCTCTCCCCGTGCCATCGCGGTCTAATCAGTAGCTAGGCAGTCGTGGCAGTATTCGTGCCACTGTCGAATGTTCGAGGGCGCGGAGAGTGCCTATGCCTGTTCTGTCCCAACCCGGAACCGGACGCTGAACGACGACGGAATCAAGCTTGCGTCCCTGCTGAGGGAATAGCCACCCCACCCCTAGTGGATTGCACAGCGAATGGTCAGATTCAGCATACGATCGCTCTTGATGCTCATTGCCGTGGTGGCGTTGTGGTTATCGACGATCGCGGGCTACGAGAGCGCGACGGCGTTCGAGCATTCATCATGCTGTCCGGTTCTCGTTGCGTCAGGGGTTGCTGTTACGAAGTATGACGGGCGCCGCCGAGCGTTTTGGGTGGGCTTCTTTCTTACCGTCCTGACGACGGGCCTGGATGGCAGATCACCCTTTGGTTTGCCTTGGGCCGAGCGCCTGCTGAATGGGTACGGCATGCGTCAAAACTTGCCAAACGGCTAGTCTGAATCCCACGTATTTTTTCTTGATATCCACGATCGACGCCGCGGTGCGTGCTGCTGATTGCAACCGTGATGGGGTTCCTGGGAGTTCTGGTTTTTGGGGCAATCGACAAGCCAAGTAATCGGTTGTCTCGTGATGCCTAACAGGGCGCTGCACCTCCTCGTAGGTTTCCCTACGTAGTGCCAAGCTCCGACCGCTGATCTCCTGGCACGTGAGGCCGCTTGGCGCCGCAGGGAGACCTGCGGTCGGCCGGTGGATACTCCGGAATCCGGCGGCGATCGCGGCCGCTTGACCGTGCTGCCCGGCGTCCAGCCTCTGCTGGCCACTAGGTTCCGCACAGTGGATGCCGATCAGACTCCATCTGCATGGCAACGGACCACCATTGCGGATGATGGAACGAGCCCCGCCGATTCTACGATGTGAAGCGGAGCCGCGATGGCGCAAGCAAGTGCTACGTGCACTGGCTAGTTGGGAGGTCGGCATCTGGCAGGCATGCGATTTTACAAAAAGCGTTCTCCTGCGTTTGACAGTGCATTACAATCAAAACGCGAGCCGTCGCTGTGGCGGCTGCTGGTCCTCCCTTCTTTTTTTCTTTGGGGACTCGAAATGATCCGGCATTCTTCTGTGTGGCATTCCGATCGTCGCGGTTTCACACTCGTGGAACTGCTTGTTGTCATCGCCATCATCGGCGTGCTCGTGGCATTGTTGCTGCCGGCCGTGCAAGCGGCCCGCGAAGCCGCTCGCCGCTCGTCGTGCGCGAATAACCTCAAACAAATTGGCATCGCAGTGCACAACTATCACGACACCTACCTCGTCTTGCCCGTTGGTGGCGTGCAGCCTGGCTCTTGTTGCGGGACCCCCAGTGCCGCTGGCTGGGGCATCTTCATTCTGCCCTTCATGGAGCAGAAACCGCTGTACGACCAATACGACTTCAATACTTGGAACGACCAATCACGCAACACGGCTAACACCTTTGTCACCACGCAGTTCGTCAAAACGTACATCTGCCCGAGCGACGTGAACACCAACCGCCTGGAGAAACCGGCAAGTGGCCCGGGGAGCGGCTTGGACTACGCTCCGGGTTCGTATCGAGCCGTGGCGGGCATCAGCGACGGCGACAATTGGATGGATGCGAACGAAGGCGATGCCTACACCAATAACAATCGTGGCCCTATCTATACGATTGGCGGGACGCACAATGGGATGACAGGCTCCAACCACAATTTCAAAGGCGAGAACCTGGGCGGCATTTTGGACGGCACGTCAAACACCCTCCTCGCCGGCGAGTATCACACCAGGACTCAACTCCGTCGCCGTACCTTCTGGGCATACACTTATACCTCTTTTGATCAGTCGCACATCATCGTCGGCCAGCCGCGGGCCCTGCTCCCCGACTACGACCGCTGCGATGCCATTGGCGGACGCGGCGGCAACAACCCGTGCAATGCAGTTTTGCCAGCCTCCATCCCGGCGTCGTTCAGTTTCTCTTGGCCGACGCTTCCGTGAGGCCGATCAGCATTACGGTGGATATGGGCGTCTCGGGAGACAATCCGCCTCTCGCCCAAATGGGAGTACTCCCCGCGATGGCTACGATCCAGGGCGGCGAGTCGGTACAGATTCCTCAATCAGCGCCATTCAATTCCAGTAGAGGCCGATTCCAAAGAGCGTCGGCAACACGTGGCCGACGTTCTGCCTGCCCGTTTTCTCTCCTTGCATCGAATGCCCATGCCCATGTCGCGATCGTTCCTCGTTCTCGCCATTGCTCTTTTCGCTGCTGGCTGTGGAAGCGGCGTCAAAACTGCTCCCGTCTCAGGGGTGATCACGAAAGACGGCCAGCCCCTCGCGAATGCTTCCGTCACATTCACACCGCAAGCGACCGGCGGTGAATCCCCCGTTTCCAACGGACGGACCGACGAAAAAGGGCAACTATACGCTGGCGGTCACCGCTACGGGAGACTCCGGCGCGGTGCTGGGCAACCACATTGTCAGAGTCGCCGCCATCGGCGAGGAGCGAACCGATCCCAATGCGGACGTGAGCGACCCAAAATCTGTCGATCCGATTCCGCCGCATTCGCTCACTTTCGAGGTGAAGTCGGGCCAGAACAAGGCCGATTTCGATCTGAAGTCGCGGTAGCCTCACCGAGGACCAACTCCGTGGCTGTGCTTTATCTTCACCGCGAGGCTCGCTACGGCTCATACGCCTCGGCGAACGGGTTGCGGCCCTTGGGCATGTACTTGCACATGCACGATGCCCAGCACGTAGAGCAGGCAGAGCGGGCCGGCCATCAGGAGCATGCTGATCGGCTCGGCGGGGGTCAGGACCATCGCGATCACGAAGATCGTGAGCATCGCGATCCGCCACTGGGCGATATAGGTCTCGGTCGAGACCAGGCCGATGCGGTTGACGAACAGCATCACCAGCGGCAACTGAAAGCTGAGGCCGAAGCCGATCGGCAGGATCAGCACGAAGCCGAGCCATTCGCCGATGCGGGGATCGAAGTCGGCGTTCATTCCCTTGTTGAACGTGAACAGGAAGTCGAGCACCGGGTCGAACACGAACAGGAACGCCAGCGCCGCCCCGCCGAAAAACAGGCCGATGCTGATCGCGCCGCCGACTGGCGGATGCGGTCGTCCACTGCCACCTGGTGCGGCTTGCGTTCGATCGTCGTCTGGTGGCGCCGCCACGCGTGGCCGATCTGAAAGAGGAAAAACTCCTCGAAGATCAGCCGGCGCTGTGCCGGCGTGCGGAACGCGTTGAGCTCGGCGACACTGGCGTCGCTGGCCGGAAAGTGGCTCGCTTCGATCGCCGCCCGCCGGGCGATCAGGCCCTGGCGCTCGCGCAGCTCCGCGTCGAGGAGATCGGGCAGCTCCGGCGGCAGCGCGTCGAGCGCGTGGCGCACCAGCTTGCGCTGCATGTTCGGCGTCACCGCGCCGGTGCGCTCGTAGAACGGAACGATGCGGCCGACGTGCAGGCCCGACAGATCGTCGGAGACGATTTCGAACTCCGGGTTCAGGAAATGCAGCCCGCCCGAATCGAGCTTGACGTCGCCGAAGACCACCACCGTGGTCCGCGGCTGGAGGATGTCGGCGAGGTAGGCCTGGTTCATCCACGAGCAGCGGATGGCGCCGCTCGCGTCGCCGAGCACGGCGTGGAAGATACGGAAGCCGCGCCGCCGCGTCGTGGCCAGGTGGGCGCTCTTGATCTCGCCGAACACGGCCGCCTTGTTGCCGGGCCGCAGCGTCGCGATCGGCTGCATGCGGCTGCGATCTTCGTAGCGGAACGGCAGGCGGTAGAGCAGGTCCTCGACGGTGGCGAGGCCGGCGCGCTTGAGGTCGGCCGCTTTGCGCGGTCCGACGCCCTTGAGGTATTGCAGCGGCGTAGCGAGCGAATCGGTCACGGGACGGGAATCCGACGGCGCGGCAACGGGGTGACGGCCGCGCGCAGCGCGGGCGGACGCCGCCAGTTTATTGCACGGCCGGCTCGGGCACTCTCGGATTTATTGAACGACGACGAGCTGCCCGCGGCCGACGTCGATCGATTGGATGCCGGACGGCAACTCGAACGACGAATCGAGGCTGATGGTCTTCCCGTCGTCGGCGGTGTAGGCCGACACCAGCTCCTGGACGAGGGCCTTCGGCACCGGCAGCCCGCCCACTTCGGCCGACTGCACTCGAACCGGCCGCGGCCGTCCTGGGCCCGGAGCGTGCCGGTGACCGCGACCGGCACCTTGCCGCCCAGGTAGCTCCAGAGGTCGAGCATGCCGCCGCCCCGCGACTTGCGCTTGCCGAGCGCCTCGAGATCGACCGTCGCGACGCCGCGCATGGAGCCGGAGCCGAGCATGTTCACGCTGCGGCTCGGTGACGCCGTCGGGCAGGTACGGCCGCCCGCGGAAGACGAACCACGAGTTGACCTCGCTCTCGCTCACCTCGGTCCGTCGCACGCCGGGGCGGGGCGCGTCGGCGCCACGCCTGGTGATCTAGCGAGATCTTCCGGGCGAGCGAATCCGCTTCCTGACGCGACGCCGCAGCCGGCGGCCGCCAACGGCCCGCCCACGCGCGCGTGCAGCATCACGGTGGCAGCTGTCACGAGAAGCGTGGACGCGACAGCGGTTCGAAATCGCATGATGCCCCTTTCGACGAACCGTCCCGGGCCGCGGTTGTGCAACCGGCCCCGGCTGGCGCCGCGTTCGAGTGTAGCACCGGAACGGGCTTGTTCTTCGCCTTATCTTCGCATATAGTCACGGGCCGACGTCCGCTGTTATCGGCGGCGAAGGAGAACGGCTGTGCTTCCACTGACCAAACGGCAGCGCGAGATTCTGGATTACCTCAACGAGTTCATCCAGCGCCACGGCTACGCGCCCAGCCTCGAGGAGATCGGCCGCCAATTCAACCTGTCGTCGCTGGCGACAGTGCACAAGCACCTCACCAACCTGCAGGAAAAGGGCTTCATCCGGCGCGCGTGGAACCGCAGCCGCTCGGTGGAGCTGGTGCCCGCCCGCGTCGGCGGACGCGCCATCGAGCTGCCCATGCTCGGATTCGTCGCGGCCGGCGTCCCCATCGAGGCGGTGCCCGGAAGCGAAACGATTGCCGTGCCCGAATCGATGGCCGGCAAGCGCGACAGCTACGTGCTGCGAGTGCGGGGCGATTCGATGATCGACGAGCAGATCCGCGACGGCGATTTCGTCATCGTCGAGGATCGCAAGTCGGCCGACAACGGCGAGATGGTCATCGCGCTCGTGGGCGGCCAGGACGTCACGCTTGAAGAAGTTCTATCGCGACAACGGCAAGATCCGCCTGCAGCCGGCCAACCCGGCGATGCAGCCGATGCTGTTCGATCCCGACAACGTCCAGGTGCAGGGCGTCGTGGTCGGCGTGATGCGGCGGTATTGATGCAGAGGGCCGGCTCTGCAGGCGGCAGCCGGCCGGCGGGGCTAAAGCCGCGCCCCTCAACTACGGGGCGAGCATACTATCGGCCCATGTAGCGATCAGCCTCCCGCCCGCAAACAGATCAACTTCTCGATCGTGCCCGACGAGCAGCCCGGCGAGCCGCGCACCTACGCCAACTTCTGCTCCATCGCCCACACGCCCTTCGACTTCACCCTCACCTTCTGCGAGGTGATGCCGCTCTCGGAGCGCGAGCTGAAGGAAGCGGAACAAGACCACGTCGTGCGCGCGCCGGTCCGCACCCGCGTCGTGGTGCCGGTGCAGTTCGTGCCCAATCTGATCGCGGCGCTGCAGGAGCACATGCGGGTCTTCTCCGACAGCTACTCCAACGTCGGCTGGACGAAGGCAGACCCGATTCACTGACCGCGGATGAAATCGCCCTCGACCACCCGGCGGATCATCGAGACGCTGGCTGCGCTCTACCCGGGCGCCGACACCGAGCTGCACTATCGGAACGCCTTCGAGCTGCTGGTCGCGACGATGCTCTCGGCGCAGTCCACCGACGCCCGGGTCAACCTGGTCACGCCGGCGCTGTTCGCGCGCTATCCCGACGCGCGCGCACTCGCCGCGGCGACCCCGGCGGAATTGGAGCCGCAGATTCTGTCCACCGGCTTCTTCCGCCAGAAGTCGAAGGCGCTCGTGACCATGGCGCAGATCCTGGTGCGCGATCACGGCGGCCAGGTGCCGGCCGACATGGAGGCGCTGACGAAGCTGCCGGGCGTCGGCCGCAAGACCGCCAACGTCGTCCTCGGGCACGCGCTGGGCGTGCCCGGGCCTGCCAGTGGATCGCCACGTGCTGCGTGTGGCCAACCGCATCGGCATCGCCGAGGGCGACGATCCGGTCGCGGTGGAAACCCAACTCTGCGCGCGGCTGCCCCCCTCGTTGTGGACGCTCGCCTCCGACGTCCAGATTCTCCACGGCCGCCGCATCTGCCGGCCGACGAAGCCGCTCTGCGACCAGTGCCCGGTGGCCGACGACTGCCTGTACTTCGCGGCGCTGTCGCGCGAGACCCGCGGCGCCGCGCCGGCGCGCGCGCCCGACGCCGACGGCCGCCCGCAAGCAGCGGACCCCAGGCAACCGTCACCAGGGCGAAGACCCCGGTTGCGGCGCCGGCCCGGCGCCGCAGGTGAACCGGGCATGACGCGCGCCGCGTTCGAGCGCCTCGTGACCGAGGCCATCACGCTCATCCCCCGCCGGTTCCGCGCGGAGATGCGGAACATCGCCATCGTCGTCGAGGACGAGCCGAGCGCCGACACGCTGGCGGCGATGGAGATCGAACCGCCGGATTCGCTCTACGGCCTCTACGAAGGCACGCCGCTGCCCGAGCGCCAGTGGGCCTTCGGCAACCACCTGCCCGATCGCGTCACCATCTTCCAGCGGCCGATCGAGGAAGACTGCGACGACGAGGACGACGTGCGGGCCGTGATCGGCGAGACGCTGATCCACGAGATCGGCCACTACTTCGGCCTCAGCGAAGAGGAGATCGAAGAGATCGAGGAGCGCTACTGGCGCGGCGAGACACTGGGCCCGGACGAGGACGACGAACCGTGAGCCGCGCCGCGGGGCGTCCGGGCCCGCCCGCGGCGCCGCACCGCGCGCGCAAGCGCTTCGGCCAGCACTTCCTCGAGCCGGCCTGGGTCGAGAAAGTGGTCGCCGCCATCGATCCGCAGCCCGGCGACACCTTCCTCGAGATCGGGCCGGGGCGCGGCGCGCTCACGATCCGCCTGGCGCCGCGGGTCGCGCGCGTGATCGCGGTGGAGATCGATCGCGACCTGGCCGCGGCGCTGCCCGGCGCGGTGCCCGCGCCGCTGCATGTCGTCGAGGGCGACGTGCTCGACACCGACCTGGCGGCGCTGCTCGCAGAGCGAGCCAGCGCCCGGTGCGGGTGGTCGGCAACCTGCCGTACAACGTCGCCACGCCGATCCTGTTCCGGCTGCTGCGCGGCCGCCGGCGGAGGACGACGGCTGAGCGACGCCACGGTGATGCTGCAGAAGGAGGTCGCCGACCGCGTGGTGGCGCGGCCGGGGTCGCGCGACTACGGGTCGCTGGCGGTGCACGTGGCGCTCGACGCCGACGCCGAGCTGGTGCTCACCCTGCCCCCCGGGGCGTTCCGCCCGCCGCCCAAGGTCACGTCGGCGGTCGTGCGGCTGCGGTTCCGCCCGCCGGCCGTCGACGTCGGCGACCGGGCGGTGTTCGAACGGCTGGTCCGCGGCGCCTTCCAGCAGCGCCGCAAGACCCTGCTCAACGCGCTCGGCCCGGTGGCCGGAACGCTGGGACGGACCGCGGCGGATCTCATTGAACGGGCGGGAGTTGACCCGCAGATCCGCCCGGGCGAGGTGCCGCTGGCGGGGTTCGCCGCCCTGTCGCGGGCTGTGCTATAGTTTTTCACCCGAAGTCGTTGAGCCCTCCAGGTTTTTGGGCGCTCCCAGCTGCCCAGATCGGGTGTCCGCCACGGTGGCGGCCGCCCGTTGCCGGACGTCGTGCTCGCCAGAGCACGCCAATGGCATGAAGTGCACGGCCCGCGGGACCGAAAAGACGCTCACGGTTCCGGAGCCTCGTGGCCGGGTCTGACGACCTGCGCCATGACGGTCCGGCCGGAGGTCGTGGTGTCTCGCAGGTTCTGCCGAATCGGCTGATCGCCGGTCCGTCTACCGGACCGGCTCGACGCCGGTTCTTAGTGTGCTGGGAATCGGATGAATCAGGCAGCTACGTCAGTCGTGACGCCGGCGACGCTCGAGGTCGTCCCCCTCGGGGGCCTCGGCGAGTTCGGCATGAACATGATGGCCGTGTCATGGGAGGACACGACCGTCCTCATCGACGCCGGCGTGATGTTCCCGGACCCCGACCAGCTCGGCGTGGACCTGATCATTCCGGACTTCACCTACCTCGAATCCCGCCGTGATCAGGTGAAGGCGCTGGTGCTCACCCACGGCCACGAGGATCACATCGGCGCCGTGCCGCACGTGATGCCGCTCTTCGACGGCCCGGTGTACGGCACCGCCATGACCCTGGCGCTCGTCGAGCCCAAGCTCGAAGAGCACGGCATCGACCCCGGCGACCGTCTGACGACGGTGACCCCGCGCCAGACGGTGACCGTCGGCCCGCTCTCCCTCGAGTTCATCCGCGTCACGCACAGCATGCCCGACTGCGTGGCCGTCGCCATCACCTGCCCGGTCGGCGTGGTGCTCTTCACCGGCGACTTCAAGATCGACCAGACGCCGATCGACGGCCAGCACTTCGACCTGCACCGCTTCGCCGAGCTCGGCGCCCAGGGCGTGCTGGCGCTCTTCTCCGACAGCACCAACGTCGATCGCAAGGGCTTCACCGGACCCGAGATCGACGTCATCGAGGCGTTCGAGGAGATTTTCACCAGCACCGAGGGCAAGCTGGTGGTCGCGCGCCTTCTCGTCGAGCATCTACCGCATGCAGGTGCTGGTCGATCTCGCGGTGCAGTTCGAGCGGCGCGTCGCGTTCGTCGGCCGCAGCATGGAGAAGACCACCGAGATCGCGCAGCGCCTCGGCTTCCTGCGGGTGCCGTCGGGCGTGCAGATCCGCGACAGCGACGTGCCCAACTACCCGGCGCAGGACGTGCTGTGCGTCGCGACCGGCTCGCAGGGCGAGCCGCAGGCGGCGCTGTCGCGCATCGCCATCGACGACCACCGCTTCGTGCGCCTGGGTCCCGACGACACGGTCGTGTTCTCGGCGCGGGCGATTCCCGGCAACGAGAAGGCGATCGCGCGCACCATGAGCCACGTGGCCCGGCGCGGCGCGCACGTCATCACCGACGGCATGAAGCACGTGCACGTGTCCGGCCACGGCTCCGAGGAGGAGCTCAAGCTGGTCCTGTCGCTGGTGCGCCCGCGCTACTTCGTGCCGGTGCACGGCGAATACCGGCAGCTGGCGCAGCACGCCCGCGTCGCGCAGCGCGTGCTGGCCGGGTCGGGACGCTCGGTGCAGGTGCTGCTGGCGCAGGACGGCGACATCATCCAGTTCGACCGGGCCGGCGCCCGCATCGCCGACAAGGCGCCGACCGGCCGCGTCCTCATCGACGTCACGCGCGTCGGCGAGGTCGGCGACGAGGTGCTGCGCGACCGCCGGCATCTCGCCGGTGACGGCATCATCGTCGCCGTCGTCGCGATCAGCCGGCTCACGGGCGCGCTGGTGGGCGAACCCGAGCTCGTCGCCCGCGGCTTCGTCTCGGGCGACGACCACGACAAGCTGTTCAACGATGCGGCCGGCGCGATTGCCGAATGCATCGAGTCCTCGAGCGTGGACGAGCGGACCGACCAGGGGCTGATGACCGAGAAGCTCCGCGTCGGAGCTGCGCCGGTTCTTCAAGAAACGATCGGGCCGGCGACCGCTGGTGCTGCCCGTGCTGATGGAGATTTGACGTTGGCCGCTTCGAGCATTCCCCGCCGGATCAGCGAGTTCCTGGGCGTCGCGCTCTTCGCGCTCGGCGCTCATCTGGCTGATCGCGCTCGTCACCTACGAGCCGACCGATCCGGTCTGGTTCTTCACCACGACGGTGCCGCATCCGCCGGCGAATTTCGTCGGCCGCGTCGGCGCGTTCCTCGCCGAGCTGTCGTTTCAGCTCTTCGGCTACGGCGCCTACTTCCTGCCGGGCGCGATCGGCATCGTCGGCTGGCACTACTTCTGGTGCCAGACGCCCGATGCCGCCTACACCAAGGCCTTCGGCGGCGTGGTGCTGCTCGTGTGCGCCAGCGCGTTCTTCAGCCTCGTCCTCGGCAGCACGGAGCTGGCGGCCAAGACGTTCGACGCCGGCGGCACCGTCGGCGCCGGGCTCGGACTCGCGCTCGCCGAATACCTGAACCGGACCGGCTCGATCATCGTGCTGCTCACCGCGATGATGCTCTCGGTGATCCTGGCGACGCAGTTCTCGTTCGGCCGCATGTTCGCCACCGCCACGGTCGGCTCGCGCGACCTGTCGGCGCGCGGCGTCGGCGCGCTCCGCGGCTGGTTCGACGAGCGGCGCCGCGAGCGGGCACGGCGCGAGGTCATCGCCAAACACACCAAGAAGACCGGCGTGCCGCCGCCGGTGATCAAGCCGCCCGACGCCTGAAGGCGCGACGCACGGCGCCGAAGCCGCTCCCGAAGCCCGAGCCCGAGGCCGCATCCGCGCGGCCGGCGCCGGTCATCAAGCCGTCCAGGCCGGAAACGCCGTCGCTCCTGCCCGATCCCGAGCCGCCGAAGGCACCGGCGCAGCGGAAGAACGGGACCTACGCCCTGCCGCCGCACTCGCTGCTCGACGCGGCCCAGGGCCGAGCGCAAGATCGACGAGCGCGAGCTGATGGAGCTGGCGCGCCAGCTGGAGGAGAAGTGCCGCGAGTTCGCGGTGGAAGGCCAGGTGGCGCAGATCCATCCCGGCCCGGTGGTCACCACCTTCGAGTTCAAGCCAGACGCCGGCGTGAAGTACAGCAAGGTGACCGGGCTCGCCGACGACCTGTGCCTGGCGATGCAGGCCGAGTCGGTGCTGATCGACCGCATCCCGGGCAAGTCCACGGTCGGCATCCAGATTCCCAACCCGAACCGCGAGGCGATCTCGCTGCGCGAGCTGCTCGAGTCGGACGGGTACCAGCGCTCGACCTCGAAGCTCACGCTCGCGCTCGGCAAGACGATCCACGGCGAGCCCTTCTTCGCCGACCTCGCCACGATGCCGCATCTGCTGATCGCCGGCTCCACCGGCACGGGCAAGTCGGTCGGCCTGAACGCGATGCTCACCAGCATCCTCTACCGTGCGACGCCCGACGACGTGCGGCTGATCATGATCGACCCCAAGCGGCTCGAGCTCGGGATGTACGAGGAGATTCCCCACCTGCTCACGCCGGTCGTCGTCGACCCGAAGAAGGCCGCCAACGCGCTGCGCTGGGCGGTGCGCGAGATGGAAGAGCGCTACAAGACGCTGGCGGCCGAGGGCGTCCGGAACATCGAGCAGTACAACCGCAACATCCGGCTGGCGCTGCAGGAGCGCGGCGCGGCGGCGGCCACCGATCCCGAGGCGCCCAAGCCGCTGCCCTTCATCGTCGTCGTCATCGACGAGCTCGCCGACCTGATGATGGTCGCGAGCAACGAGGTCGAGGAATCGATCTGCCGTCTGGCGCAGATGGCTCGCGCCGTCGGCATCCACCTGATTCTCGCGACGCAGCGCCCGTCGGTCGACGTCATCACCGGCCTGATCAAGGCCAACCTGCCGTCGCGCATCTCGTTCCGCGTGTCCTCGAAGACCGACTCGCGCACCATTCTCGACGGCAACGGCGCCGAGCAGCTGCTCGGCAAGGGCGACATGCTGTTCATGCCGCCGGCGTCGTCGCGCTGCATCCGCCTGCACGGGCCCTACATCTCCGAGCAGGAGAGCGCCCGGCTGGCCAGCTTCCTCCGCAAGCAGGGCAAGCCGGTGTTCGACGACACGATCACCGCCGAAGACGAAGAGAAGAGCGGCCCCGGCAACCTGGAGTTCGAGAAGGACGAGCTGTTCGACGAGGCCGCGCGCATCGTGGTGACCAGCGGCCAGGTGTCGATCTCGTACCTGCAGCGCAAGCTGCGCGTCGGTTTCAGCCGCGCCGCCCGGCTCGTCGACATGATGGAGGCCGACGGCCTGGTCTCGGCCGGCGCCGCCGGCAAGGCCCGCGAAGTGCTGGTCGATCGCAACTACTTCGACGAGATCGATGCACATCCGCGCTAGCGTCGCTCGCCGCCGTCCTGGCCGCCCTGCTCGGCGCCGCCGGCGCTGCGGCGGCGCCCGCGCAGTCCGCGGACCAGGCGGCGCTGTTCAAGGAGGCGTCGGCGCGCGAAGCGGCGGCTGCGGCGCGAACTGGCCGCGCGCACGCCCGGGCACCGCCGCCGCGATCCAGCAGCGGGTGCGCACGCTCGTCGGTGCCTTCGAGGATCTGGCGCGGCTCTTCCCGGCGAGCGGCCAGGCCGACAAGGCGCTGTGGCAGGGCGCCAATCTCTCGGCCGACCTGTTCCTGCAGTTCGGCGACGAGCTGGATCGCGATCGGGCGCTGCGCCTGCTCGCGTCGTTGTCGGAGAGCTTTCCCGGCAGCGCCTACGCCCGTCAGGCCGCGCCGCTCGAGCACCGGCTGCAGGAGGCCCGGCCGGCGCCGGCCGCGGCACCAGCCGCGGCGCCGGCTCCCCTCGCCACCGGCCGCGCGGCCGCCCCGCGGACGGCGCCGGCCGCGATCGACGCCAGTGCACGCCAGACCCGTGCGGCGGCGGTGTCTCGCGCTCCAGCGGCCGCCCCCGGCGCGCCGCGCGAGCCGCCGCTGGTCACGCTGGCCGCCGTGCGGCGCGAGCGCCTGCCCGACGCGGTGCGCGTGACGATCGAGCTCGATCGCGAGGTGCCCTACTACAGCGAGCGGATTCCCGGTCCCGATCGCGTGTTCGTGGATCTGCCCCGCACCCGCGCCGTTCCCGCGCTCAAGGCCGCGGTGCTGCCCTTTCCCGACGACGTCGTGCGCCGGGTACGCGTCGGCGCGCAGCCGGGCCCGGCCACCCGCGTCGTGCTCGATCTCGACGACAGCGGCCGGCACAGCGTCTACACGCTCTACAACCCGTATCGCATCGTCATCGACGTCGAGCGCGTCGCCCGATGCGCGCCGTGCGCCGCCGCCCGCCGCCCGCCCCGCGGCCAAGCCCGCGCTCGCGGCAATCGCGACGCCGGTGCCCGCCGCGCCGATCGCCGCGACGCCCGTGTTGTCTCCTTCCGCGCCGGTGCCGGCGCCGGCCGCGGCGATTGCCGCAGACTCGCCCGTGCCGTCAGGACCGTTGGTCGCGGTGGCCGAGCCATCACCGCCCACACCGCCGGCCCGCGTCCGGCCCGCCGCGTCGCGTCCGGTTCCCGACCGAGCCGTCGCGGCACGGGCCGCGGCCGCGGCGGCAATCCTCGCGGCTCCATCGTCACCGGCACCCGACGCGCCGCCGCCGGCGGTGCCCGCGGTGAATACGCGCGGCGGATTCTCGCTGGCGCGCCAGCTCGGTCTCGGCGTCGCCCGGATCGTGATCGACGCCGGGCACGGCGGCCACGACCCGGGCGCGCGCGGGAAGGGCCTCAGCGAAGCCGACCTGACGCTCGACATCGCCCTCCGCCTCGAGAAGCTGCTGCTGCGGCAGCCCGGCGTCGAGGTCGTGCAGACGCGGCGCACCAACGCCTACGTGGCGCTCGAGGAGCGCACCGACATCGCCAACCGGTCGGGCGCCGACCTCTTCCTGTCGATTCACGCCAACGCCAGCGCCGACCGGCGCGCGCGCGGCGTGGAGACCTATTTCCTGAGCTTCGCGCCCAATCGCCGAGGCCGAGGCGATCGCCGCGCGCGAGAACGCCGGGTCGACGCGGCCGATGCGGCAGCTGCCCGACCTGCTCCGCGCCATCGCCCTCAACAACAAGCTCGACGAGTCGCGCGACCTTGCCGGGATGGTGCAGCAGTCGCTCTACGCGCAGGTGCGCAAGTCGGACAAGCAGCGCGCGCAATCTCGGCGTGAAACAGGCGCCCTTCATGGTGCTGGTCGGCGCCACGATGCCGAGCGTGCTCACCGAGATCTCGTTCCTCACCAACCAGCAGGACGCGGGGCTGCTGGCCACCGAGAAGTACCGCCAGCAGATCGCCGAGGCGCTGCTCGCCGGCATCACCCGCTATCAGCAGTCGCTCAAGAAGGGCGTCGCGGTCGCGGCGCAGTAGCGCAACGGTAAGGCAGGTGGCGCGGGTGGGTCAGATCCGGAGCTGCGTGTGGGTCGGTGTCGGATCCGCGCTCTGCCGCGCCACTTCTTGTAGAGCACGATCCCGCCGGCCACGAGCGCGCTGCCGACCACAGCGGCCAGCAGGAACACGCCGGCCAGCGCGAAGATGCCGAGGACGGCGTCGATGCTGGCGTCGCGCGTCGGCGGCGGCTGCTTCGCCACCTCCACCACGATCGGGTTCTGCTGCAGCCACGAGCATCGTCAGCCCGCCGTGCTCCGCCCACGCGGGCACGCCGATGCGCCAGCTCGACGAGCGTGCGGACGCCGACGCCGGTCGCGCCCTTCGGCTGGTACGGCTTGGCCTCTTCGGCCCACGCCGTGCCGGCGATGTCGAGGTGGACCCACGGCAGCTCGCCGGCGAACTCCTTGATGAAGAGCGCGCCGGTGATGGCTCCGCCGGCGCCGGCCGCCCGTGTTGGTGAAGTCGGCGATCTCGCTCTTCAGCTGTTCCTTGTAGTCGTCGAAGATCGGCATCGGCCACGAGCGATCGCCGGCGCGGCGGGTGGCCTCGAGCACCCGGTCCACCCACACCTGCGGCCGGCCGAACAGACCGCTGGTCGTCTTGCCGAGCGCCACGACGCACGCGCCGGTGAGCGTGGCGAGATCGACCAGGTGGGTGGCGCCCAACTGCCGCGCATACCAGAGGGCGTCGCCGAGCACGAGCCGTCCCTCGGCGTCGGTGTTCAGGATCTCGACCGTCTTGCCCTCGGCGCTCGTGACCACGTCGCCCGGCTTGATCGCGCGGCCGCCGGGCATGTTCTCCGTCATCGGCACGAGGCCGAGGCAGCGCACCGGCACCTTCAGCCGCGCGATCGCCGCCATCGCGGCAATCACCGCGGCGCCGCCCGACATGTCGTCCTTCATCTTGTCCATGTTCTCGGCCGGCTTGATCGAGATGCCGCCGGTGTCGAACGTAATGCCCTTCCCGACCAGGCCCAGCGTCACATTGGACACCGCGCCGGGCGGATCGTGCCGCAGCACCAGGAAGCGCGGAGGCTCCTGGCTGCCTTGCGCGATGCTCAGCAGCAGCCCCATCTTGAGCTCGGCGATCCGGGTCTCGTCGAGCACTTCGACGCCGAGCCCGGCCGCGGCCGCCAGCGCCGCGCCGCGTTCGGCGAAGAGCCGCGGCGTCAGGCGATTGCCGGGTTCGTTCGCCAGCTCACGCGCCTGGTTGGTGGCCTCTCCGAGAATCACGCCGCGCGCGATCGCCGCCTCGACGCCGGGGCCGGCGCCGAGACCCGCAATCGACACGTCGTCGAGCCACCGCGGGTCGTGATCCGCGGTCTTCAGCGACGCCCCGTCATAGTTGGCCAGCAGCGCGCCCTCGGCAAGCGCCTGCGCGGCCAGGTCGTGCGGCACGCTCGTCCACGGCCGCATGAGGATGGCGATCCGCCCGAGCCGGTGCCCACGGGCCGTGAGTCCAGCGGCCGTGGCCAGCCGCCGCAGCGTGTCCGCCGAACAGGACGCCGCAGCGCCGACACCCACGAGCGCCACGCGCGGCGCCTGCCATCCCGTGCCGTGCGTGGGAAGCACGAGCGTTTCGAAGGGCTTCCCGGAAAACGCGCCGCGGGCGCGCGCGGCCAGCGCCTCCCCCCGGCGGCCTGTGCCAACCCCGGCACATCAGCGAAGTCATCGCCGTCGCACACGGGCACAATGACCAGGTCGGCGTCGAGTTCAAGGGCGGTGCGGCGTTCCAGGCGTACACGTGGGGTTCGGTGCGTCATCGGCATGGGTCTGATCGCGTACAATCACGACAGCCTGCCTCCCCTCGGAGGCCCCTTCGATGGCTGCCAACTTTCGCTCTGTCGCACTGGTCCGGCTGATCGCCGTGCTCGCCGGCGTGTGTGTGGCGGGGACGATGGCCGTGACGCGCGTGGCCGCTGATCAGAAAGACGATCAGAAGGCGGATCAGAAGGTAGCGCAGAAACCCGACGACGACAAACGGCCCTCCCTGGCGCTCAAGGCCACCCCGCCGCTCGGCTTCTCGCCGCTCCGCGTCCACGCCAGCGTGGACGTCCGCGGCGGCCCCGACGACGCCGTGGACTTCTACTGCCCGGCCATCGAATGGGACTGGGGCGACGGCACCAAGTCCGAGAACTCCCAGGACTGCGACCCATACGAGGAAGGCACCAGCACGATCCGGCGCCGGTTCTCCGCCGATCACACGTTCCAGCAGGGCGGCGCCTACCGGCTCACCTTCCGCCTGAAGCAGAAGGCGCGCGTGGTCGCGTCGGCCAGCACCAACGTGCAGGTGCGCCCGGGCGTTCGCGACGATTTTGGCCGCTGACGTCTCGGTGGACGCCGTGATGGCGGACGTGCAGGGTCGCGTACGCGAACGCCTGCGCCTCCACCTCGTACGACACGGCGCCGCGGCCTTCGAAGACCCGGTGCTCTTCGCCGAAGTCGAACACCTGCTCCGGACCTCGATCGACGCCGGCGACTCGCACGCGCTCATCCTGCCCGAGCTGCTCGGCGAACCCGCCTCGTGGCGGCTCGAGACGGCGATGCGCTGGGACTCGCACCGCCCGAAAGCCTCGGCCTCGGCGGTGCTGTTCGTCAAACGCCGCCTGTTGATGCCGCTCTTCCGGTGGCTGTTCGAGTACAGCCGCGACAACTTCGAGCGGCAGCGTCGGGTGAACCAGGTGCTGTTCGCCTGCGTGCAGGAGCTCGCGCTCGAGAACGCCCGCCTCCGCCACGACCTGGAGCACCGGAAACCGTCTTGACCCGCCTGCGCCCGCACAGCGTGCGGGCAGAGATACTGCCGCCCGCAAGGCGACGCCGCATGCCCCTCTCCGGGCGGAGCCTCGCGAGCCGTGAAGCTCGCCTGCGTGGTCCAGCGCTACGGCGCCGGCGTCGCCGGCGGGTCCGAGCGGCACTGCCGCGAGCTGGCGCTGCGGCTCGCCGCCCGGCACGACGTCACCGTCCTCACCACCTGCGCCGCCGACTACGTCACCTGGGACAACGAGTTCCCGGCCGGCGAGTCGGTGGACGGCCCGCTGCGCGTGCGCCGCTTCCCCGTGAGCCGTCCGCGCCGCCTGAAGCGTTTCGCCGAGCTCAGCGACGAGGTCTTCGACGGCCGCGCCCCCGAGGCGCAGCAGGAGGACTGGTTCCGCGAGAACGGCCCCGACTGCCCCGCCCTGCTCGACTACCTGCGTGCCGAAGGCGCGCGTTTCGACCTGGTGCTGTTCTGGACCTTCCGCTACGCGCCGTCGTTCTTCGGCGTGCCGCTCGTGCGCGATCGCGCGGTGCTGCTGCCCACGGCCGAGGAAGATCGCGCCGTGGACCTGAGCATCCTCGAAGGCTTCTTCCAGATGCCGGCCGCCTACCTCTTTCTCACGCCCGAGGAGGAGACGCTGGTGTCCACGCGCGCGGGACGGCCGCTGCAGCCGTCGGCGGTGATCGGGATGGGGCTCGACGCGGCGCCGCCGGCGGTGACGCCGGCTCCCGCTCGCGCGACCCGTATCTGCTGTACGTCGGGCGCGTCGATCGCAACAAGGGCTGCGACACCCTGCTCGAGTACTTCACCGAGTACGCCGCGGTCCACGAGGGGCCGTCGCTGGTGCTGGCCGGGCCGGCCAAGATGCAGGTGCCGGCGCATCCGCGCATGCGCGCGCTCGGCCGCGTCAGCGACGACGAGCGCGACGCGCTGCTGCAGTCGCGCGCTGGCGCTCGTCGTGCCGTCGCCGTTCGAGAGCCTGAGCATCGTGCTGCTCGAAGGATGGAATCGCGGCGTGCCGGCGATCGTCAACGCGCGGTGCGCCGTGCTCAAGGGGCAGGTGCGCCGGGCCAACGGCGGCTTGTATTACCGCTCGGCCGCCGAGTTCGCCGAAGCCGTGGAGACGCTCCGCGCGTCGGAGCCCGAGCGCCGCGCGTTGGGCGCGCAGGGGCTGGCCTACGTCGAGCGCGAGTACCGCTGGCCGACCGTGATGGAGCGGGTTGAACGGCTCCTCGACGACGCGCTGGCCGTGCGGCGTGCCGGGCCGCGCGCGTAACCGTCGCGGCCTCTCACCAGTCCCACCAGTCCTACCAGTCCCACCGGTCCCTCTTACGCCGTCGCCGGTCTCAGGGCCGGCGGCGGCACGGCCGTCGTGGCGGCCGGACCGTTCCAGCGCGCCAGCAGCGTGGCGCACGCCGCGCCGATGCCCATCGTCCAGACCACGTACTCGATCACGATGCCGATCGCGCTGAGGCTCCACACCGCCGGGCCGCCCCAGGACGAGCCGAACGAGAAGAGATGCGCCGCCAGCGACACCGCCGACACCACGACGACACCCAGCGTCACGTCCACGAAGAGCGCGTTGGACGCCTCCACCGTCGTGCCGCGGAGCCTCGCACCGATGCGCGCGGCGACGGCGGTGAAGCCGGCGGTGCCCGCCACCGCCGGCCGCAGCCACCAGGAAGGGCACGAGGCCGATGAGCGGGATGCCGACCACGGTGACGGCGAGCGTGACGATGAGGATGATGAGCGCCGGGATGAACCCGACCTGGCACGCCAGGCCGATGGCGGCCGACGACGCCGGTCTGTCAGCGGCGCGCCACGAAATGTGCCGCACCCAGGCCGGCGCAATCAGCGTGAGGGCCGCGGCCACGAGGAACACAGTCAGGAGGCGGAGAATGGTCGCGGCCAGCGCGATACTCGCGAGCACGGTCTCCGGCATCGGATCCCAGCCCCCGTCGATGTCGGGGAACCGGATCACGGTCTTGCTCACCTCGCCGTAGATGCGGGCCTTCGGATCGATGATCGCGTTGCCGCCCACCGCGATCAGGTCGCCGTCGATGACCGCCTCCGGCCCGACACGCACCGAGCCCCCGAGCACCACCACGTCGTCGTCGGCGTGGCCGTCGATGCGGGCCGCGCCGCCCATCACGACGATGGGGCCGTTGGCGGTCTCGCTGGTGTCGAGGTGGTAGTCGCGCAAGACCAGGATGCGCGCGCCGTCGCCGCGGTGGCGATGCTCGATCCACGTCCCAGTCGCCCGGTTGGCCCAGGACGGGATGGGCCGTCAGGAGCAGGAATAGACCCGCAATCAGTCTCGCCATGGCCTCTGGGACGGAGGGCCTACAGCTGAAGTTCCGCGAGTCAGGGCTCAAGGCTCAAGGGGCTGGGCAAACCGGCCCAAGCTCCAGGCTCGAGGCGCCTGTGCTTGACGTCCTGAGCCTGAGCCTGAGCCGGTGATTGACGTGCCTACGGCACGTCAATCACGACCGCAATCCCCATCCCGCCGCCAATGCAGAGAGAGGCGACGCCCCGCCCGCCGCCGCGGGCGCGCAGCGCATGGATCAAGGTGGTCAGGAGCGCGGGCGCCGCTGGCGCCGATCGGGTGGCCGAGCGCAATCGCGCCGCCGTGCACGTTCACCCGCGCGCCGTCCAGCCCGAGCTCGCGCGACACGGCCAGGGCCTGTGCGGCAAACGCCTCGTTGAGCTCGAAGAGATGGATGTCGGACGCGGCCAGCCCCGCGCGCTCGAGCGCCAGGCGGACCGCGCCGATCGGACCCAGTCCCATGACGATCGGCTCGACCCCGACCACGGCGTACGAGAGGACGCGAGCGATCGGTGCGCAGGCCGCGGGCGGCGGCTGCGGCCGGCGACGCGACGACGAGCGCGGCGGCGCCGTCGTTGATGCCCGACGCGTTCCCCGCCGTCACGGTCCCCTCGGGCGTGAACGCCGGCTTGAGGCCGCCGAGCGTCGCCGCGGACGTGCCCGGTCGCGGATGTTCGTCCACCTCGAACAACGCCGGGCCGCCCTTTTTCGCCGGCAACGGCACCGGCACGATCTCCTCGCGGAACGCCCCGGCCGCAATCGCCGCCGCGGCCCGCGCCTGGCTCTCGGCAGCAAACGCATCCTGATCGGCGCGGCTGATGCCGAACCGGCGCGACACCTCTTCGGCGGTCAGGCCCATGTGGCACCGCTCGATCGCGCAGCGCAGCCCCTCGCCCAGCATCGAGTCGTAGATCTCCCCGTGTCCCATCCGCAGACCCCACCGGGCCTGCGGCAGCAGGTACGGAGCCTGGCTCATCGACTCGGTGCCGCCGGCCACGACGAGCTGCGCGTAGACGCGCGTCGCCTCGGTGGCGTGCACGACGGCCTGGAGACTCGACCCGCACACGCGGTTCACCGTCTCGGCGGGCACGGTGGCGGGCACGCCGGCTTTGATCGCCGCCTGCCGGGCCACGTTCATGCCCGCGCCTCCCTGCAGCACGCAGCCCATGATCACGTCGTCGAGGCCGGCCGGCTCGACGGCCGCTCGCGTCAAGGCCTCGCGGATCACCACGGCGCCGAGGTCGGCCGCGGAGACGTCCTTGAGGGATCGGCCAAACGCGCCGATCGGCGTGCGGCAGGCGCTCACGATCACCGACAGCGGCTCGATGGGCATCGATCGATTGTACTGCTCGCGCGACAGCGCTGCCTCCCGCCGACTCTGCCTACTCTGCCTACTCCGCCTCCGTCTCCTCAGATAAGATCGCGCCGATGAGCGGGGACACATTCGAGTTCGGCGGCGAGATCGCGTGGCGGCCGACGGCCGAGACCGTCGCGCGGCAGCCGGCTGACGGCCTTCATGCGGCGTCACGGGATCGCCGACCTCGCCACGCTGCTCGACCGCTCCGTCGCCGAGCCCGAGTGGTTCTGGCCCGCCGTCTTCGATGATCTCGGCATCGAGTTCTACGAGCCGTACACGCAGGTCCTCGACGTCTCCCGCGGACCGGCCTGGGCCCAGTGGTGCGTCGGCGGCTCGCCTCAACATCGTCCACAACTGCCTCGACAAGTGGGCCGGCACCGCCACCGATGGCCGCGCGGCCATCCGCTGGGAGGGCGAAGAAGGCGCCGTGCACACGCTCACCTACGCCGAGCTGCGGGCGGCGACGAACCGGTGCGCCAACGCTCTGCGCGAGCTCGGCGTCGCCAAGGGCGACCGCGTCGCGCTCTTCCTGCCGATGGGGCCGGAGCTCGCCGCCGCCTTCTTCGCGGTGGTGAAGATCGGCGCCGTCGTGCTGCCGCTCTTCTCGGGTTACGGCGCCGACGCGGTGGCCTCGCGGCTCCAGGACGCGGAGGCGACGGTGCTCATCACCGCCGACGGATTCTGGCGCCGGGGGCAGCGGGTCGAGATGAAGGCGGTAGCCGACGAAGCGGTCGCAGCCTCGCCCTCGGTGCGGCACGTGCTGGTGGTGTCGCGGCTCGGCACGGCCGTCGCCGTACATCCCGCGCGACCGGCTGTGGTCCGTGCTCGTCGACACCGCAGTCCGACGCGGCCGAGACCGCAGCGCACCAGCGCCGAAGATCCGCTGATGCTGATCTACACCTCGGGCACGACCGGGCGGCCCAAGGGCGCGGTGCACACGCACTGCGGCTTCCCGATCAAGGCGGCGCAGGACATGGCCCACGCCTTCGACGTGCAGCCAGGCGACACCATGTACTGGGTGAGCGACATCGGCTGGATGATGGGCCCGTGGGAGCTCTTCGGGATGACGCTGCTCGGCGGCACGGCGGTGCTCTACGACGGCGCGCTCGACTATCCGGGCCCGGATCGGCTGTGGGCCCTCGTCGAGCGGCACCGCGTCAACATCCTCGGCGTGTCGCCGACGCTCGATCCGCGCGCTGATGAAGCACGGCGACGGGCCGGTGCGCGCGCCACGACCTGTCGTCGCTCCGCATCCTCGGCTCCACCGGCGAGCCCTGGAACCCGGAGCCGTGGCGCTGGCTTTTCGAGATCGCCGGCGGCGGCCGCGCTGCCGATCATCAACTACTCCGGCGGCACCGAGGTGTCGGGCGGGCTCGTCGCCGGCAACGTGCTCACGCCGCTCAAGCCGGCGGCCTTCGCCGGTCCGCCGCCGGGCATCGCCGCCGACGTGGTCGACGATCAGGGCCGGCCGGTGCGCAACCGCGTCGGCGAACTGGTCGTCCGCGCGCCCTGGATCGGCATGACCCGCGGCTTCTGGCGCGACCCGGAGCGCTACGAGCAGACCTACTGGTCGCGCTTTCCCGGCGTGTGGGTGCACGGCGACTGGGCGGTGATCGACGACGACGGCCTGTGGTACATCCTCGGCCGCTCGGACGACACCATCAAGATCGCCGGCAAGCGGCTCGGTCCGGCGGAGGTCGAATCGGTGCTCGTCGAGCATGCCGCGGTCCTGGAGGCCGCGGCGATCGGCGTGCCCGACGAGATGAAGGGGCAGGCGCTCGTCTGCTTCTGCGTGCTCCGCGGCGGGCACGAGCCGGGACCCGCGCTCGAGCGCGAGCTCACGGCGCTGGTCGCCACGCGTCTGGGCAAGCCGCTCAAGCCGGCCGCCGTCCTCTTCGTGCGCCGACCTGCCCAAGACCCGCAACGCCAAGGTGATGCGCCGCGTGATTCGGGCCGCCTATCTCGGCGATCCGCCCGGCGATCTCTCGTCGCTCGAGAATCCCCGGGCCGTGGACGCGATCGCCGCGCAGGCTCCGACCCGGCGTGGTTGACGCCGGCGATTTCGAGGCCCGCACCTACCGCGCGGTGACGTGGCGGCTGCTGCCGTTCCTCTTTCTCTGCTACATCCTCGCCTACCTCGATCGCGTCAACGTCGGCTTCGCCCGCCTGCAGATGCAGGCCGACCTGGGCTTGTCGGATACCGCCTACGGCATCGGCGCCGGCATCTTCTTCATCGGCTACTTCTTCTTCGAGGTGCCGAGCAACCTGCTGCTGCGGCGGGTCGGCGCCCGCCTGTGGATCGCCCGCATCATGGTGATCTGGGGGCTCGTCTCGTCGGCGATGATGTTCACGAGCAGCCAGACGTCGTTCTACGTGCTGCGCTTCCTGCTCGGCGTCGCCGAAGCCGGGTTCTTCCCCGGTGTCATCCTCTATCTCACCTTCTGGTACACGCGGGCGCACCGCGCTCGCGTGGTGGCGCTGTTCATGACCGCGATCGCCCTCGCCGGCGTCCTTGGCGGTCCGTTATCGGGCTGGATCATGGACCGCATGGGCGGCGTCGGCGGGCTGCGCAACTGGGAGTGGCTCTACCTGCTCGAAGGGCTGCCCTCGGTGATCGTCGGCGTGATCGTGCTCTTCTATCTCGACGACGGCCCGGAACGGGCCTCGTGGCTGACCGCGGAGCAGAAGGCGCTGCTGGCGCGCCGGCTCGCCGAGGAGGAAGCCGCGAAAGCGTCCGAGGGGCACCAGGCCCATCGCACCGCCGACGCCTTCCGCACCCCGGCGGTGTGGGTGCTGAGCCTGATCTACTTCGGTTGCGTGATGGGCATCTACGGCGTCACGTTCTGGCTGCCGCAGATCATCAACGAAACGATCACGCGCGATCCGTGGCGCATCGGCCTGGTGTCGATGATCCCGTGGGGCGTGGCCGCCGTCACCGCGGTCCTCGTCGGGGCCAGCTCGGATCGCCAGCAGGAACGCCGGTGGCACATCGCGGGGAGCGCGGCCGTCGGGGCCGTGGCGTTTGCGCTGTCGGGCCTGCCCGGTCTGTCCGGCTGGGCCGGTCTCGCCTGTCTCACCGTGGCCACCGCGGGCGTGCTGGCCGCGACCACCACGTTCTGGTCGCTGCCAACGGCCATCCTGTCGGGCAGCGCGGCCGCGGCCGGCATCGCGTGGATCAACTCGCTGGGCAACCTCTCGGGCTACGTCAGCCCGTTCGTGGTGGGCCTGATTCGTGACGCCACGCGGGACGCGGCCCATCCCAACGGCAACATGTTGCTCGCGCTGCTGGTGCTGGCCGGCTCGCTGCTGCATCGCCGGGGTGCTGACGCTCATGGCCACGAAGCCGGGTGTGAAGGCGCGGCCCCACGACGCTCGTTCGCTGCGGCGGGTCTAAACACCCGAGGCCCCATCGGGCGGGCACCGCGCGACACGCGGGCTACTGACCCGCGGCCACGACTCCGTCGAGGTCGAAGGTGCCGTCGGCGGCGGGTACCAGCGGCGTGACGCCGGCCACCGCCGTGACCGGCAGCGGACCGTAGACGTGCGGGAACAGCCACTGGCCGCCTTCGAGGTTCTCCCGCCGCACCTCGGCGCCGACGCGCGATTCGTCGACGTGCAGCAGCAGCAGATCGGTGCGGCCGCGAAACCGCGTGTTGGCCACCCAGCCCACCTGATCGGCTTGTGAACAGTGGATGAACCCTTCGCTCCGCAGCGAATCCGCGGTGTAGGCGCCCGTGGCCTGGGCTTCGGCCCACGCGTCGCGAGTGGTGATGTGGAAGATGCAGCGGCACGGCGTCGCCCCCCGTCAGTCGCGATCCTTCATCAGCTCGCCGCGCCAGCGCGCCGCGCCGCCGAAGACGGCCTCGAGGGTCTCGCCGCGCTGCAGGTCGGCGCGCAGGTCGTTGAGGCGATCGATGAGCTGATCCAGCGCGCCGCTGATCGCGTCGGCGTTGGCCGCGCAGATATCGCGCCACACGCTCGGCCGGGCTCGACGCCAGGCGCGTCGTGTCCACGAGCCCGCGCCCGGCCACCGCCAGGCCGCCGCCGGCGACGGCGCCGCCCACGGTGTCCATCAGCGCGCTCGCGGTCGAGCTGCGGCAGGTGGCTCACGAACGCCATCACCGTATCGTGCTCGGCGGCGTCCATCACGGTGGGCCGCGCCCCGAGGCCTTCGACGAACCGCCGCAGCGCGGCCAGCGCGGCATCGGCGGTCCCGACGGCCGGCGTCAGAATCCAGGGCCGGTGCTTGAACAGGTCGCGGCGCGCGAAGCCGAACCCGCCGCGTTCGGCCCCGCCGATCGGGTGGCCGCCGACGAACGTCGCGCCGGGCGGCAGCCGCCGCGCCGCGCTGACGATGTCGCGCTTGGTGCCGCCGACGTCGGTGAGCAGCGCGCGCTCGACGCACCCGCGCCGGCAGTTCGCCGAGCAGCCGCGCGTTCTGCCGCACCGGCGCCGCCAGCACGACGAGGTCGGCGTCGTCGAGCTCGGCAATCGACGCCAGCCCGCGATCGATGGCGCCGCTGCCGATGCGCGTGCGCCAGCACCGCGGGCCGATCGATGCCCACCACGGCCGCCGCCGGCCAGCGGTCGCGCACGCCGAGCGCAATCGACCCGCCGATCAGGCCGATGCCGGCAATCGCGATGCGCCGAAACGGGGGCTCTTCAGCCCGTCATCGCCGGAACTGTCCTCAGCGGATCCATCCGTGGCGGGCCGGCGTGTCCACGCAGATGCTGCGGCCGATCGCCGGCGCGATGATGCGCAGCTCCGCCATCACGCGGTCGAACTGCGCCGGGAACATCGACTGCGCGCCGTCGCTGAGCGCGCGATCGGGGTCGTGGTGCACCTCGATGATCAGCCCGTCGACGCCGGCGGCGACCGCGGCCCGCGCCATCGGCGCCACCATGTCGCGACGTCCGGCGCCGTGGCTCGGGTCGGCGACGATCGGCAGGTGGCTCAGCTTCTTGACCACCGGGATGGCCGAGACGTCGAACGTGTTGCGCGTGGCGGTCTCGAACGTGCGGATGCCGCGCTCGCACAGGATCACGTCGCCGTTGCCGCCGGCCAGGATGTACTCGGCCGACAGCAGCCACTCCTCGATGGTGGCCGAGATGCCGCGCTTCAGCAGCACCGGCTTACGCGCCCGGCCCAGCTCACGGAGCAGCGTGAAATTCTGCATGTTGCGCGCGCCCACCTGGAAGATGTCGGCGTACTTGCCGATCAGCTCGATCTGGCTGATGTCCATCACCTCGGAGATGAGCTTCAGATCGTGCCGGTCGGCGGCGTCGCGCAGCATCACCAGGCCGGGCTCGCCCAGGCCCTGGAAGCTGTAGGGCGAGCTGCGCGGCTTGAAGGCGCCGCCGCGCAGGATCTTGGCGCCGGCGCGTTTCACCGCCGCCGCGGCGGCCTCCACCTGCGCGTCGGTCTCCGCCGAGCACGGGCCCGCCATCACGATCGACTTCGTCGCCGCCGATGCGGACGTCGCCGACGCTGACCACCGTGTCCTCGGGCTTGAAGGTGCGGCTCGCCAGCTTGTACGGCTCGCTGATGCGCAGCACCTCGTGCACGCCGTCGAGGATGCCGATGAGCCCGGGGTCGATCTTGTTCGCGCCCGACGACGCCGAGCACCGTGCGCGTCGCGCCCGACGAGCGGTGCACGTCCATCCCGAGCTCGATGAGCCGCGCGATCACGGCATCGACCTGCTCCTCCGTCGCGCGTTCCTGCATCACCACAACCATGACGTCCCTCTTCCTTGCCCGCTCCGGCGGGGCTGAAGCCCCGCCTACTCGCGGGCAGGTCTGAAGACTTGCCCTAACGAAGCCAGTCTCCGCCCTACCCGCCCTGCCCGCCTACCGCCGAGCGCCGGCAGCGTCAGACTCCGTGCCTGCGGTCGCTCTCCTGGCGCTCCGCGCGCCGGGCTTCGTCGATGATCCGCTCGAAGATCCGGACGACGGCTTCGGCCGTGAGCGGGCCGGCCAGCTCGGTTGCCGCCTTGCGGACGCGCGGCCAGCACCTGCGCCTCGCGATCCGGCTGATAGACCGCCAGCCCCATGTCGTGCTTCAGCCGCCCGACTTCCACGGCGCACGCCACACGCACGTTCAGCAGCCGCACGAGCTGATCGTCGATGACGTCAATGCGGCTGCGCAGTTCCTCGATCGTCAGGCCTTCAGCCAACGCACGTACTCCTCGACTCGAGTGTCCAGGTCGGCCGAGGCGCCCGCCTCGGCAATGACGTTGACGAGCGCGCTGCCCACCACGGCGGCGTCGGCCCAGCGGCCGACTTCGCGCACGTGCTCCGGCTTCGAGATGCCGAACCCCAGCGCCACCGGAAGCTCGCTGACGGCGCGGATGCGCCGCACCATGTCCTCGGCACCGTCGGCGATGCTGATCGCGCACGCCGGTGACGCCGAGACGGGAAATGGCATAGAGGAAACCGCTGCCGACGGACGCGGCCTTCCGCAGCCGCTCGTCGGTCGTGGTCGGGCTGAGCAGCAGGATTGTATCAATGCCCCTCGACTCGAGCAGGCGCTCTGAACTCGCCCGCTTCTTCGAGCGGCAGGTCGAGCACGAGCACGCCGTCCACGCCGGCCGCCTTCGCGCGATCGGCGAACACCTCGGCGCCCAGCCGCATGATCGGGTTGGCGTAGCTGAAGATCACGATCCCGGCCCGGATGTCGGCGCGCACCGAGGCGATGAGGTCGAGCACGCCGGCGAGCGTCGTCCCGGCGGCGAGCGCCCGTTCGGTGGCGCGCTGGATGACCGGGCCGTCGGCGAGCGGATCGGAGAACGGCACGCCGACTTCGATGACCGTCGCGCCGGCGCGATCGAGCGCGCGCAGGATGCCGGCGGTGCGCGCCAGCGTCGGGTCGCCGGCGGTGACGTAGGTCACGAGCCCGGGCGTGCCGCTCGGCCTTGGCGCGGGCAAACGCCTCGGCGAGGCGGCTCATCGCAGCGCCTCCGCCACGCTCTGCCACGTCCTTGTCGCCGCGTCCCGACAGGTTCACCAGCATCGACCGCCCCGGGCGCCAGCGTGCCCGCCATCGCCATGGTGTGCGCGACGGCGTGCGCCGACTCGAGCGCCGGGATGATGCCCTCGCAGCGCGCCAGCGCCTTGAAGCCGTCGAGCGCCTCGCCATCGGTGGCGTAGGCGTATTCCGTGCGGCCCTGGTCGCGCAGCCACGCGTGCTCGGGTCCCACGGCCGCGTAGTCGAGCCCGGCGGAAATCGAGTGCGTCAGCTCGATGTTGCCGGCCTCGTCCTGCAGCACGAACGTGCGCGTGCCCTGCAGCACGCCCATGCTGCCGCCCGCGAAGCGCGCGGCGTGCCGGCCCGGGCGCGATGCGCTCGCCGCCGGCTTCGACGCCGATCAGCCGCACGCCGGGGTCGTCGATGAAGCCGTCGAAGATGCCGATGGCGTTGCTGCCGCCGCCGACGCAGGCGATCACCGACGTCGGGCAGCCGGCCGACCTGCTCGAGCATCTGCGCGCCGCGCCTCGCGGCCGATCACCGACTGGAACTCGCGCACCATGAGCGGGTAGGGATGCGGCCCGAGCGCCGAGCCGAGCACGTAGGCGGTGTCGGTGACGTTGGCCACCCAGTCGCGCATCGCCTCGTTGATGGCGTCCTTCAGCGTCTTGCTGCCCGAGTCCACCTGGATCACCGACGCGCCGAGCAGCCGCATGCGCACGACGTTGAGCGCCTGCCGGCGCATGTCCTCGGCGCCCATGTAGACGTGGCACTCGAGGCCGAGCAGCGCGCACGCCGTGGCGGTGGCCACGCCGTGCTGGCCGGCGCCGGTTTCGGCGACGATGCGGCGCTTGCCCATCTGCCGGGCGAGCAGCGCCTGCCCGAGCGCGTTGTTGATCTTGTGCGCGCCGGTGTGCGTGAGGTCCTCGCGCTTGAGCAGGATCCGCACGCCGGGCGCACCGCAGGCCTCGGCGGCGAGACGGCGCGTCTCGTAGAGCGGCGTCGGACGCCCGACGTAGGTGGCGAGCAGCGACGCGAGCTCGTCCTGGAAGCGCGCGTCGGCTCGCGCGGCCAGGTAGCCGGCCGTCAGCTCTTCGATCGGCGCCACCAGCGTCTCGGGGACGAAGCGCCCGCCGTACTCGCCGAAGTAGCCGCGCGCGTCCGGATCGCGCCGCCCGAACACCGGTGCCTGTGTTGCTTCTGTCTTCACGTCAGTCCCTTCGGGCGGGTCTGAAGACCCGCCCCTACGAACACCGCGCGAATGCCGCGCGCGCCTCTTCGAGGAAGCGCGACACCTTGTCCGGGTTCTTCCGGCCGGGCGCGTCCTCCACGCCCGACGACACGTCCACGCCGAACGGGCGCACGGTCGCCATCGGCCTCGGCCACGTTGTCCGGCGTCAGTCCACCCGCCAGCACGACCTTCCGCCGCCGCGCGATCGCCGCCGCCTGCTGCCAGTCGACGCGCGTCCCGGTGCCGCCGCGCTGCGCGGCCCGACACCGCGTCGAGCAGCAGCAGTCGCCTTCGGCCAGCTCTCCGCCGCCACGTCCACGCCCGCGGCCCGCAGCAGCGGCATCTTCAGCGCCGCCGCGTAACTCTCGGGCTCGTCCCCGTGCAACTGCACGACGCGGATGCCGGTATGCGCCACCGTCGCCACGATCTCGGCCAGCGAGCGCGTCCACGAACACGCCCACGACCGGCACGTCCGGCGGCAGCGCCGCACGATGTCGCGGGCCCGATCGGCGCGTGACACACCGCGGGCTCGCCGGCGCGAAAACCACGCCCAGCGCCGTCGCGCCTGCCGCCGCCGCGTGCACCGCGTCGGCTTCCGTCGTCAGCCCGCAGATCTTCAGCAACATGGCTTTCAGTCCACGCGTCCGGCGACCGGCGCCGCGCCGATCAGCAGCCGGATCGCCGCGGCAGGGTCCGGGTCGGTCATGAACCGCTCGCCGATCAGGAACGCGCGGTACCCGGCCGCCGCCAGGCGCTCGAGATCCGCGCGCGACTGCAGGCCGCTCTCGCTCACCGCCACGACGCCCGCCGGCATGCGCGCGGCCAGGTCGTCCGACGCCTGCACGTCCACCCGCAGCGTCCGCAGGTTCCGGTTGTTCACGCCGATGATGCGCGCACCGCCGTCGACGGCCCGCGACAGTTCCTCGCGTCGTGCACTTCGACCAGCGCCGCCAGCCCCAGCTCCCAGGCCCGCTGCTGCAGCCGCTCGAGCGCCGGCTGGTCGAGCGCGGCCACGATCAGCAGCACGGCATCGGCTCCCGCCGGCGCGGGCCTCGAAGCAGCTGGTACTCGTCCACGACGAAGTCCTTGCGGAGCAGCGGCACCGGCACGGCGGCGCGCACCGCCTCGAGATGCGCCAGCGCGCCGTCGAAGAACGTCGGCTCGGTCAGCACCGAGATGGCGGCGGCACCGCCGTCGGCATAGGCGCGCGCAATCCGCACCGGGTCGTAGTCGGCGGCCAGCACGCCGCGCGACGGCGAGCGGCGCTTGCACTCGGCGATGACGTTGAACCCGTGGACCCGCCGCAGCCGCTGCTCGAAGAGTGGCCCGCGCGGCGCGGCCGCCGCCGCCCGGCGCTCGAGCGCCGCCAGCGGCTCGCGCTCCCGGCGCGACGCCGTGATCCGCCGCGTCGCGGCGACGATCGTCGCGAGCAGATCGGGACCGGCGCTCACGCCGGCACCTCCGCGTGCGACATGCTGCGCCATCGCGTCGAGCGTCGCGCTCGCGGCCGCGCCGCGATCGATCGCCGCCGCCGCCTGCCGGATGCCGTCGCGCACCGACTCGGCGCGCCCGGCGACGAACAGCGCCGCGCCGGCGTTGAGCAGCACCACGTCGCGCGGCGGGCCCGGCCGTGCCGGCGAGCACCGAGTGGATGATGGCGGCGTTGGTCGGCGGCGTCGCCGCCCTTGAGCGCCGCCGGCGCCGCCTTCGCCAGCCCGAAGTCGGCGGGATGGACGTAGAAGGTGTGCACCGCGCCGTCGCGGCACTCCGACACCTTGGTGTAGCCGGTCGTCGAGATCTCGTCGAGGCCGTCGGCGCCATGCACGACCCAGGCGCGCGTCGAGCCCAGCATCATCAGCGCCCGCGCCAGCAGCTCGGTGAGCTCCGGGCGCGGCACGCCGACGATCTGCCGCGCCGCCCGCGCCGGGTTGGTGAGCGGGCCGAGCAGGTTGAACGCGGTGCGGAGGCCGAGCTCGCGCCGCGTCGGCCCGGCGTGCCTCATCGACGGATGGAACGTCGGCGCGAAGAAGAACGCGATGCGCGCCTCGCGCAGGCAGCGCTCCACCACGGCCGGCGGCGCCGCGACGTTGACGCCGAGCGCCTCGAACACGTCGGCGCTGCCGCACTGGCTCGACACCGACCGGTTGCCGTGCTTGGCCACGGTGAGGCCCGCCGCGGCAACCACCACGGCGGCCGTCGACGAGATGTTGAACGTGCCGGCGCGATCGCCGCCGGTGCCGCAGGTGTCGAACACCTCGCCGGCCGGGGCCGACAGCTTCACCGCGTGCTCGCGCATCGTCCGCGCGAAGCCGACGATCTCGTGCGGCCGCTCGCCCTTCATCGCCAGCGCGGTCAGCAGGCCCGCCAGCGCCGCCGGCGCGGCCCGGCCCTCCATGACCTCGTGCATCGCCGCCGACGCCTCCGCCTCGGTCAGGTCCTCGTGGCGGACGACCTTCTCGACGAGCGCGATGAGCGACACGGGGGCGGGCTCAGCCATCCTGCCGCTCACAGGTCCAGGAAGTTGCGCAGGATGCGCCGGCCCTCGTCGGTCAGCACCGACTCGGGATGGAACTGCACGCCGTGCACCGGGTAGGAGACGTGGCGCACGCCCATGATGGTGCCGTCCTCCTTCGTGTGCGCCGACGCCTGCAGCTGCGCCGGGAAAGCCGTCGACCGGACACGACCAGCGAGTGATAGCGCCCGGCCTGGAACGGCGAGCCGACACCGTCGAAGATGCCCTTGCCGTCGTGCACCACGGTGGACGTCTTGCCGTGCATCGGCGCGGTGGCCCGCGTCACGATGCCGCCGTAGACCATGCCGATCGCCTGATGGCCCAGGCAGACGCCCAGCACCGGCGTCGTCGGCCCGAAGCGGCGGATGACGTCCATCGAGACGCCCGCGTCCTCGGGCCGCCCGGGCCTGGCGAGATCACGATGTGCTCGGGCGTCATCTCCGCCACCTCGTCGAGGCCCACCTGATCGTTGCGCCGCACGCGGACTTCGGCGCCCAGCTCGCCCAGGTACTGCACGAGGTTGTAGGTGAACGAATCGTAGTTGTCGATGACTAGAACCATGCTCTGCGTTCCGCTGGCGGGCCTAAGACCCGCAAGCCGGCTGACCGCGCCCTACGACAGTCCGTTCTGCGCGAGTTCCAGCGCGCGCAGCACCGCGCGCGCCTTGTCCCGCGTTTCCTCGTACTCCGCCGTCGGGTTCGAGTCGGCGACGATGCCGGCGCCCGCCTGCACGTAGGCGCGGCCGTTCTCGATCAGGACGGTGCGAATCGTGATGCAGAAATCGAGGTTGCCCGGCGAAGTCGAGATAGCCGACGGCGCCGGCGTAGACGCCGCGCCGCCGGTTCTCGAGCTCGGCGATGATCTCCATCGCCCGCACCTTCGGCGCGCCCGACACGGTGCCGGCCGGGAAAGCACGCCACCAGCGCGTCGAGCCGGTCGTGCGCGTCGTCGAGCCGGCCCTCCACGATCGACACCAGGTGCATCACGTGCGAATAGCGCTCGAGCGTCATGTAGGTCGGCACCCGCACCGTGCCGTACTTCGCCACCCGGCCGATGTCGTTGCGCCCGAGGTCCACCAGCATGACGTGCTCGGCGCGCTCCTTCTCGTTGCGCTTCAGCTCCTCGCCGAGCCGCACGTCCTCTTCCTCGGTCCGCCCGCGCGGGCGCGTGCCGGCAATCGGGTGCGTCTGCACCTGCCGCCCCTCGACCCGCACCAGCATCTCGGGCGACGAGCCGACGATCGAGCGGTCGCCGACGCGGAGGAAATACATGTACGGCGACGGGTTGACGTGCCGCAGCGCGCGGTAGACCGTGAACGGGTCGGCGTCGATGGCCGCCTCGAAGCGCTGCGACAGCACCACCTGGTAGATGTCGCCGGCCGCGATGTACTCCTTCGCCGTCTTCACCATCCCCTCGAACTGCTCGCGCGTGACGTTGGACGTCACCTCGAGCGGGCGGCCCGACGGCGGCACCGTCTTCGACAGCGCGCGCTCCAGCTCGCGCTCGACGAACTCCACCTTGGCGCAGGCGAACTGGTAGAGCGACTCGAGGTCCTCGTCGCCGCTGATCCGGGCGTTGGCGATGATCAGGATGCGGTGCCGCACGTGATCGAAGGCGAGCACCGTGTCGAACAGCATGAAGCCGGCCTCGTCGTCCTCGCGCTCGGCCGGCTGCAGCTCGACCGGCTCGAACCACGCCGCCGCGTCGTAGCCGAGGTAGCCGACGGCGCCGCCGGTGAAGCGCGGCAGCCCGGGCACGAACGGCGAGTGGAAGCCGGCCATCAGCTCGCGGAGCGTGGCGATGAACGGCTTGTCCGATTCGGTGGTCTCGCCGGCGCGGTCGATCGAGCACCTTGCCGCCGCGCGCCCGCACGATGAGGAACGGATCCTTGCCGAGGAACGAGTAGCGCGCCACCTGCTCGCCGCCTTCGACCGACTCGAGCAGGAACGCGTAGTCGGCGTGCTCCGCCACCTTGAGGAACGCCGAGACCGGCGTCAGCAGGTCGGCGACGATCTCCTTGTAGACCGGCACGAACGTGCCGCGCTGCGCCAGCTCCTTGAATTCGTCGAACGTCGTGATCTGCATCGCTATCCCAACGACTCCTCTCGCACCGTCGTCCACCGGCCGTCCCAGCGCCGCGTAGCGCCGCGGCCCGCATCACTCCGGGCACCGGGCCGCTGCCCGGTCCACCACTCGAACTGCCGCTCGGCCTGCGCGATGAGCATCGGCAGGCCGTCGAGCACGTCGCATCCGGCGCGCCGCGCGTCGGCGACCAGCGCGCGAGTCGCCCGTCGCCGTAGGTCAGGTCGTAGACGGCGCGCCCGTCGAACGGCACGCCGGCATGCGGCGACTCGGTCGCGCCGGCCGGCACCGCCGAGCGGCGTGCAGTTCACCAGCAGGTCCCAGGTACCCGGCGCGGGCGGCCATGCGCCGCGGCAGCGCGCCGAGCGACTGCGGCCACTGCGGCTGCCTGCTCCGTGCGTCGCGCGTACACGGTCACCCGCGCGCCGCGCGACACGAGGGCCGCGACGACCGCACGCGCCGAGCCGCCCGCCCCGAGCACCGTCGCGCGCGCCCCGGCCAGCTGCGTGCCGAACGCGCTCCTCGAGCGGCGCGAGAAAGCCGTCGACGTCGGTGTTGGTGGCCTCCCACGCGCCGTCCCGCGCCGCCGCAGCGTGTTGGCCGCGCCGACCGCGTCCGCGATCGGCTCGTCGGCACCGCGCGCCGCGCGCAGCGCGTCGAGCTTGAACGGAATGGTCACGCTGGCGCCCTCGAAGCCCATCGCCTCGGCGAAGGCCAGGAAGTCGCTCGAAGTCGTCGGTCGTGAGCGGCACGTACACCGCGTCGAGGCCGGCGGCCGCGAACGCCGCGTTGTGCATGACCGGCGAGAGCGAGTGCATCGCGGTGCGGCTGACGACGCCGATAGAGTCTCGTCGCGCGCCGACCGACGCTGAAGCGGAACACGTCGCGCATCCGTGCCGCCGGGATCTGGCCCGGGCGCCACGCCGTGTCCGGCAAAGGTCCACCGCGACCCGTAGCGCGCCGCCAGCAGCCGCGACGGCACGCCCGGCATCGCCCATGCCGACGACCACCGCGTCTGCCCCCGCGCGGCAATCGTCGCGCAGCGGCAGCGTGTCGCAGAGCCGGCGCGCGGCATACGGCGACCTTGATCGTGCCCGCGCCGGTCCGCCGCATGGCCGCGCACCCGATCCGTCGAGCTCGGCCGGCACGCCGGTGAAGTCGTGGAACGAGACCACGACCCGCGGCCGGATCCTGCGCGATCGAGGTCGTCGAAGCCCGGCGCGCCACTCGACGTCCACGAACTCGGCGCCGGCGTCGAGCGCCCGCTGCAGGATGCGCGCGCCGCTCCTCCTCGCGAGCCGTCGAACCGGCCGCCCTCCCACGACGCGCGGCAGGTCACGACCGCCGGCACGCGCCGTCCGTGCAGCGCCCCGGCCACGTCGAGGTCGCGCACGCCGTCGAGACGCAGCTCGACCATGTCGCCGGCGGTCGCGGCGTCGCGGGCGGCCAGCAGTTCGCGCATCGTGGCGCCCGTCACGGTTTCGCACAGCAGTGCGGACATCGTCTGCGTCGTCGCACTAAAAACAAAACGCCCCTTCAACCGGGAGGCTGAAGGGGCGTTGAATCCGTCTTACTTCTTACGAGTGCGCCAGGCGCGTCTCAGACGCTGGCAGCCGCCCCTTCAGCAGTCCGGTACCACCACCAATAGCTGGCGTTGGACGAGGAGCACGAAGGGGCGAAACGAGGCCGTCATCAGCGTCGGAATCGGTGAACGGCAGAGTAACGCAGGCGCGACGGGCCTGTCAACCGACGGGCCCACAGCCCTTGCGGTTTCAGAGGTTTACCCGTATCTTGGACGGAGAGCGGCCGGTCCCGCTCCCCCCGGTATGACCGTTCTATGACGACCCGCTTCCGCGCTGCGATCGCCGTGCTTGTCGTGTGCCTCGTCGGCGGCCTGCCGGCGCAGACGCGCGTCTTTCCCGTGGACGACCTCAAGCCCGGCATGGTGGCCACCGGCCGCACCGTCTTCGAGGGCGACCGGCTCGACGAGTTCAAGGTCCACATCCTCGGCGTGCTGCGCAACGTCATCGGGCCGCGCCGCAACCTGATCCTGGCCCGGCTCGAAGGCGGGCCGCTGGCCAACACCGGCGTCATCGCCGGCATGAGCGGCAGCCCGGTCTACATCGACGGCCGGCTCGTCGGCGCCGTGTCGTATTCGCTCGGCCAGTTCTCGAAGGAGCCGATCGCCGGCATCACGCCGATCGACGAGATGATGGAGGCGGCCACGCTGCCCGCGCCGCGCCGCCAGGCCGCGCGCGTCGAGCTGCCGATGCCGCTCACGCCAGGACTCGCTGCGGGCGGCGCTGTCGCAGGCCTTCGCGTGGGCGAAGCCGTTTGCCGACAGCCCCACCGACGTGCAGGTGCTCGGCGGCGCCTCGATCAACGCCGGCATCGGCACCACTGCTGCGGCCGATCGCCACGCCGCTCACGCTCGGCGGCTTCGACACCACGGTCGCCGATCCGGTGGCGAGCGCGTTCCGCGATCAGGGCTTCCTGCCGGTGATGGCCGGCGGCGCGCAGGCGCAGCAGGACGCGTCGGCCGCACCGCCGCGGCCGCTGCGGCCCGGCGATCCGATCGGCGTCGCGCTGATGAGCGGCGACCTCGAGCTCGGCGCCACCGGCACCGTCACCGAGGTGGACGGCGATCGCGTCTACGCCTTCGGCCACCCGTTCTACGGCCTCGGGCCCGACCGCGTTTCCGATGACGCGCGCCCACGTGCACGTCGTGCTGCCGAGCCTCACCAGCTCGATGAAGATCGCGAGCACCGGCGACGTCATCGGCACCGTGCTGCAGGACCGCGCCACGACGATTGCCGGCACGCTCGGCCCCGGGCCGTCGATGATTCCCGTGACGCTCAACCTGCAGGCGGCGCGCGGCACGCGGAAGACGTTCAAGATGGCGATGGTGCACGATCAGCTGTTCACGCCGCTCCTCGCCTATCTCTCGATTCTCAACACGCTCACGTCGTACGAGCGCGAGAACGGCGTGGCCAGCTACGCCGTGCGCGGCACGCGCGCAGGTGAAGAACCACGCGCCGCTCGCGTTCGAGGACCTGTTCACCGGCGATCAGCCGTCGGTCGGCGCGGCCGCGTCGGTGGTCGACGCCGATCAACGTGCTGCTGCGCAACTCGTTCGAGGACGTCGAGATCGACGCGCTGACCCTCGACATCGACGCCAGCGAGCAGTCGCGCAGCGCGACGCTCGAGCGCGTGTGGCTCGACGGCACGCGCGTGCAAGGCCGGGCAGCACGGTGAACATCAAGGTGCTGCTGCGCTCGTACCGCGGCGAGGAGATCATGAAGTCGCTGCCGGTGCAGGTGCCGGCGAACGCGCGCGGCAGCGTGTCGATGATGGTGGCCGACGGCGTCCGGCTGTCGCAGTGGGAAGCGCGCGAGCTGCAGGTGCAGCCGCTGCAGACGCGCGGCGTGCCGCAGATGCTGCAGGTGCTCAACAGCGCCCGCAGGAACAACCGCCTCTACGTGCGCCTCCTCACCCGCGACGGCGGCGCCATCGTCAAGGGCGAGTCGCTCGCGGCGCTGCCGCCGTCGGTGCTCGCGGTGATGGAGGCCGATCGCAGCGGCGGCAGCTTCCGGCCGCTGCAGAGCGCGGTGCTCGGCGAGTGGGAAATCCCCACCGACCTGGCGGTGTCCGGCTCGCGCACCCTGACGCTGCCGCTCGAGGACTGAGACGTCAGGTCGATCCATGCTGACGCGTTTCGCGCGCCTCGCGGCGACGCTTGTTGGCGGCGGCGCGCTCGTGGCCGCTGTCTCGGCCGCTGCGCCGACGTTCTGGCAGACCGCCACCGAAGCCGACTTCCTGCAAGGGCGAGGTCGAAAACCTCGCGATCGACCCCTTCGGCCGCCTGACGCTCGGCCCCATGGCCACGCCGGTCTACGAGCCGAGCGCACCGTTCCTGTGGGCGACGGCGACGCTGCCGGACGGCACCGTGTACGTCGGCAGCGGCAACGAGGGCCAGGTCTACCAGATCGACGCCAACGGCCGCGGCCGCGTCTTCTTCGACTCCGACGAGCTCGAGGTGCACGCCATCGCCCCGGTGCCCGGCGGCGGGCTCTACGTCGGCCACCTCGCCGAACGGGAAGATCTACAAGGTCGACGCCAGCGGCAAGGGCGCGGTGTTCTTCGACCCGCCCGACCCCTACATCTGGAGCCTCGCCGTCGATCGCGCCGGCACGCGTGTTCGCCGGCACCGGCGACAAGGGCACGATCTACAGATCACGCCCGACGGGCGCGGCGCCGTGTTCTACCAGACCAAGGCCACGCACGCGATGACGCTCGCGTTCGATCGCGAGGGGCGGCTGCTCGCCGGCACCGGCGCGCCCGGGCGCGTGTTCCGCCTCGACGCCGCCGGCAAGCCGTTCGTGCTGTTCGACTCGAGCTACAACGAGATTCACGCGCTGCGCGTGGACGGCAGCGGCAACATCTACGCGACCGCCATCAGCGGCCGCGCCGGCGGCGGCGGCGGCGGCGACGGCGCGCGCGCCGCGTCCGGCTCCGATCCCGGCCCGGCGCCGGTGGCCACCGTCTCGACCGAGATCACCTCGGTGGCCGTGGCCGACATCAGCGTCTCGGCACGCCCCGGCGCAGGCGCCGGCAGCCGCGCGCCGACGGGGCCCGCGTCCGGCGCCGTCTTCCGCATCGGGCCCGACGGCGCCACCGATCTCCTCTGGGAGGCGCGCGAGGACACGCCCTACGACCTCGCCTTCGAGCCCGGCGGCGGCGTGCATCGTGGCGACCGGCGGACGCGGCAAGATCTATCGCCTGGCCGGCGACCCGGCCCGGGCCACGCTCATCGCGCGCGCCGACGCCCAGCAGGTGACCGCGCTCGCGACCGATCGCGGCGGTCAGGTGCTGTTCGCCACCTCGAACCCCGGCAAGGTGTTCCGCCTGTCGGCCGCGCGCGCCGAGCGCGGCACCTTCACCTCGGAAGTGCGCGACGCGCAGACCGTGGCCACGTGGGGCGCGATCAAGTGGCAGGGCCTGGTCGCCGCCGGCACGCGCGTCGAAGTCTCCACGCGCAGCGGCAACACCCGGACGCCCGACGAAGCGTGGAGCGACTGGAGCGCGCCGTACGCGGCCGCCGACGGCAGCGCCATCACCAGCCCCCGCGCGCGCTATCTGCAGTGGCGCGCCGTGCTCGTCGGCGGCGGCCGCGGCGAGGCGCCGCTGCTGACGTCGCTCACCGCCGCCTATCTGCCGCGCAACGCGCGGCCGCGCGTCACCTCGATCACCGTGCACACGCCGGGCACGGTGTACCAGCGGCCGTTCCCCACCGGCGAGCCCGAGATTGCCGGCTTCGACGGCGACACGCCCGACCGCCGCGCCGCGGCGCAGGTGCAGGGCGGCGCCGGCGGCGGACCCAACCTGGGGCGCCGCGCCTACGAGAAGGGGCTGCTGACGTTCATCTGGCGCGCCGAGGACGAGAACCGCGACGACCTGACGTTACGAGCTGCAGTACCGCCGCGAGGGCGAGACGGCGTGGCACACGCTGAAGCCGGCGCTCACCGACGCGATCTTCGTGTGGGACACCACGTCGGTGCCGAACGGCCGCTACACCGTGCGCGTGCTGGCCTCGGACGCGCCGTCCAACTCCGCCGGCCACGGCGCTCACCGGCGACCTCGAGAGCACGGCGTTCGACATCGACAACACGCCGCCGTCGATCACGGTCACCGTCGGCGCGCCGCGACGGCGCCCGCACCGTGCTCGCCTTCGACGTGCGCGACGACAACTCGGCCGTGCTGAAGGTCGAGTACTCGCTCGACGGCGACCGGTGGCAGACGGTGTATCCGAAGGACGGGATCGCCGACTCGCGCGTCGAGCAGTTCGAGCTGACGTTGCCGGAGGCGGAGGCGGCGCAAGGGCGTGGTCGCTGCGGGCCGCCGACGCGCTCAACAACGTGTCGAGCGCGCGCGGCGTGCTCCAGGCGGCCGCTGACGCGACCGCGGCGCGCCCTCAGGCGGTCGCTGATTCGAGCGGCGGCGGCCGGCTGCTCCTGCGGCAGATCCGGGAGCTGGCGCCCTCGGCCGGCAGGCTCGGGTCGGCTTGACGCCGCGGCGGCGGCGTTGCCAGCGACCGGCCGCGACAGCGGCATGCCGAGATCGACCGGCCTGTGCGACGCCTTCACCGTGGTGCGCGCGAACAGCCACACCATGTTCACGGCCACGACCTGACCGCCAGGCCGCTGCGCCGGCGCGAACCGCGACTGCCGCACCGCGTGCAGCACGCCCTGCACGTCGCTGCCCTTGGCGCTCGCCGGACGTGCAACACATGACCGCGTTGCCCTGGTCGAGCAGCGCGTAGCCGCCAATCTTGCCTTCCCGCGTGACGATGGCCGCCACCGCCACGACTTCGTCCTGATGACTGCCACCCGACGTTCTGCGCCAGCATCGCCCCGTCGAGCGCCATGCCGTCGTCGAGCACGCGCGGCAGGTACATCGCCGCGTCGAGCCGCTGCGGATTGCGGTTGGAACCGGGGTCGGCCAGGTTCTCGATCATCGCCGCCAGCGAGGTCGGCTGCTCGGCGCTCGTCGCCTGCCAGACGCCGCTCGCCAGCCGCCACGCTCAGCGCCACCGCCACGGTGGCCCCGAGCGCCGGCCACCACAGCCGCATGTCGGTGAAGAGTTCCGCGCACGCGGACGGCCCACGACTGCTCGTACTCGGTGTCCACGCGGGCCAGCACTTCGGCCTGCATCGCCGCGAGCGCGCGCGCCATCCCTTCCGGCGGAACGTCCGGCGCCGCGGCCGCGGTTTCGTGCGCGCGGGCCGCCAGCCGCAGCGAGGCGCCGATGATCTGCGCGTCCTCGAGGCGGGCCGCGCAGGTGTGGCACCAGCGCAGGTGGGTTTCCACCAGCACCTGGTCGCCCATCGGCAGCTCGCCGTCGACGAAGGCGTCGAGCCGCGGGCGCACGTAGTCGCAGCCGACGTAGCGGATCATGACTTCAGCCCCAGCAGCTCGGCGCGCAGCGCCTGCCGCGCGCGCGTGAGCCGCGACTTCACGGTGCCGACGGCGATGCCGAGCGAGAACGCGATCTCGTCGTAGCGCAGCCCGTCGACCTCGCGCAGGACCACCGCCGTCTTCTGATCGAACGGCAGGCGGTCGAGCGCCTTCCAGATCAGCGAGGCGGTTTCCTTGCTGGCCAGCTGCCGATCGGGCAGCACCTCGCCCTGCGATGGCACGTCGCCGCACAGGCTGATGTGCTCGTCGAGCGACACCTGGCTGCCCCGGCGGCGCCGGTTCCACCATCGCTGGCGGTTGCGCGCCTGGTTGACGACGATGCGGAAGATCCAGGTGCGGAGCGCGGACTGGCCGCGGAAGGACGGCAGCGTGCGGAAGACCCGCAGGAAGACCTCCTGCGAGACGTCGAGGGCGTCGTCCCGGTCGCCCAGCAGGTGGAAGGCCAGCGCGTAGACCATGCGCTGGTGGGTCGGCCACCAGCTCGGCACAGGCCGCCTGATCGTCGCGACACGCAACGTTCGACCAGCGCGGCCTCGCCCGCGTCGGCCCCTGCCCAGCTGATGGCACCGGCGTTTTTCACGGCGTCTCCAGTAGTCCCTGTAGACATCGAGTGTACCACCTGCTGCCAGCTTAGACCCCGGCCCGACCGGAAGGTTCCGGAACGGACGCGTGCCACCGGGCTTGGGCCGCCGCGGGCGGCGGCGTACGATGGGCGAGTGTGAAGCGGCCGGGTCGTCCTGATCACCGTGGTGGCCGCCCTGGTCGCCGCCACGGTCTACGGCTGGTCCGACGTGCGCCAGGCGCGCGCGTTCCGGCGCCTGCTTGCCGAAGGCGACGCGGCCCTCGGCCGGGGCCAGACCTCGGCCGCCATCGAGGCGTTCAGCGGCGCCGTCGCCCTGCGGCCCCAGTCGATGCTCCCCTACCTCAAACGAGGCGACACCTACTGGCGCGACGGACAGTTCGACGTCCGCGCGCGCGCGACCTGGCGCAGGCCCAGGCGCTCGACCCCACCGCCCCGCAGCCGCTCGAACTCGAGGGCGACGTCCACATGGCGCGGGGCGACGCCTCCGGAGCCGTGGCGCCGTACCGCGCCTACCTCGCGCTCGACGATCGCGCGCCGCGCGTTCAGTACAAGCTCGGGCTGGCGCTGTACCGGAGCGGCGATCTGACGGGCGCGGCGGAGGCCGCGCGGCGCGCGCTGGCCATGGACGCGCGGCTGGCGGAGGCGCACCAGCTCCTCGGGCTCACGGCGCTGGCGCGAGGGACGGCTCGACGAGGCGAGCCGGTCGCTCGCGCGCGCGATCGAACTGCAGCCCGGCGTCGAACGCCACGCGGTCGGCGCTGGCCGACCTCTACGGGATGCTGGGGCGCACGCGCGACGAGACGACGCAGCGCGAAGCGGTGGCGGCGCTCGACGCCGGCCGGCCGGAGGCGCCTGGTGTCGCTGGCGCTCGCCCACGCGCGCCACGGCCGTCCCGAGGCGGCGGTCGCCGCGCTCGATCGCGCCGGCGAGCGCTTTCCGGGCTCGGAGGCCGTGGCCAACGCGAGCGGCCGCATCTGGCTGGAACGGGCCGACGCGCACCGGCGATCCGCAGCGCGATCCGGACGGCGCTCGAGGCGCTCGCGCCGGCCGCGGCTCGCGAGACGGCCTCGAGCGAAACGCTGGCGCTCTACGGCCGCGCGCTGCTGCTCAACGGCGACCTGATCGCGGCCGAGCCGCCCTGCTGCCGCGCCACGACGCAGTTTCCGATCGACCGCGACGTCTTCCTGCAGTTGTCCCAGGCCGAGGCCCGCGCTGGGCCGGCGTGATGCCGCGCGGATCGCGCTCGCCAAGCACCGCGCGCTCACTGCACCTTGAGGGCGGCCTAGCTGCCGCTGCCGCTACCGCCCTACCGCCTTACCCGCCCTACCCGCCCTACCGCGCCGAAGGCGCGGCCTTCGGATCCAGGGCGTCGCGCAGGCCGTCGCCGAGGAAGTTGAAGCCGAGCACCAGCATGGCGATCGCGAGGCCCGGGAAGATCGTCAGGTGCGGCGCGTCGAGCAGGTGGATGCGCCCGTAGTTGAGCATCGTGCCCCAGCTCGGCGTCGGCGGCTGCACACCGAGTCCCAGAAAGCTCAGCGACGCCTCGGCGAGGATGGCGCCGCCCATGCCGAGCGTGGCCTGCACGGTCACCGCCGGCAGCGCGGTCGGGATGACGTGCCGGACGAGGATCCGCGGCGTGCTCGCGCCCAGCGCGCGCGCCGCCTGCACGAACTCGAACTCGCGCGCCCGCAGCACCTGGCCGCGCACCAGCCGCGCGTAGCCCACCCAGCCGATGAGCGAGAGCGCGATCACGACGTTCGAACAGGCTGGGGCCGAGCACCGCCACCATCGCGATCGCCAGCAGCAGCCCGGGAAACGCCAGCAGGACGTCGATGATGCGGCTCAAGGTCTCGTCCACGCGGCCGCCGAAGTAGCCCGCGACGGCGCCGACGAGCGATGCCGACGGCGGCCGAGATCGACACCACCACGAGGCCGACGAGCAGCGAGATGCGCGCGCCCGCGAGCACGCGCGACAGGATGTCGCGACCGAGCTCGTCGAGGCCGAACCAGTGCCGCAGCGACGGGCCGGTGAGCCGCAGCGCCAGATCCTGCGACGCGGTGTCGAAGGGCGCCACCACCGGCCCGATGACCGCGGCCAGCACCGCGAGCGCCACGATGGCCGCGCCGACGCTGGACATCTTGACGGCCCAGACGCTCTGAAGCGGCGTCACGGTCGTCGGAGCCTCGCTCGTCATTCGTAACGGATCCGCGGGTCGAGCACGCCGTACACCAGGTCGGTGAGCAGGTTGACGGCCACGTAGGTGACCGCGATGAACAGGATGCAGCCCTGCACCAGCGGATAGTCGCGGAAGCCGATCGACTGGATGAGCAGGCGGCCGATGCCGGGCCACGCGAAGATGGTCTCGGTGATCACGGCGCCCGGTCAGCACGGCGCCGAACTGCAGGCCGAGCAGCGTGACGATCGGGATCAGGCTGTTGCGGAAGGCGTGGCGCAGCACCGCCCGGGTCCGGGACGCGCCGCGGCCGCGCGCCGCCTGCACGTAGGGCTCGCGCAGCTCCTCGAGCAGCGTGGCCCGCGTCATGCGCGCGAGGATCGCCGCCAGCGCCGCGCCCAGCGAGATGGCCGGCAGCACCAGATGCGCCGGCGTGCCGCGCCCCGACACCGGCAGCCACCCGAGCTCGATGGCGAACACGATCGCCAGCAGCGGGCCGAGCCAGAAGTTCGGCACCGAGACGCCCGCCAGCGCCAGCGCCGTGGCGCCGCGAGTCGATGGCGGTGCCGCGCCACACCGCGGCGGCGATGCCGAGCGGCAGCGCGACCAGCGAGCGCCACGAGCATCGCCGCGGCCGCGAGCTCGGCGGTCGCGGGGATGCGCGGAGGCCACCTGCGAGACGACCGGCTCGCCGGTCCGCAGCGACGTGCCCAGATCGCCCCGCACCAGCTCCGGACAGAAACGCGACGTACTGCTCGAGCAGCGGGCGGTCGAGCCCGAGCCGGCGGCGGAGCTCCTCCACGTCGGCTTGCGGGGCGGTTTCGCCCAGCATCGCCTGCGCCGGGTCGCCGGGAATGAGGTGAATCAGCGAGAAGACCAGCGTCGCGACGCCGAACAGCACGGGAACCGTGAGCACGAGGCGCCGCGCCAGGTAACGAAGCACTCACAGGATTTTACGTCTGCCCGCGGGTGCCGTCGCGCACGTCGAGCCGCGCCATCAGTTTCGACAGGCCCTGACGGGTGAGCCCCAGCGAGCGCGCCGCCTCGGCGCGCCGGCCCCCGCTGCGGGCCAGGGCGGCTGTCACCGCGGCGCGTTCGCACGAGCGCGCGCAGTACCGCGAGCGTGGGCGCGTGCGCCGGCGCTGCCGCAATCCGCGCCGGCAGCAGCGTGACGGCCACGCGCCCGCTGGACGGCGCGGCCACGGCCAGCGCCGCCAGCACGTTCTGCAGCTCGCGCACGTTGCCCGGCCAGGCGTACTGCGCCAGGGCGCGCAGCACCGGGTCGCCGAGCGTCGCGCGGGTGCCGACGCGCGCCGCCGCCGCACGCCAGAACCGCTCCGCCAGCACCGGGACGTCTTCGGGGCGATCGCGAAGGGGCGGCACGCGCAGACGGATCACGTCGAGCCGGTACAACAGGTCGGCCCGGAAGCGGCCCTCCGCCGCTTCGATGGCCATCGGCCGGTTGGCGGCCGCCACGACGCGGACGTCGATCGGCCGGCTGGCCGTCTCTCCCACGCGCCGCACTTCGTGCTGCTGAAGCACGCGCAACAGCTTGGCCTGCGCCCGCGGCGAGAGCTCCGACACCTCGTCGAGGAAGAGCGTGCCGCCGCTCGCGTCCTCGAACAGCCCCGCCCGATCGCCCACCGCTCCGGTGAACGCGCCACGCGCGTGCCCGAACAGCTCGCCCTCGACGAGCTCGTCGGGCAACGCCGCGCAGTTCACGTCGCAGAACCGGCGTGCCGCGCGCGGGCTCAGACGGTGAATGGCCCGCGCCACGAGTTCCTTCCCCACTCCGCTCTCGCCCTCGATGAGCACCGCGAAAGGCGCGGCGGCGGCCCGGGCGATGGCGCCGCGCAGGTCGTCGAGCGGACGACTCTTCCCGGCCAGCTCCGGAACCAGCATCGGCGCGGCCTCGACAGCCGGCGCGGCGGCGGCGGGCCGGCCCGCTCGCGGACCGGTGCCGGACAGCCCGCCGATCGCCTTTCGCAGCAGCGCCGGCGCCGCCCGGGCCATGCCGCGGAGCCGTCGGACCACGGTGTCGGCCTCCCGCTCGCGGCCGCACCGGCGCAGGAGCGCCTGCCACACCAGCCGGGCCCGCAGCAGCTGCAACGGCGTCCGCGCCGCCCGCGCGTGCCGCGCCACCATCTCGAGGCAGGCCGCCGACGCGTCGAGATCGCCGGCCTCGCAGAGCACGCGCAACCGCGCGGTCTCGAGGATCGCGAGCGCGTGCGGATCGCTGGTGTCGCCGAGCGCAGACGCGCGCCGCGGCCAGCCGGCGGCCGGCGTCGAAGACCTGGCGGCGGGCCAGCAGGACACGAACCGCGGTTGCCTCGACCCACGCGCGCACGATGGGGTCGTCGTGCGGCACCGCGTCCGGGAGGTGCCCTTCGGCACTCTCGACATCGCCGCGCCACAACGCCACGCGCGCGAGGCAGCTTTCCGCCCATGCGCCATGGCGGGGCGACGACGGCGAGGCCGCGCACCGCCGCGCGCGCGCCTCCGCGCCGTCGAGGTCGCCCGCGTCGGTGAGCGCCGCCACCTCCCAGAGCGTGGCGTCGAGCGCCGTCGGCTCCGCGCGCGCGGCGGCACCGGCCGTGGCGGCGTCGGCAAACACCCGCTGCGCCGCGGCAGCGCGGCCGCGAGCGAGCAGCAGGCGGCCGAGCTCGATCTGCACGTGGGCGCACGGTTCGAACGCGTGGCGCCGCGTGAGCGCCGCGGCGACGTCGCGCAGCAGCCGCTCGGCGGCCGCGTGCCGGCCCGCGCGCACGAAGGCCTGTGCGCGACGCGCGCGGATCACGTGCTCCGCCACGGCCGGGGTCAACCGCTGCGAGGCGCGCGTCGGGCGACGCTCCACGCGTCCGCGCCGTCAGACGGACGGTGCACGGCACGCGGCAGCGCGATCGGCAGACAGCGGCATCGCGACCTCGTGATGCAAGCGCGCGCGCGCAGCGCGCGGCACGCCCGAAACGCGGGCCGCGCGACGCCGAAATCAGCGCAATTTCTTCGGTATAGAATTGAGTTCGAATGCTCAGATTTCTCAGCGCCGGCGAGTCGCACGGCCAGGCGCTCGTCATCACCGTCGACGGTATGCCGGCTGGACTCGAGCTCGACATCGACGGACTCAACCGGCAACTGCGACGGCGCCAGGGCGGCTACGGACGCGGCCGCCGCATGCAGATCGAAAGCGACCGTGCCGAGATTCTCTCGGGCGTGCGCAGGGGCCGCACGACCGGCGCGCCGATCGCCATGCTCATCCGCAATCGCGACTGGGTCAACTGGCAGCAGACGATGCACGTGGAGAAGGAGATGCCGGAGGGCGCCACCGGCGCCAACCGCGCCGACGTCACGCGGCCTCGCCCCGGCCACGCCGATCTCGCCGGCGCCCTCAAGTACGGGCACACCGACGTGCGCGACGTGCTCGAGCGGGCCAGCGCCCGCGAAACCGCGTCGCGGGTCGCCGCCGGCACGCTCGCCCGCCAACTGCTGGGTCAGTTCGGCATCCGTGTCGCCAGCCACGTGTCGGTGATCGGCGACGTCGCGCTCGACGCGAACCGGGCGGTGTCGTTCGCCGACGCCGAGGCGCTCGCCGACGACGCGCCGATCCGCTGCGTGGACACCGCGGTCGAGCAGCGCATGACCGAGGCGATCGACCGCGCCCGCGACGCCGGCGACACCCTCGGCGGCGCCTTCGAGATCATCGTCACCGGCGTGCCGGTTGGCCTGGGCTCGTACGTGCAGTGGGACCGCAAGCTCGACGGGCGTCTCGGGCAGGCGCTGATGTGCATCCACGCGATCAAGGCCGTGGGCATCGGCATCGGGCCCGAAGTCGCGCTGCGTCCCGGGTCACGCGTGCACGACGAGATCCTGCCGCCCGACGCGCAACGCGAGGCGCCGGTGCGGCCGACCAACAACGCGGGCGGTCTGGAAGGCGGCGTCACCAACGGCCAGGACGTGCGGGTCACCGGGTTCATGAAGCCGATCGCCACGCTGATGAACCCGCTGCGGTCGGTCGATCTCACGACGATGCAGAACGCCCCGGCCGCCATCGAGCGCAGCGACGTCTGCGCGGTGCCCGCGGCCGCCGTCGTCGGCGAGGCCATGGTGTCGTTCGTGCTCGCGGACGCCTTCCTCGAGAAGTTCGGCGGCGATTCGGTGGAGGAGATCGCGCGCCATTACGCGGCCACAGCCGAGCAACTGGCGGGCCGGCTTGCCCCGGGCAACGCCGTCGGCCGCGCCAGCTGATCGTCCATTGCCACGATGATCCGGCCGATCCTCCGCTACGGGGCCGGCGCCCTGCATCGCCCGGCAGCCGTGGTGCCCGACATCACGCCCGAGATCCAGGAACTCATCGACGACATGATCAAGACGATGTACGCCGCGCCGGGCGTCGGGCTGGCGGCGCCGCAGATCGGCGTGCCGCTCCGCATCTTCGTCGCCGACGTGTCGGTGGGCCGCGACATCGACGCGCTGCACGTCTTCGTCAACCCGGAGTTCGTCGAACGCGAAGGCATGCAGCTCGAAGAGGAAGGCTGCCTCAGCGTGCCCGGCTTCAACGCGACCGTCGCGCGGCCCGAGCGGGTCACGGTGAAGGGGCTCGACCGCAACGGCGTCGAGCATGCGGTGACCGGCACGGAGCTCCTCGCCCGCTGCTTTCAGCACGAGATGGATCATCTCGACGGCAAGCTGTTCGTCGATCGGTTGCGCGGCCTCCAGAAGGACTTCATCGTCCGCAAGATCCGGAAGCTCGAACGCGCCGGGAAATGGTAAGCGGACTCCGGGTCGTCTTCTTCGGCACGCCGCGTTTCGCCGTGCCGACCCTCGAGGCCCTGATCGAGTCGCCGCACGATGTCGTCGGCGTGGTGACGCAGCCCGATCGCCCCCGGGGCCGCGGCCAGAAGGTGACCGCCGCGCCGGTGAAGGCCGCGGCGGTAGCGCGATCGCTGCCAGTCGTGCAGCCCGCGTCGCTGCGGGAACCCGGGGTGGAGGCGGCGCTCACCGCCTGGCGTCCCGACCTCGGGGTGGTCGCGGCGTACGGGCAGCTGATTCCAGCCTGGCTCCTCGCCGTGCCGAGACTCGGGATGATCAACGTGCACCCGTCCCTTCTGCCGAAATACCGCGGCGCCGCCCCGGTGCACCGCGCGGTCATCGCCGGCGAGACCGAAACCGGCGTGACCATCATGCGGGTCGCGGCCAGGCTCGACGCCGGCGCCATGCTGGCCACGAGCGTGCGGCCGATCGGGCCCGACGAAACCAGCGAAGAGCTCGAGGACGCACTGGCCGAGATTGGCGCGACCCTCCTCGTGGACGTGGCCGACGCGATGGCGGCGGGCACGGCTCACGAGGAACCGCAGGACGACGCGCTCGCCACGTACGCGCCGCGCCTGACCAAGGAAGAAGGGCTCATCGACTGGACGCTCGCCGCCCGGCGCATCCACGATCGCGTCCGCGGACTGTTTCCGTGGCCGCACGCCTACAGCTGGGTCGACGGCCGGCGCGTGATCGTATGGAAGACGTCGCCGCAGGCCGCCCGGACCGATGCGCCTCCCGGGACCGTGCTCCAGGCCGACGCCGAGGGCGTGCACGTGGCGGCCGGGGACGGCCGCTCGCTGGCGCTGCTCGAGCTGCAGCCCGAAAACGGCCGGCCGATGCCCGCCGCGGACTTCCTGCGCGGCCATCCCGTGCGGCCGGGCGCGCGCTTCTCCGGCCCATGATCGCGCCGGCGCGCGTGGCGGCGTTCCGTACGCTCCAGGCAGTCGAGAGCGGCGACGCGCAGCCGGCGGCGCTGCTCGCGCGCGAGCACCGGAACCTGACCGATCCGCGCGATCGCGCGCTCGCCACCGACATCGTCATCGGGACCCTGCGCTGGCAGCGGGCTCTCGACGCCGCGATCGTCACGGCCGCGGACCGGCGGCTCGACGCCATCGATCCGCGACGTCCTGGTGATCCTGCGGCTCAGCCTCTACCAGTTGCTGCACCTCGATCGCGTGCCCGCGTCCGCCATCGTCGACGACGCGGTGTCGCTGGCCCGCGGGGCGCGGCGCCCCCGCGCCACCGGGTTCGTCAACGCGGTCATGCGTACGCTGTCGCGCACCCGCGACGCGCTCGGGCTGCCCCCGCATCCCGGCCCCACCCCGTCGCGGCAGGAGGCGCTCGCCTATCTCGGCATCACCCAGTCGCACCCCGACTGGCTGGTGGCCCGATGGCTGGATCGCTACGGCTTCGAACGCGCCGCGGCGTGGACGGCGTTCAACAACGCGGCCCCCGCGGTGACGCTGCGCGCCAACCGTCTCGTCAACTCGCGCGACGACCTGCGCCGGGCGCTGGACGACGAGGGCGTGGTGACCGACCCGGCGCCGTACGCGCCCGATGGGCTCATCGTCCGCAGCGGACGCCTTCCGCCGGCCCGGGGTCGATTCGCGGTGCAGGACGAATCGTCGCAGCTCGTGCCGCTGCTGGTCGGCGCACGGAGCGGCGACACCGTGCTCGACCTCTGTGCCTCGCCCGGCGGAAAGGCTACGGCCCTGGCCGCGGAGATGGATGGCCGCGGCCTGGTGGTCGCGTGCGACGCGCGGGCGCGCCGTATGCGCCTGCTCGCCGACACCGTCCGCGAGAGCGGCGCGCCAAACGTGCGGCTCGTGCAGGTGGGCAGCCGCGACGACGTGCCGTTCCGGCCGGTGTTCACCCGCGTGCTGGTCGACGCCCCCTGCTCGGGCCTCGGCACGGTGCGGCGCGATCCCGACATCCGCTGGCGGCGCACCGAGGCGCAGCTGACCGAGTTCGCCGCGGCCCAGCGCCTGTTGCTCGGCCGGGCGGCGCGCGCCGTCGCGCCCGGCGGCCGTCTGGTCTACGCCACCTGCTCGAGCGAACCCGAGGAGAACGAGGCGGTGGTGGACGATTTCCTGGCCGCGCACGCCGAGTTCAGGCTCGTGCCGGCCGGCGGCCCGCTCGCCGCCGCCGCCGACGCGCGCGGCATGCTGCGAACGCTGCCCTTCCTGCACGGCCTCGAGGCGTTTTTCGCCGCCGCCCTGGTCCGATCGTGAGCCCGCGTCGCCGCACGGGCATCTCGAACGTTCGTGGTACGATCAGTCGTTCATGCCGCTCGGCACTCGCGTCTGGAGGCTGGGGCAGTTCCTGCTGCTCGCCGGCGCCCTCGGGCTCACGTTCCTCGTCTTCTTTGGCATTGCCATGCGCGCGGCGCTGAAGGCGCGCGAGGTACGAGTGCCGGGCCTGGTGGGCAGGACCGTGCCCGAGGCCACTCGCGCCTTGAACAATCTCGGCCTGGCCTTGCGCGTGGACGACGCCCGCCGTGCCGACGAGCACGTACCGGCGGGACACATCATGCAGCAGGAGCCGGCAACCGGCGCCCTGGCGCGGCAGCAGCGCCGCGTCCGGGTGTGGGTGAGCTCCGGGCCGCGCGCCACCGTCGTGCCGCAGCTCACGGCGCAGACCGAACGCACCGCGCGCATCCGCCTCGAGCAGGGCGGCCTGGGGGTGGTCTCGGTCTCGGAGTTCCGCTCCCCGGTCTTTCCCGCCGACACCGTGATCGCGCAGGATCCGCCGGCCGCGACGCTGGCGCCCGGGGTGTCGTTGCTCATCAACCGGGGCGAGGAAGGAGCCGCCTACGTGATGCCCGACGTCATCGGCATCGACGGCACCCGCGCCGCCGATACCCTGCGCCGGCAGGGGCTGCGCGTCACGGTCGTCGGCTCGCAACCGTATCCCGGCGTGCCGCCCGGCACGGTGGTCCGGCAGCAGCCCGCCGGCGGGTTCAAGGTGACGGCGAGCGACGCGGTGTCGCTCGAGGTGAGCCGGTGAGCGCCATCCGCCTGGCGCCGTCGATTCTCTCCGCCGACTTCGCCGCCCTCGGGCGCGACATCGCCGCCGCCGAGCGCGGCGGCGCCGACCTGATTCACGTGGACGTGATGGATGGGCACTTCGTCCCCAACATCACGATCGGCCCGCCGGTGGTGCAGGCAATCAAGCGCGTCGCGACGCGGCCGCTCGACGTGCACCTGATGATCGAGGAGCCGGACCGCTACATCGAGGCCTTCGTCAAGGCGGGCGCCAGCATGGTGTCGGTGCACGTCGAGGCGGTGCCGCACCTCCACCGCACGCTCACCTTCATCCGCGCGCTCGGGGCCCAGGCCGGCGCGGTGCTCAACCCGTCGACGCCGGCCTCGGCGCTCGAGGCCATTGCCGCGGATCTCGACTTCGTCGTGGTGATGTCGGTGAACCCCGGGTTCGGCGGACAGAAGTTCATCCCGCAGAGCCTCGACAAGATCCGGCGGGTGCGGGCGGTGCTCGCGGCCGCGGGCTCGTCGGCGCCCATCGAGATCGACGGCGGCGTGGACGCGTCGAACATCGAGGCCATCGCCGCCGCCGGCGCGTCGATCTTCGTGGCCGGCCAGGCCATCTTCGGCACGCCCGATCCCGAAGCGGCCGCGCGCGCGCTTGCGCGCCCAGGCCGTGCAGGCCGCGCGGGCGGCGGTGTGAGCACTCCGTCCGGCCGACGGGGTCCGCAGTGCCCGCGTGCGCGTCCGCTACGCCGACACCGACCAGATGGGCGTCACCTATCACGCCAACTACCTGGTGTGGTTCGAAGTGGGCCGCACCGACTGGCTGCGCTCGTCGGGATGGACCTACCGCGACATGGAAGAGGCAGGGGTGTCGCTGCCGGTGATCGAGGTCTTCTGCCAATACCACCAGCCCGCCCGGTACGACGACGAGATCGAGATCCGCACCCGGGCGACCCTGCTGACCCCGGTCCGCATCCGGTTCGACTACGAAGTGGTGCGGGTGGCCGACGGCACCGCGTCGGCCTCCGGCCACAGCATCCATGCCGCCCTGAACGCGGCGGGGCGGCCCTGCCGGCTGCCCGAACGGGTGGTCGAGATGCTCAACCGTCCAGCCGGCCATCCGGGCATCCCGACCGTCTACAATTGAGATATGCGGGCCCGCTCTCCAGGGCCGCAAGAACGCACACATGACTGACTGCTCTCCGCTTCGTGCCGGCCTCTGGCGCGCCGCTCTCCTGCTCTGTGTCGCGATGGCCGCGGGCTGCGCCGGGAAGAAGAACGCGATCCCGCAGAACATCACCCAGCCCGATCGCTACCTGATGGACCGCGGCGACGAGGCGCTGAAGAAGAAGCGGTGGGCCGACGCCCGCGAATACTACCGGCAGGTGGTGGACAACTACCCGCAGAGCCCGCTGCGGCCCGACGCCAAGCTCGGCATGGGCGAGACCTATCTGGGCGAAGGGTCCGCCGAATCGCTGGTGCATGGGCGCCAACGAGTTCCGCGAGTTCCTCACCTTCTACCCGACCAACGCCAAGGCCGACGTGGCGCAGTTCCGCCTGGCGATGTGCCATCAGAAGCAGATGCGCGCAGCCGAGCGCGACCAGACCGAGACCAGGGAGAGCCTGAAGGAGTACCAGGTCTTCTTCGACCGCTACCCAACAGCCCGCTGATGCCCGAGGTGCGGGCGAAGTGGCGCGAGGCGCGCGACCGCCTGAGCAGGCGTCCTACCGCGTCGGCGTGCACTACTACCGCTCGCGCTGGTATCCCGGCGCCGTGGACCGTTTCCGCGAAGTGCTCAAAGAGGATCCGGAATTCACAGGACGGGACGGCGTCTATTTCCACCTGGCCGAATCGCTGCTCCGGGCCGACGGGACGCCCGATAAGAAGAACGGAAAGGCGCAGGCGATCCCGTACCTCGAGCGCCTGCTGTCCGAATTTGCACAGAGCGAGTTCGCCGAGGACGCGAAGAAGCGTCTGGAGTTGCTGAACGCGCAATAGTCCGGGCGGGCCTCATGGCGCGCCCGTCGAGGGAGCCATGAGGTTGACACGCACGGCGGCGCTCTTCGCCGCACTCGTCCCGCTCGCCGCCACCGCCGCCGCCCAGACCGGTCCGGCCTGGGCCGCCACGCACCTCCCGGCCGACGTGCTGTCGCTGGCCTGCGCGCCATCCGCGGCGTCCGAGATGCCGGCCGTGCCGCTGCGCATCACCGGCGGCCAGTCGCTCGAGGTCGCGCGTCAGCGCCGCGCCGGGCGACCTCATCACCATCAACGCCGGGCGCGCCAACGGCATGCAGGTGGGCCAGGAGTTCTTCGTCCGCCGCATCCTGAAGGATCGCGATCAGGCCGTGTCGCGTGACGACCCCGGCCACGGTGCAGACCGCCGGCTGGATCCGCGTGTATGCGATCGACGAAGAGATGTCGCTGGCCACCATCGTCTACGCCTGCGACGCCGTGCTCGTCGGCGACTACCTCGAGCCGTTCGCGCTGCCGGTGGTGGTGCCGCGCACCGAGACGAAGGGCAAGCCGGAACGCGACAACTACGGCCGCGTGCTGCCCGGCAAGGACCGGCGCCGGACCTACGGCGCCGGCGAATTCATCGTCATCGATCGCGGCAGCGATCACGGCATCACGCCGGGCTCGCAGTTCGTCGTCTACCACGACAAGAAAGAGGACGGGAATTTCCTCTACCAGGTGGCCGAAGCCGTGGCCGTCGAGGTGCGCGAGAACTCGGCCACGCTGAGCGTGACGCTCGCCCGCACCGTCGTGACGCGCGGACGACTACGTGTCGATGCGGAAGTAGCGGCTACGCCGCAATGCGGCTGGTGGGCAGGTGGGCGGGTGAGGCGGCTTCCGACCTGCCCCTGCCTACCTGCTCACCTGCCTAGCCGCACGCGCGCTATCCAGCGCGTCGCTCCCTTGCGATGTTCACGTCGGTGACGTGCGCGTTCAGCATCCGCTGGAAGCGCCGGTAGTAATCCACGGCCGACACGACGGCCAGCGCCATCACCACCCACAACACGACATAGCCCGGCGTCGCCAGGATCGGCAGCGGACCGCCGGCCAGGATGAGCAGCAGGATGGCGGTGACCTGCGACGCCATCTTGAACTTGCCGAGCGACGACGCGGGAATCGTGATGCCCTTCGCGTAGGCCAGGCTCCGCAGCGCGGTCACCGCGAACTCGCGGCCGATGATGAGCGCCACCATCCATGCCGGCGCGAGGTCGAGCTGCACGAGCGAGATGAACGCCGCCGACGTGAGCAGCTTGTCGGCAATCGGATCCAGCATCTGGCCGAACCACGTCACCTGCCGGCGGCGCCGCGCCAGGTAGCCGTCGAGCCAGTCGGTCAGCGACGCAAGCGCGAAGATGCCCGCGCCGACGATCTCCTTCGACACTCCCAGGATCCGCCGGCCTTCGAACTCGGTGAGCAGCACCACCACGAGCAGCGGCACGAGGAACATGCGCACGAGCGTGAGCGCATTGGGCAGGTTCATGTCGGATGTCGCCTGCATTCTATCGTAAGATCCGGTGGTTATCATGAAGGCGATACTGCTGGCCGGGGGCCAGGGCACGCGGCTGCGCCCCCTCACCCTCAACACACCCAAGCCCGTCGTTCCGATCTTCGATCGCCCGTTCCTCACCTATCAGATCGACCTCCTGAAACAGGTGCCGGAGATCGATGAGGTGGTGCTGAGCCTCAACTACCAGCCCGAGGCGATCGCGGCCGTGTTCGGCGACGGCTCGGCCTTCGGCATCCGGATGCGCTACGTGGTCGAGCCGGAGCCGCTCGGCACCGGCGGCGGCATCAAGTTCGCGAGCCGCGGCATCGACGGGCCCGATCGTCGTCTTCAACGGCGACGTGCTCACCGAGATCGATCTCAGGGCCGTGATCGCGCTGCATCGCGAGCGTGACGCGCGCGCGACGATCGTGCTGACGCCGGTGGAGAACCCGAGCGCGTTCGGCCTGGTCGAGACCGACGGGCAGCAGAACATCCGGCGCTTCATCGAGAAGCCGCCGCCGGGCGAGATCACGACCAACCGCATCAACGCCGGCATCTACGTGCTCGAGCCGACGACCTTCGACCGCATCCCCGACGGGGTGCCGTGGTCGATCGAGCGCAAGTACTTCCCGTCGCTCATCGAACGCGGCGAGACGTTCCTCGCCTTCGACTACCAGGGCTACTGGATCGACATCGGGACGCCGGAGAAGTACCTCCAGGTGCACCACGACATCCTCGCCGGCCGGTTCCGCGCCGCGCCGTTCCGCGACCAGCCGGCGCCCCGGGCCTGCGTGTCGCCCCGGCGCGCGCATCAGCCCCGAGGCCACGGTCGAGAGCCCGTGCTTCATCGGCGACGGCGTGACGGTGGAGGCCGGCGCGCGCATCGGCCCGCTGTCGGTGGTCGGCCGCAGACGCGCGCGTCGAGGCCAAGGCGCGTCGTGGAGGGCGCCATCGTGTGGCCGGAGTGCGTCGTCGGCCCCGGCGCGACGGTGCAGCGCGCGATCGCCGGCCGCGGCTGCCGGCTCGGCGCCAGTGCCACGCTCGGGCGCCGGCGCCGTGCTCGGCGACCGCACCCATCTCACCGACTTCACGCGCGCCTGATTCCGGAGCACACCAGTGGATACCAGCATCTTCAAAGCCTACGACGTGCGGGGCCTGTACCCGCAGGAACTGAACGAGGCGATCGCGCGCGACATCGGCCGCGGCTTCGTCGCCTACCTGAAGGCGAAGACGATCGGCGTGTCGCGCGACATGCGGGTGTCGTCGCCGGCGCTGACCGAGGCGTTCATCGACGGCGCGCTCACCCAGGGCGCCGACGTCGTGGACTTCGGCATGCTCGGCACCGACCAGATGTACTTCGGCGTGGTGCAGGACGGGCTCGACGGTGGCGCGCAGATCACGGCGTCGCACAACCCGGGGCAGTACAACGGCGTGAAGATGGTGCGGGCCGAGGCGCTGCCGCTGAGCGGCGACGCGGGCATCGGCGACATCCGCGACATGATCGTCAACAACCGGCTGCCGCCGCCCGCGGCCACCCGGGGCCGCCGCACCAGCCGCGACATCCTCGACGCGCTACATCGAGAAGGTGATGTCATTCATCGACCCGTGCGGTGATCAAGCCGTTCAAGGTCGTGCTCGACGCCGGCAGCGGCATGGCCGGCCTGGTCGCGCCGAAGATCTTCGATCGCCTGCCCTGCCAGGTCACGAAGCTGTGCTTCACCATCGACGGCACGTTCCCGACCCACGAGGCCAACCCGCTGCTCGAGGAGAACCGCGCCGACATCACCGCGGAGGTGATCCGGCAGAAGGCCGACATCGGCATCGCCTGGGACGGCGACGCCGACCGCTGCTTCTTCATCGACGGGAGCGGCGAGTTCATCTCCGGCGATTTCGTCACCGCGCTGCTGGCCGAGGCGTTCCTGCTCAAGGTGCCGAAGGGCGCCACGATCATCTACGACCTGCGCGCCAGCCACGCGGTGAAGGACACGACCGCGCGCTACGGCGGCCGGGCGCTCATGAACAAGGTGGGCCACGCGTTCATCAAGCAGCGCATGCGGCAGGAGGACGGCATCTTCGCCGGCGAGGTGACGGGGCACTACTACTTCAAGGACTTCTACTACGCCGACAACGGCTTCATCCCGGCACTGCTGGTGCTGGAGCTGATGTCGAAGAAGAACCTGCCGTTGCGCGACCTGCTGGCGCCGTACCGCGAGCGCTACTTCATCTCGGGCGAGATCAACACCAAGCTCGCCAGCATGGCCGACGTGCCGGCCAAGCTGGCCGCCATCGAGGCGCGCTATGCCGACGCCTCGCTCGCCCGGATCGACGGCGTGTCGGTGGACTACCCCACCTGGCACTTCAACGTCCGGGCGTCCAACACCGAACCGCTGCTCCGGCTCAATCTGGAGGCGGAAACGCCCGCGCTGATGGAACAGAAGCGCGACGAGGTGCTGGCGATTATTCGAGGCTGAGGGTCAGGTGGTCGGGTGGGTCAGGTCAGGTCGGGCAGGGAAAGCGCTTGTAAGAAAGCGCTTGAAAGGTGGAGCGGGAGACGGGGATCGAACCCGCGACATCGAGCTTGGGAAGCTCGCGTTCTACCGCTGAACTACTCCCGCTAGCGAGTTACCGTAACTCCCACATCATACACTCCATACGAGGTTTTGGCCTCCTTCCGGCGCACCGCACGCCGCGCCGCGGTTCTACACGCGCTGAGCGCGCAGCAGCATCGCGCAAGCCGTCGCGCCGGACGCTCGGCAGTTGACGATCCAGGCGCCGAGCCTCTCGAACGCGCATGACGCTGCGAGCCCCCGACGATATAAGCTGCGTCGTGCACGCGGCCGCCGCTCAGTGCGCCAGCCGTACAGAGCGACCGCTGCCGAGCACAATCGCGTCGATCCGCAATGCAGGCGACGGCTACCGGCTCGCCAGTCGGCACGCGGCTGGCACGCCGCTCCTGCGGCTGGCCGGCAGCATGCCCATCCCGATCGCGCAGCACGCGCGACTGAGCCGCACAGACGCCGCCTGAATCCGATGTCGAGCAGCTGCGAGCAGCATCAGCCGCTCGACTGGATGACGCGACGCGTGGCACGATAGACCACCGCGGCTGTCACGAACACCGCGAACATCATCACGCCGGTGACATGCGACCAGAGCCAGGGCGTTCCCCTGCCCCTGGCATTCGTCTGCTCCGCGAGCCGCAGCGTGCTGGCCATGGCCGCAGGCCCGGAAGATCATCTCCGTCGCCAGCGCGATACCGAGCAATCCCAGCGAGCGGTGCGTCTGGATGCGGCCCTCGCGCCGCCAAAACGCCTGCCGCCGAGCAGACCGGCACAGGCAACAGTGCGCCTGCGCGTGCGAGAATCGACGGGCGGCCGAACTGGCCGGCGGCGACCGCACGCGGACGTGGGCGTGCAGGCCGCGACACCATCAGCGCCGCGCCGCGCCGATCAGCGCAGATGCGACTCCTGCAGCGCGCGCCCGTCCGCCATCCGTTGCCCGGATCAGCGGAGATATCGGCGAGTCTCGCAGCCGACGTCCTGTTGGCCGAGCGTCAGGTGCGTCGAGCTGCAGGCAGATGATCCTACCACTCTCGTCATTACGCGGTTTACTCCACCGCCTCAGTAGCCTGTGCCCGCCGGCCGGCTGCTCCGCCCTTCGACTGCTGGACGATCCGGACGCCGGCGCTGGCGCCAATCCGGGTCGCGCCGGCGGCGACCATCGCCTTGAGCGCCTCCAGGTCCTTGACGCCCCCGGCGGCCTTCACGCCCATCTCGTCGCCCACCACCCGCCGCATCAGCGCCACGTCGGCGGCGGTGGCGCCGCCCGGGCCGAACCCGGTGGAGGTCTTCACGTAGTCGGCCGCGGCCGCTTTGGCCAGCGTGCACGCGGTCACCTTCTCCTCGTCGGTGAGCAGCGCCGCCTCGATGATGACCTTGCTGACGGCGCCCGCTTCGCGGCACGGCCCGGTCACCGCCTCGATGTCGCGCTCGACCACGCGGAGGTCGCCGGACTTGAGCGCGCCGACGTTGATGACCATGTCGATCTCGCGCGCGCCGTCGAAGAGCGCGCGCCGGGTCTCGTAGTGCTTCACGTCGGGCGTCGTCGCGCCGAGCGGAAAGCCGACCACCGAGCACACCTTCGCCGGCGACGCCCTGGAGCAGGCGGGCGCAGGTGGCCACCCACGTCGGGTTCACGCACACGCTGGCGAACCGGTACTCGGCCGCCTCGCGGCACAGCGCCTCGACTTCGGCGCGCGTCGCGTCCGGCTTGAGCAGCGTGTGGTCGATCATCGCCGCCACACCACCGGCGTCCCCGCCCGAGGCGTGCAGGCCCAGTCGCGAGGCGCCGGCCTCGATCACCCCGCGCAGCCGGTCGGGGCAGCACTCGAACAGCACGGCGTGACAGCCACATCGGGCCGGCGCGGCGGTGGTCTGCGCCGCCGCCACCTCTTCGACGATGATCCGGATCAGGCGCTCGAGATCGGGGGCGGCCATCACGTGCGCGGGCGCGTTTCGAGCGCGCGAATCTTGGCGAGACGCCGGATGTAGCGGGCCTCGCGCATGGGCGTGTCGATGAAGACGTCCAGGATCGCCGCGGCCTCGGCCGGCGACAGCAGCGTGGCGCCGAGCGCCAGCACGTTGGCGCCGTTGTGCTGCCGGGCGTATCGCGCCAGCGTCTCGGTGGTGCACATGGCGGCCCGGACGCCCGGAATCTTGTTGGCGGCGATGCACGAGCCGAGGCCGGCGCCGTCGATCACCACCGCGGCGTCGGCCTCCCCGCGCGCCACCTGCAGCGCCGCGGCCGCCGCGGTGTCGGGATAGTCCACGGGGTCGGTTGTCGTCGTGCCGAGGTCGTGGGCCGCCAGGCCGCGGCCGCGCAGGTGCTGCACCAGCGCACGCCTTGAGCGCCAGCGAGGTGTGATCGCCGGCGAGCGCCACCGTCCGGATCGACGCGGGCGGCGCGAGCGCGGCCACGTCCGCGTCGGCGACGTCGGCGATCACCGTCACGCGGCGGGCCCGCAGCGTATCCTGCGCCAGCGGCGTGACGTGGCCGCCGGCCGCGAGAGCGATCGTGCTGCCGTACTCGAGCACGCGCGCATCGGCCTCGGTCACGATGTGGAAGCGCTTCACGGTGAAGCCGCTATGTTACTCTGGGCGTGGCTCAGCCTCGCGGACTAGCCTGAGGCTTCGCCACACCTGACACCATCCGCTGGCCGGCGTTTGGAGACATGGAGACGCTAATCACCGCCGACGACCTGCAGGCGCGCGTGCGGGCGCTCGCCGCAGAGATCCGGCGCGACCATCCCGACGGCGTGCACCTGATCGGCGTGCTCAAGGGCTCGTTCATCTTTCTCGCCGACCTCGCCCGCTGCCTCGCTGAAGACACCGACGGCAAGGGCGTCACGATGGACTTCATCGCCGCCTCGAGCTACGGCAGCTCGTCCAACTCCTCGGGCCAGGTGCAGCTGCTCAAGGACCTCGGCGCGCCGATCAGGGCCGCGACGTCGTCATCGTCGAGGACATCGTCGACACCGGTCTCACGCTCACCTACCTGCACCAGGTTCTGAGCGCGCGCAAGCCGCGGCACCTGCGGACGGCCTGCCTCCTGAGCAAGCCGTCGCGCCGCAAGGTGGCCGTGGACGTGGAATACGTGGGGTTCACGATCGAGGACCGCTTCGTCGTCGGCTACGGCCTCGACTACGCCGAGGGCTACCGCGCGCTCCCCTTCATCGGCGTCGTCGGAGACGTAGGGCCGGCTTCAGCCAGCCCTGGGCCGGCTCGGGCCCTACTTCTGAATCGACTCTTCGGTCCGTCACCTGGAAGCGCCGGAATCGGCCGTACGTGGCGACCCCTTTGATGTCTCCGCGGTTGCCGTCGGGATACCAGTCCCGCATCTCGGCCGGCACGTCGATTCCGAGCTCGGGCTCGTGGCGATAGGTGGTGACGATTTCCGGCGGGATTCGCCAGGGCCCCACCTGAAGTCGCGTCTTCACCACGCGGCCGGTCTGCTCGTCCACCCAGAGCAGCCCCCGCGACAGCAGGTCGCTGTTTCCGTTGCTCCGCAGGATCGTGGGAATCCTGAACTCCTCGAAGCGAACGGTCCGGATCGTCGGCCCGAGGCTCTTTTCGATTCCCGCGAGGTTGAAGCGGAAGCGAGGCCGGTAGTTCGGCTGCAGGAACACCATCGCCAGGACGGGGTTGTTCAGGGTGCCGATGTCCAGCAGGTTGTAGCGTGCGCCCTCTTCAGCCAGTGCGCGCGCCCGGCCGACGGCATTGGGCACCGGCGAGGTGAACAGCTTCATCATCCGGTCGGCCTGCGTGGCGTCGCGCACGGGCTTGCCGTCCACTTCGAACACGTCACGCAAGGTCATCGATCCCTCGACATCCGGATACTTGACGAAGAGGAAATCGGACTTGATCGTGCGCTTGCGACGCGGAGAGGACATCTCCTGGACGTAGACCTCCTCGGCCACGACGTTCTCGAACTGTCCGATGAACTTCAGCTCGTAGGCCGTGGCCAGGTCGAGCACCGTCTGGAGGTCCGGGCCCGCCGCCCGCACGGGCAGCACCACGGCGGCGGCGACCGCGAGCGCAAGCGCCGGCCGCAGGCGTGGCATCGGCTACTTCACCGCCGCGCGAACCTTCACCGCCATCGCCCGGGCGTCCTTCAGCACGGCGTCAGCGTCGAGGCTCAGCACCTTGCGGTCGCGCATCAGCACCCGGCCGTGGACGATGGTGTCGCGCACGTCGTCGCCGCGGGTGGCGTAGACCAGGTGCGAGACCGGATCGTAGACCGGCGTCTGCCGCGCGGCCCGCATCGACACGACCAGGAGATCGGCGCGCTTGCGCGGTTCGAGCGAGCCGATCTGCCGGTCGAGGCCGAGGGCTCGGGCTCCTCCAATCGTCGCCATCTCGAGCGCCGTGGCCGCGCTCACGGCGCTCGGGTCGCATGGTCTGCAGCTTGGCCAGGAACGACGCCATCCGCATGGCCTCGAACATGTCGAGATCGTTGTTGCTCGCCGCGCCGTCGGTCCCAAGGCCGATGGCCACGCCCGCGCGGAGGTAGCCCGTCACCGGCGCCGCGCCGCTCGCGAGCTTCATGTTGCTCTCGGGATTGTGCGACACGCCGGCGCCGCGCGCTTTCAGCACGGCGATGTCCGCGTCGTTCACCCACACCGCGTGCGCGGCCAGGAGTCCGGGACCGAGGATCCCGAGGCTGTCGAGGTAGGTCACCGGCGAGGTCGAAAAGCGTTCGCGCGCCGTCTGTGATCTCGTCGCGGGTCTCGGCGAGGTGGATGATCGTCGGCACGCCGTGGCGCTTCGACAGCTCGCGCGCGGCCTTGAGCGTCGGTCCGTCGAGCGTGTAGATCGCGTGCGGCGCCACGGCGGGCGTGATCAGCGGGTCGCCCTTGAACTGCTGGATGAAGGCTTCGGCGCGCACCAGCGAGTCGGCGGGCGTCTTGGCGTCGGCCACCGGAAACTGGATCACGGTCTGGCCGAGCACGCCGCGCAGCCCGGCGGCCTTGGTCTCCTTCGCGATCTCCTCTTCGAAGTAGTACATGTCCGCGAAGGTGGTGGTCCCCGACTCGATCATCTCGAGCGCCGCCAACCGCGTGCCCACGCGCACGAATTCCGGCGAGACGAGCTTGCCCTCGGCGGGAAAGATGTACTTGTTGAGCCAATCCTGCAGGGCCAGGTCGTCGGCGAGTCCGCGCAGCAGCACCATCGGCGCGTGCGTGTGCGTGTTGACGAGGCCCGGCATGATCACCTGGCCGCCGGCGTCGATCGTCTCGGTGCCGCGGAATTGCCGGCGGATGGCGTCGTCAGTGTCCACCGCGACGATGTCGCTGCCGTCGATGGCCACCGCACCGTTCTCGATCACCCGCTTCGCGGCGTCGAGCGTGATGACCGTGCCGTTGCGGACGACGAGCGACACCTGCCGCGGCGTCTGCTGCGCGGCCAGGGCGGCGCCAAGAGCGAGGAAGACGGCGACGAAGCCGGCGCGCATGCCCGGAATTCTATCGAAGAATGGCCGGAGTACTATGGGCCGTGCCTTTCCACCTGGTCGATCACCCGCTGGCGCTCGACGCGCTGGCCGAACTCCGTGACGCCCGCACGCCGCCGCCCGCGTTTCGCGCCGCTGCACACCGTATCAGCCTGATCGTCGCGGCCGAAGCGCTGCGCGATCTCCCGACCGACGCCGACACGGTGGCCACGCCGCTCGGACCCGCCGACGCCCGGATCGTGCGCGCCGACATCGTGATCGTGCCGGTGCTCCGCGCCGGCCTCGGCATGGTCGAGTCGATTCTGGAGCTGGTCCCGCGCGCGCGCGTCGGCCATATCGGCCTGCAGCGCGACGAGGAGACCGCGGCCGCCTCGCGCTACTACTCGCGCCTGCCGCCGGGGCTGGCCGCGAGCGTGGTGCTGCTCGCCGACCCGATGCTGGCCACCGGCGGCAGCGCCGTGGCGGCGATGGACATCATCAAGAACGCCGGGGTGCGCGCGATCCGCATGATGTGTGTCGTGGCGGCGCCCGAGGGCGTGGCTGCCATGACCGCGGCGCATCCCGACGTCCACATCTATTCGCCGGCCCTCGACACGGAGCTGAACCCGCGCAAGTTCATCGTGCCGGGGCTCGGCGATTTCGGCGATCGCCTGTACGGAACGGTCTGATCGAGCCTGGTTGGCAGTCGCAGGGCGGGTCTCGAGCAGTCGTAGGGGCGGGTCTTGAGACCCGCCCATGATAAACTTCAGGTTCGGTCGGGCGCGTGGCTCAGCGGTAGAGCATTCGCTTCACACGCGAGGGGTCGGTGGTTCGATTCCACCCGCGCCCACCACTTCCACCCCTCAATCAAACAAAGACTACGAGTCAGCGGAGCCGCGTCGTGTCAGACCACCGGCTGCGTCCGAGCATCGCCAGTACACGGTGAGTCGCCATTGGACTACTATGGGCGCCCGGAGAACTGCTCAGATTGACGCCCATCGGGCCGAAAGGATGCCGTGATGTCACTCCCCTCTCGACACACACGATGGTTCGCTGCGATCACCTTGCTGGCCGGCGTGCTGTGGACGTCGCCGGCTGCCGCGGAACGGTTCGAGACAGACTGGAATCACTTGACGCACGGTGAGGTTCCCGACCCAAACCCGACCCCGTTCTGGGACTGCCCTTTTGTCGGTGAGGCGCTGATTTGCTCGTGGCTGTGGAGTCAGGGCCTCGAGATCAGCAGCAACACCGGGCTTCCGATGTACGGCGATGGTGCCCCGTTCTTCGACGCGCACGGCAACGACCTCCCGCTCGAGTCCGAACTGCCAGATGCGGGTCTCCTCCGGATTGTCGCGGCATGCCGTGACGGCATGAAGCCGTGCTTCAGCACGTTCACGCCGCTCAGCATGGCAGTGTATGCATTTGCCGGTTACTCCGATGACGTCGAAATCGCCGGCGCGTTCGTGACGTCGTCTCGAGGCGGACTCGTCAAGACGTCGAGCCGCCTGGCGAGCTTCGCTGGCGCCGAATGGACCGACATCGCGTGGATGGAGGTCGGGATCTACCTGCCGGACGAATGTGGCGACCCTGAAAGCGGGTTGCGATGCGGAGGAGGGGGGCAGGACCTGACCGTCGCGGGAGTCGTATTCGAGGCGGACGTTCCCGAACCGGCGAGCGTGTTGCTCCTCGGCTCGGGGCTGTTCGCGCTCGTCCGACGTTATCGACGCCGCGCGTGAAGGCTTGGGTACTGCAGGCGCCGCCGCGAGGCGGCGCCTGCCTTGGCTGTCTGCACAGCGAGGGTCACGGGTTCATCTCGGCCGCTGGCATCCAGCTGGTTCAACTGGCGGAAGGAAGGGCCACCATCCTTTCCCCTTCCCTATCTCAGACGAGCGCGTGGTTGACCACCGGCACCGGGACCTGGTGTTCGCTGATCGTCTGCAACGTGTCCACGACCTTGTCGCCGAGCGGGCTTTCAGGCGCGACGGCCAGCACCAGATCGTTCATCGACACGATGCCCACCAGCGCGCCGTCCTGATCGACGACCGGCAGCCGTCGCACGCGATACGTCTTCATCTTGCCCATCGCCTGGTGCACGTCGTCGCGCGGAGAACAGGTCACGGCCGGCGCGTGCGCCACGTCACCCACGGTCAGCTCCGACGGGCGGAAGTTGCGGGTCGCGAGCGCGATGAACAGATCCCGATCGGTCACGACGCCGACCAGGGTGCGCTCGCGCACCACCGGCAACACGCCGCAGTCGCCCTCCCACATGAGATGCGCCGCCTCCGCAGCCGTCGTGTCGGGTGCGCACGTCAGCGGTCTCGAGGTCATCACTTCCGCTATCTGCATGGCGTTCTCCTCTTCGAACGAAGGGATCGGTAGGCCGTAGGAGTACGCAAGCGGCGTGCCTTGCCGCCATGTCGCACGGGCCGCCGGGAGAGGCTGGGCTACCGGCCGCGGGTGAGGCTGATATTCACCGGCGTCGGCCCGTCGTCGCGCACGTCCACCTCGGACGTGAAACGCTGGAAGCCGTCGAGCTCCACTTCGATGCGGTGGCGTCCGGCCGGAAGCTGGATCTCGAACTCGCCGTCGCCGGAGGTGAGCCAGCGCTGCCCGTCGATCGACACCTCGGCCTCGCGCGGCTGCACGTGCAGCACGAGCGTGCCGAAGCCTTCGGCGTCTCCCACGCGTCCGTCGCCGCGCCCCGGCGGGCGGAGGCGGCAGTCCACGGGCCCCCCGGTGGCGCCGTGTACGTGCCATCGGGCGGAGGCGGCACTGCCGGCGCCACCTCCGGCCGCTCGCTCGTCTCACCCGCAGCGAGCGGCGTCATCGTCTCGTGCAGCTTCAGCGTCGAGCCCGGCTGCAGATACAGGCTCTTGCGGACCGTGCGATAACCCTCGAGGAACAGCTCGATGCGGTGGCCGCCCGGCGTCAGCGGCAGGCGCTGGAACGTGCCGTCGAAGTCGTCCACGATCCCGGCGTAGAACCCGTCGACGTACACGGCCGCCTCGCGCGGCGTCCCCTGAATCCGGACCTCGGCCCGATAGTCGAACACCGGGTAATAGCCCCACCCGTACGCCGATGCCGGCCACCACGGATACGGACCGTAGAACGGGTCGTAGAAGTAGCCGCCGACGAACACGTAGGATCCGCGCGTGGCGTAGTAGGGCCCGCCGTAGTAGACACCCCCGCCGTACACGCCGCCGCCGTGAGGGGGCGCGGGGTGAACACCACCGCCACCTCCGCCGGAGTGACCGCCACCGTCGCGCGGCTGGGCCGTGCGCTGGCCCCCGCCGCCACCACCACTGCCACTGCCGCCGCCCCGCTGGGGCTCGGCCATCGCAACCGCGGTGCTCAAGAGCGCGCACACTACCATCGCAGCCAAACGACTGGTTCGTGTCATGGGTTCCCCGCTCCTGTGTGAGCCGCGTCTGCTGGCGAAAACGCCGGCGCGTCCCCGACGAGCAAACACAATGCCGGTTGAGTTACGCAATTGGCGGGCGTTTTTCGACGGTCGACGCGCCCGCATCGGCTTTGCGGCCTGGACAGTGACCGGTTCGAAGGACAGTTGGGTCGATACGGCATCGGCTCGACCGGTCGGGCTCGCCGGCCCTTGCGGAACTTCTCGTCCCGGCGCGGGAATTTTCCTGGCAGCGCGGCGCGATCGCGGACCGAAGAGGCGCCAATTTCGCGCGCCGGCGTGGCATGCGCCGTGCTCCCAGACTACTGCGGTCCCTCCAGGGGAGACAGCATGCGTATCACGCGAATTCTCGTCCCCACCGACTTCAGCGAGGCGTCGGACACGGCCCTGGCCGAGAGCCCGTGAACTGGCCGCCACGCTGGGCGCGAGGCTCCGGATCGTCCACGTGTTCGACGATCCGTTCGTCACCTCGGCGATGTCGGCCGACGGTCAGATGTTCCTGCCGCCCGACCTCCGCGCGTCGCTGATGCAAGACGCCGACGCGCGGCTGCGGCACCGTCTCGACGCCGCCGTCAGCCGCGATCGCGGCGAGGAGGCGGTGCTCCTCACGGGTCCCGTCGCGGCCAGCATCGTCGACGACGCGAGGACGCACGCGGTGGACCTGATTCTGATGGCCACGCACGGCCGCGGGGGCATGGCGCATCTGCTGCTGGGCAGCGTGGCCGAGCGCGTGGTCCGCACCGCCCCCTGCCCCGTCATGACCGTACGGCCGCAGCTCTCTGGCGCGCGAGCGACCGGAGCGGCCGCGAGCGCCGGGGCGTCTCACGTTTGACGCAGGCCGAACTTCTCCATCCGGTAGCGCACCTGGTCGCGATTGAGCCCGAGCAGTTCGGCCGCCCGCGTCTGGTTGTGACCCGCCCGTTCGAGCGCCTGGACGACGAGCTGGCGCTCGACCTCCTCGAGGTTGACGCCCTCGGCCGGCAGCTTGAACTGGGTTGGCGAGACGCTGCGCGTGAGCGTGGTGAAATCGCCCGGCTCCAGCGTCTCGCGGTCGGCCAGCAGCATCGCCCGCTCGATGGCGTTGCGCAGCTCGCGCACGTTGCCGGGCCACGTGTACTCGTCGAGCAGGCCCTGTGCGGCCGGCGACAGTCCGTGCACGCGCTTCTTGAACTCGGCGTTGAACCGCCCCAGGTAAAAGCGCGCCAGGCGCGCCACGTCGCCCTGCCGTTCGCGCAGGGGCGGCAGCACGATCGGCATCACCTGCAGCCGGTAGAAGAGGTCCTCGCGGAACTTCCCCGCCGTGACCTCTTCCTCGAGGTTGCGGTTCGTCGCGGCAATCACCCGCACATCCACCCGGATGTCGGCGAGACCGCCCACCCGCTTGAACGTCTTTTCTTCGAGGAAGCGCAGGAGCTTGGCCTGCAAGCCCGGCGTCATCTCGCCGATTTCGTCGAGGAACACGGTGCCGCCGTCGGCGGTCTCGAACAGCCCCCGCTTCTGCTGCCGGGCGTCGGTGAACGCGCCGCGCTCGTGGCCGAAGAGCTCGCTCTCGAGGAGCTGTTCGGGCAGCGCCGACGCGGTGATGTTCACGAACGGCCGCGCCGCCCGCGAACTGTTGTAGTGGATGGCTTTGGCCGCCAGATCTTTTCCGGTGCCGGTTTCGCCGGTCAAGAGCACCGTCGACGCCGGGCTGCCGGCCACCTTGCCCAGCAGCTCCTTGACCCGCACCATCGCCGGAGAGGCCCCGACGATGGCGTCGAACCCGTAGTCGCGGCCCTGGCTGCTGCGCAGCGCCACGACCTCCCGGCGCAGCGAGGCGGTTTCGAGCGCCTTGTCGGCCAGCAGCACGACCTCGTCGAGGTTGAACGGCTTGTTGACGTAGTGGAACGCGCCCAGCTTCATCGCCTCGACGGCGTTCTCGATGGTCGAGAAGGCCGTCATCAGGATGACGGGGATATCGGGGCTCCGCTCCTTGACCCGGCGGAGCACCGTCAACCCGTCGCCGTCCGGCAGCTTGAAGTCGAGGAAGATCAGGTCGACGTCGTCGCGGGCCCGTTCGATGGCTTCCGCCGCGGTTGCCGCTTCCACGACTTCGTGCCCGTCGCCCGACAGGCGCTCGCGCAGCGACCACCGCACGAGCTGTTCGTCGTCCACCACCAGAATCCTCGAATGGGGCATCGCCGGGAGTATATCGGCTGCCTCGGAGGCCGCGCGTGGCAGCGGGCCGCGTAACGGCGTGGCGCGCGGCCCTCGTGCGCGGCAACCTCGCCACGCACGCCGCCGGGGTCGCACTCACCGCGCTGGCGTTCGCGGCCCAGCGCCAGTCGCCGGGCCGTCCGGCCGTCGGGGCACTCTACGCCCTCGCGATCCTGCTCGGGCCGTGGACGACGTGGCGAGGCTATCCCCTGACCGCCACGATCGTGACTATCGTGCTGTCGGCCGCCGGCAGCCGGCACGCGGGTACGGCCGCCAGCGTCATCGCCGCCGACACGCTACCGCTGGCGGTCGCGCTGGCGCTCGTCGGCGTCGTCATCGCGCGGATCTCGGCCCGCCAGCGCGCCCGCGACGACGCCACGGTGCAGCTCCGCGACGTCAAGCACGCGCTCGATCAGGCGGCCATCGTCGCCACCACCGACGTCCGGGGCCGCATCACTTACGCCAACGACAAGTTCTGCGAGATCTCGGGCTACCGGCGCGAGGAACTGCTGGGGCAGGACCATCGCATCATCAACTCCGGCCATCACAGCCCGGAGTTCATCCGCACCCTCTGGGTCACCATCGCCAACGGCGGCGTGTGGCACGGCGAACTTCAGAACCGCGCCAAGGACGGTCACACCTATTGGGTGGACACGACCATCGTCCCGTTCCTGGACGCACGCGGCAAACCGTTTCAATACATCGCGATACGTGCCGATATCACCGCGCGCAAGCAAGCCGAGGAGCGGCTGCGGCAGCAGGCGGCCCTGGCGCGGCTCGGGCAGATGGCAGCGGTGGTCGCGCACGAGGTGCGCAACCCGCTGGCCGGCATCAAGGGCGCAATGCAGGTGCTCATCGCCCGGCGAGACACTCAGAACCCGGAGCTCGGCGTGCTGCGCGACATCGTCGCCCGCGTCGACTCGCTCAACGAGCTCATCGGCGATCTGATGCTGTTTGCGCGGCCGCGGCCGCCTCAGATGAAGGACGTGGACCTCAAGCTCATCGCGCTGGAGGCCATCGCCATGGCGCGACGCGATCCGTCAGGTCAGGCGCTCGACATTCAGCTCGACGGCGCGCCGGCCCCCGCCACCGCCGACGGCGACATGGTGCGCGCCGCCCTGCTCAACCTGCTCCTCAACGCCGGCCAGGCGATGGGCGGGCACGGCCGCGTCGCGGTCGAGATTGCCGTGCGCTGACGACAGCATCGAGATCACGGTGCGCGACGATGGCCCCGGCATCCCGGCCGAGCTGCGCGACCAGGTGTTCGAACCGTTCTTCACCACCAAGGCGCGCGGCGGCGGGTTGGGCCTGGCCATCGCCCGGCGTACCGCCGAGAGCCACGGAGGCACACTTACGCTGACGTGCCCCGCGACCGGGGGCACGATGATGAGGCTGACGCTACCGAAGGTGCAGGCCGGTCAGGCGCGGCCGAGTGCGCGTCCCGCTCCTGCTCTCACGTAGTGCGGGCCGCTGACCCGCAGGAACTGCTCGTCCACGAGGTGGTTGAGTACGTCGAGGCTCGTGGTGGCATCGACATTCCACAGCCGGCACGCCTGCGCCACGGTGAGCCGCAGGCCCGGCATCTCCATGAACTCGCCATGCACGCGCCGCAGCAGGCGATCGTCGGAGAACGCGGTGATGGGGTGGATCATGAACCTTGGTCCTCTCGTCGCTGGGACGACGGTTGGAGATTGACGAGCGAGGACGAACTGTGCACAGAGCGTGCCCATGGGCCGCGATCAGACCTTGAGGGTCGGCGCGCTCCGCTGCTGGGCTGCGGACGGCAGCGCGAACTTCTCGATGCGGTAGCGCACCTGATCGCGGTTGATGCCGAGCAGCCGCCCTGCCTGCGTCTGGTTCCAGTCGGTGCGATCCAGCGCCTGCACAAGCAGATCGCGTTCGACGTCCTCGAGATGGAGACCCTCGGGCGGCAGCTTGAACGTCACCGTCGCGGCGGCGCGCGGCAGCGCGGCGAAGTCCGCCGGCGTGAGCCACTCGTGCTCGACGAGCAGCATCGCACGCTCGATCGCGTTGCGCAGCTCGCGCACGTTGCCCGGCCACCCGTACTGTTCCAATACGGCGAGCGCGTCCGGCGTCAACCCGCGGACACGCTTGCGGAACTCTTCGTTGTACCGTTCGACGAACCACTTCGCGAGCAGCGGCACGTCGCCGCGCCGCGAGCGCAGCGGTGGCAGCGTCACCGGCATCACTTGCAGCCGGTAGAACAGGTCTTCGCGGAACGATCCGGCCTTGACCCTCTGGTCGAGGTCGCGGTTGGTGGCGGCGACGACCCGGACATCCACGCGGATATCGCTCAGGCCGCCAACGCGCTTGAACGTCTTCTCTTCGAGAAAGCGCAGGAGCTTGGCCTGCAGCCCCGGCGTCATCTCGCCGATTTCGTCGAGGAACACGGTGCCGCCGTCGGCGGTCTCGAACAGGCCGCGCTTCTGCTGCCGCGCGTCGGTGAACGCGCCGCGCTCGTGGCCGAAGAGCTCGCTCTCCAGCAGCTGCTCGGGAAGCGCGGAACACGTGATGTTAACGAACGGCTTCGCCGCCCGATCGCTGTTGTAGTGGATCGCCTTCGCGGCCACGTCCTTGCCGGTGCCCGTTTCGCCGGTCAGCAGCACCGTGGACGCCGGACCGCCCGCGACGCGCGCGAGCAGCGCCTTCACGCTGACCATCGCGGGCGATTGGCCAATGATGGCGTCGAAGCTGAAGGCCCTCGCGTGCGAACCGCGCAGCGCCTTGACCTCGCTGCGCAGGCGGCTGGTCTCGAGCGCCTTCTCGACGGACATGGCCACCTCGTCGAGGTCGAACGGTTTGTTCAGGTAGTCGTAGGCGCCGTGCCGCATGGCATCGACGGCGTTCTCGACGGTCGAGAACGCCGTCATGAGAATGACCGGGGTGTCGGGCGCGGTGTCCTTGATGCGCCGCAGCACGGTCAGGCCGTCGCCGTCAGGCAGCCGGTAATCGAGGAGCACCAGATCGGCTCCCGGCGCCTGGTCGACGCCCCCGGCCGCCGTCCCCGATTCAACGACCGTGTAGCCGTCGCGCGTGAACCGTTCGCGAAGCGACCAGCGCACGAGGTCTTCGTCGTCTACGATGAGCAGCGTCGCTTTCGCCATACGCCCTGCGCCCTCCGGAAAATTTCCCGCCGCTGCGGAATTTCCCGCGCGGCCGAGGGCCTAAACGGCCCTCTCACCGGTAGTTAGCAACATCCGGTCCCAGGTGAGGGTTTCGCGACCTGGCGAAGGGATTGGCGCAGGACGACCAAAGGAGAGACAATGATTCCCCCCCGCACGATTCTGGCCCCCGTCGATTTCTCGGACGCCTCGCGCGTGTCGCTCGAACTTGCCGCGCGGCTCGCGGCGCGGTGGAGCGCGGTTCTTCACGTCATGCACGCCATCGACCCGCTGCTCGCGGCGGCCGCCGGCACCCGGCACCTCAATCTCGCCGGCACGACGCGTGACGAGTTGACGGCGTTCGCCACGCCCGCCGCTGGCCCCGGCGCCGTCCAATATCACGTGACGGTCGGTGCCGCGGCAGAGAGCATCTGCCGGACCGCCGAGGCGCTCGGCGCCGACCTCATCGTGGCCGGCACGCGCGGGCTGACGGGGCTCAACCGGCTCGTCATGGGCACGACCACCGAGCACGTCATCCGCCGCTCCACGCGACCGGTCCTGACCGTGCCCGGCCACCCTGCGTCAGACGATGTCTCCTACGGGCCGGTGATTGCGGCGCTGGAACGCCCGGACGATCCGGGCGTGGTGGCCACGGCGGCTGCGGCCCTGGCGGCCAGCCTGGACGCGCCGTTCCACGTCGTCCACGTGGTGCCGCCGCTGACAGCGGCGGCGCGCTGGCGCTCCGAGGCCGACGCGGTGCTCCAGGCCCGGATCGACGACGCCCGACGCACGTTGAGCGCGGCAATGGGCGGGGTCGGCGGCCCGCCGCCCGCCAACGTCCACGTCACGACCGGACCGGTGGCCGACACGCTGGCGGCCGAGGTGAGCCGCTACCCGGGGACGATCGCGTTACTGGTCCTCGGGCGTAACGAGCCCGGTAGCGGTCACGCGCCCGGCTCGGTGGCGAGCCGGGTCATTGCGCGCGCCACGGCGCCGGTGTGGGTGCACCTGCCCGGCGGGTGATCCGGGCGGACGTGGACGGCCGCTTACGAGGACTTCTTCAGCGTGTCGATGAGCGCCTGCAGCATCTGGCTGTACTCTTCGTCGCGGGCCACGTACTGCTTGGTGTATTCCTGCTCCGATATCTTGGCCTTGCGCCAGTCGCCGTCGAACACGGTGGTCTTGCCGGTGGCGTCCACGGTGTCGACGGGCTGGTTCTTCTCACGCCGGAATTGCAGGCCGTTGGCGCCGAGATCGGAAATGAAGACCTTCGACGCCTGATCCACCGCCCCGTTCAACTCGACGTACAGGTCTTTGTACGACTTCTCCAGGATCAGGTACTTCATGCGGTCGGGGACCGACGACTTCGCGTTCACGACCACGAGTTGGCTGCCGGGGAAATACATCGCACCGACGAACTCGTCGTTGGCGCCGCGGTTCGCCCCAATGGCATCGAGCTTCTTTGCGTCCAGCAATTTGACCAGCTCGCTGGCGAGCGGGGCCGACTTCGAGGCCGGCACCTGCGCCGACGCCGGCGCGGCAGCGTAGAACATCGCGAGCGCCACGGCACCAAGGGTGAGGGTTCTGTACACGGCGGGATCCTCCGGCGTTGGCTTGTACCATCCGGGGCCCCACCCGTCAATCCTGCGGAGACGGGAGTAGCCGAGGCCAGGAAGCCCGAAGCCCGAGGGGCGCCGTCAGCCGATGAACAGCTCGTCGTCGGCCGGCGCGGGATGGGCGGGCCGGGTGCCCGGCGAGGACGGCCGGTGGCGCGGCGGCGCCTCGGACGCCGGCACGTCCCGCGGCTCGCGCCGTTCGCGTGGCTCGCGGAAGCCGTCAATTACGCTTTTGAGGCCGGCGAGCAGCGACAGGCCGTCGCGAACCGGCTGCAGGATGGTCTGCTGCAGCATGGCGGCCGTGTCCTCGACCCGCCGCGCGATGCCCGACACCAGCGACGTCGAGGCGGTCCATCTGCGCCGCCGCCTGCATCGAGGCCCGGGCCGCCTCCTCCGAGACCTTCTGCAGGTTCACGAGGATCGGCCGCACGTCCTGCTCGAAGCGCGCGGCCATCTCGCCCACCCGGTTCACCGTCCGCATCGCGACGACGAACGCGGCCACCTGAATCGTGGCGACCACGATGACGCCAAGCGCGATCAGGCCGAGATAGATGTCGCTCATCAGAAGATGCTGACGCGCACGTTGAGGTACTTCTTCGGATCCGCCTTGATGGCGGCGACCAGACCGCGCACCTCGTCCACCGTCGCGTTGATCTTTTCGTACATCTGCTTGTCGTTCAGCAACAGCCCCATCGTGCCCTCACGCTGCTGGAGCGAGGCCGCCACCTTGTCGAAGCGATCGCTCATCGAGTTGAGACGGTCGTACAGCTCCTTCTCGGTCAAGAGCTTGCCGATCGTGCCCTCGCCACGCGTGAGCCGCCCGGTCATGACGTCGAGGTTGGCGGTGGTGGACGTGAGCGACTTCGCCATCGCGTCGTCGTTCAGCAGCTTGCCCAGGCTGCCCTCGCCGGCGCGGATGCGCGCCGTGACCGCCTCGAGGTTCTGCAGCGATCCTTCGAGCGCCTTGGCCATGGTCGGGATCCTTCGTCAGGCGGCCGATGCTGCCGTTGGGATCGTCAGGTTCCGCGCCACCTGTTCGTAGGCGCCCAGCAGCGTGGTGAGCTCCTCGTGCAGCGTGTCCTCGGTGAACAGCTTGCCCACTGTGCCCGCGACCGGTGCGGATGTCGCCGACGAGCGCGCTGATCTGGTCGATGCCCGCCGACGCCTTCTCGGCCACGTCGGTGAGCGACCCGGCCGCCGGGCCCGACTTCACGTATCCCCACTCCGGCACCGGCGCGCCCTGGCTGGAGGCGGTGATGTCCACGGCCGACTCGCCGAGCAGCGACACCGACCCGAGCGACGCCAGCGACGAGGAGGTGATGCGCGGCTGCATCTCCTTGCTGACCTCCATCAGCACCTCGACGCGGTCGCCGATGAACTGCACGTCGGTGACCGCGCCCACCTCGACGCCGGCCACGCGCACCGGCGCGCCCGCCTTCAGACCGGCGACGTTGGCGAATACCGTCTTGATGCCATAGCGCTGCCAGAAGAACCCGCCTTCCCCGCTCAGCAGGAAAATCAGGAACGCCGCCATGACGAGGGCGAAGATGGAAACCAGGCCGATCTTCAGCTCGGCCCAGGCCAGTGAACGCGTACGGGGCATGACTCGATCCCTCTAGGACAGAAACGTCCGGATGTACGGATCCGCGGACGCGCGCAGCTCGGCGGCATTGCCTTCGAACGCCACCAGCCCCTCTTTCAACATGATGAACTCCGCCTCGTCGGCCTTGGCCGCGTCGGCCGGCGCCACCTCGATGCGGCCGCCGCGCGCGCCGCGGCCTCGTGGGTCGCGACGAAAAAGGCGTCGCGCAGCTGGTGCGTCACCACGATCGAGCCCACCTCTTCGAGATCGCGCAGCTTGACGATCTCCTCGTCCACCGTAATGGCCGTGATCGGGTCGAGCCCCGTGGTCGCCTCATCGTACAGGAGGATGCCCGGCTTCGACGCCATGGCCCTGGCAATGGCGACCCGCCGGCGCTGGCCGCCCGAGAGCTCCGACGGCCGCCGGTCGATGTACTCCGCAAGACGCACGAAGCCCAGCACTTCTTCCACGCGCGCCGCGAATCTCGGCGAGCGGCAGGTGCGGTCTCCTCGTAGAGCTTGAAGCCGACGTTCTCGCCGACCGTGAGCGAATCGAAGAGCGCGCCCTCCTGGAACACCATGCCCAGCCCGCCCCGCACCCGAAGCAGGTCGCGCTCCTCCATTTGATCCACGCGCTCGCCGCCGCACTACACCTCGCCGGCGTCGGGCTTGAGCAGCCCCAGAATCAGCTTGAGGATCGTGGACTTGCCGGAGCCGCTGGCGCCGAGGATCAGCTTCGTGTGCCCCGGCAGCAGGGTGAAGCTGACGTCGCTCAGCACCACCTTGTCGTCGAAGGCCAGCGACACGTGCCGCAGCTCCACGGCCGGCGTGTCGGCGGCGGCCGCGCCTCCCGCGAGCTCCGGCTGCGTCGTGGGGTTCACGGCCATCGGCGGGCCCCGGCGGTGACGTAGTTCGCCGCCATCAGTAGAGCAGGTTGACGAGGAGCTGGGTGATGAACAGGTCCACGGCAATCACCGCCACCGAGGCGGCCACGACGGCGTAGGTCGTCGAGCGCCCGACCCCTTGCGTGCCGCCGCTCGTCCGCAGGCCGACGTGGCAGCCGATCGTGACGATGGCAAATCCGAGGACGAACGGCTTGATCAGCCCCATCCAGGCGTCCTGCAGGTAGAGCCCGTCGGTCACCGACGTCCAGTAGACGCTGGACGCGACGCGCAGCTGGAACACGGCGATGATCCAGCCGCCGATGATGCCGAGCGTGTCGGCGATGATGGTGAGGATGGGCGTCATGATCACGCCGGCGAGCACGCGCGGCACCACCAGCTTGCGCACCGGATCGGTGCCGAGCGCGCGCAGCGCGTTGATCTGGTCGGTCACGACCATCGACCCGAGCTCGGCGGCGATGCCCGAGCCGACCCGCCCGGCCAGCATGAGCCCGGTGAGCACCGGCCCCAGCTCTTTGACCATCGACGCGCTGACCAGCCGGCCCACGAACGGGCGGGCGCCGAACTGGTCGAGCGTGATGCCGGACTGAAGGGCCAGCACCGCGCCGGTGAAGAACCCGGCCAGCATGACCACGGTGAGCGATCCGATCCCGATCTGATCGAGCTGCTCGATCAGATCGCGCAGGTAAAACGGCCGCGAGAAGCAGCGCGCGCACCACGGTGATCTGCAGGCGCACGTACTCCTGCACCTCGAGCACCGCCTGCTTCAGGCCGTTGCCGACGAAGTGCAGCACTAGCGGGGCTCCGCCTCAGGCGCCTGCGCGGGAAGGTCGCTCAGCCCGAGCTCGCCGGTGCGGAGTCCCTTGAGGGTGTCGCGGAGCGCCGCCGCCCGCTCGAAGTCGAGGTTGCGCGCGGCGCTCTTCATCTCGGCCTCGAGCCGGGCGATTTCGGCGTCGCGCTCGGCCATCGTCCGGAACGTGCGCCGGGTCTCGCGGGCGGCCGGCACCGCCGAGTAGTCGCGCTCGTAGACGCTCGACAGCACATCGTCGATATCGCGCACGACCGACTCCGGCGTGATGCCATGCTCCACGTTGTACGCCTCCTGCCGGGCCCGGCGGCGGTCCGTCTCCGCCAGGGCCGCTTTCATCGATGCCGTGATCGTATCCGCATACATGATGACGCGGCCGTTCACGTTCCGGGCCGCGCGGCCCGACGTCTGGATGAGCGACCCGGCCGAACGGAGGAACCCCTCCTTGTCGGCGTCGAGAATCGCCACCAGGGAGACCTCGGGCAGATCGAGGCCTTCACGCAGCAGGTTGATGCCGACGAGCACGTCGAAGGCGCCGCGCCGCAGGTCGCGCAGGATTTCGACCCGCTCCAGCGTCTCGATGTCGGAGTGCAGGTAGCGGACCTTCACGCCGAGCTCCTGGTAGTAGGTGGTGAGATCCTCCGACATGCGCTTGGTCAGCGTGGTGACCAGGACGCGCTCGCGCAGGCCAACCCGGCTGCGGATTTCCTGCAGCAGGTCGTCCACCTGCCCCTTCACCGGCCGCACTTCGATCGGCGGATCCATCAGCCCGGTCGGCCGGATCACCTGCTCGACCACCACGCCCTGCGCCTTCGACAGCTCGTAGGGGCCGGGCGTGGCCGAGACGAAGACCATCTGCGGCGCCCGCGCCTCCCACTCTTCGAAATTGAGCGGGCGGTTGTCCAGGGCCGACGGCAGCCGGAACCCGTACGACACCAGCACTTCCTTGCGCGAGCGGTCGCCGTGGTACATGCCGCGGATCTGGGGCACCGTCTGGTGGCTCTCGTCCACGATCAGGAGGGCGTCGTCGGGGAGGTAGTCGTACAACGTCGGTGGCGGCTCGCCGGCGGCTCGCCCGGTCAGATGCCGCGAGTAGTTCTCGATGCCGTGGCAGTAGCCAATCTCGCGCATCATCTCGAGGTCGAACATCGTGCGCTGGTGCAGCCGCTGCGCCTCGAGCAGCTTCCCTTCCGACTCCAGGTGCCCCCGGCGCTCCGCGAGCTCGGCCTTGATCGCCTCGACCGCCTGGCGAGTCCGGTCCCGCGAGGCCACGAAGTGCGATTTCGGGAACACCGACACTTTGTCGATGCGCCGGAGCACCTTGCCGGTGAGCGGATCGAACCAGGCGAGCTCGTCCACTTCGTCGCCGAAGAGGCCGATGCGGAGCGCGCGCTCTTCGTACGACGGCACGACTTCCACGATGTCGCCGCGCACCCGGAACGTGCCGCGGCCGAACTCGACGTCGTTGCGCTCGTACTGAATCTCGACCAGCTTGCGCAGGATGTCGTCGCGCTCGATGCGCTGCCCCTTCTGCAGCGGCAGCATCATGCCGTAGTAGGCCTCGGGCGAACCCAGACCGTAGATGCACGACACGCTGGCGACGATGATGACGTCGCGGCGCTCGAAGAGCGATCGCGTGGCCGACAGGCGCATGCGGTCGATCTCGTCGTTCACCGTGGCTTCCTTCTCGATGTACGAGTCGGTGGCCGGCACGTAGGCTTCGGGCTGGTAGTAGTCGTAGTAGCTGACGAAGTACTCGACGGCGTTTTCGGGGAAGAACCGCCGGAACTCCTGGAAGAGCTGCGCCGCCAGCGTCTTGTTGTGGGCCATCACCAGCGTGGGACGGTTCACCTCCGCCACCACCTGCGCCATCGTGAAGGTCTTGCCCGACCCCGTCACCCCGAGCAGCACCTGGTGGGCGTCGCCGCGGTTCAGTCCCTCGATCAGCTCCGGGATGGCGTGGACCTGATCGCCGCGGATGGTGAAGTCGCTGACCAGCTTGAATCGTTCGACCGTTGTGGACATGGACAGGCGCGGCCGTCGGCTGCAAGGCCAAACCCGAATCGTACCAGCGACGGCTCCTGACCTGTGGCCAGGTCTGTCGGCGCCAAGCTCCGCAGGCACGGCGGCCTTCGAGCCCCGCGTCGCGGCGCGCGACGTCAGGGTCTTCTCGAAGCGGGGCGAAGTAGCCCTTGCGCGTTCTGGACCCGCGAGGTGTGCGCGAGACGACCGCGACCCGCGGCGCGGCGGGTCACCTTGATCTCGAGCTCGCGCCAGCGTCCATCGCGCGCGCGATTCGTGGACACGTAGCCGAGTGTGTACTGGGCACGGATGCCTTCGACCACGCGGTCGTAGGCGACCTCGATTTCCTTCATCGACAGCGGGAACACCGCTTCGCCGCCGGTCTCGGCCGCCATCTGCGTGAGGCGCAGCCGCTGCTCGGAGCGAATGCTCGTCGGCTGGTGGTCGAGAAAGCCCACGGAGTAGACCGTGGCGTTCGAGGCCCGCAGCAGCGTGAGCACGTCCTTGAAGGCGATCGAGCTGCGCGTGTCACCGCCGTCGGTGAAGAGGACGAGAATGGTGCGGCCGTCGGCCTCGGCGGCGCCGTCGAGATACACGCCGAGCGCGTCGTACATCGCCGTCATGCCGCCGGCCTTGCGCGAGCGGATGCGCTCGACCATCCGCGGGAAGTCCTGCTGGGTGTAGCGGGCGACGCGGACCTCGGTGTCGAAGTCCACGAGCGTCATGTCGGCCGCGTCGGTGAGGGTGTTGAGGAACCGGATGGCCGCCGAGCGCGCCAGCGCGATGTCTTCGCCCATGCTGCCGCTCGTGTCGAGAAGCAGGCCGACGTGGGTTTCCACCGCGCCGTTCTCGGCGTCGCCGCGGGCGAAATAGCTGACGGACTGCGGCGCGCCCGTCCTCGAGCACGGTGAAGTCGGCCGCGGTCAAATCCGTAATCGGGGCGCCGGCCCGATCGCGGACGGTGACGCCGACCGTGACGAGGCTGGTTTCCGCGCGGAAAACCGGCTGCTGGCCCGCAAGCGGCGGTCCGGCGGCGCCTACCGCCACCACGGCTACCCCGAGAATCCCCAGGCTCAGCGCGCGCATGCCCGGATCCTACAACGCGATCCGAGGCGTATAATCGAAGAGTTTTCCCTATGTGCAGGGTGATACCCGGGGCGTCGGCTCGATGAGGTGTCTTGCCGTCTGCCAGACCGAACTGGCCATCAGGATGCTCGACGAAATCCTGCTGCCCAGCTTCGAGATGGACTTTCTCGTCGAGAAGAAGACGCTCGCCAAGCGCCTTCACGACAGCGGTCTCAGCGTCACGGCCGGGGACCCCCGCCGCACCGACACCTACCTCAAGGCCGATCTCACCCCCGGCACCTGCGTCGTCGTCGAAGACGACGGGCGCCACAGCCTCAAGAAAATCATCGAAGCGATCTTCAACGCCGGCGGCACGCTCGTCTACGTGCTCGGCGTCGGAGCCGCGCACACGCGCGAGCGCGAGGAGGAGCTGAAGGCGCAGTTTCCCGAGCTGAACTACATCGCGCTCTCGGAGCTCTTTGGCGGGCCGCTCCTCACCGAGTTCAGCCGCTCGCTGACCCGGCTGAAGGTGCAGCAGTACCAGCGCTTCTTCAGCGACGCCGACCGCGTGCTGATCCTGCTCCACCACGATCCGGATCCCGACGCCATGGCGAGCGGGCTGGCGCTGCGCACGGTGCTGCGGCGCACCAAGCAGACTGCGGTGATCGGCGCGGTGCACGGCGTGACCCGGCCCGAGAACCAGCGGATGGTGAACATGCTCGACATCCAGATCGAGCAGGTCACGCCCGATCAGCTCGGCAACTTCGACCGCGTCGCGATGGTGGACGTGCAGCCGCACTACTTCTCGGGCGAAATCGACCGCGTCGACCTGGTGATCGATCACCATCCCGAGCAGACCGGGCTACACCGCCGTCTACAAGGACATCCGCGCCGACTACGGCTCCACCTCCACGATCCTCACCGAGCACCTGCGGGCCGTGGACGCCAACATCTCGGAGCGCACCGCCACGGCGATGCTCTACGCGATCAAGTCGGACACGCTGTTCTTCAACCGCCACACCAACCGCGTGGACATCGAGGCGTTCTCGTATCTCTACCCGCTGGCCGACGCGGCGATGATCCGCAAGATGGAAGGCGCCGAGATCACGCTGGATCGGCTGGACTACGTGGTGAAGGCGCGCGAACAGGGGAAGCTGCAGGAGAAGGTGTTCTGCGCCTTCCTCGGCGTGCTGCCCCGCGAGGACTTCATCCCCTACGTCGCCGACTTCTACCTGCAGCTCGAGGACGTGGAGTGGACGATCATCGCCGGCATCGTCCACGACTCGATCGTGATGTCGGTGCGCAATCTCGGCTACTCGAAGAACGCCGGCGAGTTCGTGCGCAAGTACTTCAACGCCATCGGCAGCGCCGGCGGCCACCGCGCGCTGGCCAAGGCCGTGGTGCCGCTGCGCGCCTTCCGCGACAAGTTCGGCAACCTCCAGGCCGAAGAGTTCACCGACAAGGTGCTGTCGCCTGGCCCTCGAGTTCCTGCACGAAGACAAGAAGCTCGTAAAAGCTTGAGTCTCAAGGCTCAGGGCTCAAGGCCGTCAAGAGCCTCAGGCTTGACCCGTCCAGGCCATGAGTCGTGAAGCCATGAGCCTTACGGGGCGCGCTCCGTTGCGGACGCGCCACCGTCAACTCCCCCATCGACCACGGGTGCTCCACGCAGCGGTACCGGTACACCCCCGGCTTCATCACCGTCACCGAACCGCTCGCGCCAGGCGCGATCGGGCCTGACGTCCACGAGCCGTCGCGCGCCGCGATGGTGTGCGTCATCGTCGTGGTGTTGGTGAACGTCACCGCCGCTCCCGGGGCGACGCGCGTACGGCTCGGGCTCACGCCGTACGCATTCCGCCATTCCTCGCGGCGGCCGGCGCTCTGGATGTTGAACACGGTCACGGTGCCAAGCTGCACGGCCGGGCTGTCGTCCACACGGCCGCTCCACGGCAGCACCAGCGGCGGCGGCGTGGGCGTCGGCGCGGGACCCAGCGGGCCCCCGAGCTTGAACGACCAGATGCGGCGGTTCATGGTCAACGCGACGTACTGCTCGTTCCCGACCTGGTAGCTGATCGCCGAGCCACCTCCAGGTCCGGCGCCGCCGGGCAGGCCGATCTGGCCAGTCTGAAACCGCCACCGCACGTCGCCGGTCTTCGCGTCGTAGGCCTGGAACTCACCGTCGGGCTCGACGTGGAACACCAGCCCGCCGGCGGTGGCGGTCGCGCCGCCGCCGCCCTCGCACCCGGCGTAGGCGACCCGCTTCTGCCAGACGATCTTCATCGTGCGGCTGTCGATGGCCGCCATCAGGCCGTACTGCTGCTGCCCGGGCACACGGATCGGCGTGATGAACACCCACGGCGACTCGGCGCGCCGCACCCACGCGGGGTTGACGCACACGGACGCGTAGAGGTATCCGGTGGCCGGGCTGTAGGCCATCGGGGTCTGCCGCATGTTCATGTGCGGCAGGAACAGGTTCGGCACCTCGGCCCGCACCGGGTCGAAGTAGCACCCGCCGATGAATCCGGGCGGCAGCATCGCCCGATCCGCGCACTCGGGCCCCAGGCGATCGGCGCCGACGGTGAACGGCTGCGTGGGCGCGGTCTTGAGGAAGGCATCCTGCTTCACCGCGCGCTCCTCGACCGGCAGCACCGGCTGCCCGGTCGCGCGGTCGAGGACGAACGGTACGCCGTCGGTGCGCATGGCGAGCAGTACCTGGCGCTGCCGGCCGCCAATGGTGGCGTCGTACAGCACCAGCGGCGTGCCGACGTCGTGTTCCCAGATGTCGTGGTGCACCAACTGGAAGTGCCAGCGCATCTTTCCCGTCTTGAGGTCGAGTGCGACGACCGAATTGTTGTACAGGTTGTCGCCGGGCCTGACCTCGCCGCCCCACTGCGGCACCGCGTTGCCGGTCTCGAGATAGACGAGCCCCAGCGCGGCGTCAACCGACGGTGTCGTCCAGATGGCACCACCGCCGTATTTCCAGATGTCACTGTCCTGCGGCCAGGTCTCGTGACCCGGCTGCCCCGGGCCGGGAATCACTTCGAAGGTCCACAGCCCCTTGCCGGTGGTCGCGTCGATCCCGAGCGCGCGGCCTCGCATGAAGTTGTCGCCTGAAGACACGACCGCCACGACGACGCCGTTGCCGAAGGCGGGCGCGCTGCTCATGCCCTGCGGTGGAAGGTCGGCAGGACGTTCGAATTTCCAGGCCAGGCGCCCGGTCTCCTGCGAGACGGCGATGACGCTGGAGTCGCGTTGCCCGGCGAACAGCAGCCCGTTGCCGATGCCGATGCCCCGGTTGCCGCTGAAGGGGGTGTCGGGCCGGTAGGTCCACAGCGTCGCGCCCGTCGCCGGATCGAGCGCCAGGATCGTGCCCTGCGACGTCACCGCGAAGAGGCGGCCGTCCTTGACCATCAGCGGCGCCTTCGACACCTGCCCGGCCGGCAGTTCCACCGACCAGGCGCCACTGAGCCGGCTCACGTTCGTCCGGTCGATGCGTGCGAGGGTGGAGTACCGGGTGCTGGCCCAGTCGCCACCGGGGGCCGGCCACTCGTCGCCAGGATAGGTCGCGGTCTGCCCCGTCGGTCGCGCCACAGTCGCCAGCGCCACGGCCAGGGCCGCGAGTGCAGCGGCCCACCAGCGCGCGCGTTCCCTCTCGTCGCGTCATCACATCGTCTCCGGGTGTGCTGTATCAGTCAGGGGTTGCTGACAGGGGCGCCACTGGCAGGACCGAGATAGCGGCGCAGGAGTGCCGCGGCGTCGTCTCGGACGACCGGCGCCGCTCCGCCGCGCGCACGTCCACCAGCGCCGAGTGCCACGTCGAGCGGGGTGCGCCCCTGCGCGTCCTTCACATCGGGGCGTGCCCCGCGTTCGAGGAGATACGCCACGACGGGAAGGCCGCGCGACGTCACCGCCACGTGCAGCGCGGTCTGCCCCGACCCGTCCACCGCATCGATGGCGGCGCCGCTGGCGATCAGCAGCTTCAGCCCCTCGACGAACTCGGCATCGGTCGCGCGATGCGTGTCGTACTCGGCAAAGCGGATCTGCCCGCCCGCACCCGCGAGATACATCAATGCGGTCGTGCCACGCGCGGTCCGCGCGTCGACGCTGGCGCCGTGGGCGAGCAGAACCCGCATCGCGTCGAGGTCGCCTTTGCGCGCCGCCCGCATCAAGGGCGTCGCTCCGGCGCCGAGCCCGCCGTCGGGGTTGTTGTGCACGCGTTCGAGGATCGGCCCGAGGAGCGCCGGGTCGGGCCTGGCGCCACGCGCCAGCAGCCGTTCCATGAGGTCAAGGGGGCCCATCTGCCCGGACAGCACCGGCGCGGGACGCCCGGGCGTCTCGTCCAGCGTGTGCATGTCCACGGCGGCATAGAGCGGTGTCATCCCCGTGGAGTCGCCCACGTTCGGATCGGCGCCGAGGTCGAGGAGCTGCGCGGCGAGGTCGTAGTGCGCGTTGATGACGGCGAGCACCAGGGCTGTCGTCCCATCCGGATCGGTCGCGTTGAGGTCCGCGCCCGCGGCAGCGAGCGCCCTGACCGCCTCTGCGGCGTCTTGCCGGACGGCGTACATCAGCGGCGTCCACTCGCCCCGCGGCAGCACCGTGAACCGGGCCGACCGCCCGTCGCCGAACTTGTCGCGCGAGAACGCCATCTTCGCCGACCGCGTGTTGACGCCGGCCCCGGCAGCCGACGAGGACGCGGACGGCGTCGGCATGGTTCTCCGCCGCCGCCCACATCAGGGCCGTCTCGCCCATCGTCGGATCGGCGGCGTTCGGGTCGGCACCTCGTTCGAGGAGCACGCCGAGCGTCGCCGGATCGCCGGTGCGAGCCGCCAGCATCAGCAGCGTCAGCCCTCCGGCGAGGCGCACGTCGGCTTTGGCCCCGGCCTTCAGGAGTGCACTGGTGATGGCCGCGTCGCCGCGGACGACGGCCGGCAGGAGCGGCGGCACACCGAGCCGGCTCGTGGCGTTGGCATTGGCGCCGGCGTCCAGCAGCACGGTGACCAGGGCCGCATGCCCGGCCTGCGCCGCCCAGTGCAGCGCGGTCGTGCCATCGGGGGCGGGGCGGTCGATGTCGCGCGGGTGCGACGCGATCCACGCACGCGCGGCCGGGACGTCGCCCGCGCGTACGAGATCGACGAGCCCGACGGCGTCGGCCGCCGAAACGGCGCTCGTGGCGACGGCGGCTATCGCCAGCGCCAGCGCCAGCGGCCAGGCCCGCAGGGCGCCGCCGGGCAGCACGAACCGGGACGGGTGCGTGTCTCGTCATCAGAACAGGTCGATCGTGCCCGTGCTCTCGCCGAAGCGCTCGGCCTCGGCGCCGAATTCGCGCGCGACCGTGAGCCACAGATTGCCGACCGGCGTGCGTGGCGGCAGGCGCAGATGCCGATGCCCGGCCCCGACGTGTCCGCCCGCCACCAGCAGCGGCAGCGGATCGCTGGCATGCTGGTTCGGATTGCCCATGCCGCCGCCGTACACCAGCATCGTGTGGTCGAGCAGCGAGCCGTCGCCGTCGGGCGTGGCCTGCAGCCGATCGAGGAACCGCCCGAACAGCTCGACGTGGTAGGTGTTGATGCGCGCCACCTTCTCGATGTTCTGCGGGTCGTTGCCGTGGTGCGAGACGGTGTGGTGCTGCTCGGTGACGCCGATCTCGGGATAGGTGCGCTGACTGAGCTCCCGGTCGGTCATGAAGGTGAACACGCGCGTCAGGTCGGCCTGGTAGGCGACGGTGAGCAGCTCGTACATGAGCGCGAGGTGCTCCTCGAACGAGTCGGGAATGCCGATCGGCAGCGTGATCGACGGCACCTCGGCGGCCGTGCGCGCTTCGGCGCGCTGGATCCGGCGCTCGATTTCACGAAGGTTGTCGAGATAGTCGCCGACCCGGACGCGGTCGGCCGCTCCGAGTTGCCGGCGGAGATCGGCGGCCTGCTCGCCGATCAGGTCGAGAATGGTGCGGTCCCGACGCCGCCGCGCGGCCCGCTCGGCGTCCGTGCCTGGCCTGCCAAACAGGCGCTCGAACACCACGCGAGGATTGATCTCCATCGGCAGCGGCGTCGTCGGCGTGCTCCACGAGATCGTGTTGGTGTACGCGCAGCTGAAACCGCTGGTGCAGGCGCCAACGTACCCGGTGAAGTCGGTGGTGGCGACCTCCAGCGACGGGAACGGGGTGTCCTGCCCGATGCGCGCGGCCACGGCCTGATCGATCGTCGTGCCGGCGAGCACGTCCTCGGCCTCGGTCCGCTTCGGATAGATCCCGGTCAGCCACCCGGCCGCACTGATCGCGTGGTCGCCTTCGACGACGCCCGGATTGGCACGGGTCAGGTTGCTCACGACGACGAGCGACTGCTTGAACCGCTCGATCGGCTTGAGGATGGGCGAGAGCTCGAAGCCGACGCCGGCCGCCGTCGGCGTCCACTGCTCCACGATGGCGCCGTTGGGAATGAACACGGCGCCGAAACGGCGCCGCGGCACCGCAGCTGTCTGGGCCAGGGCCGTGGCCGACGGCACCATCGCGTCGAGCAACGGCAGCGCCACGGCGGCGCCCATGCCACGCAGCAGCGCCCGCCGCGGAATGGCTCGTTTCGTCAGGAAGGCCATCGCTCGTCCTCTCGCATCCACGCGCCCGTCACCGGCGCGCCGTTTCGCGCGGCCCCGCGTCGCCCTGCTCCGGCGCCGCGCGCAATCGGAACGGGGCGCTGCGGGCGACCGCCAGGATGACCGCGGAAAACCTGTACTCGTGCAGGGCCGCTTCGCGCACCGCCTGACGTACCGCCGGCATGTCGTGGGAGGTCAGGCCGCGGCCGAGGGCATACACCATGAGCTTCTCGACCATCGTGCCGACGAACGCCTCCGGCCGCGCGAGCAGCGACCCGGCGCAGGCTGACCACGCCGTCCACCGCCGTGCCATCGGCCAGCTCGCCCGAGACGTCCAGCACCCGTCCGCCTTCCGTGGTCCGCCACGCGCCGACGGCGTCGAAGTTCTCGAGCGCGAAGCCGATCGGATCCATCACCTTGTGGCAGCTGGCACAGGCCGGGTTGGCGCGATGCTCGGCGAGCTGTTCGCGCATCGACCGCGGCCGGTCGCCCTTCCCCGGCTCCGTGAGCGACGGCACGTTCGGCGGCGGCGGGGGCGGCGGCGTGCCGAGCAGGTTCTCGAGCACCCACTTGCCGCGCAGGACGGGCGAGGTGCGCGTGGCGTGCGACGTCAGCGCGAGGATGCCCGCGTGCCCGAGCAGCCCGCGGCGCGCCTCGTCGCGAACGGCCACGCGGCGGAACTCGCTGCCGTAGACACCGGGCATGCCGTAGTGGCGCGCGAGCCGCTCGTTCACGAACGTGTAGTCGGCGCGCAGCAGATCGAGCACGCTGCGATCCTCGCGCACGACGCTGTCGAACAGCAGCTCGGTTTCGCGACGCATGGCCTGCCGGAGGTTGTCGTCGAAGTCCGGAAAGGCGTCCGAGTTCGGCAGCACGCTGCCGATGTTGCGCAGCTGCAGCCACTGGCCGGCGAAGTTCTCGGCGAGCGCCGCTCGAGCGCCGATCGGCGAGCAGACGGCGGATCTGCGCCTCGAAGGCCCGCGGCTCGTGCAGGGTGCCTCTGCCGGCGGCGTCGAGCAACGCGTCGTCCGGCAGGCTGCTCCAGAGAAAGAACGACAGCTGCGATGCCAGGTCGAGATCGGACAGCGGAGACACGGCGCCTGGGGCCGCCGGCGTGGTCCGCTCGACCCGGAAGATGAACTTGGGACTGGCGAGAATGAACTGAATCGCCCGTTGAATGCCCGTCTCGAACGAGCCGTCGGCGCGGCCAGCCTGGTACATGCGCATCGCGCGCCCGAGATCGGCGCGATCGACGTCCTGCCGGTAGGCGCGCCGCAGCAGCCGCGAGACGATACGGGTGGCGCACGGCGTCTCGGCCGACGGCGCCGCCGGGCGGCACACGAAGATCGTCTGCCGGCTCGGCGTGTCGCCCGCGCCCCGCGTGCCAAACGGCCCTTTGATCGTCAGGCTCTGAATGTGCGGCCGCCCGGTCCAGTCGAGCGTGTCCTGCGCGCTCTTGAGGAACGGGCGGAGTCGCACGGTGTCGAGCGATGGCGCCGCCTCGGTGAAGGTCACGCCGACCTCGCGCGGGCCGGCCGCCACTCGAACCCGCGCGCTCAGCCGCGCGTCGATCGCATCGCCGGTTTCGGTGGGCCGTTCGAACGCCGCGTCCAGATCGGCGGGCCCACCCACCGTGGCCGCCCGCACCGGCCGCCCGTCGATGGCGAGCTCGAAGGGGTGCGGCAGCTGCAGGCCACGCATCATCCCGAGGTTGCTGCGATACAGCTTGACCTGCAGGTCGTACTCGCCGTCGAGCGGAAAGGTGTGGCGAATGAGCGCGCCGCCCAGCGTGCCCAGCGGCAGACCGTCGATGTGCCGATCCTGCGAGACGTCCTGGCGAATGGTGTAGGTGTGTGCCTCGGGCTCGAGCGTGCCGTCCCCGACGGCCAGCGCGCTCACGCGGTCGGCCGCGGCGAGATACCGCTCCTGTAATGTCGGCGACAGGCCGAGCACATCCGAGATGTTGTCGAACCCGAACGCCGCGTTGTCGGGCGGCACGAGCGATGCCGGATCGATCGAGAGGCCCAGGAGGTCGCGGACGGCATTGCCGTACTCGACCCGGTTGAGGCGCCGCAGCCGCGGCCGGCCGGGTTGGGGATGGACGCGCTCGGCGCTGTCGCGCTCGCCTTCGAGCCAGGAGGCGAACGCCTCGAGCGTGGCCGCGTCGGGACGCGGCGCGCCGCGAGGCGGCATCGCGCCGGCCCGGACGCGGCGGATGATCATTTCGCCGACCTCGGCGTCGTCGCCGGTTCTGAATCGGCTCACGTCGAGTGCGTCGAGACGCAACCCGCCCGCCTGGCCGCTTCGGCTGTGACACGTCGCGCAGTACCGCGTCACCAGGGCCTGCGCATCCGAAGCCCCCGCGGCCGGCGTGACCGTACCCCCTTGCCCCCGCGCTGCCGGGAGGGTCATGGCGGAGGCGATCCACACGGTGGCCGCCAGGAACGCCGTCGTGGCTCTCATCGCTGCGTCAGCAGGATACCGCGTGTGCCATCGCCCGATCGACCTTCATTGCTCGCTCTTTTGACGCGACAACGCAGCGCACTAGAAATCCAGCTGCCCGCCCAGGCGCAGCAAACGGCCTTGCAGCACGTTCGTCGGCCGCATCCAGTTCGATCCGTAGGTCGTGTTGATCGACAGGATCGCGCCCGCGTTCGCCGCGTTGTACAGGTCGACGTTCGCCTGCAGGCGGCTCCGGCCGAACCGGAACAACTTCGACGCGCGCAGGTCGAGCTGGTAGAGCCGCTCGTCGTACATCGTGCCCGGCTCGATCAGCTGGACCGAGGCCACGCCGTTGACCCCGGTGGCCAGGTTGCGGCCGAGCGACGGCGCGATCTCGGCGTTGGTGTAGCTGCGCGACGCGAGAATCTGCGGGCCGGGCAGGCTCTGGAACGTCGCCGCGAGCTGCACGTCCCCCCACGGCAGCGGATAGACGCCCAGCATCTTGACGTTGGCCTGGAACGGCGGCGTGACGTGGCAGTACAGCAGCCCTGCGGCGCTCGTGGCGCCCTGGTTTGGCGGCAGCCCGGTGCCCTGCGGCGAATCCACCGCGAAGCAGTAGTCGCTTTCCGTCCGGCCGATGCTCGGGCCGCCCGACAGGACGATGCCGTTCGGCAGCCGGGCATTCACCGTCAGGTCGAAGCCGTTGTAGAGCTCCTTCGCGTTCCCGAACTTCGAGGCCAGCGAGATGACGTTGTTCTGCGGCACCAGGCGATTGACGTCGTACAGCCCGCACACCTGATAGCCGCCGCCGTCCGGGCAGGCGCGCGTCGGACGGCGCCGTCGACGCAGTACGGGCTGTAGTCGGCCGGCGTCACCGACAGGTTGTCGGTCACGCGCATGTTGCCGAACCAGCGCCGGAAGTAGCCGCCGCCGACGGCCACGCGCGGCACCAGCTGGTGCTGCACCTGCGCCGCCAGTTCCCAGTTGTAGCCGCGATGCGTCAGCACCTCCGGGTCGTAGCGCGTGCTGACGTTGGTCGTGCCGAAGTTGGTCGGCGTGATCGCGCCGAGCTCGTCCGCCTGCGGGACGAAGTCGTTGTTGCGATCCGCCCAGGTTCGCGTCGCGCTCTGGACCAGCGCGCCGGCCGGGTTGGCGGGCCGCGTGAACGTCGGCGGATTGGGCGCCTCGAGGTACTTGCCGATCGAGACCTTGACGGCGGTCTGGCCGTTGCCGAACAGATCGTAGGCCGCGCCGAGCCGCGGGCGTCACGTCGCGCCACTTCGGCACGCCGCGCACCTCGTCGAACACCAGATTCCGGGTCGGCACCTGCGGGCCCGGCCCGATGGTCTGCGCCGGCACGATGTTCTCGAGCGCGTCGAAGCGGACGCCGGCGTTGACGGTCATCCGCTTGTGCGTCCACTGGTCCTGCACGAAGAGCCCGTAGTTGGCGTTCAGGAGCTCGTAGAACGAGAACGGCGTCGCGAATACGGTGACCTGCGTGGGCACGCCGTTGCGCAACTGCAGCGTCATGCCGTTGTTGACCACGTCGGACGACGTCCAGGCCCACAGATGCATGAACGTGAAGCCGGCCTTGATCGCGTGCGACCCGGTCACGTACGAGGTGGCAAACCGCGCGTTGAAGTTGTGGCTGGCGTTGTGGCCGTAGGTGTTCGCGTAGTTGCCCCAGGTGTAGCCCGTGCCGAGGTCGGTGTAGGCCACCTGGTCGGGCAGCGTTGGTCTTCTGCGGCTGCGTCGGGTAGTCCTTGTTGTTGTAGAGCGCGCCACCTTCGAAGAGCAGCCGGCTGGTGACCGGCGAGTTCCAGCTCGCCTGCGACTGATACATCGGCGCCGACTTCGAGTAATAGATCGCCTCCGGCGCGCTGGTGAGCTGGCCCAGCGAGTAGCCGTAGAACGGCCGCTCCTGCCCCGCGTTCTGGTGCTGGAGCGCTGATCTTGTTGCGCGGCGTCACCTGCCACGTCAGGCGCAGGCTCTGGTTCTGGTTCTTCTCGAGGCTGTCGGCCGGCCGGCTGAGATCGGGCGTGTACGCGTGTCCGGTCGGCGTGAGGTTGTAGTAGATCCCGGCCAGCGTGAGCTCCGACGACTGCGCACCGGACCGACCCCCAGAACCAGAGCTTGTCCCTGACGATCGGACCGCCGAACGCGGGATCGACGTCGTAGGTTCGCTTCACCCGCGTCGACGAGGTGAGGCCGCGGCGCCGTCAGGTCGTCGTTGAGGTTGTTGCTCTGCAGGTTGTGGTTGGAGAACGACGCCGATCAACAAGCCCGGAGAACCGGTTCCCGCCATCGCGCGGCACCAGGTTGACGCGGACGCCGCTGGCCTCGCTCTCGGCCGACAGGCCGGCGGTCTCGATCGCCATCTCCTGCACCGTGGCATCGTTGGTGACGATGGCGATGAACTGGCCGCCACGGCCCTGGCCGTTATTGAAGTTCATCCCGTCGTAGAGGGCGGCCTGCTCGTTGAGACGGCTGCCGTGAACCGCCAGACCGACCGCCGAAAAGGCCGTGCCGCCGACGTCCTGACTCGTGCTGGTCACCCCCGGAATCAGCACGCCGATCTGGCCGGTCGACTTCATGCCGGCCGGAATCGCGTTGAGGACTTCGCGCGTCATCACCTGCTGCTGCACGACGTTCTGCGTGTCGACGGTCGGTGACGCGCCGGACACGGTGATGGTTTCCTCGAGCGCACCCACCCGCATCTCTGCGTTCACGGTGGCGGTGAACGACGACGTGAGCTCGAGACTCTCGCGCCGCACGGTATTGAAGCCGGTCAGCGTGAAGACCACGGTGTACGGCCCAGGCACCAGGTTGACGATCTTGTACTGGCCGGCGCCGTCGGTGACGGCCGTCCGGACCTTCTCGATCAGTGCGGGGCTCGAGGCTTCGACGGAGACGCCCGGCATGACGGCACCGGACGCGTCCTTCACGACTCCAGCGATGGCACTGCCGCTCTGCGCACGAGCCGCCGCCGGCACGACAAGGACCATCGACACCGCAACCAGGACGCCCCTTCGACACCAACGCGCCATTCCGGTCCTCCAATCCTGGGATCAGGCAACCCGAATCCGACACTGGACGCACGAACGCGACCGCAAGCGGCCATGACCTTATAGCAAAGACGCTGGAGGGGCTATTACCCGGCTGGGCAGGATCGGCGCTGCCCGCCCGCCTTGAACGGCTGAGGCCGCGGTGCGGCGTGACGGCGTCCCGTCGTCACGCCTTCTCGCGCGCGATACGCGCCGCCAGGTTCTTTCGCCCGGCCGCCGCGTATCGTTTGCAGGCGCCGGGGTCGATGAACGCGTCGGCCTTGCCGCGCCTCGCGCGCGGCGAGCTTTTCGAACACCTCGCGCGAACGCCGGGTGCGGCGTCAGCAGGATGTCGCACGGCAGCCCCTCGAGCGTGGCGTAGCTCTTGTCGAACGCCTTTCAGCAGCGGGCTGGCCGTGTACTTGAACGTGTCGTTCGAGACCGGATTGAGGCTGTCCGCGTAGACCAGGTCGACGCAGCGCGCGCCCTCGCACGAGCGCCACGACCAGCTGGTGCCGCCCGGCGTGTGACCCGGCGTCAGGTGCGCGGTCACGGCGACAGCGAGCCGACCTGCAGCGTCTCGCCGTCCGCCAGGAGCGACCATCGACGTCCACTCGCGTCGATCGGTCGGCAGGATGCCGAACTGCGGGTCGTCCGGGCCCGGACGCGCCGGCGTCGAGCACCCTGGCGGCGCGGCGCGCTGGCCGCCACGCGCGCCCCGCTCAGCCGCTGCAGCTCGCCGATGCCGCCGGCGTGGTCGTAGTGCACGTGCGAGTTCACGATCAGCTTCACGTCTTCGACCTTGAAGCCGAGCGTCGCGGATGCTGGCGCGCGATCTGCGGCACCGACTCGGGCAGCGCGCCGTCGATCAGGACGTGCCCCGCGTCCGACGTGATGAGCACCGAACCGAGCCCGCGCGTGCCCACCCAGTAGGTGTTGCCGAACACCTTGAACGGCTTCTGCGGCTGCGTTCCACGCCGCCCGCGGGAACTGCTGGCGGCTGCGCAACCAGCGGCAGCCGCGCAACAGTGAAGCGACTGCGAGCAGCGAAGCCGCTGATCATGAGTCCGTCGATTCCGAGGGGTGTCCTTCAGGCCGAGAGCCTGGAGCCCTGAAGCCTTCCAGGCCCGCAGGCACCGGCTGATTCTACACGCCTCGATTATCATCGAGACTTCATGTCAACGATTCTTCAAGCGGTGCCCGCGGGCCAGAGAGTGGGCATCGCGTTCTCGGGCGGCCTCGACACGAGCGCCGCGCTGCACTGGATGCGCGCGAAAGGCGCCATCCCGTACGCCTACACCGCCAACCTCGGGCAGCCCGACGAACCCGACTACGACGAGATCCCGCGCAAGGCGCTCGCCTACGGCGCCGAGAAGGCGCGGCTCATCGACTGCCGCGCGCAGCTCGTGAACGAAGGCATCGCGGCGCTGCAGTGCGGCGCCTTCCACATCTCCACCGCCGGCGTCCCCTACTTCAACACCACGCCCGATCGGCCGCGCGGTCACCGGCACGATGCTGGTGCTGGCGATGCGCGACGACGACGTCCACATCTGGGGCGACGGCAGCACGTTCAAGGGCAACGACATCGAACGGTTCTACCGCTACGGCCTGCTCGCCAATCCGGCGCTGCGCATCTACAAGCCCTGGCTCGATCAGGCGTTCATCGACGAGCTGGGCGGCCGGAAGGAGATGTCGGAATACATGGAGCGGGCCGGGCTCAGCTACAAGATGAGCACCGAGAAGGCCTACTCCACCGACTCGAACATCCTCGGCGCCACCCACGAGGCCAAGGACCTCGAGCAGCTGAACACCGGCATCACGATCGTCGAGCCGATCATGGGCGTCGCGTCGTGGCGCGAGGACGTCGCGGTGAAGCCGGAAGAGGTGACGATGCGCTTCGACGAGGGCGTCGCCGGTGGCCCTCAACGGCCACACGTTCAGCGACGCCGTGGAGCTGATGCTCGAGGCCAACCGCATCGGCGGCCGGCACGGGCTCGGCATGAGCGATCAGATCGAGAACCGCATCATCGAGGCCAAGAGCCGCGGCATCTACGAAGGCGCCCGGCATGGCGCTGCTCTTCATCGGCTACGAGCGCCTGGTCACCGGCATCCACAACGAGGACACCATCGAGCAGTATCGCGACAGCGGACGCCGCCTCGGCCGGCTGCTCTACCAGGGCCGCTGGTTCGACCCGCAGGCGCTGATGCTGCGCGAGATGGCGCAGCGGTGGGTGGCCAAGGCGATCACCGGCGAGGTGGTGGTGCGAGCTCCGGCGCGGCAACGACTACTCGATCCTCGACACGCGCAGCCCCAACCTCACCTACAAGCCCGAACGGCTGACGATGGAAAAGGGCGCGTCGGCGTTCACGCCGCAGGACCGCATCGGCCAGCTCACGATGCGCAATCTCGACATCGCGGACACGCGCGAGAAGCTGCTCACCTACACCGGCGCCGGCCTGCTGGCGCCCGGCCACGACACCGCGCTGCCGCTGCTGCTCGAAGCCGAATCAAAGACTGGTGACAGGAACTGACTGAGGGCCGGCTGGCCGGCGCGCGCTAGCGCGCCTGTGCGCCTGCGCCAGGCAGGTCGCCGCTGGCGCCGACGACCGGCTCGATGAACTGCCGGCCGGCGTCGTCGTAGCCGCGCTCGATCAGCTCGACGAGGTCCTGGCGGCGCTCGGACGCCTGGTCGAACGTCGCCGGCGAAGTCGAACGGCCCGAGGGCGTTGTGCGACGGGCGGATGCGTGAACACGCGCGTCGAACCGCAGCCGCGCCATCTCGCAGCGCGTCGCGCAGCGCCGCCGACTCGGCGGCGGTGATGAACTCCCCCAGGCGCTGCCGCGGGTCGAGGCCGGCGGCGCGCAGCCGGTGCGGATCGCTCTCCGGCGCGCAGGCGCTCACCACGATCACCTGGGTCACGCCCGCCGCCGCCACTTCTTCGAGCAGCCGGTGCACCGCGCCGGGCGATCCGTCAACCGATGCGTCTCGCCGCGCCAGTGGCTGTCGGGCGCGAACGTCACCAGCCACGGGTCGAACGCGGCCGGCGGCGTGAGCGCCGCGGCGATCAGATCGATCGCCCGGTCGCGGCCCGGCCCGGCGAAGTCGAGCACTTCGGCGCGACGGTCGCGGTCGGGACGCGCGGCCAGGAACGGCTGCGCATACGGCTCGCTGCACGAGCGCGCCAATCGAGGTCGCGCCGGGTGTCGAGATCGGTGGCCAGCACGATCAGCTCGCGAAACCCGGGCTGCCCCAGGCTCTCGACGCAGCACCTCGGCGTAGCGGCGGCCGAGCGCCGACATCGACGGCCGCGCCGCCGGCGCGGCGCCGCGAATCAGCTGCCACAGCGCGGCCATGAACGCCTCGCGCGCCGGCGCGGCGTCGAAGGGCGCGCCCAGCACCCACCACCACACCGCGCCGCGTCCCCGTCGCGGCCCACCCGGCCCGTGCGGCGCCTGCCGCGGCCACGAGCAGCAGCACCGCGAGCGCGCTCACGAGAATCATGCCGACCCGCGGCACGAAGGTCGGCAGCCGCGGGCCGGCAAAAGCGGTCTGCAGCCAGTCGGCGTAGCCGGCGAGGAGCGACGTGCCGTAGCCGCTGCCGGCGGTCTCGAGCAGGAAGCCGAGCGGGTAGACGACGACGCCGCTCAGGACGACCAGCGGCACCGGCGCGACCAGCGCGGTGACGAGCCCGCCACGAGCCATCCGGCCCAGCGGATCGAGCGCCTTCCAGCCGTACCAGGCCCGCGCGTCGCGGGCGCCCGCCACACGCCCGAGTCGTCCCAGAGCCGCGCGTGCCCGCCAATCGCCGCCAGCGCGGCGTTGGCCGCGCCAACGCCGTGACCGGCGTAGACGTCGACCTTCACGCCCGCTTCTTCGAGCGCGCGCAGCACGCCGGCGTGATACGCGCCATGAGCGCCCGTGCCAGCGAGAACCACCGCTGTCCGGCGCTCCGGGGAGTACACGGACGTCACGCTTCGTCGTGAATGGTGATGAGCTTGATCAGCTCGAAGGACTTGTTGCCGTTCGGCGTCGACGACCTTGATCTCGTCGCCCTCTTCCTTGTTGAGGATGGCGCGGCCGATCGGCGACGAGGTGGAGATCATCCCCTTCTCGGCGTCGGCCTCTTCGGGCATGACCAGCTGATAGACGATCATGTCGCCGCTCGGCGCCTTGAGGTGCACCGTCGACCCGAAGCCCGGCGCTGTCGTGCGGCATGCGGTCGAGATTGATCATCGAGATCTCGCCGACGCGCTTCTTCAGCATGGCGATGCGGGCGTTGACGATCTCCTGGCGTTCCTTCGCGGCCTTGTATTCGGCGTTCTCGCGCAGGTCGCCCAGCTCGCGCGCGCGCTGGATCTCCTTGGGCAGATCCACCTTCAGCTCGCGCTCGAGGGCCGCGATTTCATCGTAGAATTTCTTGAGAATTCGCTCTTTCATCGCCGGAAATCAGACTGTAGCACAGTCTGTTATGCTCACCTCCGGCGTCTCCCGGCGCCCCTTCGACCGCCGTTTCGGCGACGGTCCTCCGCTCTGTGCGCACCATCTCGAGCCGCCACAATCCCGTCGTCGCCGCGTTCCGCGCGCTGGCCGCCGCCCCCGATCCCGCCGGGCGGCGCGTGCTGCTCGACGGCGCCCACCTGGTGGGTGAAGCGCTCGACGCCGGGCTCGGCTTCGAGGTGATTCTCGTCGCCGCGTCGACGCCTCGGCGGCTCGACCGAAGCCGGGCGGCTCGCCCGCGAGCTGCGAGCAGCGCGGCCTGCCGATGGCCGAGGCGGACGATCGCGCCTTCGACGCCGTGAGCCCGGTGCGCTCGCCGTCGGGCATCGCCGCCATCGCCCTGCGGACCGTGCAGGCGCCCGGCGACCTGTGCGCGCGCCCCGACGCGTTCGTGCTCGCCGTCGCCGACGTCCAGGATCCGGGCAACGTCGGCGCGCTGCTGCGCTCGGCCGAAGCCGGCGGCGCCACCGGCGCGTTCGTCACCGGCGCCTCGGCCAATCCGTTCTCGTGGAAGGCGCTGCGCGGCAGCATGGGCAGCGCGCTGCGCCTGCCCATCGTCACCGGCGCCGACCGCCGACGCGGTCCTGGCCAGCATGCGCGCAGGCCGGCATGCGAACGGTCGCGGCGGTGGCGCGCGGCGGCGCCGATCCCGACGCGATCGACTGGCGCGGGCCGGTCGGGCTCTGGATTGGCGGCGAAGGCCCGGGGCTTGCCCGACGAGCTCGTCGAGCGCTGCGACGCGCGGGTGACGATTCCGATGGCGCCGCAGGTCGAGTCGCTCAACGTGGCGGTGGCCGGCGCGCTCCTGGTCTACGCCGCCGGCGGCAGCGGTCAACGCGGAGCCTCGAGCTGGAGCCTGTTCGGCGACCCCGAGGACGACGGGCTTCGCGCCGGCCGAGTCGCGACGCCGGCGCCGGCACGCCGCTCGCCGAGCGCATGCGGCCGCGCACGCTCGACGACATCGTCGGCCAGGAGCACATCCTCGGCGCCCGGCACGCCGCTGCGCCTCGCCATCGAGCGCGACGTGCTCCAGTCGATCATCCTCTGGGGGCCGCCCGGGCACCGGCAAGACCACGCTGGCGCGCGTCATCGCCGAGCTGACGCAGGCGCAGTTCGTGCCGTTCAGCGCCGTGCTCGCCGGCATCAAGGAGATCAAGGAGGTGATGGCGGCGGCGCAGGATCGGCGGCGCCGCACCGGCCGGCGGACCATCGTCTTCGTGGACGAGATCCACCGCTTCAACAAGGCGCAGCAGGACGCGTTCCTGCCGCGCGTCGAAGCCGGCGACATCGTCCTCATCGGCGCCACCACCGAGAACCCGTCGTTCGAGGTGAACGCCGCGCTGCTGTCGCGCTCGAAGGTGTTCGTCCTGCAGCGGCTCACGCAGGAGGCCGTCGAGCGCATCCTGCGGCGCGCGCTCGAGGATCGCGAGCGCGGGCTGGGCGCGCTCGACGCCGAGGTCACGCCCGAGGCATCTGTCGGCGATCGCGCGGTTCGCCAACGGCGACGCGCGCGCCGCGCTCAACCTGCTGGAGTTCTCGGTCGCGACCGCGCCGATCGACCCGGCGACGATGGTGCGGCGGCTCGACCTGCCGCAGCTCGAGCAGTCGATCCAGCGCCGCGCCCTGCTCTACGACAAGGGCGGCGAGGAGCACTACAACCTGATCTCCGCGCTGCACAAGTCGATGCGCAACAGCGACCCGGACGCCGCCGTCTACTGGGTGGCGCGGATGCTCGAGGCCGGCGAGGACCCGCTCTACGTCGCGCGCCGGCTGGTGCGCTTCGCCTCCGAAGACATCGGCAACGCCGATCCGCAGGCGCTGGTCGTGGCGGTGGCCGCCAAGGAGGCGGCGCACTTCATCGGCATGCCCGAAGGCAACACCGCGCTGGCCCAGGCCGCGATCTATCTGGCCACCGCGCCCAAGAGCAACGCCGTCTACACGCGCCTACGGCGCGGCCGCCGCGGACGCCCACACCGAGGCCGCCGACCCGGTGCCGCTGCACCTGCGCAACGCGCCGACGAAGCTGATGAAGCAGCTCGACTACGGCAAGGGCTACGAGTACGCCCACGACGACCCGGAAGGCACGGCGGCGATGGACTGCCTGCCGGACGTCGCTCGCCGGCAAGCGCTACTACAAGCCCACCGAGCGCGGGTTCGAGAAGGAGATCAAGCGCCGCCTCGACGGGTGGGAGCAGATCAAGAAGCAGCGCCGGAGCAGGTAGGGGCCGCCTTCAGGCGGCCCAGGCCGGCTAAAGCCGGCTCCGCCGCGTCGTTCTGCAACGTGCTAGCGCTTCACCGGCGTGCCGTAGACCTCGATCCGCGACGACGTTCACGAAGCCGCCCCACCCGTGGCCGCTGCCCGGGTGCAGGTCGGCGAAGCCGATCTCGTCCACCCGGGTCAGGTCCGGCTGCGCAAACTTGTCGCCGCGGGTCACGACCCGCGCGATCTCGAGCGGCAGCCAGCGCACGTTGGCGATGGCGACCTCCGACTCCAGGAAGAGCTGCGAGTTCGCCGACTGCGCGCCGTCACCGGAGTCGCCGACGAAGTAGTTGCCGTCGGCAAGCTTCACGACGGGCCGGACGACATGGAACCCGGACGTGCGCGTCACCCACCGGATGCGCGAGCCCGGGCCGGTGAGATTGACGAAGCTCTCCTTGTGGCGGAGCGTCACCGCCACGCCCGTCATGCAGACGCCGGTCCACAGGTTCGGCGGGTCGGTCGGCGCCCGGCCACGACCTTCTCGGGCGGCGGGTTCTGGTTGTAGCCGGCGAGCTGGACGCAGGACGGGCCATGCCAATCCACCGGTATCGAACCCGGCGGTGGGTTCTTCAGATAGGCCGGCACGTTGGCGGCGAGGGGATCGTAGATTTTCAGCTCGAGCAACGGGTTCGTCACCGCCGCCGTGGTCACGCCGCCTTCCGGACGGAAGTTCGTGCTCGCGTCCATGGGCGCCGACTGCCGCCACGGCTCACGGAAGAAGAGCGGCGCCGGCGGCGTCGGCGTCAGGAAGCGCGGCGCTGCTGGCGCCTGTGCCTGCCCGGCGACGTGACCGCGCCGGCGATGACGCACACAGCGAACGATGCCGCAATCATTCGACGCATCGTCGTTTCTCCTCAGGGCAGGTCTGAAGACCCGCCCTACTGAACTGGTCAGGTCAGTCAGGACCAGGTCGCACGTACCGAAGCCTCCCTACCAGACCCACCCGACCCACCTGCCTCAGATCCGCTCGAAGCGCTTCTCCAGCTCACGGCGCGTGAGGCGGAGCATCACCGGGCGGCCGTGCGGACAGATCGTCGAGTACGCCGTCCGCCGCAGCCCGTCGAGGATGTGCACCATCTTCTCCGGCGTCAGCGGGTAGTTCGCTTTCACCGCGGCGTGGCACGCCATCGTGGCCGCAATCCGCTTGAGCGCGTCGGTGACCGCCGCCCCGCGGTCGAACCCGTCGAGATCCTCGGCGAGCGCCCGCACCGCGCGCGCCCACTCGTCGCGCGGCAGCAGCGCCGGGCACGCCGACACGCGCAGTGATTCTCCACCGAAATCCTCGATCTCGAACCCCAGGCGATCCAGATCCTCGGCATGCGCCAGCAGCGCCTGCCGGCCGCCGGCCGAGAGTTCCACCAGCATCGGCTCGAGCAGCCGCTGGCTCTCGAGCCGGCCCGAGGTGAGGCGCTCGGTGATGCGCTCGAACAGGATGCGCTCGTGCGCGACGTGCTGGTCGATGATGGCAATCCCGTCGTCGTCCACCGCCACGATGAACGTGTCGCGGAACTGCCCCAGCGGCATCAGCGTGCGCTCCCCGCTGACCGCGCCGGCCACGAATTCGGCCGCGCCGGCGGCCCCTCCCGGGAACGCGGAATACAGCGCCTCGCGCACCTCCGCGACCGCTCCCGGCGACGGAGCGTCCTCCCCACCCGCCCTACCCGCCTCACCCGCCCCACCGGCTCCGATGGAACCGGCCCCAGTCCAGCGGCTCGGGAACGTCGTTGGATACGCCGCCGGCAGCGGCGCGGTGAAGCCGAGCGCATCACCGGCGCCCACCGCCGGAAACGCTTTCAGCTGCGGCACCGCACCTTCACCGAGCGCGTCGCCCACCGCACGGCGCACCACCTGATGGATGAACGACTGGTCGCGAAACCGCACCTCGGCCTTCGTCGGGTGCACGTTCACGTCCACCGCGTCGAGCGGCATCTCGATGAGCAGGTGCACTTCGGGGCTGCGTTCCTTGATCGACGCCTGGCTGTAGGCGTCGAGAATCGCGTGGGTAATGGTGCGGTCCTTCACCGCGCGGCGGTTGACGAACACGTGCTGCGGCCCGCGCACCGGGCCTTCGGCCGCCAGCGCCGCCACGAACCCGTGGATCCGCACCTCGCCGTAGCTGCGTTCCACCGGGACGAGATCGGGCCGGTCGCCGTAGATCTGGAACAGGCGATCGCGCAGCGTCGCGACCGGCGGGTATTCGAGCGGCTTGCGTGCGGCGCCGGCCAGCGAGAACCCGACGTTCGCGTAGCAGAGCGCGAGCTGCGTGACCACGCGCGTCACCTGCGCCATCTCGGCGGCATCGGTCTTGAGGAACTTCCGCCGCGCCGGCAGGTTGTGGAAGAGGTCCCGCACCTCGATCGACGTGCCGACTGCCCGTCCCGCCTCGGCCACGGACACCGTGCCGCCGCCCTCGATGCGAATTTCCGTGCCCGAGGCGCGGCCCGCGGTGCGCGTGCGAAGCGTGAACCGGGACACCGAGGCGATGCTCGGCAGCGCCTCGCCGCGAAACCCGAGCGTCGCGATGCGTTCGAGATCGTCGGCGTGACGCATCTTGCTGGTGGCGTGCCGTTCGACCGCCAGCCGGGCGTCGTCGGCATCCATGCCTTCGCCGTCGTCGTCCACGCGAATCAGGCGCTTGCCGCCGGCTTCCACGGTGATGGCGATGCGTGTGGCGCCGGCGTCGACGGCGTTCTCCACCAGCTCCTTGATCACGGACGCCGGCCGCTCCACGACCTCGCCGGCGGCGATCTGGTTGGCGAGGTCCGCCGGCAGGCGATGAATCTTGCCCACGTGCGTCCGCCTACATCCAGCGGTTGCGGCGGAAGACCGCCAGCATGCCCGCGGCGATGGCCGGCCATGATGCCGGCCACCCACCAGAACTGCGCCGCGTCGCCGCCGGGGAACGTCGGCAGCGGCACGTTCATGCCCCACATGCCGCTCAGCACGGTGAGCGGCAGGAAGATGGTGGACATCACCGTCAGCACCTTCATCACCTGGTTGAGGCGATTCGAGATGCTGGCGAGGTTCACCTCGAGGATGCCGGTCACGCGATCCTGGAACAGGATGGCTTCGTCGGCCAGCCGCACCACGTGATCGTAGACATCGCGAAAGCGATAGGCCATCTCGTCCGAGATGGCGGCGAACTCGCGGCGCGCGAGACGTCCGATGACGTCGCGCTGCGGCATCAGCACCCGCCGCATCTCGGCCAGCTCCTGGCGGAGCTTGATCATCCGCCGCGCCAGCTGGCTCTGACCGCTGAAGGCCTCCTCCTCGAGGCCGTCGATGCGCCGCTCGAGCGCGTCCATCACCGGACGGTAGTGGTCGACCATGGTGTCGACGATGCGGTGGAACAAGCCGACCGGGCCCTCGGCCAGCAGCCGGTCGTGCCGGTCGCACAGCTCCCGCAGGTGCGCGATCGAGGTGGACTCCCCGTCGTGCACCGTGACGAGATAGTGCGGGCCGATGAAGAAGTCGATGTCGCGGGTCGCAAACGCGTGCTTGCCCTTGCGCACGTCGATGCCGTGCAGCACCACGTAGAGGTAGCCCGGGTAGGGCTCGGCCTTGGGAAACTGGATGCTGCTGCGCGCGTCCTCGATCGAGAGCGGATGGAAGTGGAAGACGTCGGCGAGGATGCGCGTCTCCTCCTCGGTGGGCGCGGCGAGATCCACCCACAGCATGGTGGTGGAGGACGGGTCGAGCCATGCGGGCTCGACCCGATCGGCGCGGCGTACCGCGCCGTTCTCCCGGACGATGATCGCGACCAGCCGCGTCCCCTCGCCGCTCCTACGTGCGGAGCGCCGCCTGCGCCGCCGCCAGCCGCGCCACCGGGACGCGGTAGGGCGAGCAGCTCACGTAGTCGAGGCCGACCTTCTCGAAGAACTGGATCGAGGCCGGGTCGCCGCCGTGCTCGCCGCAGATGCCGAGCTTGAGGTTCGGCTTCGTCGCGCGGCCCTTCGCCACGGCAATCTCCACGAGCTGGCCGACGCCGGCCTGGTCGATCGTGGCGAACGGGTTGTTCTTCACGATCTCGTGCTCGGTGTAGGTGGGAAGGAACGAGCCCGAGTCGTCGCGCGACATGCCGAGCCCGGTCTGCGTGAGGTCGTTGGTGCCGAAGCTGAAGAACTCGGCCGACTGCGCGATCTCGTCGGCGGTGAGCGCGCCGCGCGGCACCTCGATCATCGTGCCCACCAGGTAGTCGAGCTTCACCTTCCGCTCCGCCTGCACCTCGCGCGCCGCCTGGTGCACGACCTCGATCTGCAGGTCGAGCTCCTTCTTGAAGCCGACCAGCGGAATCATGATCTCGGGCTTGACCTTGATGCCCTCCTTCTGGACGATCGCCGCCGCCTCGAACACGGCGCGCGCCTGCATCGCCGAGATTTCGGGATAGCCGATGCCCAGCCGGCAGCCGCGGAAGCCCGAGCATCGGGTTGAACTCGTGCAGCTGGTGCACGCGCGAGTGGATCGCCTCTTGCGACACGCCCAGCTTCTTCGCCAGGTCCGCCTGCTGTTCCGGCGTGTGCGGCAGGAACTCGTGCAGCGGCGGATCGAGGAAGCGGATCGTCGCCGGGTAGCCCTTGAGCGCCCGGAAGATGCCGGCGAAGTCGTCGCGCTGGTACGGCAGCAGCTTGGCCAGCGCCGCCTTCCGGTCCTCGAGCGTCTCGGCGAGGATCATCTCGCGCATCGCGTCGATGCGGTCGCCCTCGAAGAACATGTGCTCGGTGCGGCACAGGCCGATGCCGACGGCGCCGAACGCGATCGCGTTCTGCGTCTGCTCCGGCGTGTCGGCGTTGGTGCGCACCGACATGCGCGTCGCCTGATCGCACCACTTCATCAGCTGCTGGAAGTTCCTGAACTTCTCCGTCTTCCTCGCCGCCTCGTCGCCGTCGATGAGGCCGGCCACGATCTCCGACGGCGCCGTCTTCACCCGTCCCGCGTAGACCTTGCCCGCTGTGCCGTCGATCGACATCCAGTCGCCTTCGTTGAACGACCTGGCCGTCCACGGTGACCTTGCGCGCCTGGTAGTCCACTTCGACCGCCGCGGCGCCGCACACGCACACCTTGCCCATCTGACGGGCCACCAGCGCCGCGTGCGACGACACGCCGCCGCGCGCGGTGAGGATGCCTTCGGCGGCGATCATGCCGCGCAGGTCTTCGGGCGAGGTCTCGACGCGCACCAGCAGCACGCCTCCGGCGTGGCGCCGTGCCCCTTGGCGTCGGCCTCCTTCTGGGCCTGCTCGGCGGCCGTCACCGCGCGATCGGCGTTCAGATAGATCCGGCCCGTACGCGGCGCCAGGACCGGCGGGCAGGCCGGTGGCAATCGCCTTCGCCTTGGCCACCTCGGCAGCGTCGAACACCGGCGCCAGGAGCTGTTCGAGCTGGTCGGCCGGGTTGCGCATCACGGCCGTCTTCCAGTCGATCAGCTTCTCCTTGAACATGTCGATCGAGAACTTGAGCGCCGCCATCGCGGTGCGCTTGCCGTTGCGCGTCTGCAGCATGTAGACGACGCCGTCCTCGATCGTGAACTCGAAGTCCTGCACGTCCTTGAAGTGCTTCTCGAGCGTCTGGCGGATGCGCTCGAGCTCGCCGTAGGCCTTCGGCATCTGCTTCTTCAGCTCGGCGACCGGCTCCGGCGTGCGCACGCCGGCGACGACGTCTTCGCCCTGCGCGTTGATCAGGAACTCGCCGTAGAACTCCTTGGTGCCGTTGGCCGGGTTGCGCGTGAAGGCCACGCCCGAGCCCGACGCGTCACCGGTGTTGCCGTAGACCATCGCCTGCACGTTGACGGCGGTGCCCCACTCGCGTCGGGATGTTGTACTTGCGGCGATAGACGATGGCGCGGTCGTTCATCCACGAGCCGAACACGGCGCCCGACCGCGCCCATCAGCTGATCCCACGGCGACGACGGAAAGCTCTTGCCGACGCGCTCCTTGACGAGCGCCTTGAAGCGGGCGACCAGTTCCTTCAGATCGTCGACCGAGAGCTTCGTGTCTTCGATGTCCTCGTGATAGCGCTCGTGCTTGAGCGTCTCGATCACGGTCTCGAACGGCTCGTGATCCTCGTCGGGGCGCTTCTGCACGCCGAGCACGACGTCGCCGTACATCTGGACGAAGCGGCGGTAGCAGTCCCAGGCGAAGCGCGGGTTGCCGGTCTTCTTCGCCAGCGCCTCGACCGTCTGGTCGTTGAGACCGAGGTTGAGGATGGTGTCCATCATGCCCGGCATCGAGTCGCGCGCGCCGGAGCGCACCGACACGAGCAGCGGGTTCTTGAGGTCGCCGAACTTCTTCTTCGTCTGCTTCTCGATCGCGGCGATGCCCGCCTGCATCTGCGCCTTGAGCGCCGGCGGATAGCTCCGCTTGTGGTCGTAGTAGTAGGTGCAGACCTCGGTGGTGATGGTGAACCCGGGAGGCACGGGCAGGCCGATGCGGCACATCTCCGCGAGGTTGGCGCCCTTGCCGCCGAGCAGCGGCTTCATCGTGCCGTTGCCGTCGGTCTTCTTGCCGAACTGGTAGACGAACTTGCCCGGCTTCGCCGTGCTCTTGGCCGCCGCGCCTCTGGCCGCCGCACGCTTGGCCGGTTTCGCCGTCTTTGCCGCCTTTTTGGCTTTCGCCACGCGTCGTACCTTCCCTGGTGCCTTCTTCGCCATCTGCCTTCGCTCTCCTCCAGGCCGGTCTGAAGACCGGCCTCTACGTCCGATCCGCCTTTACGTCTCGGCGGCCATCTCCGAAAGATCCGCAATCTCGAGAATCAGGTCGCGCAGCGTGGCCACCAGCCGCAGCCGGGCCTCGCGCAGCGCCGCATCCTCGGCCATCACCATCACGTCGTCGAAGAACGTCGCCACGGTCGGACGCAGCGCCGCGATGCCGGCGAACGCCTGACGGTAGTCGCCGCGCGCCGCGGCGTCGCGGATGCCGGGCGCGCCCGCGGCAATCGCGTCGCGCAGCGCGAGCTCGGCCGGCTCCTTCAACGCGTCGCCAACCGCCGGCACCGAGCCCGGCGCGGCCACGCCCTTCGTAATGTTCTTCACGCGCTTCAGCAGCGACGCGACGCCGAGCAGCGCCTCGGAGCCGGCCAGCTGCGACAGCGCCTCGAGCTTGCGCCGGACTTCGAGCGGGCTGAGCGCCCCGAAGTCTCCGTGCATCACGGCGCGCACCGCGCGGACGTCGTACCCGCGCTGTTCGAGCAGGTACGCGAGCCGGTCGGACAGGAACGCCTCGAGCGGCGCAGCAGCCTCCCCGAGACCGCCGAACGGCTCGGCGGCCCTGGCCACCAGCGGGCCCAGGGTGATGCGCCGGTCGAGTCCGGTGAGCTCGTGGCAGGTCCGCGAGGATCTTGACGGCGCCCTGCGCCTGGCGCCGCAGCCCGAGCGGATCGCGCGAGCCGGTCGGCCGCTCGCCGCCGATATACATGCCCACGACCGAATCGAGCTTGTCGGCCAGCGCCACGGCCGCCCAGGTGACCGCCGCCGCACCGAGCTGCGCCTTCGACGGCGGCGCCTCGGCTTCGACGCCAATCGGCAGGTAGTGGTAGTAGATCGCCTTCCACACCGCCTCGGGCAGTCCGTCCTCGCGCGCGTAGATGCCGCCCATCGTGCCCTGGAGCTCGGTGAGCTCGCGCACCATGTCGGTGGCGAGGTCCGCCTTGCACAGGCGGCCCGGCCTGCTCGGCGTGCTGCGCACGGCCGCCGGCTGCTGCAGCGCGTCACCGGCAATCCAGCCGGCGAGCGCCGCCACGCGATCCGCCTTCTCGCGATAGCTGCCCAGCTTCTTGTGGAACAGGATGGTCGAGAGCTTGTCGAGGCGCGACTCGAGCGGCGCCGAGCGATCTTCGTCCCAGAAGAACCGCGCATCGCGCAGCCGCGCGGTGAGCACGCGCTCGGAGTTGCGGGCGATGATCTCCGGCTTCTCCGGCTGCATGTTCGTGACCGCGAGGAACGCCGGCTTGAGCTTGCCGTCTTCCCCCACCACCGGGAAGTAGTGCTGGTGGTGAATCATCGTCGTGGTCAGCACTTCCTCCGGGCAGCTGCAGGAACTCCACCGGAAAGTGTCCCGCGACGACCGACGGGTACTCGACGAGATCGGGCACTTCGGCCAGCAGCGACGACTGCGAGGCGACGAGCGGGCTGACGCGCGCGCCGAGCTTGCGCGCGTGCGTCTCGAGCTCGCGGCGGATGCGGGACTCGCGCTCGCTGCGCTCGAGGATGACGAAGTTCTCGAGCAGCCGCGCCTGGTAGTCGTCGAACGTCTTGATCTTGATCGCGCGGCCGGCCCGGCCGCTCGTCGTGAGGAAGCGGTGGCCGTAGGTGTTCGAGCCGGAGCGGATGTCCTGCACCGTCGGTCCCTGGGCAGACTCGGGCCGGCGGATGACGAACGGCACCACGCGGCCGCCGTACATCAGCACCAGCCAGCGGATCGGCCGTGCGAACACGAGCGCGCCCTTGCCGTCCTCGAGATAGGCGTCCCAGCGCATCTGCTTGGGGAACGTGAGGTCGCGCAGCACGCCGCCCATCACCTCGGCCAGCACGTCCACCGTGGCCTTGCCCGCGCTGGTGGACGCGATGGGCCAGGTAGGTGCCCTTCGGGGTGTCGTGGCGCTCGAGGGCCGACACCTCCACGCCGTACTTCTTCGCGAATCCGGTCGCCGCGGGCGTGGGCTCGCCATCGGGCTTGAACGCCGCCGACACCGGCGGACCGGTCACCAGCTCCTCGAGGTCGGTCTGGCGCTCGGAGAGCCGCGCCACCCGCGCCGTCAGCCGGCGCGGCGTGCTGAAGGTTTCGGTGGGCGCCTCGGGCGTGAGCCGCAGATCCTTCAGGCGCGCGTCGAGGTGCGTGCCGAGCTGCGTGGTCAGCCCCGGCAGCCACGACGCCGGGATCTCCTCGCAGCCGATTTCGATGAGCAGCTCGCGATCCATGGGTCAGACGCCCTTGGGCAGCGCCTGGTCCGCGTCGGCGGCAGTCGCGTCGGCGGCAGCCTCGTCGGCTGGTGTCGTGGCCTCGACCTGGGCCTTGGCAATCCGCACCGCGAGCTGGCGGATGCGCAGGATGTAGGCCGTGCGCTCGGTCACGCCCGACGCTGCCGCTCGAATCGAGGATGTTGAACAGGTGCGAGCACTTCAGGCAGTGCTCGAGCGCCGGCAGGATCAGGCCGGAATCGAGCAGCGTCGCCGGCGAACCCGAACGTCTTGTCGAACAGGTCGCGGTGCAGCGCCGCGAACTCGGCAGCGGGCATCTGGACCTGGCCGAACGCGTACTTCGACTGCTCGATCTCCTCCTGCAGCCGCACCTCGCGATACTTCACGCCGCCGCCCCACTCGAGGTCGAACACGTTGTCCACCCGCTGCAGGAACATCGCGATCCGCTCGAGGCCGTAGGTGATCTCGCACGAGATCGGCTCGAGATCGATGCCGCCGACCTGCTGGAAGTAGGTGAACTGGGTGATCTCCATGCCGTCGAGCAGCACCTGCCAGCCGATGCCCCAGGCGCCCAGCGTCGGCGACTCCCAGTTGTCCTCTTCGAACCGGATGTCGTGCTGCCGCGGGTTGATGCCGCACGCTTCGAGGCTGTCGAGATAGGTCTGCTGCACTTCGTCGGGCGACGGCTTGAGAATCACCTGGAACTGGTGGTGCTTGAACAGCCGGTTCGGGTTCTGGCCGAAGCGGCCGTCGTCGGGGCGCCGCGACGGCTGCACGTAGGCCACGCTCCACGGCTTCGGGCCGAGCACGCGGAACAGCGTTTCCGGATGCGAGGTGCCGGCGCCCACTTCGAGGTCGAGCGGCTGCTGCAGGAGGCAGCCCTGGGAGGCCCAGAACGCCGACAGCTTGAGGATGAGATCTTGAAAGGTCACGCGGGATACCGGCTCACGCGTGACGCCGCAGGTCGCGCAGCACGCGGTCTGACTTCAACGTCTTCTCCAGGTGCATCGAGATGAGCGCCCGATGCACACGTTCGAGTTCCCGAATCGCCCGGGTGTCCACGGCCACCGTGCCGACGTCGTGCGGCGCGACCGTCCGCGCCGCGGTCAGGAACGCCCTGCGCCCCGTCCGACAGCGAATCCTTCGTGTCCGGATACAGCCCCTGCAGGCGCAGCAGCCAGTACTCGAAGTAGCGCGCCAGCGGCTCGGCTGGCGCCCCGGCGGCGAGCGCGTCGAGCATCGACGCGCCCAGCCGGTACAGCCGCTCGTCGGCGTCGGCCTCCTGGGCCCACTCGTTGAGCAGCTCGGCGAAATAGGCGGCGTGCGTCAGACCCTCCTGCGCCGCCGGCCACCGCGCGACGGTTCCCACGCGCCGCTCGTCAGCCCGAGCGGCGACCGGATCGTCTCGGCGTAATTCAACCCCACCAGCTCGCGGCGCGCGCTCTCGAAATAGGCCACCCGGGCTTCCGTGAGCGGCTCGAGCGCCCCGGTGAAGCGCGACCGCGGCCGGCGCGCGCTCTTGGCCACGCCACGCTTCTTGCCCCGATCCCGCGTCAGGAACACCACCAGACGATCGGCCTCGCCCAGGGCGTAGGTGCGCAGAACCAAGGCGTCGGCGGTGTAGAGGGGCACGAACTCCGGTATTTTACCGTTGTTTTCACGAGCCGCGCGGCAGGTACTGCGCGAAATGCGGCCGCCAGCCCCAAAAAGGAGAAGAATCCGAACACGTCGGTCATCGTGGTGATGAAGACCGACGAGGCCAGCGCCGGATCGATGTTCACCGCGCGCAGGCCGAGCGGGACCAGCGTGCCGGCCGTGGCGGCGACGAACATGTTGATGACCATCGCCAAGCCCAGCACGACGCCGAGCACCGGATTGCCGCGCGTGGCCCACACGACCAGCGCCGCCACCAAGCCCAGCACCACGCCGTTGCCGATGCCGACCAGCGCTTCCTTCAGCAGCGCTTTCCGGGAATTGCTCCAGGTGAGCTCACCGAGCGCGATGCCGCGAACGACGACCGTGAGGGTCTGGGTGCCGGCGTTGCCGCCCATCCCGGCGACGATCGGCATGAAGATCGCCAGCACCGGCAGATAGACCGATCGTGTCCTCGAACAGCGCGACGACACCCGCCGCCAGGAAGGCGGTCGCCAGATTGACGCCCAGCCACGGCAGGCGCTTCCGCAGCGACTCCCTCGCGGGCGTGAACGCCCGCTCGTCGCCGGCCACGCCGGCCAGACGGTAGATGTCCTCGGTGGCTTCGTCCTTGATGACGTCGATGACGTCGTCCACGGTGATGCTGCCGACCAGCTTGTTCTCCTCGTCCACGACCGGGATGGCGAGGAGGTTGTAGGCCGCCACCTGGCGCGCCACCTCCTCCTGGTCCATGTCCACGCGCGCGCTGATCAGGTCCGACGACATGATCCGCTTGAGCGGCGTTTCCGGCGACACGAGGAGCAGCCGGCGAAGCGACACCACCCCGACCAGGTGCCGGCGGTCGTCCACGACGTAGAGATAGAAGACCATCTCCACCTCGCGGTTGCTCTGCAGCTCGGTGATGGCCTCCCCCACCGTCAGGTCCTCGGCCAGGGCGAAGACCTGCGGGTTCATGATGCGGCCGGCGGTGCGCTCGGCGTACTCGAGCAGGTTCTCGACGACGCCCGATTCCTTCGGGCGCATCAGGTCGAGGACGGCCGCCGACAGTTCCTCCGGGAGGTTGTCGATCAGCGCGGCCGCGTCGTCGGAGGGAATTTCCTGCGCCAGCCGGGCGATGTCTTCGGCCGAACGCGTGGCCAGCAGCGACGCGCCGACCTCGGGGCCGAGCTCGGAGAGCGCCTCCATGGCCAGCCGGCCGTAGCGGTCCGCGAGCAGGTTGAAGCTGGCGTCGCGGTCGCGATCGGCGAGTTCCTTGAAGACCTGGGCGAGATCGGCCGGGTGCTGCTTCTGCAGCAGGTTCAACAGGTTCGCGGTGGCCCCGACGCGCAGGAGGCGCCGAACGGAGTCGAGGACGAGGTCGATTCTGCGCTGCGCCGCCATGGTGAAAGGTCCGTCAGGTCACAAACGACTCACTGTAGCACGGCCAACCGACGGTCGGTGGGCAGGTGGTCGGTAAGTCCTGTCACGCCTGCACCGCGACTCTACATGGCCTACCTGACTACCTGACCTACCTGACCTGCTTGATCACCGCACGGCGATGGGCGCGACCGAGGATCCGGTGCCGCCTTGAATCTTGAGCGGCTCGAGGATGAGAGCGAACTCGTGCACGCGGCGCGCCGCGAGCTCGTCGAGCCGCAGGTTCTCGAGCAGGTGGATGCCGTTGACGACCAGCATGATCTGGTGCACCGGGCCGGCGAGGTCCTTGTCCGGGTTGGGCGAGATCTCCACAGCCGTGTTGTCGGCGCCCACGAGCATCGGATCCTGGCGCGCCAGCCACTCGGCGGCCGCGGTGCCGATGCCCGGGCTCGAGCGCTGATAGCGCGCGTTGTCCTTGCCCCACAAGGTGCCCCAGCCGGTATGGATCAGCACCGCATCTCCCGGCTGCAGGGTGACCTTCTGTGCCGCGAGCGCGTCCTGGAGATCCTTCGCCGTGATTTCGTAGGTCTCGGCCAGCATCGGCACACCCTTGAGGGCGGCGATGTCGAGCAGGACGCCGCGGGTGAACAGGGCGCCCACCTGTTCGACGCCCAGCCGGGAGAACCCAGTCCGGCTGGCCGCCTGGTCGAGCGTGACGCAGTTGTACATGCTCGACCCGATCATCTGGTGGCTGAAGGTGTCGAACTGTGTGCCGACCTGTCCGATCTCGGACACGACCAGCTCCTCGTTCGAGCCGCGGCGGTTGCGTCCCGGATCGTTGCGGGTGCGCTTCGTGATCACCTCGAAGCGGCGGCCCGCCGGCAGCGGCATCGATTCGGTCAGGACGCGGCCCAGCTCGAATACGTCACCGGCACGGATCAGCCGCGCGGCCTTGAGCACGGTCTCCGGCTTCATGTGGTTGCCGGAGCCGCGCTGGTCCGTAGCGCCCCACTTCGACGGGCAGCGCTGGCTGTCGGCCGGCGGCTGCCACCCCTGCGCCGACGCGGCGGCGCTGACGCAGAGCAGCGCTGCCAAAACGAACGAGGCTCTCGACCAGAACATGATGTCCTCCGCGATCGGATGCGGCTGGCAGCTAGGGCACGCTGCCGCCGTCCCATTTGTGCTGAGCGTCGGGCACGAAGGCCCTCCTCCAGTCAACGATGATGAGTCGTCGTCTTCGTGCCGGCCGTCTGCCCGGGGCGCATGCGCTCCTGCAGCCGCGGCCAGTAGTCGAGGTGCACCTCGCGCGCTTCGTCCGCAAGCACCGGCCCGGTCACGTGCACGGGCTGCGAGGCGCGCGCGAACAGCTCGCGGCACGGCACCAGGAAGTCGCCACCGGCCAGTGCCGCCAGGTCGGGCGCGGGCAGCGCATACACCACGGTGCGGACGCCTGCCCAATACATCTTGCCGACGCACATCGCGCAGGGCTCGCAGCTCGTGTAGAGCACGCTGCGGCCGATCTGCTCCGGGGTCAGCTGGCGGATGGCGTCGGCGACCAGATTGGTCTCCGCATGCGCAGTCGGGTCGGCCGACGTCACGACCGTGTTCCGGGCGGTCAGCACCACTGCGCCATCGAGCACCAGGAGCGCGCCGAACGGATGGTTGCCGGCGGCCCGGGCCTGACGCGACAGATCGATCGCCTGCCTGACCAGCGCTTCGTCCGCGGGGCCGGTCATGCCCGGGATTCCGACAGCTCCTCGAAGATCAGCCACGCCCCGCCGGGACCGGGACCGACGAGCAGCGAGATCGGCGATGAGTAGCCCTTCAGCTCGGAGTAGCGCGTGCACACGATGCGCACCCGCGCGCCATCGGGCGCGTAGGTGCAGCCCGAGTAGCGGCTGATGTCGCCGCGGGTCTTCGCCAGCGGAATGGTTTTCCGGATCAGGGCCTTGTAGTCGGCGGCGGCGATCGTCAGATCGCGGACCTCACCGGTGGGATACGTCCGCTTCGTCCGGATCACGGCGTCGTCCGCGTAGAGGTCGGCGATGGCCGGGTCGAAGGCGTGCTCGAGCGCGACATAGCGCGCCAGCACCTGCTCCGCCTTCGCCCGCGCGTCCGCCGGCAGCCCCTGCGCAACCACGGCGGCGAGGCTGAGGACGACGAGCGCTGCCGCTGTACCCGTTCGGCGCATCAGCTGACGCCACTCGCAGGCGCCACCGCGCTCGGGCGGACCTTCTCCACCGTGAACCCGCGCGGCGGCACCGCGGCCGGATCGCGTGGAATCACCACGGTTCCCGCCACCAGGTCGTGAACACCCTGAGACTTCCGGGTGAAGTAGACGGCGAGAAAGGCCGGAAGACCGGCCACGCCCTTGACCACCGTCCGCAGAAGGGCCCGTCCGAGCGACACCCGGCCCAGGTCGCTGGCGCGCGCGATGCGCAGGTTGAGGCTCAGGTGGCCGATGGTGCCGCCGGCTACCGCGATGGACACGGGCTCATAGAGCAGCAGGATCAGGATGCAGGCGATCACGCTGGCCTGCGTCGCAACCGGACTGCCCACAGCGACGGCTGCGACCATGCACGCGACCAGGATCGCCATGTAGACGAGGAAATCGCGCAGATACGCCTGCAAGCGCGGGGCGGCGCGGGCATAGAGCTGACCGGTGGGAACGCGGCTGTCCATGGAAACCTCGATCGTGGCGGGATTCTACGCCATCGGCTGCCGGGCCGCCGCCTCATGGAAAACGATCCAAGCCCGCACTTCGTACAGGCCTGCGACTTGCCCGGCTAATCGACCTGCCGGTTCTGGATCTCGATGTCGTCGAGCAGGCGCTCGTTGTCGCGCCACTCCGCCTTCACCTTGACGTGCAGGTCGAGATAGATGCGGCGCTCGAACTCGCGCTCCATCTCGGCGCGGGCGGCGGTGCCGATGGCCTTGATCATCGCGCCGCCTCGGCCGACGACGATCGGCTTCTGCGACTCGCGATCGACCAGGATGGTGCAGTACAGCTTGGTGATGCCGTCGTCGCCCGGCTCCTCGAACTGGTCCACGACCACGGTGGTCGAGAACGGCAGCTCGTCATGGGTCAGGCGCAGCACCTGCTCGCGCACGATCTCGGCGGCGAAGAAGCGCTCGGTCTGGTCGGTGAGGTACTCGGGCGGGTAGAGCGGCTCGCCCTTGCGGCAGGTAGGTGAGGAACAGCCGCTCGAGGACGTCGACGTTGGTTCCGTCCGCCGCGGAGAGCGGCACGAACTCGACGAACGCATGGGCCTGGCGATACGACTCGAGGAGCGGCAGCAGCCGCGTCTTCTTGATCAGATCGACCTTGTTGAGCACGAGGAGCGTGGGCGTCTTCAGCTCCTTCAGCACCTCGAGCATGAAGCGATCGCCGGGCCCCGCCTTCACCGAGGCGTCCACCACCAGCGCCACGACGTCGACGTCGCGCATCGTCGTCGAGCGCCGCGTCCACCATGCGTGCGTTCAGCCGGTGCGTCGCCTTGTGCACGCCGGGCGTGTCGACGAACACGATCTGTCCCGCCGGAGCGTCTCGCGGGCCGGGTAGTTCTTCACGCCGCGCACGCGCGCGCGGGTCGTCTGCGGCTTGTCGGACACGATGGCCAGCTTCTGGCCGATGATGCGGTTCAGCAGCGTGGACTTGCCGGCGTTGGGACGCCCGATGAGCGCCACGGTGCCGCTCTTGAAGGGCAGCGTCGGCCTCGGCCATTAGTCCGCCTCGACGCCCGCGCGGCGGCGCACGCGCACGCGCGTGATGCGGCGGCGCTCGACCTCGAGCACTTCCACCGAGAGATCGTCGACGTCGAACGCCTCGCCCACGTACGGCATGCGTCCGAGGTGCGCCAGCAGATAGCCGCCCAGCGTCTCGAACCCTTCGCGCTCGATCGTGACGCCGAGCCGGTCGCGCACTTCGTCCACGCTGACCTTGCCCTTGAAGACGAACACGCCGTTGCCTTCGTCGGTGACCGTCTCGCTCTCGACGTCGTACTCGTCGCGGATTTCGCCGACGATCTCCTCGAGCAGGTCCTCGATGGTCACCAGGCCGGCGGTGCCGCCGTATTCGTCCACCACCACCGCCATCTGCACCTGGCGGCGCTGCATCTCCTTCAGCAGGTCCGACACGCGCTTGCTCTCGGGCACGAGGTAGGGCGACCGCATCAGGGTCGTGACCGGCGGCTCGGCGCCCGGCGGCAGCGCCACCAGATCCTTCACGAAGACGACGCCGACGACGTTGTCGAGGCTCTCGCGGTAGACCGGCATGCGCGAGTACTGTTCCTCGCGGAACACGGTCCGAAGGTCCTGCAGCGTGCTGTCCACCGAGACCGCGACGATGTCGGGCCGCGGCGTCATCACCTCTTTCACCACCGTCTCGGTGAAGTCCACGATCGACTGCAGCAGCTCGCGGCCTTCCTCCTCGGAGATCTCGTTCTCGCTGGCGTCGCCTTCCGGGGCCGGGGCGGCCGGCGTGGCGGCGGTGCCGTTGGCGGGCGCGTCGCGGTCCCGCTCGCGCTCGCGCCGCCCGATCACCTCGACCAGCGCGATCGTAATCGGCATCAGCAGGCCGGCGAGCGGCGTGAACACCGGCAGCAGGACGTCGAGCACCTCCTCGGGGTCGCGCCGCACGATGCGCCATCGGAATCAGGTGCTCGCAGGCGACGACGAACGCCACGAACGACACGATGAACACCGTCACCGACCGCAGCGCTCTGGATGTCGCTCGAGCGGGCGATCAGCACCGCGGCCAGCACGGTGACCAGGCCGATGAGGATGCGGACCGGGAATGAAGAGGTAGAGCGGGTCGTCGAGATACCGACCGAGCTGCTCGCTGCGCCCGCCGCGCTCGGCCATCAGGCGCAGCGACAGCCGCATCAGCGCGCTGAACGCGGTCTGCACCGTGCCGAGGAAGATCGCGGCACAGGCGACGAGGAAGAGCGCGAGCGGCGTCATTTCCGGGCGGTGCGACGAGGCGGCGAACGGTGCGGGGCCGCGCGCTCGATCAGCCCTTCGCGCAAGCCGCCCTTGCGCCGCAGCCGGGCCTCGACCCGGGCCATCCGCCCGCCGTCGCGCTCGTGATCGTAGCCGAGAAGGTGCAGCAGCCCGTGCAGGGCGAGGACCCGCAGCTCGGTGTCGAGGTCGTGGCCGGCGCCGCGCGCCTGCCGTCCGGCCACGCCCCGCGCAATGACCACGTCGCCGAGCGTCCCCGGCTCGCCCGCCGGAAACGACAGGACGTCCGTGGCCGCGTCCACGCCGCGGAAACTGCCGGTTGAGGCCGTGGACCCGGCGGTCGGGCACCACCGCCACGGTCACCGCGCCGCGTGCGCGCGCCGGGGCCACCCGGCGGAGCCAGCGGCCCAGGGCCGGCGCGCCGTCTCCGGCGCCCACGACCTCCACCCGGAGGCCGGGGTCATTCATCGGGGCCGTCGGGTTTGTAGGCGTCGTAGGCCTTCACGATCTGCTGCACGAGCTTGTGGCGCACCACGTCGGTGTCGTCGAAGTAGATAAAGCCTATCCCTTCCACGTGCTTGACGATGCGCAGCGCCTGCACCAGGCCCGACGCCTTGGGATTGGGCAGGTCGATCTGCGTGATGTCGCCGGTGACCACTGCCTTCGAGCCGAAGCCCAGCCGGGTCAGGAACATCTTCATCTGTTCGGCAGTGGTGTTCTGCGCCTCGTCGAGGATGACGAACGCGTCGTTGAGCGTCCGTCCGCGCATGAAGGCGATGGGCGCCACCTCGATCGTCCCCCGCTCCACCAGCCGGGTGGCCTTCTCGGTGTCCATCATGTCGTAGAGCGCGTCGTAGAGCGGGCGGAGATACGGGTTCACCTTCTCCTGCAGATCGCCCGGCAGGAACCCGAGCTTCTCCCCGGCTTCCACCGCCGGACGCGCCAGGATGACGCGGCTCACCTTCTTCGACAGCAGGTATTGCACCGCCTGCGCCATGGCCAGGTAGGTCTTGCCCGTGCCCGCCGGTCCGACGCCGAACACGATGTCGAACTTGTCGATGGCGTCGAGGTAGCGCCGCTGGTTGACGCTCTTCGGGTTGACCCGCCGCTTCGTGACCTGGCCGGCCTGGCCGCCCTGCGCCGGGCCGCCGCGGTTGAAGTAGTCGCGGAGATCGACCGACGGGTTCTGCGCGAACAGCTGTGCCGCCGTCTTCACGTCGCCGTTGACGAGCGCGTACCCATCCTCGATCAGCCCGGAGAGCTGCTCGAAGAGCTTCACGACGCGCTGCTCGTCGCCGCTGTCGCCCGTGACGATGAGCTCGTCACCCTGGGTGCGGATCGCGACCTTGAAGAGAGACTCGACGTGCTTGAGGTTGGCGTCGCGCGCTCCGTAGAGCGTTTCGATGCCGGCCTGCGGCAGGACGAGTCTCTTCATGCGGGTGTCACGTCCTCGGAAGCAAATGCAGTTCCCGCAGCTGCCTCGGGCTCACCGACGAGGGCGCGTTCGTCATCAGATCCACGGCGGTCGCGGTCTTCGGGAAGGCGATCACTTCGCGAATCGAGCTCTCGTTCGCGAGGATCGCGCACATCCGGTCGAGGCCGAGCGCGATGCCGCCATGCGGGGGCGTGCCGTACTCCAGCGCTTCGAGGAAGAAGCCGAACCGCAGCTTCGCCTCCTCGGCGCCGATATTGAGCAGCTCGAACATCCGGCTCTGCACGCCGGGCGTCGTGGATACGGGTGCTGCCGCCGCCGATCTCGCTGCCGTTCAGCACCAGGTCGTAGGCCTTGGCCCGCACCGACCCCGGGTCGGTGTCGAGCTTTGCCAGATCTTCGTCGATCGGCGACGTGAACGGATGGTGCATCGCGCCGTAGCGCTTCTCCTCCGGGTCCCACTCGAGCAGCGGGAAGTCCACCACCCACAGGAACTCGTACTTCTCCGGGTCCAGCAGCCCATCCCGTTTCGCCAGCGTCAGGCGGAGCTGTCCCAGCGTCTTCGACGTGGCGTCGGGCTCGCCGGCCACCACGAACGCCAGCTGTCCATTGCCCGCGCCAGTGGCGTCGAGCAGCTGGCGCACGGTCTCCTCGCCGACCGCCTTCGGGAACGACGAGGTCACCGTGCCATCCTCCGCCCGCCGCGCCCACAAGAGATGGCGGCCCTGCGCCTTCTCCTGGTTGACGATGCCGTCGACGGCGCTGCGCGAGTAGCTGGCGGCGTTCGCCACCACGAACGCGCGGACGGTGCCACCGTCGGCGACGATCTTCTTGAACACGCCGAACGACGACTCCCGGAACAGCTCGCGGACGTCCTGGATCGGCATGCCGCAGCGCAGGTCCGGCTTGTCCGACCCGTACTTCGCCATCGCGTCGGCGTACGGCATCCGCGGGAACGGCGTCGTGATCGTCTTGCCGATCACGGCGAACACGTCGTGCATCAGCGGCTCGATCATGTTGAAGATCGTCTCCGGCCGCGCGAACGACATCTCGACGTCCACCTGGGTGAACTCGGGCTGGCGGTCGGCGCGCAGGTCCTCGTCGCGGAAGCACTTGCAGATCTGCACGTAGCGGTCGATGCCGGCCACCATCAGGATCTGCTTGAAGAGCTGCGGCGACTGCGGCAGCGCGAAGAACTCGCCGGCGTGGACGCGGCTCGGCACCAGGTAGTCGCGCGCGCCTTCGGGCGTGGACTTGCCGAGAATCGGCGTCTCGACCTCGAGGAAGCCCTGCGCGTCGAAATAGCGGCGGATCGCCGACGTGACCTTGTGCCGCAGGACCATGTTGCCCGCCAGGCGCGGACGGCGCAGGTCGAGGTAGCGGTACTTCAGGCGCACGTCCTCCGACACCGGCGTGTCGTCGGCAACCGGAAACGGCGGCGTCTTCGCCTCGTTGAGCAGCGTCAGCTTCCGCACGAGCACTTCCACTTCGCCGGTCTCGAGCTTGGCATTGACCGTCTCCGTCGGAGCGGCGGCGCACGCGTGCCTTCGACGCCAATCACGAACTCGGAGCGCAGGCGCTTGGCCTTGGCCATCAGCGCCTCGTCGTCCTTGTCGAAGACCACCTGCGTGACGCCGCGCGCGGTCGCGCACGTCGATGAACAGCAGACCGCCCAGGTCGCGCACCCGATGCACCCACCCCAGCAGCACGACGTTCGCGCCGACGTCGCCGGGGCGCAGGGCCCCACAGGTATGGGTGCGCGTGAGCTCGCCGAGTGGTTCAGCCACGATCCTTCAATGCCTCGCGTAGGGCCGCGCCGGCGGCCGTCTGGTCGTACGTGCTGCTGGGTCTGGGCCTTCGAGATCCTTCACGGTGACCGTGCCCGCCGCGATCTCGTTGCTCCCGAGGAGCGCCACGAAGGGCACGGCCCTGGAATCAGCGTACTTGATCTGCTTGCCGATCTTGTCGGCGTCCGGGTAGACCAGCACCCGCAGCCCTTCGGACCTGAGGCGTCCGGCCAGCGCGATGGCGTGCCCCAGATCCGCGGCGTCGAACACGGCCACCATCACGTCGGCCGCGCGAGCGCGGCCAGGGCCGGCGGAAACATGTTCCGCTCGCCCATCACCACGAGAATCCGTTCGAGACCGAGCGAAAACCCGCAGGCCGGCACCTCCTGCCCCAGGAACATGCCCACGAGGTTGTCGTAGCGGCCGCCGCCCCCCAGGCTTCCGGCCAGATCGGGCACGGCAATCTCCATGATGGCGCCGGTGTAATAGGAGAGGCCGCGCGCCAGCGCCGCGTCGATGCGAATGCGGCCGTCAGCTTGCGTGCCGGCCGCCAGCGCCACGATCTGCCGCAGGTTCTCGACCGCGGCCGCGCCCGCCGCGTCGCCGGTGACCAGCGCGGCCAGGCGAGCCAGTTCGTCCGCCGGCTCCGCCCCTGTGGATCGGAATGCGGCGAGCACGGCCGTCCGGCCCCCTCCGCCACCCCGCGCTCGGCCAACTCCGCCAGCACGCCGTCGGGACCGATCTTGTCCAGCTTGTCGATGGCGACGAGCGCCGTGCCGTGCAGCGCCGCCGGCACGCCGGAGGCCGTCAGGACCGACGCCAGCAGCTGGCGATGATTGAGCCGGATCGACGAAGTCGGCGAACCCGAGCTCGAGCAGCGCGTCGGCCACCGCCGCGCACAGCTCCGCCTCGATCGCCGGCGAGGTCGAGCCGAGCGCGTCCACGTCGCACTGATAGAACTCGCGGAAGCGCCCGCGCGCCGGACGGTCGGCGCGCCACACCGGCTGAATCTGGTAGCGCTTGAACAGCCGCGGCAGCTTCGCGTGGTGATGGGCGATGACGCGCGCCAGCGGCACCGTGAGGTCGTAGCGCAGCGCCAGGTCGGCCTGGCCCGACGCCTCGTGCTCGCCGCGCTTGAGGATCTTGAAGATGAGCTGATTGCCCTCGTCGCCGTACTTGCCGAGGAGCGTCTCGAGGTTCTCGACCGCGGGCGTTTCGAGCGGCTCGAAGCCGTAGCGCTCGTAGACGCGCGCGATGACGCCGATGACGTGCGCCCGGCGCCGCACGTCCTCCGGCAGGAAGTCGCGCATGCCGCGCGCGGGCTCGGTGCGTGCCATCGAGGAGGCGGCCGCGCTACAGGCGCGGCAGGGTCAGGCCCTGCTGGCCCTGATACTTGCCCTTCTTGTCCGCGTACGACACCTCGCAGGTCTCGTCGCTCTGGAAGAAGAGCACCTGCGCGATCCCTTCGTTGGCGTAGACCTTGGCCGGCAGCGGCGTGGTGTTCGAGATCTCGAGGGTCACGTAGCCTTCCCACTCGGGCTCGAACGGCGTGACGTTGACGATCAGGCCGCAGCGGGCGTAGGTGGACTTGCCCACGCACACGGTGAGCACGTCGCGCGGGATGCGGAAGTACTCGACCGTCTTGGCCAGCGCGAACGAGTTGGGCGGGATGATGCAGACGTCGGCCTTGATGTCCACGAACGACCGGGCGTCGAAGTTCTTGGGATCGACCACGGTGCTGTTGATGTTGGTGAACACCTTGAACTCGTCGGCCACCCGGATGTCGTAGCCGTAGGACGACAGGCCGTAGGACACCACGCCCTCGCGCACCTGGCGGTCCTCGAACGGCTCGATCATGCCGTGCTCGAGGGCCATCTTCTTGATCCAGCGGTCTGCTTTGATCGACGGCACGAAGACTCCAGCGCCCACCGTCGCCAAGGCTACGGTGGGCAGGCAATTCACCGTTTGGTGAAGAACGAGATCACGGCCACCACCAGCGTGAGCAGAACGCTGACGAGGATACAGGATGCCAGCGGGACATACAGCGTAAAGCCCCCGCGCCGGATGGTGAAATCGCCCGGCAGCCGGCCGAGCGGGAACGCCGTAGACGATCGCAAGGCCGGCCGCGACCATCACCAGCCCGCCGAGGATGAGCGCCTTCCCATGGCATCACGCGAGGGCCGCCTTCAGGCGGCCCAGGGCCGGCTAGAGCCGGCCCTACAACAGCTCCATGCCGCGGAAGAAATACCCGAGCTCGAACGCGGCGGTTTCCGGCGCGTCGGACCCGTGGGTCGCGTTGTTGCCGATCGACTGGCCGAAGTCGCGGCGCAGCGTGCCGGGCGCGGCCTTGGCCGGGTCGGTCGGGCCCATCGTGTCGCGCCACTTCTTGATGGCGTCCGGCGCCTCGAGGCACAGCAGCACGCACGGCCCCGACGACATGAAGTCGGTCAGCTCCCCGAAGAAGGGGCGCTCCCGGTGGACGGCGTAGAAGCCCTCCGCCTCCTTCTTGCTCAGGTGCTGCAGGCGCATCGCGCGAACGGTGAAGCCGGCGGCTTCGATGCGCGCCAGAATCTGTCCCGCCAGCCGCCGCGAGACGGCGTCGGGCTTGATGATCGCAAAGGTTCGTTCCATGCTCAGCGTCCCAGAATCTCCTTCATGGCCGCGCCCATGTCGGCCGGGCTCTTCACGACGCGCACGCCCGCGGCGGCCAGCGCGTCCATCTTTTCCTTGGCCGTGCCCTGCCCGCCGGCGATGATGGCGCCGGCGTGGCCCATCCGCCGTCCCGGCGGCGCGGTCTGGCCGGCGATGAAGCCGACGACCGGCTTCTTGAACGACGCCTTGATGTAGGCGGCGGCTTCCTGCTCGGCCGTGCCGCCAATCTCGCCAATCATGATCACGGCTTCGGTGTCGGGATCCGTCGGCGAACAGCTTCAGCGCGTCGATGTGGCTGGTGCCGATGAGCGGGTCGCCGCCGATGCCGATGCAGGTGGTCTGGCCCATCCCGAACTTCGACAGCTGGTGGATGGCCTCGTAGGTCAGCGTGCCGCTCTTCGAGACGATGCCGATGCGGCCTTCCCTGCAGATGTGCCCCGGGATGATGCCGGCCTTGGCCTGGCCCGCGGTGATGACGCCGGGGCAGTTGGGCCCGATGAGGCGCGTGTGCCTTGCCGCTCATGAACGACGTCACCTTCAGCATGTCGAGCGTCGGGATGCCTTCGGTGATGCAGACCGCCAGCGGAATGGCGGCATCCACCGCCTCCATGATCGCGTCGGCCGCAAACGGCGGCGGCACGAAGATCACGGTCGCGTTGGCGCCCGGTCTCGCGCACGGCGTCGTGCACGCTGTTGAAGATCGGCCAGCCCTCGTGGATGGTGCCGCCCTTGCCGGGCGTCACGCCGCCGACGACCGTCGTGCCGTAGGCAGCCGCGGCCTTGGCGTGGAACGTGCCTTCGCGGCCGGTGAGCCCCTGGACGATGAGCCGGGTGTTGCGGTCGAGGAGGACGGCCATTACCGCGCTTCACCGTTCCCTTTGAGCGGCCGCCTGCGCGACGACCGTCTCGGCCGCCTCGCCCATCGAATCCGCCGTCGTGAACTTCAGGCCGCTCTCGCGCAGGATGCGCTTGCCTTCCTCGACGTTGGTCCCTTCCATGCGCACGACGATCGGCACGTTGACGCTCAGCTCCTTCACCGCGGCCACCACGCCCGCGGCCAGCACGTCGCAGCGCAGGATGCCGCCGAAGATGTTGATGAGCACGGCCTTCACGTTGGCGTCGCTCATCAGGATCTTGAAGGCGTTGCGAATCTGCTCGGCGTTGGCGCCGCCGCCCACGTCGAGGAAGTTGGCCGGCTCGCCGCCGGCGAGCTTGATGATGTCCATCGTGGCCATCGCCAGGCCGGCGCCGTTGACCATGCAGCCGATGTTGCCGTCGAGGCGGATGTAGTTGAGCGAGAACTTCGACGCCTCGACCTCGAGCGGATCCTCTTCGCTCAGGTCGCGCAGATCCTTCAGATCGGCGTGGCGGTAGAGCGCGTTGTCGTCGAAGGTGACCTTGGCGTCGAGCGCCAGCAGGTCGCCGCCCTTGGTCAGGATGAGCGGGTTGATCTCGATCATCGACGCGTCGGTCTCGACGAACGCCGTGTAGATGGCGGCCAGCACCTTCGCGAACTTGTTCGCCGGCGGCGCCGTCGAGGCCCATCCCGAAGGCGAGCTTGCGCGCCTGGAACGGCACGACGCCGACGCCCGGGTCGATGCGCCTCGCGCAGGATCTGCTCGGGGTGCGGTGGCCGCCACTTCCTCGATGTCCATGCCGCCGGCGGCGCTCGCGATCACGACCGGGCTGGCGCTGGCGCGGTCGATCACGATGCTCAGGTAGAGCTCGCGTTCGATCTGCAGCCCTTCCTCGATCAGCACCCGGCCGACCTTCTTGCCTTCGGGGCCGGTCTGGTGGGTGACGAGCGTCATCCCGAGCATGTCCTTGGTGAGCTGCTCGACCTCGCCGATCGATCGGGCCAGCTTGACGCCGCCGCCCTTGCCGCGGCCGCCGGCGTGGATCTGCGCCTTGACGACGCACACGTCGCCGCCGAGCCGGCGGGCGATGTCGGCCGGCTTCGGCGGGCGAGAAGGCCACCTCGCCGCGCGGAACCGGCACCCCGTAGCGCGCGAGCACGGATTTGGCTTGATATTCGTGGATTTTCACAGGGGAGCGCGTATGTAGAGGCGGGTCTTCAGATCCGCCCGGCGGCAAGTGAGCTGACGTCGATTCGCCAGGTCAAGACAGCCACTCATCGTATTTCGTCGCCGGAAGACCGTCAAGGGTTCGACGGCCTTCCAGCCTTTCCCACCTGCCCTACCTGGTTCAGCCTCGTTCTACATGCCGATGACGTCGACCAGTTCCTTCACCGCCGCTGCGGACTTCTTCAGGGCGGCGTCCTCTTCCGGCGTCAGCTTGATCTGAATGATTTCCTCGGCGCCGCGCGCGCCGAGCTTCACCGGCACGCCGACGAAGAGGTCGTGAATCCCGTATTCGCCCTGCAGGAACACCGAGCACGGCAGGATCTTCTTCTTGTCCTTGAGGATGGCCTCGCACATCTCGGCGGCGGCCTGACCGGGCGCATACCAGGCGCTCGTGCCGACCAGCTTGGTGATCTCCGCGCCGCCGTCGGCGGTGCGCTTCGCGATGGCGTCGATGCGTTCCTTCGAGAGCAGTTCCGTCAACGGAATGCCGGCCACGGTCGAATAGCGCGGCAGCGGCACCATCGTGTCGCCATGGCCGCCGAGCACGAACGAGTGGACGTTCTCCACCGACACCTTCAGCTCCATCGCGACGAACGTGCTCATGCGCGCCGAGTCGAGCACGCCGGCCATGCCGATGACGCGCTCGCGCGGGAACTTGGTGAGGCGGAAGAGCGCCTGCGACATCGCGTCGAGCGGGTTGGCCACCGGCACGACAATCGCGTTCGGGCGGTACTGCACCAGGTTCGGCGCGATGCTCTTCATGATCTCGAAGTTGTCGCGCACCAGATCGTCGCGGCTCATGCCGGGCTTCCGCGGTTTGCCCGAGGTGATCACGACGATGTCGGAGCCGGCCGCCGCGTTCCAGTCGGCGCCGCCAATCAATCGCGAGTCGCTGCCGATGATCGGGCAGGTCTCGTAGATGTCGAGCGCGACGCCCGCCGCCTTGGTCTCGGCGATGTCGATGATGACGACGTCGGCGAGCTCTTTCTCCGCGATGGCGCGGGCAACCGTCATGCCGACGTTGCCGGCGCCACCAACCACGGTGACTTTGCGATTCATGCAATGCCTCGTGCGCCCTTAGGGCGTTGTCCCTCGGTCAGAGTCCGCAGTTACCCACAGCTTCTGTTGAAAACTCTGTGCAAAACACCCGGCCGCGATCGCAATTCCGTGCACGATCCGGAACGTTTTAGCGAATTGCACCATCGTAGTGCGCCGGTCATACCGCCGCAACGCGAGCGATCCTGCGCGCATGCCGACAACGGGCGCGGCACGCACGCGATCGACAACCGCCGATTATACTAGCGACGCGGCGCCTCCGAATGCGTTCAGGCACCGCATCGCTAGGGCAGTATTTGATTGTCCGCCCGTCGGGCGGACGTTGCGACGCGGCGCCTCCGGATGCGTTCAGGCTCCGCATCGCTAGGGCAGTATTTGATTGTCGACGCGTCGCCTCCGAATGCGTTTCGGCTCCGCGTCGCTAGCCGGTGTTTGATTGTCCGCCCTTCGGGCGGACGTTGGCGCACGTCGCAGCGTCGGCCGCGACGGCCGACCGTGGCGTCGATCGCGAGTGACGGCCTGCCGTCGCGCTGCCTGCTATTCTCTTCTCCGAGTAACGTCCGTGTCTCAGACCAGCCCCATGACTACTACCGATCCCACCGCCACCCTCGTCGTCGTCGCCGACGACCTGCCCGCCTCCGCGCTCGATCTGCTGCGCGCGCGAAGGGTGGACGGTGGACGCGCGCACCGGCCGCACGCCGGACCAGCTCGCCGCCGACCTCGCGGACGGCGCAGGCCATCGTCGTCCGCAGCGCCACGAAGGTGACCGCCGCCCTCATCGCCGCGGCTCCGCACCTGCGGGCGATCGCCCGGGCCGGAACCGGCGTGGACAACGTCGACGTGACCGCCGCCAGCGCCCGCGGCATCGTGGTGATGAACGCGCCGGGCGCCAACAGCGTCAGCGTCGCCGAGCTCGCGATGGGCCTCATCCTCGCCATGGCCCGCCACCTGCCCGCCGCCGACGCGGCGATGAAGCAGGGCAAGTGGGAGAAGAAGAAGTTCCTCGGCGAAGAAGTGCGCGACAAGACGCTGGGCCTGGCCGGGCTCGGCCGCATCGGGCAGGAAGTGGCGCGGCGCGCCGCGGCCTTCGGCATGCGGCTCGTCGCCCACGACCCGTTCGTCTCCGACGCGGTGGCCGCGAGCCTGGGCGTGGAGCTGGTCTCGCTCGACGACGTCTTCGCCCGCGCCGACTACGTGTCGCTGCACCTGCCGTCCACGCCGCAGACGCGGCACCTGGTGAACGCCGAGCGGCTGGCTCGCGCGCGCAAGGGCATCCGCATCATCAACACCGCGCGCGGCGACCTCATCGACGAGGCGGCGCTGGCCGACGCCATCGAGGCGGGCCAGGTGGCCGGCGCCGCGCTCGACGTCTTCGACAAGGAGCCGACCGTGGACCACCGGCTGCAGATGCTGCCGCAGGTCGTGGCGACGCCGCACATCGCCGCCTCCACCCGCGAAGGCCAGGAGCTGGTGGGCGTGGAGACGGCGGCCGCGCTGCGCGACTTCCTGCGCGACGGCATCATCCGCAACGCCGTCAACTTCCCGTCGGTGTCCACCGAGGAGTTCCGGAAGCTGCAGCCGTTCGTCGAGCTCGGCGAGAAGCTCGGCGCGTTCCTCGCGCAGATGAACGAGGCACAGGCCACCGAGGTCAGCATCCGCTACTACGGCGAGCTGGCCGAGGCGCGAACCGACCTCATCGCCAACGCGGTCCTGGTCGGCCTGCTGCGGCCGAGCGAGATTTCCGGCGGGACGACGCTGGTCAACGCCCGCACGGTCGCCACCTCGCGCGGGCTCGAGGTGGTGGAGTCGCGCAGCAATCGCGCCCGCAACTACACCAGCCTGATGTCGGTGAAGCTACAGACCGCCGCCGGCGAGCTCTGGGCCGAAGGCGCGGTCTTCGAGCGCGCCTTCCCGCGCCTGGTGATGCTGGACGGCATCGGCGTCGAGGCGACGCTCGAGGGCACGATGATCGTCATGCGCAACAACGACCAGCCCGGCGTCATCGGCCACGTCGGCACCGTGCTCGGGCGCCACGGCATCAACGTCGCCAGCTTCGCGCTCGGCCGCGATCGGGATCGGGCAATCGGCCTCGTCACCGTCGACGAGCCGGCGGCCCTCAACGGCGAGGTGCTGAACGAAATCCGGAAGCTGGGCGCGATTCGCGAGGCGCGAATCGTCAGGGTTTGAGCTCGAGCGCTCGCGGGCTGCCGTCGCTCAGCCGCTCGACCTCGGCAAACGACTCCCCCACCGTTACGACACGGTAGCCGGGGCCGGCCGATTCACCCTCGCCGGCCAGTTCCAGGGCCGCCGGACCGCTGATGATGGCGGTGCGCTTCTCCACGCCGTCCACGATGTCGACGGCAATGCCGGAGAGGCGCAGCGGGAACGGCGCCGGCACGTCGACGGGCGGCGGCAGCGGAGCACGGTGACCGGAGCCGGCGCGGCGCGGCGCGGCGCGGGACGCGCGCCGAACTGGAACGGATTGCGCGACGGCGCGGCGCCGGCCGCGGGCGCCGCGAGGCGCGCGCTCAGCCGGCGAGCCTGGTGCTCGACCTCGGAGATCGCGGCCGGGTCAGCGCCGGCCGGCGCGGCGATCGCCGCTCGCGACTGCGGCGCCGTCGCCTGGGGCGGCGGCGACGCCAGCCATCCGGCGAGCGCGGTCGCGCCGGTCGCGGTCAGGCTCAACTTCCAGTTCCAGGTCATCGGCTGAATCGGGGGCCATCTTAACATTCCCTTGTAGTGTTTCTCGGACCGGGGGCGTCCCTGGGATAGACAGGCACGGTCGCCGCAACTTGCGACAACGTCGAGAGATCGCCCGCCCGACTCGGCCCGGCCGCCGAGGTCACCGTGCTATGATCCGCCGTGTCCCCGGTCACGTTCCGTAATCCGTTCCTCCGAACGTCACAGACACCCGCCGTCGTCGCCGTCATCCCCGCCCGCTACGCGTCGACACGATTCCCCGGCAAGCCGCTCGCCGACATCGGCGGACGGCCGATGATCGAGCACGTCTACCGGCGCGCGGCCGAGGCGCGCGGCGTGGACGCCGTGGTCGTCGCCACCGACGATCGGCGCATCGCCGAGGCGGTCGAGGCCTTCGGCGGCGTGGCGCGGATGACCGGCCTGGCACACCGCACCGGCACCGATCGCATGGCGGAAGTGGCCGCCGACCTCTCGTGCGCGATCGTCGTCAACGTGCAGGGCGACGAGCCGCTGCTCGACCCGGCGATGATCGCCGCGGTGGTCGAGCCGCTGCGCGACGACGCGTCGGTGCAGATGACCACGGCGCGCCGGCGCATGACCGATCCCGCGGACCTGCGCGAACCCGCACGTGGTGAAGGTGGTGGCCGATGCGCGCGGCGACGCGCTCTACTTCTCGCGCGCGCCGATCCCGCACGGTGCTGCCCGACGCGGCCGTTCGTCGCACGTCGGGTCTGTACGCCTTCCGCCGCGAGTTCCTGCTGCGCTTCGCGGCGCTGCCGCAGACGCCGCTCGAGCTGGCCGAATCGCTCGAGCAGCTGCGCGCGCTCGAGCACGGCTTCCGCATCCGCACGGTGGTGACCGAGCACGACTCGATTGGCGTGGATACTCCCGAGGATCTGGAGCGCGTCCGGCGGCTCCTCGGCCGTCGAGGCGCGCGCATGAGGCGGCATGACTCAGCGGACTGACGGACGGCCTGTGAAATACATCTTCGTGACCGGCGGCGTGGTGTCGTCGCTCGGCAAGGGCCTGGCGGCCGCCTCGATCGGCCGGCTGCTCGAGGACCACGGCTACAGCGTCGCGCTCCAGAAGTTCGACCCCTACATCAACGTCGACCCGGGCACGATGAGCCCGTACCAGCACGGCGAGGTGTACGTCACCGACGACGGCGCCGAGACCGACCTCGACCTCGGCCACTACGAGCGCTTCACCAGCATGGTGGCGACGCGCAACAGCAACTGGACGACCGGCAAGATCTACCTGTCGGTGATCCAGAAGGAGCGGCGCGGCGACTATCTGGGGCGCACGGTGCAGGTCATCCCGCACATCACCAACGAGATCAAGGACGCCATCCGCGTCGCCGGCCGCGACGTGGACGTCGTGCTCGTGGAGATCGGCGGCACCGTCGGCGACATCGAGAGCATGCCGTTCCTCGAGGCCATCCGCCAGTTCCGCCTCGACGTCGGCCGCGAGAACACGCTCTACATCCACCTGACGCTGGTGCCGTACATCGGCACCGCCGGCGAGCTGAAGACCAAGCCGACGCAGCACAGCGTCCGCGACCTGCGCTCGATCGGCATCCAGCCCGACATCCTGCTCTGCCGCACCGACCGCTTCCTCGACGCCGACATCAAGCGCAAGATCGCGCTCTTCTGCGACGTCAGCGAAGAGGCGGTCATCACCGCCAAGGACGTCGACACGATCTACGAGGTGCCGCTCGTGCTCAAGGCCGAGGGCCTCGACCAGATCGTCCTGAAGCAGCTCGGCCTGCCGGTGACGCGCGCCCGCACCGAGGCGTGGGAAGAGCTGGTCGATCGCATCAAGAACCCGACCGACGACGGTCACCATCCACGTCGTCGGCAAGTACACCGGCTACGAGGACTCGTACAAGAGCCTGAACGAGGCGGTGTACCACGGCGGCTTCGCCCACCGCGCTCAGCGTGCAAGCTGCAACTGGGTCGAGGCCGAAGCGCTCGAGAAGGAGGGCGGCGCCGCGCTGCTCGACGGCGCCGCACGGCATCCTGGTGCCGGGCGGGTTCGGCTCGCGCGGCACGCGCGGCATGATGAAGGCGGCCGAGTACGCGCGCGAGCACGCGGTGCCGTTCTTCGGCATCTGCTACGGCTTCCAGTGGGCGACGGTCGAGTTCGCGCGCAACGTGTGCGGCCTCGAAGGCGCCGACTCCACCGAGGTGGACGAGAACGCGCCGCACAAGGTGATCTACAAGCTGCGCGACCTGCTCGGCGTGGACGACCTCGGCGGCACGATGCGGCTGGGCCGCTACGCCTGCGAGCTGGCGCCCGGGTCGGTGGCCGAGCGCATCTACGGCACGTCGCTCATCCACGAGCGCCACCGCCACCGCTTCGAGTTCAACTGCCTCTACGAATCGGAGCTCACGGGCACGCGGCATGCGGGTGTCGGGCCGGTCGCCCGACGGCAAGTTCGTCGAGATCGCCGAGCTGCCGTCGCACCCCTGGTTCGTCGCCGTGCAGTTCCACCCCGAGTTCCAGTCGCGGCCGCTGCGGCCGCATCCGCTGTTCGCCAGCTTCGTCGGCGCGGCGCTGCAGCACAAGAGCCGGGACGCTCGCGCCCGTCAGCGTGTCGGCGGCCGGGCGCTAGCCGGTGTCCGACTCCCCGACGACGCCGGCAGCCGTCCTCGATGGCGCCGGTCCGCGTGGGGCCGCTCACGATTGGCGGCGGCGCCCCGCTCGCCTTCATCGCCGGCCCCTGCGTCATCGAGAGCCCGGCCCACGTCGCTCGAACATGGCGCTGGCGATCAAGGAGATCGCCGCACGGTGCGGCGTGCCGGTCGTCTTCAAGGCGTCGTTCGACAAGGCCAACCGCACGTCGGGCACGCTCGTTCCGCGGCCCCGGGCTCGACGCCGGGCTGGCGGCGCTCGCCGAGGTGAAGGCGCGCACCGGGCTGCCGATCCTCACCGACATCCACGAGCCGGCGCAGGCGGCGCGCGGCCGCGGAGGTCGCCGACGTGCTGCAGATCCCGGCGTTCCTGTCGCGCCAGACCGACCTGCTCGTGGCCGCGGCGCGCACCGGCAAGGTGGTCAACGTCAAGAAGGGCCAGTTCCTGGCGCCCGGCGACATGCGGCACGTCGTCGCCAAGGTCACGGCAGCGGGCAACACGTCGGTGCTCGTCACCGAGCGCGGCGTCAGCTTCGGCTACAACAACCTCGTCGTGGACATGCGCGCGTTCCCGATGCTGCGCGCGCTCGGCTATCCGGTGGTGTTCGACGTGACGCACAGCCTGCAGCTGCCGGGCGCCGGCGACGGCGTGACCGCGGGACTGGCCGAGTACATCGAGCCGCTGGCCTCGGCCGGCGTCGCGGCCGGCGTGGACGCGGTGTTCATGGAGGTCCACGAGGACCCGGCGCGCGCCAGAAGCGACGCGGCCAACGCGCTGCGGCTCGACCGGCTCGAAGCCGCTCATCCGGAAGCTCACGCGGATCGACGCCGCCGCGCCGCGACGAGGCGCGCCGGCGCCATGAAGGATCCGAAGCCCGACCTCGCCCTCGCCCGCAACGTGCTGCAGACCGAGGCGGCGGCGATTCTCGCGCTCGTCGATCGGCTGGACGAGCGCTTCGAACGCGCCGTGCGGCTGCTGCTCGAATGCCGCGGCCGCGTCATCGTCACCGGCATGGGCAAGTCGGGCATCATCTGCCGCAAGATCGCGGCGACGCTCTCGAGCACCGGCACGCCGGCGTTCTTCCTGCACCCGGCCGAGGCGATTCACGGCGACCTCGGCGTGCTGCAGTCGGACGACGTCGTGCTGGCGCTGTCGTACAGCGGCGAGACCGAGGAGCTGCTGCGGCTGCTCGAGACGATCAAGCGCCTCGGCGCGCGGCTGATCGCCATGACCGGCGACGACGACGTCGACGCTGGCCAGTCGGCCGACGTCGCGCTCGACTGCCGCGTCTCGGAGGAGGCGTGCCCGCTCAACCTGGTGCCGACGGCCAGCACCACGGCGGCGCTGGCGCTCGGCGACGCGCTGGCGATGACGCTGCTCGTGGCCAAGGGCTTCCGCCAGGAGGACTTCGCCAACCTGCATCCCGGCGGCAAGCTCGGCAAGCGGCTGATGCGGGTCGAGCAGCTGATGCACGCGCGGCGAGCACGCGCCGGTCGTCCGCACCGACGCGCGGATGCCCGACGTCATCTACGAGATCTCGCGCAAGGGGCTCGGCATGGCGTGCGTCGTGGACGGGCGACGGCGTGCTGGGGGCATCATCACCGACGGCGACCTCCGCCGGCACATGGTCAGCGCCACGCATCTGCTCGAGCGCACCGCCGGCGAAATCATGACCACGCAGCCCGATCGCCGTGGCGCCCGACACGCTGGCCGCCGAGGCGCTGCACGTGCTCGAGCAGCGCAGGATCACCGCGGTCGTGGTCGTGGACGCGGCGCAGCACGTGCTCGGCGTCGTGCACCTGCACGACCTCTGGCGGACCGAGATGTTCTGACCAGCCGAGTGGCCCCTTTTCGTCGCCGCGAAGCCCCTCGGCCGGTGGCAGATCTCTTTGGCGCGTTACGCGCGCTGGGTTTGACCGGATGACTCCCTACGTGTTGCTCGCCGTGCTCGTCGCCCTGCTCGCGGGCCTCGGTGTGGGCAAGGCCTGGGAGCGCTACAAGCTGCGCGACGGCCGCTGGATCGACCGCCGCCGGCTGCGCGAAACGCCGCACTACATGCTCGGCCTGAACTTCCTCGTGGACGGCCAGGTGGACCTGGCCATCGACGAGCTGACCCAGGCGACGAGCTCGGCCGGCGACGCGCTCGAGATCCAGATGATCCTGGGCAACCTGCTCGCGCATGAAGGGCCAGGTGGGCCGCGCCATCAACATCCACCAGGCGCTGCTGCAGCGCCCCGACCTCACCACGCTCGAACACGCCTACGTGCTGCTCTGCCTCGGCCTCGACTTCCGCCACGGCGGCTTCGTGGACCGCGCCTTCGAGGCGTTCCAGGACGTGGTGCGGCTCGATCCGCGCAACCGCTACGCCCTGGTCAACCTGCAGAAGCTGCACGAGGAGCAGCACCAGTGGGCCGACGCGGCGCGCGTGCGCGAGCGCATCCTCGCGCTCGACGGCGACGGCGGCGGCAGAACCGGCCGCCGCATCCTCGGCTTCCTGCGCAACGAGATGGGCCGCGCGCAGCTCGACGGCCGATCCGGCGGCCGCGGCCGAGGCGTTCCGGGCCGCCATCGACACCGACGCGCAGACGGCGCCCGCCTACCTGAATCTCGGCGACATCTTCGAGCGGCAGGGCGACACCGCGGCCGCGGTGCGCGAGTGGGAGCAGCTCACGCGACGCGCAGCCCGAGCGCGCCCATCTCGCCTTCGATCGCCTCGAGCAGGCGTATGCGCCGTCTGGGCACGCCGGCGCGCTTCGTCGAGCTGTGCGAGCGGCTGATCGCGGCGCAGCCCGCAGGACTGGCGGGCGCGCCTGGCCCTCTCGCGGCACCTGTCGGCCGCGGCGCAGCACCGCCGCGCGTTCGAGCTGCTGCTCGACGCGCTCGGCCACCATCCCGCACGGCATCGCCATCCACCAGGCGGTGTGGCGCACGCTGTCGGCGCTCGCCTTCGACGCGCAGCTGGTGCGCGCCTACACCGACCTCACGCGCGACGCGGTGTTCTATCTCGATCCGCACGTGTGCACGCAGCTGCCGCTATCGCAGCACCGAGCTGCTGTGGCAGTGCCCGCAGTGCCACGAATGGAATACATTCGTCGAAGAGCGGCTGACGCCGGCGCGGCCGGCCGCCGTGGAACCGGGCCCCACCGAGGCGGCCTGACAACCAAGGACTCGCAGATGAAGCGCATCGCCCTCACCGGCGGCATGGGCACGGGCAAGAGCCACGTGCGGGCCGTCTTCGCCGCCCTCGGCGTGCCGACGATCGACGCCGACACGCTCGCGCGCGACGTCGTCGCGCACGGAACGCCGGGATTCGACGCGGTCGTGGCCACGTTCGGCCGCGGCATCCTGACCGCCGACGGCGACCTGGATCGCCGGGCGCTGGCCGCCGTGGTCTTCGCCGACATCGGGAAGCGGCGGGAGCTCGAGGCGATCCTGCATCCCGCGATCCGCGCCGCCATCGACCAGTGGTTCGCGTCGCTCGATGCGACCGCGCAGCCGTTTGCCATCGCCGACATCCCGCTGCTCTACGAAGTGGGCCTCGACAAGGAGTACGACGAGGTCATCGTGACCTCGTGCACGCCGCAGACGCAGGTGAAGCGGATCATGGCGCGCGACAACCTCGACGCCGCCGAGGTGCAGCGCCGCCTCGACGCGCAGCTGCCGCTCGCCGACAAGGTGAAGCGCGCGACCTACGTCATCGACACCAACGGCAGCCTGGTCCAGACCAACGCCCAGGTGCACAAGCTGTATGAAAAACTGACTGGCGGGTCCGGGCTGGCTAGGCTTCGGGTGCAGGCCTGTGGGTCGGAGCCGAGGGCGGCTCAGACCGGCCTACGGAAGCTGACCTTTCGGGCATCCGCTGAGGACGCGCGTCGGCGTACTCCGGCAGGAACCAGCCGGCGTCTACGAGCTCCTTCAGCCGGCGGTCCACCTTCGCCACGTAGTCGGCCTGGCGTTCTTGTAGAGGCGCTGCAGCACCGCCGCCGTGAGCGGCACCTTGGTGCCGGCGAGCAGGCAGAGCCGATCCTGCGCGGTGGTCTTCCCCTTCCCCATCACGCCGTGCGTCGCCGCCGGCACGTCCACCCAGACGTTGCGGATGCCGCCCTTGGCGTTGCCGAACTCGTCGAGCGCCAGGAACGACCCGTCGTTCGCCGGATTCTGATCGACCTCGATCGGCGGCGCGTGCGGCGGCGTCGGCCCTTGGCCACCCAGTCCACGAGGTAGTTGAGGCCGAGCGCGGTGAACGCGCCGGCCGGGAAATCGGTGACCGGCAGCGTGCACGGGTCGTTGAGGAACCCGGGGTTCTCGCGCGAGTTGTTGTGCGGCATGCCCGCCACTTCGTAGAGCCGGTAGCGGTTGCCCGGGCGCATCGCTGTCGGCGCGGCGGTACTTGATGCCCGCCTCGGCCCACGTGGTCACCTCGGTCTGCGTCGGCATCTGCACGATCGGCACGTCCACGATCGGCAGCGGCTCGTTGCCGTTGGTGCTGGTGAGCAGGAAGCCGTCGAAGATCGGCCCGCCGTCCGGCAGCCGCGCGCGCCGCATGCGCCGGGAAGTAGTTCCGCACGGTGCCGCTCGACGCCGACGTGCCCATCAGCGTGACGTGGCGCAGCCGATACGGCGCAAACGGCGCGGCGCCGCTCTTCACCAGCCGGCCCACCTGCGCGAGGATCTCGTTGGTCTGCCCCGGCGCGATCGCGAGCGCCGCGTAGCGCTCGGCATTGAACGTCTTGAGCAGGTTCATGTTGGCCGGGCTGTGGACGATCTCGACGAACAGGTGGCGGCGCGTCAGGATCGACACCCGCGACCATTCGAAGATGAGCGAACGTCCGCCGGCGTGCAGCGCCTCGGCCACCGCCACGCCGCTGGACTGCGGCGGATCCGTCGGCCGCCGCACGATGATGCGCGTCGTGTACGGCGCGTCGTTGGCGGTGCCGGTGACGAAGTACTCCTCGGTGAGGTAGGGGAAGTCTTCGACCTGCGGCGACGCCCGGCACGACGCTGATCGCCGGGTCGGGATACATCTTCGCCGGCCCGGTGACCGACAGCCGAGATGGACGGCACCGGCGCCATGTCGGCGGCGGCACGCCGGTCATCTGCGCGGCGGTCGGCCGCGCGAGCGAGAGCAACGCACGCGACGACGAGCAGCGCGACGAACGGCAGCCGGCGAATCATCGGCCCTCCCGGCCCGGGTCTGAAGACCCGGCGCCCACGAGACCGGCTGGCGTCCACGCGGCGGACATCTGCGCCGCCTTCAGCGTGTTCTTCATCAGCATCGTGATCGTCAGCGGACCGACGCCGCGCGGCACCGGCGTGAGCGCGCCGGCCACCTGATCGACGCTGGGATGCACGTCGCCCACGAGCACGCAGCCCTTCGTCGCGAACGCCGCCAGGCGCGGATGCCCTTCGGGGAAGAGCGCCGCCGCCACCTTCGGCGTCGCGTCACCTCGTTGATGCCGACGTCCACCACCGTCGCGCCGGGCTTCACGAAGTCCGGCGTCACGAACCCGGGCCGGCCCGACGGCCGCCACCAGGATGTCCGCCTGCCGGCACGTCGGCGGCCAGATCGGGCGTGCGCGAGTGGCAGATCGTGACGGTGGCGTCGCGGTGCAGCAGCAGCAGCGCCATCGGCTTGCCGACGATGTCGCTGCGGCCGAGCACCACGGCGCGCGTGCCCGCGATCTGAATCTTCTCGCGCTCGAGCATCTCGATCACGCCGGCCGGCGTGCAGGCCACGAGCTGCGGCCGGTTCTGCACCAGCAGGCCGACGCTCTCGGCGGCAAAGCCGTCCACGTCCTTGCCCACGGCGATGGTGTCGAACACCTTCTGCGCCGCGCCCGGCCCCATCGCCTTCGGCAGCGGCGACTGCACCAGGATGCCGTCGTGCCTGTCGCTCGCGTTCAGCCGCTCCACCTCGCGCCAGCACGTCGTCGAGCGTGGAGGTCGCCGGCCATGCCGCGTGCAGTCGGCGTAGAAGCCGACGTCCTCCGCCGCCTTCAGCTTGTTGCCGCACGTAGACGTGCGACGCCGGGTCCTCGCCGACGAGCACGATGCCGAGCCCCGGGGGCCGGCCGTGCGCCTGTCACGAACGCCTGAACTTCCGGCTTGATCTCCTCGCGCATCGTCGCCGACAGCGCCTGTCCATCCAGTACCCGAGCGGTCACCGTTCCACCTTTCGCGTGTGCTCCTACTGCGCCCTGAGCTTGCTGTGCCGGTACCCGTAGCCGAAGTAGATCACCATCCCGATGGCCATCCAGATGATCAGCCGCATCCAGGTGTCGAGCGGCAGCGCCGCCATCAGGCCGAAGCTGACCAGCGCCGACAGGATCGGCACCACCGGCACCACGGCGTGCGGAACGGCCGTTCGAGGTCGGGCCGCTGCTTGCGCAGGAAGATGATGCCGACCGACACGATGACGAACGCCATCAGCGTCCCGATGCTCACCAGCTCGCCGAGCGCGCCGATCGGGGTGAACCCGGCGGCGAGCGCGACGACCACGCCGGTGATGATGCTGGTGACGTGCGGCGTGCGGAACTTGGGGTGAATCTTCTTGGCGAAGGGCGGCAGCAGGCCGTCGTTGGCCATCGAGTAGAAGATGCGCGGCTGCGCCATCATCATCACGACCATCACCGAGCTGAGGCCGGAGATCGCGCCGACCTCCACCAGCATCGTCATGGCGCGCAGCAGGCCGCTGCCGCCGGCGGCCTCTTCGGCGGCGCGAATGGCCACCACCATCGGCGCGGCCGAGCCCAGCATCTCCTTGTACGGCACCAGGCCGACCATCACGCCCGACACCAGCACGTAGAGGATCGTGCAGACGACGAGCGAGCCGAGGATGCCGATCGGCATGTCCTTCTGCGGGTTCTTGGCTTCCTGCGCCGCGACCGACACGGCGTCGAAGCCGATGTAGGCGAAGAAGATCACGCCGGCGCCGCGGACAGATGCCGCTCCATCCGTACTCGCCGAACGTGCCGGTGTTCGGCCGGGATGAACGGCTGCCAGTTGGCGGCGTTGACGAACGCCGCGCCGCCGAGGATGACGATGAGCACGACCGCGACCTTGACGATGACGATCACGGTGTTGACCTGGCCGACTCGCGGATGCCGATGACGATGAGCACCGTGACGGCCAGCGTGATGAGCACCGCCGGCAGGTTGATGATCGCCTCAGGGCTGCATCCGGCCGCGGCCATCAGCGTGCACGGGGCCGCGGCGCACGCGGCGGGAATCTCCACGCCGACGAAATCGTCCGAGGAAGCTGACTGAGATGTCCCGGACCACCCGACCGCCACCGTGGCCGCGCCGAGCGCGTACTCGAGGATCAGGTCCCAGCCGATGATCCAGGCGAAGAACTCGCCGAGCGTGGCGTAGCCGTAGGTATAGGCGGAGCCGGCAATCGGCACCGTCGACGCGAACTCGGCGTAGCACAGCCCGGCGAGCGCGCTCGCGAAGCCGGCGAGGATCATCGACAGCACGATCGCCGGGCCGGCGTACTGCGCGGCCGCCTGGCCGGTCAGCACGAAGATGCCCGTGCCGATGATGGCGCCGATGCCGAGCGTCACCAGGTTGATCGGTCCGAGCACGCGCTTGAGCGAGTGCTCGCCGGTCGCGGCCGCTTCGGCCTTCAGTTGCTCAATCGACTTCGTTCGCAGACAGGATCGTGAACTCATTCAGCCTCCGGGACGCGACTGACGCGAGGCCGATTGATAGCTAGGCAGACTCTGCGCCGCGCGGGTCGCCGTGCGCGAGCGAGATCGGTGATGACCGCCACGGCGGTGGCGCCGGCCTCGAGCACCGACGGGCGCGGTGTCGAGCGTGATGCCGCCGATGGCCACGATTGGACATCGCGGGCGCGAGGCGCCGGCGCCTGCGCGCACGAGATCGAGCCCGACCGCCTGATAGCCCGGTGTCCTTCGTGCGCGTGCCGAAGACGGACCGACCGCGATGTAGGTGACCGGTTCGCGCAGCGCGGCGCGGCCTGCGCGGCGTCGTGCGTCGAGAAGCCGAGGATGGCGTCCGGCCCGAGCTGCGCGCGCGCCGCCGCCGGCGACAGATCGTCCTGCCCGACGTGCGCGCCCGCCGCGCCGCGCCAGCACCGCGAGGTCCACGCGGTCGTTGACGATGACGCGCGCGCCGTACGGCGCGCCGCGACGCCACCACGCGCGTCGCACAGGTCGAGGAACGGGCCCGACGCGAGCCGCTTGGCGCGCAGCTGCACGAGCGTGGCGCCGCCGGCGAAGAACGCGTCGCGCGAGCGCCAGCGGCGCCCAGCCGGCCGCCGCCGCGGCGTCCACGTCGAGAATCGCCTGCAGCGGCGGCAGGGCCGCGGCATCGGACCGGGCCGAGGATCCGCGCTCAGGCCGTTTCGGCCAGCGACCGCGCCGCCGGCTTCGGCATGAAGCGCTCCATGAACCCGGTGCTCATGCGGCCGGCCTGGAAGTCGGGGTCGTTGAGGATCTTGAGGTGGAGCGGCAGCGAGGTCTTGATGCCCTCGATGACCGTCATCTCGAGCGTGCGGCGCATGCGGGCGATCGCCTCGCGGCGGTCGCGGCCGTGCACGATGATCTTGGCGATCATCGAGTCGTAGTACGGCGACACGGTGCACTCGGCGTGCGCGAACGAATCGACGCGGACGCCGGGGCCGCCGGGCAGGTTGAACGCGTGAATGACGCCGGGCGACGGCGCGAACGTCTCGGGGTCTTCGGCGTTGATGCGGCACTCGATCGAGTGGCCGGTGAAGGTGACGTCGCTCTGCTTGAACCCGAGCCGCAGCCCGGCGGCGATCCGGATCTGCTCCTTCACGATGTCGATGCCGGTGATCATCTCGGTGACCGGGTGCTCGACCTGGAGACGCGTGTTCGTCTCCATGTAGTAGAACTTCCCTTCGGCGTCCATCAGGAACTCGAACGTGCCGGCGTTGGTGTACTGCACCGCCTTGGCCGCGTCGACGACCAGGCTGCCCATCTTGCGCCGCACCTTCTCCGTCAGCACCGGCGACGGCGACTCCTCGATCAGCTTCTGGTGCCGGCGCTGGATCGAGCACTCGCGCTCGCCGAGGTGCACCACGTTGCCGTGGTGGTCGCCGATGATCTGGAACTCGATGTGGCGCGGGTTCTCGAGGTACTTCTCGATGTAGACGTCGCCGTTGCCGAAGGCGGCTTCGGCCTCGCGCTGCGCGGTGCGCGAGGTTCGTGCCCAGCTCGTTCGGATTGCGCACGACGCGCATGCCGCGCCCGCCGCCGCCGGCCGACCGCCTTGATGATGACCGGATAGCCGATGCTCTTGGCGACCTTGAGCGCCGACTCTTCGCCGTCGACCGGCCCGTCGCTGCCGGGCAGCATCGGCAGGCCCGCCTTCTTCATCGCCTTGCGCGCCCGCGCCTTGTCGCCGAGCAGCTTGATGACGCTCGGATCCGGCCCGATGAAGCGGATGTGGCAGGCGCCGCAGACCTCGGCGAGGTAGGCGCTCTCGGAGAGGAACCCGTAGCCGGGATGAATGGCGTCGGCGCCGGTGATCTCGGCGGCGCTGATGATCGCCGGGACGTTCAGATAGCTGTCGGCGCTCTTGGCCGGGCCGATGCACACGTCCTCGTCGGCGAAGCGCACGTGCAGCGAGTTCTCGTCGGCCTCCGAGTAGACGGCGACGGTCTTGATGCCGAGCTCGCGGCAGGCGTGGATGACGCGGAGGGCGATTTCGCCGCGGTTCGCGATCAGGATCTTCTTGAACATCGTGTCCTGGTCCTCCGTCAGGCGGGCTTCACGGCGAACAGCCGCTCGCCGTACTGCACGGCCTGCCCGTTCTCGACGTAGACCTTCACCACTTCCCCGTCGCACTCGGCGTTGATCTCGTTCATGAGCTTCATCGCCTCGATGATGCACAGCACCTGGCCCTTGCGCACCTGCTGGCCGACCTCGGCGAAGGGCTTGGCGCCCGGCTCCGACGACCGGTAGAAGGTGCCGACGATCGGCGACTTCACGATCGCCAGGTCGACGTCTTCGCTCGCCGCGGTCAGCACCGGCTCGCCCGGGGCGGAGACGGCCGCCGCCGGGGCCTGCGCGGCGGGAGCATACGTGAGATGCGGCACCGCCGGAGCGGCGGCGACGAACTGCGGAGCGGACTGCTTGCGGAGCTTGACCTTGCTCGAGTCGCGCTCCAGCTCGAATTCAGCCAGGTCGTGCTCGCGCATCAGTTCGAGGATCTGCTTGATTTCGTCTAAATCCATGCGTTGTGACGGCCGCTCCCGGCAGGCTATCCCGGACCTACTCCGGGCCGCAGCGGCGGAGGTCGCGGGGCACCGATGTCAGGGTCTCGCATCCGGTGGCCGTCACCAGCACGTCATCCTCGATTCGGACGCCACCCCATCCCGCCAGGTAGGCACCGGGCTCGACGGTGAGCACCATGCCCGCCTCGAGCGGCACGCTCGGACTATCGGCCGTCGCGCGCGCCACCCGGGGGTCTTCGTGCACGTCCAGCCCCAATCCATGGCCGGTGCCGTGCCCGAACGCCTCGCCCAGCCCCTTCGCGTCGAGCACCTGCCGGGCCGCGGCATCAACCAGCGACGCCAGCACCCCGGGGCGCACCGCGTCGATCGCGGCACGCTGAGCCGCCAGGACCGCCGCGTGCACCCGGAGGGCGTCACTCGACGGCGTCCCCACCGAAACCGTTCGGGTGAGGTCGGAGCAGTATCCGTCCAAGACGCCGCCGAAGTCCAGCACCACGAGGTCGCCTACGCTCAACTTTCGCTCACCCGCGCGGTGGTGCGGCAGCGCGGCATTCGGCCCTGACGCGACGATCGTGTCGAACGCCGGGCGCTCGTAGCCGGCGGCTCGAAGCGCCGCTTCGATGACGCCCGCCACCTCGCGCTCGGTCGCGCCGGGCCGCACCGCGGCCATGGCCGCCTCGGCCACCGGCGTCAGCCCGGCCGCCGCGCGGCGGAGCCGCGCCACCTCGTCGGCGTCCTTGATCACGCGTCCCGCTTCGACTGCACGGTCCGTCGGCGACGAACGTGATGGCACTCGCCCCGCGTCTCGCAGGCGCGCACCCAGGCGGCGTGCCGCGCCACGCTCACATGCGCGGCCTCGAAGCCGGCCGCGCGAACGCCGAGCGTGGCCAGGCACTCGGCCAGCGCCGCGTCGTAGCTCGCCCGGCACCGGCCAGACCCGCAGGTCCGGGCACGCGCCGGGCGACGCCTGCAGCATCTCGACGGCGGTGCGATACCGGAAGTCCACGAGCAGGTGCACGCCGGTGCCGGTGACGACCGCCAACCCCGCCGTGCCGCACATGGTTGGCGAGGTAGCGGAGGTTCGGCGGATGGCTGACGACGAGCGCGTCGATCCCGAGGCCGGACCAGCGGCTGGCGCAGGCGCGCGAGACGGACCGCGAGCGTCGAAGATGGAACCGGGGGCATGGCCGGAAGGAAGACTAGCGCGGCCGAGGAAGACGATGCCAGGAGGCCGGCATGCGCCGGCCTCCTGGTATCGAGAGAAGGGCTACGGAACCACCGTGACCGCGAGGGTTGCTGCGGTTCGTCCGCCCCAGATCGTCGGTGACGGTCAAAGTCACGTTGTACGCCGTCTTGGCGCAACGCGGGACCGCTGCATAGATGTGGGTCGTCGTCTTGCCCGTCCCGGGGCCGACCCGTCGCCGAAGTCCCAGGCGTATTGCACGATCGTCGCTCCGACGCCGACCGTTGTCGACTCCGAGGCGTCGAAGGTGGCCGCCGCGTTGACTCTGGGCTGCGTCGGGATCACGATGAAGCTGCGCAACCGGCGCCGCCGGGCGCGACGATGCTCACCGACTGCGTCCTCGTGCTGGTGAACCCGCGCTCGTCGGTGACGAACAGCGTGACCGTGCGCGTGCCCGCGCTCGGGAACGCGAGCGTCACGATTCGCCCGGTCTTGGTCGCGGCGTCGGGACCGAAGTTCCACAAATAGGTGCAGCGGTCGCCGCAGACCACGCCTTCGTCGCGCGTCAGCGACCGTCGAACGTCACCGTCTGATTGACGTTGGCCACCGGCGGCGAGATCGTGAAGTCCACGACCGGCAGGCGATCCGGCGCGCGCGGCGCCGTCGAGCGGCACCAGTTCGATGGTCACGACGCGCGGCTTGCGCATCGACACCCGGGCGCGAGCTGCGACGCGTCGTCGCCAATCGGTATCGCGGCGACCCGCAGCATCACCTGACCGCGCCGGCATGATGTCCGGAGCGATCGGCGCGCGGACCACCGTGGTGGCCGTGCCGTTGGCGCCGGTGCGTCGACACCTGTGGCGAGCGGCTCGACCGGGATGCTGGTGATTGTCGCCCCGCTGCCGTTGATCGCGACGACGTCAGCCTCCCACCGGAGCGCCACGTTCGCCTCGGTGCCCCCGGCCGCGTTGCGCACGGTGGCCGTGATCGTGGCCTGCGAACTACCGTCATACAGGATGCGGTCGGGCGAGGCGATCAGCACCACGGATCGCCCGAGCGTGGACGGCCCGGTGAGTCCCGGAGCCGACTGCTTCGCTCAGGCTGCAGCCGGCCAGTCCGGCGACGGCAATCGCCGTCGTGAGAAGACGCAGTTTCATATGACCACGCAACACGTTCGTCTCCATTGCCAAGTGTCCTAGTCGGGATCGCCGAAGTTGCCGAACGTGATGCCCATCTGACCGACCGCCGTGACGTCGTTGCCGGCGTGATCCCTCCCGTAGAAGGTGACGCGGGCGATCGCGGTGATGAACTGCAGGTTGTTCGCCAGCGCCACCAGCGGCGCTTCCGTCTTGGCCGTGTGCCGCACCAGCTCGAAGCCGGCGGTGGCCGGCGCGCCCGGCGCGGACGTCACCGTCACGGCTGAATCGAACGAATACGGCACGTCGATGCCCGGGTGGTTCCGGCCGTCGGCGCGGATGTACTCCACGCGATAGCGCGTGAACGTCACCTGGTTCACCGTCGACGGCTCGGTGAGGGTGGGGTCCTTCAGATCGACCAGGATCGTCGCCGTGCCGACGTCGTTGAAGATGGTCGGCACCCGCACCTCCTGCGCCGTCGATCGTCTTCTTCACGTAGGTGATGACATCCGAGCTGAGCGTGCCGCCGAGCTCGTCCGGGGTCGACACCCGGCGCGCGCCTGCAGGCTGGCCACGACGGCCGTCACCGGGCCCCGGCCCTCTCGGACGTAATCACCGCAGCCCGCGGCGCCGAGCGCCACCAGGCACAACGCGGGCACCGTTCCTCGACGAATCCACTTCGTCATCGCAGTCTCGCTCCTACAGCCTGGCAATCTTCGGGGTGAGGAAAATCGAGCAGCTCGCGGCTCTCGTCCTCGACCGTGTTCTTCTTGAACAGCCAGCCCAGCAGCGGCAGCCGGTAGAGCCCCGGCGTCCGATCCTGGTTGGCCTGTTCGCGGCTGACGTAGATGCCGCCGATCACGGTGGTCTCGCCGTCGCTGACGAGCACCTGCGTCACCGCGCGCTGGGTGTCGATCGGCGGGATGCCGTTGACCGAGCGGCTGAAGTCCGGCGACTCGTTGGCCACCTGGATGCGCATGATGACCGTGCCGGCCGCGGTGATCTGCGGCGTGACCTTGAGCGTGAGCGCCGCGTCGCGGAACGACACCGTCACGGTGTTGTTCGCGATGGTCTGAATCGGAATCTGGATGCCCTGCGTGATCTCGGCTTCGATGTTGTTCTGCGTCGAGACGCGCGGGGTGGACAGGATGCGGCCCTGGCCGGTGCGCTCGAGCGCCGACAGCGCCACGTCGAGGTTGAACGCGCCGTTGATCGACCCGAGCGCGAGGCTGGCCGTGGACGTCGCCGGCACCGCCGGCAGGTCACGCCGGCGCCGGCCGTGCCGGTGTTCGGGAACGCCAGCGGCAGCGTGTTGCCGAGCGCCGACGTGCGCCGAGCCGCTCGACGTTCCACTGCACGCCAAGGCTGTTGGCGAACGACCGGTTGGTCTGGACGATGCGCGCTTCGATCTCGACCTGCGGCTGCGGCACGTCGAGCGTGGTCAGCAGGCCGGCCGCGCGCTCGAGGCGCTCGGGCAGGTCGTTGATGATGATCGTGTTCGTGCGTGCGTCGGTCTGAATCGACCCGCGCTGCGACAGCGCCGTGGCGGTGATGAGCGCCTTCAGGTCTTCGGCGCGGGCGTAGCTGAGCGCGCGCGTCATCACCCGCAGCTCGCCGGCGAGCGCCTGCTCGTCCGACAGCTTGCGGCGCTGGCTCTCTTCGTCGGCCAGCACCGTCAGCGGCGCGATGCGGACGATCGTGCCGTCCACCGAGTAGCCCAGGCGGTTGGCGCGCAGGATGATGTCGAGCGCCTGATCCCACGGCACGTCGCGCAGCGACACGTCGACGGTGCCCTGAATGGACGGGTCGATCACGATGTTCAGGCCGCTGATCTCGGCGAAGGTGCGCAGCACCGAGCGCAGGTCGGCGCCCGAGAAGTCGAGGCTGACCGGGTGGCCGGTGTAGCGCTGGCCCGCGGCGCGGCACGCCCTGCGCCGCGGGCTGGGCCGCGGCAGCCTGCACGGCGGCGGCAGCCGGCGTCGGCGCCGGCGTCCGCGCGCGGAGCCGCCGCCGGCGGCACTGCCGCCTGCTGCGGCGCCTGCGGCCGGCAGCCGCCACCGGCGCCGGCGTGCGCGCCGGGGCGGCGGCGGCCGGCGAGTCGAACACCACCGTCAGCTCGCGCTTGTCGGCGGAGCTTTCGACGCGGTGCGCGGCCGCGCGCGACAGCTCCATCGAGATCTCGGTGACGAGCGGCGAGGTCGGGCTGAGGCCGACGCGCACGCGCTGCACCGGCTCCTGGCCACCCGCGATCGGGCTGGCCACCGCCGACGACACGTTGGCGAGGTTCACCACCAGGCGGCGCGGGCCGTCCTTCGGCACGAACGACGCGGTCGGCACGAGCGGCCCGGTGCCGCGAATCGTCACCGCCGTTGCGCCATCACGCGCCTGGACGAGCACGTCCTGAATGGTCGTGGTCGGGCCCGATAGCGGCCACGGTACCCGCCGACGGCGCATCGGTATCGAGCCGATCGGCCTCGACGAAGATGACGTTGCGTGAGCTGCGCACCCGCGGCCGCGCCGGCTGCGTGAGCGTCATGTGCACGCGCGCCACGCGGGCGCCATCGGCCGCCACGGCGTTCTCGACCGCGACGGCCGCGAACGGGTTCCGCGGATCGGCCTGCACCGGGTGCGAGACCGGCGCCGCCACCACGTCACGCAGCTCGATGACGAACGTCTTCGGGTCGGGCTGCGACGCCACGTACGGCACCGGATCGGAGGCCTCGATGGCCAGCACACCGGTGCGCGCATCGAGGCGCGAGGTGATTTTCTTGAGCGTGGCGGTGTCGACGCCGGCGCCCGCGGCCCCGACCGGGACCTTGGCACCGAGCGCGACGAGCGCGCACACGACCAGCAACAGGGAGAACCGATACCTTTCCATTACCGCGCCTCTTCCGTCTGCCGAAGCACCTTGCGCACCTCGCGATGGGTTTCTTTGGTGAGCGGATCGTTGACCTGCTGGAGGATGACCAGCGCGTCCGCGGTGATCGATCGAATCGTGCCGTCGAAGAGGCGCTCGCCCTGGCGCACCACGTAGGTGCGGGCATCGGACCCCTGGAGGATGCCGACGTAGGCGCCCTGGCTCGCCATCGTGCCCTTGAGCGTGACCTCGCCGGTGCGCGAGCCCCTTCAGCCCCGCCGGCCGCGGGCCGCTGCTGCTCGAGGTGTCGATGCCCGAGCCGCGGCGCAGCAGGTTGACGAACGGGTCGCGGCGGCCTTCGGGGTTGTAGCTGAAGCCCTGGGCCTGCAGCGCCGGCGTCACCGGGACCGCGGCGGCCGGCGTCGCCGTCGCGGGCGCGGTTGCGGCCTGCGGAGCCTTGGCCGCCTGCGCCGGCGCGGGAGCCGCCGGCGCCGGCGTGGCGGCCTGTGAGCCGCCGGCGGCCCGGGCCGCCGCCAGCGCGGCGTCGCCCTGCGCCACGAGTGCTGTGCGGCGCCGCGAGAACGATCAGGGAACTGAAAACCAATGCGCGCATGACGGTGTCCTGTGCGAGTCGTCTACTCGGCGGACGCAGTGGCCGTGACCGGCGCCTGCGCTACCTTGCCCTTGGCCCCTTTGCCCTTGCCCGTGGCCTCGGCCGGCTCGTCCTTCACCAGCACGAAGGTCATGGCCGTGCACTCGGCCGTCACCGTCTGCGCCGCCGTCTGGCTGTCGCGGGCGACGATGTGGAGCGCGCCGACGTTGATGATTCGGGGGAACTTGCTGACGCGCTCGAGGAACGCGCCCAGGTCGTGGTAGCTGCCTTCGAGCTTCAGCCCGATGGGCCACTCGGCGTGCATCTCGCGGCGGGTGACCGTCGCCGGCGAGAAGCCCTTGATCTGCAGGTTGGACTGCGTCGCCATCGCCTGCACGCGGCGCAGCAGGTCGGCAACGTCCTGTTCCTCGGGCAGCACGGTGCGCAGCCGATCGAGCTGCGCCTCGAGCACGGTGACCTCGCGGCGGAACTCGGGCAGCCGCTTGGCCGTGGCCCAGCCCTGGTTGATCTCCGTGGTCAGCTTGGACAGCTGCGCCTGCTTGCTGTCGAGCTGCGCCTGCGCCGGCGAGGCGTAGAAGTACCAGAACGCCCCGACGCCCGCGAGCGCGAGCGTGGCAAACGCGCCGAGCTGGGCGTGCCAGGGGAGCTTGCTGAAGTCGAATTTCAGCGCCATGTCAGCTCTTCGCTCCCTTCTTGGTCTTGCCCTTGCCCTTCTCGTCGGGCTCCTCGGTGGGCAGCCCGTTCAGCGCCGCCCGCACCTTGAACTGAATCAGCTCGGGCGCCACGCCTACGGCGCCTCTTGGCGCCGCGACGGTTTCGGCGCCGCTGTCGAGAATCTCGATCGGCTTGCGCAGCACGGCGTTCGCGCCCAGGTTGCCGACGAAGTCGGAGAGCCCGATGAGCGTGGTGGTGCGGCCCTCGATGGTGAGGAACGGGCCTTCCTGCTTGAGGTCGGTGAGCCACAGCATGTCGGGCAGGCTGCGGCTGACGTGGTCGAGCATCTGCACCGGCACGGTCTGGCCCTGCCGCAGCTGCTCGATGAGGGTGACGCGCTGCTGCAGCGTCGTCTTGCGATCCTCGAAGGTCTTGACCTCGGCGAGGACGGTGTCGAGGCGCGCCGCCTCGCGCTGCTTCGTGAGCGATCTGCGCGTCGAGCTGCGCCGACTGCCGCGACAGCGACCAGTACCAGAAGCCGATGCCGCCGACGGCCGCCACGACCAGGAGGCCGCACAGCGCCGTCAGCTGCTGGCCGACGTCGAAGCGGGCGGCGCTCTTGGCTTTCTGCCGCTCGCCGCCGAGAAGGTTGATTCGAATCATCTGTCGCCTACCTGCCTGAGGGCCAGGCCCACCGCCACTGCCGCCGTCGCCGACACGTCAGCCGCGTCGCCGCCGAGCTTCTTGGCGTCCCACGCCACGACCTTGAACGGATCGAAGTGCTCGACCGGCGCCTGCAGCCGCTCCTGGAGCCGTTCGCGCAGACCCTCGACGCGCGACACGCCGCCGCTCAGCACCACGCGATCGATGTGGTCGACCGACGCGGCCGCCTTGAAGAATTCGAGGGTCTTCTGCACCTCGAGGAGGACGTTCTCGGTGACGGCGCGCAGCACCGGCTGCGCGTCCTCGACCGTGGCGCCGTCGACCGGCACGCCCTTCTTGAGCTGCTCGGCCACCTCGAAGGGCAGCCCCAGCTCCTTCTGCACGGCCTCGGTGTAGGCGTTGCCGCCAATCGAGATGTCGCGGGTGAAGACCGACTGGTCGCCCTGCAGCACGTTGATGTTGATGGCGCTGGCGCCGGCGTTGAGCAGCACCACGATGCGCCCGGTCTCGAGGCCGTAGTTCACCTCGTAGGCGTTCTGCAGCGCGAAGGCGTCCACGTCCATCACCACCGGCTGGCGGCCGGCCTGGGTGATGACGCTGGTGTAGTCGCCGATCTTTTCCTTCTTCGCGGCGACGAGCAGCACTTCCATGCTGCCGCGCGAGTCGGGGCCGGTGCCGGCGTCGAGAATCTGGTAATCGAGGTTGACGTCCTGGATGTCGAAGGGGATGTACTGCTCGGCCTCCCAGTAGATGGAGTCGCGCAGTTCCGCCTCGGTCATGACGGGCAGGGTGATCTTCTTGACGATCACGGTGTTGCCCGACAGGGACGCGCACACCTTCTTGGTCTTGAAGGCCGGGGTCTTGTCGAAGAGCCGCTTGATGGTGCCGACGACGGCTTCGGCGTCGATGATGGCGCCGTCGACGATCGAATCGGCGGGCACCGTCTCGGTGGCAAACGCCGCGACCTTGTAGCTCTTGCCGCTCGGCTTGAGTTCCACCGCCTTCACGGCGCTCGAACCGATGTCGAGGCCCACGACAGCCTTGGGTGTACGGAACACTCGTCTGCTCCTTCGCTTTCGATCCGTTCAGGCGCCCTCGGCCATACGGGCCGGACAGGCGGACAGCGCGGCTCCTGCGAGCTGGACCGCCTGGCAAAATCTGTTATCGGCCGCAGGCGCAGGACCATCACCTGAGCCGTATGTCAAAACGGCTTGAATTCCAGGAATAAATCTGCACGTTTTGCACGAAACGACCGCCAACAGCAGACGGCGGCACACCCCCGCGCGCGGTTCTTTTTCAGTGCAGGCGTTCCAGGACCGCTCGAACGCCTCGCGCGCGTGATGCGCGCTGCAGTTCATTGCTTGACACTCCGCGCAACCGTTCGTATCATTGGGGTTTCCGGCCGTCGGGTCCGGTGTGGCCTGTACGGCACGGGCAGCGCCGGACGAACTGCGCACGGAACACTCTCAAGGGAACACTCTTTGATGCGTACGGTAGTACCCAGCATGAAACGCGGCGCCGTCACCGCCGCGGGAACCGGCGTCGCCCGCAAGTGGCACGTCATCGACTGCCGAGGGCCAGGTGCTCGGCCGCGTCGCGACACTGGCGGCGCGCCTCCTCCAGGGCAAGCACAAGGCGGTCTACACCCCCCACATCGATACCGGCGATCACGTCGTGGTCGTCAACGCCGGCGCGGTCAAACTGACCGGCCGCAAGGAAGACCAGAAGATCTATCGCCGCCACAGCGGCTACGAAGGCGGCCTCCGCGAGGAGCGCGCGGGCGTGGTGCGCAAGCGCCAGCCGGTGCGGCTCGTGGAAGAAGCGGTGCGCGGCATGTTGCCCAAGACCAAGATGGGCGACGCGATGTACCGGAAACTCAAGGTGTACGCGAGAGCCGATCATCCGCACACCGCTCAGCAACCGGCGAAAATCGAGGTCCAGTAACGTTGGCGAGCACCGAATACTACGCAACCGGCCGGCGCAAGACGTCGGCTGCCCGTGTGTTCCTCCGGCCCGGCACGGGCGTCATCACGGTGAACCACCGTGAGTTCCAGCAGTTCTTCACGACCGAATCGCTTCGCATGAAGGTGCGCCGTCCGCTGGCGCTCACCGAAACCGGCGAGCGCTTCGACGTGCTGGCCACGGTCGCTGGCGGCGGCGAGCACGGCCAGGCCGGCGCCGTGCGCCTCGGCATCGCGCGCGCCCTGGTCGCCTACGACCTCGAGCTGCGGAAGGCGCTCAAGAAGGACGGACTCCTGACCTCCGATTCGCGGGTCAAGGAACGGAAGAAGTACGGCCTGGCTGGCGCGCGCAAGCGCTTCCAGTTCAGCAAGCGTTAGGCGAGGGGGGAGGCAACTTGTCCGGTATTGCAACAAAGGATCTGCTCGAGGCGGGCGTCCATTTCGGCCACCAGACGAAGCGGTGGAATCCGAAGATGAAGCCGTTCATCTTCGGCGAGCGGAATGGCATCTACATCATCGACCTCAACAAGACGGCCGGCAAGTTCCGCGACGCCGAGCACTTCGTCACCAACCTCGCGGCCGACGGCCGCACGATCCTCTTTGTGGGCACCAAGCGCCAGGCGCAGGACGTGATTGCCGAGGAGGCACAGCGCTGCGGGATGTTCTTCATCAACCAGCGCTGGCTGGGCGGCCTGCTGACCAACTTCACCACGATCCAGCGCAGCCTCGGCCGGCTCCGCGACCTCGAGGCGATGGTGACCGACGGCCGCTACGAGACGCTGTCGAAGAAAGAGATTGCCCGCAACGAGAAGGAGAAGCGCAAGCTCCTCAAGAATCTCGAGGGCATCCGGCACATGGCGCGTCTGCCCGACGCGATCTTCGTCGTCGACACCGGCAAGGAGAAGATTGCCGTCGATGAGGCGCGCAAGCTGAAGATTCCGGTGATCGGCATCGTGGACACCAACTGCGATCCCGATGAAGTGGACTACGTCATCCCCGGCAACGACGACGCCCTGCGGTCGATCCGGCTGTTCGCGTCGAAGATCGCCGACGCCATCAGCAGCGGCCGCTCGCAGCGCGAGTCGCGCCTGGCCGAGGAAGCGGCCGCGCAGGAAGAGGCCGCCGCGGCCGCCGACGCCGCCGCGCGTCTGAGCCGGGTGAACCGTCCGCAGCGCCGCGAAGCGGCCGACGCCGGCCGGCGCGTAACGACCAGGTCCGACAGTCGAAATCAGGCGCCGGCATTGCCGGCGCTTTCTTTGTACAGGCCAGCCGCCGGACCGCGGCCGGGCAAGTACGTAGAGGGCGGGCTTCAGACCGCCCTGGAGTTCGAGACAGATGGCTATCACGGCAGAACAGGTCAAGCAGCTGCGCGACAAGACCGGCGCGGGCATGATGGAGTGCAAGGCCGCCCTCACCGAGGCGAACGGCGACATGGAAGAGGCCATCACGCTGCTGCGCAAGCGCGGCCTGGCCCAGGCGGCCAAGCGCGCGGGGCGCGCCACGGCCCAGGGCACGATCGGCACCTACATCCATCTCGGAGGCCGCATCGGCGTGATGGTCGAGGTGAACTGCGAGTCGGACTTCGTGGCCCGCACCGACGACTTCGCCAACCTCGTGAAAGAAGTCGCGATGCACATTGCCGCCGCCGATCCGAAGTGGGTGCGCCGCGAGGACGTGCCGGCCGAGGCGATCGAGAAGGAAAAGGCCATCTACCGGGCCCAGATGGAGAACTCGGGCAAGCCGGCCAACGTGCTCGACAAGATCGTCGAGGGCAAGCTTGGCAGCTTCTACTCGCAGTTCGTGCTGCTCGATCAGCCGTCCATCCGCGACGGCAACGTCACCATCGGCCAGGTGGTGGCGCAGGCCAGCGCCAAGACCGGCGAAAACATCCAGGTGAGCCGGTTCACCCGCTACCGCGTCGGGGACACAGAAGCGTAGGCTTCGCTGGCGCTTCTGCGTCGCCGGGCGACAGTATCTTTTGGCCCCGCCTCCGGCGGGGCGGCTACCCCAGCTCGGATACAATCCAGGCCGCCCGACCTCCAGGCCGGGCACCCGGACGTGCCGTGAGCGTCTCGCGTTTCGCCATCGCCGTCGGCCGCGCGCTGGGGTCGGACCCCGGCCGCCGCCACGACTCGGTCGTCTTTGCCGGCGCCGCCGCGGAAGACACGACCGCCGGCAGCTGGCCCTTCAGGCGCCACGTCACCCCATCGGGGCCCGCGCCTCCGCCGCGCATCCGCCTGCTCGGCCTGCCCCGGGCCTTCCCCGCCGGCCAGACGAGCGGCACACGCCTGGTGCTGACCCAGGCCACCTATCAGCTCCAGCGCTGGCTCGACTGGCTCGCCGATCATCCCGGAGTCGTCGTGCTCGGCGACTGCTCGGCGGCCGCGCCCGCGCTCTCGCGCGAGGCGTTCGCGCAGCGCGGTCCATGGGCCCGGATCGCGGTAGAAGCGGTGCCGGCCGCCTCGCTGCCCCCCGCCGCCGAGAGCGACGCCGCCGACCCCTTCGAGCCGCTGCGCGCCGCGTTCGATCACGGGACCGCCGACGATCGCTGGCGTCAGGCGCGGCGTCTCGCCTACGACTACCCCAGCCACCCCGCCCTGCACCTGGCGCACGCGAGCGCGTGCATGGAGCTGCTGCGGCTCGACGAGGCGCAGGCGTCGATCGAACGCGCCTTGGCGCTCGCACCGGACTGGGAAGCGGTGCACTTCGAGCAGGGCAAGCTGTGGCTGCGCCTGGACGACACCGAGCGCGCGGCCGCATCGTTTGCCGAAGCCGGGCGGCTCATGCCGAGCTTCTCCGCGGCGTTCAGCAATCTTGGCGCGGCGCTGGGAGAGCTCGAGCGCCACGAGGAAGCGCTCGACGCGCTCAAGCAGGCGCTGCGGTTCGACCCATTCGGCCACGCCATTCTCAACAACATCGGCGCCGCCGCCCGCGATCTCGGCCGCCTCGACGAAGCCGAATCCGCCCTCCGGCAGGCCGTCGCCCACGCACCACAGTTCGTCTTCGCGCACTACAACCTGGGACACACCTTCTTTCTGCAGGGCCGGTTCGCCGACGCGCGCGACGCGTACGAAGCGGGGCTCAGGGCCGACCCGCGGCCCGGGCCGCGCCAGCGCTGCCGGGCGGCGCTGGCCCACGCCGCCGCCCAGGACCTGGCTCGGGCCGCCGCGTACTTCGAGCAGGCCTTCACCGAGAGCGACGACGAGAACCGTCTGGAACTGGTGAACGAGAGCGCAGCCGTTCTGCGGGCACTGGCCCAGATGCCGGGTATGGATCAGGCCGCGATGGCCCGGCTGATCGAACTGGTGGAAGGAAGGATGTAGAAGGCGGCCTTCAGACCGCCCTCGTCGCGACTGCTATTCCTCGTAGCTGTACCCGCACTGTTCGCAGGTCCAGGTGTTCTCCTGCTTGTACATGTTGCCGCCGCACATGTCGCACACGCGGTACTCGCGGCCGTCCTTGTCGAGCAGCGGCTTCTTCTTCGGCTGCTCCGTCTTCTCGGCAGGCTTCTCGCCCTCGGGCGCCGGCTTCTGCGGTTCCTGCGCGAGCGCGGGTGCCGCGGCCGTCAGACCGGCCAGCGCGGCAAACAGCGCCGAGCCCTTCAGGAACCCTCTCCGGTCGAGCGCGCGCGCCCCTCTGGTCTCGTCGATCATGCCGGTCGTCGTCTCCTTCGCGATGCGGTGGCCGTGCGTCCGCTCCTCCAAGTGTAGCAAACGCCACTCTCGCGGGCGCGCAAGCCCGGCACTACCGGCGACGTGTTCCGGCCGGTGCGCCGCGCCGCATATAATCGCTGGCAGATGTCATCCGACCCCGCGAATTCTTCCCCGGTCTACAAGCGAGTCCTCCTCAAGCTCTCGGGCGAAGCCCTGATGGGCGAACAGCAATACGGCGTCGATCCGGCTGTCGCGGCCCAGATCGCCATGGACGTCCGCGAGATCCAGGGGCTCGGCGTCGAGACCGCCATCGTCATCGGCGGCGGCAACATCTTCCGCGGCCTGGCCGCGAGCGCGCGGGGCATGGACCGCGCCACGGCCGACTACATGGGCATGCTGGCCACGGTGATCAACGGCCTCGCGCTGCAGGACGCGCTCGAGCAGGCCGGGGTGCTGACGCGCGTCGTCACCGCCATCGAGATGCGGGCCGTGGCCGAGCCGTTCATCCGCCGCCGCGCCATCCGCCACCTCGAGAAGGGCCGCGTGGTCATCTTCGCCGCCGGCACCGGCAACCCCTACTTCACGACCGACACGGCCGCCGCGCTCCGCGCGATGGAGATCAAGGCCGACGTCATCCTCAAGGGAACCAAGGTGGACGGCATCTACACGGCCGACCCCATGCTCGACAAGACCGCCACGAAGTACGAGAGCATCTCGTATCTGCAGGTGCTCGAGCGGCAGCTGCGGGTCATGGACACCACCGCCATTTCGCTCTGCATGGACAACGGGCTGCCGATCGTGGTCTTCGACATGCGCGCCGCAGGCAGCATCCGGCAGGTGGTCATGGGGGAACCGGTCGGCACGACGGTCGTCGCGTAAAGGCGGATCATGGACTTCAACGACCTCAAGGGCTTGTTCGCCGAGATCAACACCCGCATGAACGGCGCCATCGACCGGGTGCGCAAGGACATGGCGGGCGTGCGGACCGGCCGCGCCTCCGCGGGCCTGCTCGACAACGTCCACGTCGAGGCCTACGGCAGCAAGATGCCGCTCAACCAGCTGGCCTCGATGTCGATTCCCGAGCCCTCGATGATCGTGGTGCAGCCGTTCGACCCGTCGCAGATGGCGGCCATCGAGCGCGGCATCCGCCTGTCGGATCTCGGGCTCAACCCGGCCACCGACGGCAAGGTGCTCCGCGTGCCGATCCCGTCGCTCACCGACGAACGCCGCAAGGAGCTGTCGCGCCACGTCCACAAGCAGGCTGAAGAAGGCCGCAACGCCGTGCGCCAGGTGCGCCGCGACGCCAACGAGCGGCTGAAGAAGCTGCTCAAGGAGCACAAGATTTCCGAGGACGACGAGCGGAAGGGCCTCGAGACGGTGCAGAAGACCACCGACGAGCACGTCAAGGCGATCGACGAGCTCCAGAAGAAGAAGGACAGCCGAGCTGCTCGGCTGACGCCTGCCGCGCTCCGGCAGTCGCAGATCTCGCCTGATCAGTCGCCGAATGAGATGCCGAGCGCGCGGGCGGTGAGCAGCAGGTCGTAGTCGAGCGGCACGGTCTTCGTCTTCCCCACCACTTCGCCAATCGAGATCGGCACGATGTCGGGCGGGTGGTTGGCGACCATCTTGCCGAACTGGCCGCGCTGCAGCAGTTCCACGGCCTTGCCGCCGAACCGCGACGCGAGCGTGCGGTCGAACGCGGTGGGCTGGCCGCCGCGCTGCAGGTGGCCGAGCACGACGTGGCGCGTCTCCTTGTTCGTCAGCCCCGCCAGCAGTTCCGAGCACACCTGGCCGGCGCCACCGAGCCGCTCGGCGTGGCCGCCGTGCGCGGCTTGCAGGATCGAGTGGCCGGCGTTCATCGGGTGCGCGCCCTCGGCGCACACGACGATGCTGAAGCGCGCGCCCTTGCGGTCGCGCTCGCGGATGCTCTGGGCCACCTTCTCGGGGTCGTAGGGAATCTCCGGGATCAGGATGGCGTCGGCGCCGCCGGCGACGCCGGCATGCAGCGCGATCCAGCCGGCGTAGCGGCCCATCACCTCCACCACCATCACGCGGTGGTGGGCCTCGGCGGTGGTGTGCAGCCGGTCGATGGCGTCGGTGGCGAAGCTCACCGCGGTGTCGAAGCCGAAACAGCTCGTGGTGCCGACGATGTCGTTGTCGATCGTCTTCGGCACGCAGACGAGCGGGATGCCCATCTTGTAGAACTCGTACGAGATCGCCAGCGTGCCGTCGCCGCCGATGCAGACGAGCGCGTCGAGCTGCATCTTCTTGAACATCTCGAGCACGCGGTCGGCGTAGTCGAACGTGCCGTCGGGCGTGACGATCGGCTGGGCGAACGGGTTGCCCGCGGTTCACCGTGCCGAGAATCGTGCCGCCGAGGCGGAGGATGCCGGTGACGTCCGGGGCGTGAGCAGCCGCGACTTGTCGGGGTAGATGAGGCCGTCGAAGCTGTCCTCGAGCCCCCACACCTCGCCGCCGGCGTTGTGCGCCGTCTTGACCACGGCGCGGATGACCGCGTTCAGGCCGGGGGCGTCGCCGCCTCCGGTCAGCACTCCGATACGTTGTGCGGGCATGCGTCGTGCGGGTCTCGACCTCACCACTATAAATCGTGATCGCGCTGTGGATTTCGTGAAACCGTGCAACAGACGTGTGGCGGACGTGCGTCGACGCTGCAGATCTGTCGGCAATCGCGCGCGCGTTGCGCCACTCTCGGATCGCGTGCTACATTGTTAAGGTTGCGCTCGGCGCCGCTCTCTTCGCGAGAGCAGGCCGGTGACCTCGGGGGTTTCGCGCACGACGTGGGCGGCTAGCTCAGCTGGGAGAGCGCCGCGTTCGCAATGCGGAGGTCAGGAGTTCGATCCTCCTGCCGTCCACCAACTTCTCCGCCCCACATCATCGCCGACGGTTCCTGCAGTCGGCGATCGTGTGCCTGCGTGGTGACGCAGCTGCACCGAGCTCGAACAGCGAACCGCGCAGGAAAGGCGACCAATGTCCGCAGCCGAGAAGACAACGCCAGCGCAACTGGATCGTAAGTCGTTCGAAACAAGCACCTTGTAGTCTGCTGGCCGGTGGCGGAGGGCTTGCCCTTACAGGTGCAGGTTCCTGGCTCCGAAAGGGAAGCAGGGCCCGTCCCGGCGCCATAAGCGACATTGCACCAGGCAGCCGCACGGGCCCTCCTTCCCATCCCCACACTGCGACGGTGTCGACCACCGTCGCAGCCTCCCGCATAGACGTCGTCTTCCGAGTCGGGCGAGAATCGATCTCCACGCTTTGAAATTCACCCGCCTGTCGCTCGGTCGCGCCCACGCCCTGGCCACCTCGATCGCGCAGCACGTGCAGCGCTCGGGCCTGCCCATTGCCGCGCTCGTGCCGCTCGGCAGCCTCCGGCGCTTCGCGCCCGAGATCGGCGACGTGGCCATGCTGGCGGTGGCGCATGCGCAGCAGCACGGCGACGTGCTCGACGGCCTCTCGCGGCTCGCCCCTTCCGATGAGCGTGCTGCGGCGCACCGACACGTCGATCGCACTCAGCACCGAGAAAGGACCGCTGGCGGTCCACCTCTCGACGCCGCAGGATGCGGGCGCGGCGCTGCTGTGGCACACCGGCAGCCGCCGGCACACCTCGGCGCTGCGCGCCCGCGCCCGGGCCCGCGGCTACGACTTCGGCGACGGCCGGCTGCACCGCGCCGGTTCGCGCGTCGAGGCGCCGACCGAGGACGCCATCTACGCCCGGCTCGAGCTGCCGTACATCCCCCCGGAGCTGCGCGAAGACGGCAGCGAGCTCGAGCTCGTCGATCGCAACGGCCTGCCGCAGCTGGTGGCGCTGCCCCACATCCGCGGCGACCTGCACGCGCATACGATCTGGAGCGACGGGCGCGACACCACCGCGCGCATGGTGCAGGCGGCGCGCGAGCTCGGCTACTAGTACTTCGCGATCACCGATCACTCGGAGCGCGCCGTGGGCATCGCGCACGCTCTCGGTCGACGACGTGCCGAAGCAGCGCGCCGAGATCGAGGCGGTGCGCGCGCAGGTGCCCGGCATCGACGTGCTCCACGGCATCGAGGTGGACATCCTCCACGACGGCACGCTCGATTTTCCCGACGACGTGCTCGCCGGCTTCGACATCGTCCTCGCCTCGCTGCACGACGACGGCGGCCACGAGGGCCCCCGCCTGACCGAGCGCTACGTGACGCGCCATGCGGCACCCGCTCGTGAACGTCATCACCCACCCCGCCAACCGGTCGCCCGGCGCCCGCGCCGGCTACGACCTCGACTTCGACCGGCTGTTCCAGGTGGCGGTCGAGACCGGCACGGCCATGGAGGTGGACGGCGCGCCCGGGCACCTCGACATGGACGGGGCCATGGCGCGCCGGGCCGCCGCCCAGGGCGTGACAATCGTCATCGACAGCGACTGCCACCGGGCCGACGCGCTGGGCCGGCAGATGGAGTTCGGGGTCGGGACGGCGCGCCGCGGCTGGGTCGAGCCGCGCCACGTCCTCAACACGCGGAGCGCCGCCGAGGTCCGCGCGTTCGTGGCCGCCAAGCGCAGCCGCCGCTGAGCCGGCTCCGAGCCGGCGGCGTGCTAACTTACGCTCGTGCCTGCCTGGCTCGGGATCCGCCGATGAAACGCCTCGCCGCCGTCGTGCTCGTGTTGGGCAGCTGTGCCTGGGCCGCGGCCCAGACGCCGGCCGCCGGCGCAGGACGCCGATGCGCTGGCGCGCGCGCTGCAGCAGCGCTACCAGACCATCACCGACTTCTCCGCCGACTTCGTCCACACCTACCGCGGCGGCGTGCTGCGCACGCAGACGCGCGAGCGCGGCACGGTGAAGATCAAGAAGCCCGGCAAGATGCGCTGGGTCTACACGGCGCCCGAACCGAAGGAGTTCGTGTCGGACGGCGTGAAGATCTACTCGCACATCCCGCAGGACCGGCAGGTGCTGGTGTCACCGGTGCCCGCCGACGGCGACGCCACGACGCCGGCGCTCTTCCTCTCGGGCAAGGGCGATATCGCGCGCGACTTCACCGCCGCCATCGTCGAGAGTCCGGTGGCCGGCGCCGTCGGCCTCAAGCTGACGCCCGAAGAAGCCCGAAGCGCAGTACGACTACTTCGTGGTGGCCACCTCCCAGCCGGGCCTCCAGATCCGGGCGCTCGCCACCCGCGACCGCCAGGGCGGCGACTCGGTCATCTCCTTCATGAACCTAAAGGAAAATCAGGGCATATCCGATAAGGAGTTCGCATTCCGCATACCCAAAGGTGCGGATGTCATCACCAATGGCGCTGGTAACTGACAGATTCTTCAGGGCTTTCGCCGTCTCGGCTGGCGCTGCAGCGCTTGCCTGCGCTGGTGGCCGGGTGCGCCACCACCGGCCTGCGAGCCGGCCAGACTGCCGAACAGGATCAGGACTACGACCGCGCCGTCATCGAATACACGAAGGTCCTGAAGGAGGACCCGGACAACCGCGACGCGCGCCTGGCGCTCGACCGCGCCAAGCTGCGCGCCGCCCTCGACCACTACAACCGCGGCCTGCGGCTCCGGAACGGCGGCCGGCTCGACGAAGCGCTGGTGGAGCTGCAGATCGCCTCCGAGCTCAATCCCGCCAGCGGCGACATCGACGCGGCGCTCACCGACGTCCGCTCGCAGCTCCGCACCAAGGTGGCGGTGACTCGCGAGGGCAAGACCCAGCTCGAAACGCTTGATCGAGCGCTCGCGCGATCTGCCGCCGGTCGGCCTGGACCTCCCGACCGACGCGCAGGTGCCGGCGGTGCTGACCTTCCGCAACGCCAGCGCGCGCGACGTCTTCACCGCGCTCGGGCGCTTCGCCCGCGTCAACGTCGTCTTCGATCCGACCTTCCGCGACCAGACGGTGACGATCGACCTGCGCAACAGCACGCTCGAAGCGGCGCTGCAGGCGGTGGCGGCGTCCACCCGCAACTTCTACCGGGTCACGGCCCAGCGCACCATCACCGTCGTGCCCGACACGCCGGCCAAGCGCCGCGAGTACGAGGAGGAGGTCGTCCGCACCTTCTTCCTGAGCAACGCCGACCTGAAGGAAACGATGGACCTGCTGCGGATCGTCGTCGATATGCGGCGCGTGGCGCCCACCGCGGCCACCAACGCCATCACCATCAAGGACACGCCCGAGCGCGTGGCCGCGGCGCGGCAAGCTGATTGCGGCCATCGACAAGGCGCGGCCCGAGGTCGTCATCGACGTCGAGCTGCTCGAGGTCGATCGCACCCGGCTGCGCGAGTTACGGCGCTGCAGATCGCCTCGCCCGGCGACCCTCGCCGACCGGCATCGACGGCGCAGGTGTCGATCAACCGCGACGGCATGACGCTGCGCGACCTGCGCAACCTCACGCAGGCGGACGTCTTCCTGACCAACCTGCCGGGCCTCTTCTACCGACTGCTCAAGACCGACCAGAACACCCGCACGCTGGCCAACCCGCAGCTGCGGACCTCGGAAGGCATTCCCGCGCAGGCCAGGTTCGGCGAGCGCGTGCCGGTGCCGGTCACGACGTTCTCGCCGATCGCCACCGGCGGCGTCGCCCAGCAGCCGATCACGTCGTTCAACTACGAGAACATCGGCGTGAACATCGACATCACGCCGCGGACGCACCACGACGATCAGGTGACGCTGTCGCTGAAGATTGCCATCAGCAACATCTCGGGCATCGGCTTCGGCGGGCTGCCCACGTTCGGCAATCGCGAGATCAACACGGTGATCCGGCTGAAGGACGGCGAGACCAACCTGCTGGCCGGCCTGATCCGCGACGACGAGCGCCGGACACTCGAAGGCGTCGCCGGGCCTGAGCGACATCCCGGTGCTCGGCAAGATATTCGCCCACACGAAGCGCGAGTCGCAGGAGACCGACATCGTCCTCACGCTGACACCGCGTATCGTCCGGGTGCTGGATTTGAGCGAAAACGACCTGCGCGCCTTCAAGGTGCAGCGCGAAGGCGAGGGCGGCGGTCCGGTCGAACTGCCGATTCCGGCGACGCTGCCGCCTGCGGCTCCCCGCCGGCGGCAGCCCCGCCGGCCGGCGCGCGTCCGCCGCGCTGGCCGCCCGGCGAGCGCGCCGATTCTGCCGCCAGCACCGGCCCCGGCACCCGCTCCGCCGCCGCGGTAGATAGCGAACCGCCGTTAGGCGGTTGCCAGACTCTGCCGCGCGGTCCGTTGGACCGCGCCTTACTCTTCCCGCACCACTTTCGCGCCCAGGCTCCGCAGCCGATCGACGAGCTGGCCGTAGCCACGCTCGACGGTTTCGAGCGGCGTCACCCGGCTCAGGCCCTCGGCCGCGAGGCCGGCGGCAATCAACGACATGCCCGAGCGCAGATCGCGGCTGTCGAGCGTGCGCCCGCCGCGCAGTTGCGTCGGGCCGGTGACGATGATGCGGTGGGCGTCGGCCAGGAACATGTCGGCGCCCATGCCGCTCATCTGCTCGAGCGCGAACAGCCGCAGCTCGTACATCCAGTCGTGCACCAGCGTGCGGCCGTCGGCCTGGGTCGCCAGCACCGTGACCAGGCTCACCAGGTCGCTCGGAAACGACGGCCACAGCCCGGTGGTGATGCGGCGCGCCGCGCGCAGCTTCGACGGCTTCACCGTGAACACGCCGTCGCGCGTTCCGCACTCGACGTTCATGCGCTCGAGCACCGCGGCCACCACCTCGATGTCGCGCTCCTGCACGCCGTCGATGGCCATCTCGCCGCCGGTAATCGCGCCCACCACCGCCCAGCTCCCGGCCTCGATGTAGTCGCCGCCCAGTGAGTGTGCCGCGCCGCGCAGGCGCGGCACGCCTTCGATGCGGATCGTCGACGAGCCGATGCCCGACACTCCGGCGCCCATCTTGGCGAGGAACTGGCACAGCTCCACGACGTGCGGCTCGGTCGCGGCGTGGCGGATCTCGGTGACGCCCTCGGCACGGGCGGCCGCCAGCAGCGCCGTCTCGGTGCCGGTCACCGACGCCTCGTAGAGATACATCGAGGCGCCCTTCAACCCGTCGGGCGCTTCGAGCACGTGGTCGGGGCCCGCGCTCTGGCGCGCGCCCAGACGGCGCAGCGCGTCCATGTGCGTGCCGATGGTGCGGCGAGCCGGAAAGTCTCCGCCGGGGGGCGCGATGTGCGCCTTCCCCACCCGCCCGAGCAGCGGTCCGAGCAGCAGCACCGACCCGCGCAGCCGGCCCACCAGGACGCGGTCGGGCGCGTGGGTCCTGCATCGTCTCTGGTGCGCACTTTCATCGTGGTGGTGCCGATGCCCTCGACGTCGGCGCCGATGTCGGCGAGCAGGCGCGCCATCACCTCGACGTCGCCGATGCGCGGCACGTTGGTGAGCACGCACTCGTCTTCGGTGAGCAGGCAGGCGGCGAGCAGCGGCAGCGCGGCGTTCTTGTTGCCTTCCACGGCTACTCGGCCCTCGAGCCGGTGGCCGCCTTCGATGAGCAGTGTCGACATTCAGTTCCCCGTTCCCAGCAGATAGTCCACGTCCGGCCCGTTCGCCGGCGGCGAACCCGAGAAACACCGGCTCGGGCCGCAGGCGCACGCCAAAAGTATCCTCGACCCGGCGCGCGACGGCGCCGGCAAAACGCACCACGTCGGCGGCGCGCGCGCCGTCGCGGGTCACGATGGCCAGCGTGTGCTTCGTGGACAGGCCCACGGCGCCGTCGCGGTCGCCCCGCGCGAAGCCGGCGCGTTCGATGAGCCACGCCGCCGGCACCTTCACCGTCCCGCCGGGCTGCGCGAACGCGGGCGGCGCCGCGCCGGCGCGCGACGCGATCCGCTCCGCGGCGCCGACGCTGACGATCGGGTTGGTGAAAAACGAGCCGGCGCTGCGGCTATCGGGGTCGGCGTCGTCGATCACCATGCCCTTGCGCCGCCGGATCGCCAGGACCGCCGCGGCCGGACGTCGGCGACGGTCGGCTGCGTGACGCCGCGCCCGCTCCAGCGCCGCGGCCACATCGGCGTAGGCCGTCGTCGGCGGCCCTTTCCGCAGTCGGAACGCCACCTCGCACACGACGAAGCGGCCCGCGTCGGCGCCCTTGAAGCGGCTGGTGCGGTAGGCAAAGGCGCACGCCGCGGCCGGGAGCCGCTCCACGGTGCCGCGCTCGCGATCGAACACCGTGACCGACTCGATGACCGCGGCGACCTCTTGTCCGTAGGCGCCGACGTTCTGGATCGGCGTGCCGCCGGCGAGGCCGGGAATCCCCGACAGGCACTCGAGTCCGGCGCCGCCATGCGCCACGGCCGTGGCCACGACGGCGTCCCACGGCTCGCCCGCCGCCGCGACGACCGACACGCTCTCGGCGTCTTCGGTGACCGCCAGCCCGCGCGGCGCAACGGCGACGACGAGACCACGGACGCCGGCATCGGCCACGACGACATTGGTGCCGCCGCCGAGCACCAGCATCGGCACGACCGGCGGCCCGGGCCCACGCGTGCGCCGCGTGCACGTCGCCGGCCGACGACGCGTGCATGAACCACTGCGCGGGCCCGCCGACGCGCAAGCGAGGTGCGCGGTGCAAGCGCGACGTCCGGCTGAACCGCCGGATCAGGCACCGCGGCCATCGGCGGATTCGAGCGCGCGCCAGCGCCGCCAGCGCTTCGGCGCGGGTGCAGAGGTCGAACTCGATCCAGTCGCCCGGCGCGAGCTGGCCCACGACCGGTAGATCGGCGCTGATCACCGTGGCGACGATCGGATACCCGCCCGTCACCTGGCGGTCAGCCATCAGCAGGATGGGATGCCCGGAGGGCGGCACCTGCAGTCCGCCGGTGCAGGTCGCGTCCGAGATCATGTCGCCGGTTCCGCCCGGCACGCGGCTGCGGTCCCTTGAGGCGGTAGCCCATCCGGTTGGACTCGGACGTCACCTCGAAACGCGTGCGTCGAAGCACCTCGATGGCCTCCGGCGGAAACGAGTCGCTGTGCGGCCCCGGCAGCACGCGCACCCGCGCGCCGCCGTGCGGCAGCGGGCGGGCGGGCACGCCGGTCACGAGGGGCGTCTCCGGAGCCGGCGTCTTCACGGGCACCTGGTCGCCGGCACGCAGCCGCCGCCCGTGCCAGCCGCCGAGACCACTCGTCAGGTCGGTGGCGCGGCTGCCCAGGCACGATCGGCGACGTCGAGGCCGCCGTCGAGCGCGAGATACGCACGCGCACCGGCGCGGCGGCTGCCAAAGCGGACGACCGCTCCGGTCGCCGTGCTCGACTCGAGCCCCGAGCGGCAGCGGCCGCCCGTCGATCGTCGCGTCCAGATCGGCACCCGCGACCGCGACGGCACCGGCATGCTCGAGGCGCGCCTCGAAGCCGCCGAGCGTGGCCTCCAAGGCGGCGGCCCCCGCGGGTTGCCGACCGCGCGGTTGGCGTCGCGCAACGCGGCCGCATCCATCGCGCCGCTCACGGGCACGCCCTCGTGCTGACGGCCCCATCGCCCGCCGTCCTGCACGCTCGTCATCAGCCCGGCCTGAAGCACGCGCACCGCTCGAGGAGCCGCGCTCGCCGCGTTCGGTGCGGGCGGTGATGCCCACGCGGTGTCGAACGACCCGAGCGACCCGCGTCGGCACCGGCACGAACCGGACGCGGTCGCCGGGCGCCAGCAGCGACGCCGGCGTGCGCGCCGGAATCGAACGGCCGCGTGGTGGTGCGGCCGACGATCTGCCAGCCGCCTGGCGACGCCTGCGGATACACACCGGTCTGCCGCCCCGCGATGCCCACCGACCCGGCCGGGACGCGCAGCGCGCGGCGATGCGTGCCGCGGCGCGGCAATCGCCGGGTCCACCGTCTCCGAGGTACGCGAAGCCCGGCAGGAAGCCCACCATGAAGACGCGATACTCGCGCGCGCTGTGCCGCGCGACGACGTCGGCCGGCGCGAGCCCGGTCGCCGCAGCCACGCGCGTCGAGGTCCGGGCCCGACTCCCCGCCGTACTCGACGGGAATGTCGACCGCCGTCGCGGCGGGACCGCTCCGCGTCATCCTGCGGGCTGCGGCTGCAGGAGCGCGCGCGAGCGCCTCGACATCGGTGCGCAAGCGGGTCGAAGAACACGGCGACCGAGCGGAAGGTGGGGACCACGTCGCGCACGCCCGCCACGCCGGCCGCGCGCACCCGCGCGGCCAGCGCCGATGGCGCGCGCGGTTGACGGCGACGTCGACCACGTCGCCGAGATCGGCAACCAGCGCCGAGTCTCCAGCGTCGCGGATCCGCGCCGCCGGTCACGCGGCCAGCGCCTGCAGCAGCTTCTGATGGATGCCGCCAAAGCCCCCGTTCGACATCAGCACGACGAGGTCGCCGGTCGCCGGCCTCCGCCGCCACGGTGTGCACGATGTCGTCCACGGCGGGAATGTGGCGGGCCCGCCGGCCGGCGCGCTCGAGATCCGTCACCAGCTGCTCGGCCGACAGCCGTTCGGCCTCCGGCAGCGACGAACGGAACACGCCGGCAATCACCACCTCGTCGGCGCCGCCGAAGGCGCGGGCGAAGTCGTCCTGGAACACGCGGCGGCACGACGACGCGGAGCGCGGTTCGAACACCGCCCACACCTTGCGTCCGGGATAGCCGGTCCTGAGCGCGGCGAGCGTCTCGTGCACCGCCGTCGGATGATGCGCGAAGTCGTCGAGCACAGTCACGCCGCGGCGCTCGCCGACGATCTCGAGCCGCCGTTTGATGCCCTCGGAACGCGCGCAGGCCCGTCGGCCAGCACGGGCGCCGTGAGTCCGGCACGCGCCCCGACCGCCACGGCCGCCAGCGCGTTCCGCACGTTGTGGGCGCCCAGGAGCGGCGAGGCGAAGCGGCCGAACGGCCGGCCCTCGTGGTGCACGTCGAAATGGGTCAGGCCGTCGCGATGGCTGACGTCCACGGCCCGCCAGGTGGCGCCCTCGCCCAGACCGAAGGTCTCGACCGGGCTGACCGCCGCGCTCTTCAGCGCCAGCGCCTCGGGGCTGTCGGCGCCGAGCAGCAGGATGCCCGTTCGCGGGACGAGCGTCGTCAGGCGGCGGAACGCCAGGCGCACCGCGTCGAGGTCCGCGTAGATGTCGGCGTGATCGAACTCGACGTTGTTGACGATGGCGATCTCGGGCAGGTACTTCAGGAACTTCGCCGTCTTGTCGAAGTAGGCGCTGTCGTACTCGTCGCCTTCGATGACGAAATGGCGGTCCGCCGTCCGACGCGGTAGCTCGATCCGCCCTCGCCGAAGTTCAGCGCCACGCCGCCCACCAGCACCGTCGGATCGAGGCCGCCGTGCGGTCAGCAGCCAGCCGGTGAGCGACGTCGTCGTGGTCTTGCCGTGCGTGCCGGCGACCACCACCGGCCGCGGCGTCCCAGAGAAAGAACTCGCGGATGGCCTCGGGCAGCGAGCAGTAGCGCAGGCGCCGCTCGAGCACCGCCTCGAGCTCGGGGTTGCCGCGCGAGATCGCGTTCCCGACCACGACCAGGTCGAGGCTCTCCTCGAGGTGGTCGGCCGAGTAGCCGCTGAACGTGCGGATGTCCTCGGCGGCCAGGAAGTCGCTCATCGGCGGATAGACGTTCTGATCCGACCCGCGCACGTCGTGGCCCCGCTGCTTGAGCAGCGCCGCCAGCGTCGCCATCGCCGTGCCGCAGACGCCAATCAGATGGATGCGTTTCACGTCACTCAACGGCGGGATCCTCGACCACGACAGCGGGTGTCGGCCGACCCCACGACGCGCACCAGCGCGCCGAGCGGCAGCGTCCAGCACGGCCCCGTGGTGTGGCCGGACGGGAACCCGATGGAGAATCGGCCCGTTGAAGTCGTGCGTGGCCTCGCGAATCGCGTCGATCGCGGTGACGTGCCCGCCGGGCTCGTCGCAGCCGCGCATCTCGCCGAACACGAGCGCCCGAGCGCGCGCCAGCACGCCCGCCAGGCGCAGCTGCGTCAGCATCCGGTGCAGGCGGTACGGCCGTTCGTTGACGTCCTCGAAGAACAGGATGCACTCCCCCGGCGGCATGAAGCGCGTAGGGCGTGCCGAGCGACGCCGTCAGCATCGACAGCGTGCCGCCGAACAGCAGCCCCGTCGCTTCGCCCGACCGCAGCGTCGATCAGCCCTGGCGGTTTCGAGCGCGACGCCCGTCTCGCCGTAGATGGCGGACAGAAACGAACGCTCGTCGTAGCCGTCGGCCCCCTTGGCCAGCCGGCCTTCGAGCATGGGGCCGTGCAGCGCCGGGACGCCGCAGACGCAGGTCAGCCAGGTGAGGAGCGCGGTGTTGTCGCTGTAGCCGATGAACAGCTTCGGCGACTGCGCCGGACGCAGATGGTGCAGCAGCGGCAGCAGCTCGGCGCTGCCGTAGCCGCCGCGCAGCGCGATCAAGCGCGGCAATCGAGGGGTCGGCCCAGGCCCGGACGAAGTCGGCGGCACGCATGTCGGGCGAGCCCGCCGAGAACGTGGTGCGCTCGAACACGGCCTCCGAATGCACCGGCTCGAACCCCAGCCGCCGCAGCTCGGCTTCGCCGCGTGCGAGTTCGTCGGCCGTGGAGCGGGCTGGCCGGAGCGACCACGGCGATCCGATCGCCGGGCCGGAGCGCCCGAGGCTTCATCATCACGCGTCGCGGGCCATGTCTTCGGCCACGCGGCGGTGGGCGTCGCAGCCCAGCACCTGCCGCAGCGCCGTGGCCGACGGCCCGGCGGTCACCGACTCGCCCAGCAGCCGCTCCTTCGCCGTCCGCAGCCGCTTGAGCGCGTCCTCGATCCGCGTGAAGGGGATGCGGCCGTCCTCGACCGCGTGCACCAGCGCCTCGAGCGTCTGCGCCTGCGCGTCGACGCTGCCGCTGCAGATCAGGAGACCGTCGCAGCCGGCGGCGATCGCCTGCACCGCGGCGTCGGGAACGCTATAGGTGGCGGCAATGGCCTTCATCTCGAGGTCGTCGCTCAGGATCACGCCCTCGAAGCCGAGCTCCTCGCGCAGCATCCCCTGGACGATCCGCCGCGACAGCGTGGCCGGCCGCTCCTCGTCGAGCGACGGCACCAGCACGTGGGCGGTCATGATGAAGGCCACGCCGGCGCTGATGGCCGCCGCGAACGGCACGCACTCGACCCGGCGGATCCGATCGGGCGGGTGCTCGACGAGCGGCAGCTCGAGATGCGAGTCGACCGACGTGTCGCCGTGCCCGGGAAAGTGCTTGCCGCAGGCGGCGACGCCCTGGCGCTGCAGCTCGTCGATGATCGCGGCGCCGAGCCGCGCCACCATGGCCGCGTCGTCCGAGAGCGCGCGGTCGCCGATGACCGGGTTCTTCGGGTTGGTGTGGATGTCGAGCACCGGCGCGTAGTCGAGCGTGATGCCCGACGGCGCGCAGCTCCGCGGCCAGCGCCGCCGCGAACCGGCGCGCCAGCCCCTCGTCGCCGCGGCGGCCGAGCACCGCCATCGGCGGCCACTCGGTGAACGGCGCCTTGAGGCGCGCCACCCGCCCGCCCTCCTGGTCGACGCTCACCCACAGCGGCACCCCGAGCGACGAGCTGCTGCTGCACGTCGTGCGCGAGCTCGGCCACCTGCTCGGGCGCCTCGATGTTGCGGGCGAACAGGATCACGCCGCCGAGCGAGAACTCGCGCGCCAGCGAGCGCAGTTCGGCGGTGATGGTCTGGCCCGGCAGGCTGCCGATGAGCAGCTGCCCGATTTCGCGTCGCAAGGACCCCGGCACGCCGTCATTATAATTGCGCGTGCGCATCGAGACCTCTGCGCCGACCCGCATCGATCTCGCGGGCGGCACGATCGACATCTGGCCGCTCTATCTCTTCCACCCCGGAGCCCAGACCATCAACGCCGCCATCAGCGTGCGCGCCCGGGCCCGAATCGAGTCGCGAACCGACACCCGGATCGTGCTCCGATCCGAGGATACGAACGCGACGGTCGAAGCCGACGACCCGGCGTCGCTCCGGCACGAGCCGCGGCTGCGCCTGCTGTCGCTGCTGGCTCACTTCTTCGGCGCCCGCGGCGTGACCCTGACCACCACGTCGGAGTCGCCGGCCGGGGCCGGCCTGGCCGGCTCGTCGGCGCTGAACGTGGCGGTGTGCGCGGCGCTCGCCGAATGGAAGCGCGAGCACTACGAGCCCGAGGCGCTGCTGCAGGTGGCGATGAACGTCGAGGCCCAGACGATCAACGTGCCCACCGGGCTCCAGGACTACCGCCCGGCGCTCTACGGCGGGCTCGCGGCGCTCGAGCTCGAGGTGGACGGCATCCACCGGGTGCCCGCTCGACGTGGACCTGCGCGAGCTGGGACGCCGCATCGTGCTCTGCTACACCGGCGAGCCGCGGAATTCGGGCACGAACAACTGGGAGATCACCAAGAAGCACATCGACGGCGATGTCCACGTGTTCGACTGCTTCGAGCGCATCCGCGACACCGCCGCGGCGATGCGCGAGGCGCTGGTGCGCGGCGACTGGGACGCCACCGGGCGCGCCATCGCCGACGAGTGGGAGAACCGCAAGCGGCTGGCGCCCGGCGTGACCACGCCCGCCATCGACGACCTGATCGCGCGCGCCGCGGCGGCTGGCGCCACCGCGGCCAAGGTGTGCGGCGCCGGCGGCGGCGGATGCCTGTTCTGTTACGGCCCGCCCGAGGCCAACGGCGCCATCCGCGAGGCGCTCGCCGCCGGCGGGGCCCGCCTGCTCGACTTCACGTTCGAGCGCCACGGGCTGACGCGTGGATAACGGCTCGATCGCGCAGGTGCTCGGCGAGATCGCCGATCTGCTCGAGATCAAGGGCGAGAACGCGTTCAAGATCCGCGCCTACCGCTCCGCCGCCGACACCGTGGCGACGACCGGCGACGCGGTCGCACGGATGACCGACGCCCAGCTGCGCGCGATCCCCGGCATCGGCAAGGACCTGGCCGCCCGGATTCGCGAGCTCGCCGACACGGGCGCCTCCACCTACCACCGGACCCTGCTCGAAGAGTTCCCGCCCACGATGCTCGACCTGCTGCGGCTGCAGGGCGTGGGGCCGAAGACCGTGGCGCGGCTCCACGCGACCCTCGGCGTCGCCAGCCTCGACGACCTGGCCGCCGCGGCGCGGGCCGGCCGCATCCGCACCATGCCGGGGATGGGCGCGAAGAAGGAGGCCCAGATCCTGAAGGCGGTCGAGGACCGGCAGCGCGACCAGGGCCGGCACCTGCTCGCCGACACGGCCGCCGTGTGCGACGAGCTGCTCGGGCATCTCCGCGCCGGCCGACCCCGCGGCCGAGTTCATCCCGGTGGGCAGCCTCCGCCGCGGCCGCGAAACCTGCGGCGACATCGACATCCTCTGCATCGGCGGCGACAGCGAGGCCGTGATGGCGCGCCTTCGTCGCCCACCCGCGCGTCGAGCGCGTGCTCGGCCAGGGCGACACCAAGTCGAGCGTCCGGCTGCGCGGCGGCTACCAGGCCGACCTGCGCCGCGTCGAGCCCGAGAGCCGCGGCGCCGCGATGCAGTACTTCACCGGCTCGAAGGCGCACAACATCGAGCTGCGCGACCGCGCGCTGCAGCGCGGCTACCGGCTGAACGAATACGGGCTCTTCCAGCGTCGACGACGCGTCGCGCGTGGCCGGCGACACCGAAGAGGGCATCTACGCGGCGCTCGGCCTGCGGTGGGTCGAGCCCGAGCTGCGCGAGCACCGCGGCGAGCTGCAGGCGAGCGAGCAGGGCACGCTGCCCGCGCTCGTGACCCGCGCCGACCTGCGCGGCGACCTGCACATGCACACCACCGAGAGCGACGGCCGCGAGCCGCTCGAGGTGATGGCCGCGGCCGCCCACCGTCTCGGCTACGAGTACATCGCCATCACCGACCACAGCAAGTCGCTGGCGATGGCCAACGGGCTCGACGAGCGCCGCGCGCTCGAGCACGCCGCGCGCGTCCGGGCCCTGAACGGCCGCTTCGAGGGGCTGACGCTGCTCGCCGGCATCGAGTGCGACATCCTCGCCGACGGCTCGCTCGATCTCGCCGACGACTGCCTCGCGCAGCTCGACATCGTCGTGGCGTCGATCCACTCGCACTTCACGCAGGACGAGTCGCAGATGACCGACCGCGTGCTGCGGGCGCTCGACTGCCGCTGGGTGGACGTGCTCGGCCATCCGACCGGCCGGCGGCTGCTGCAGCGCGAGGGCCTGCGGCTGCGCATGGACGACGTGATCGCGCACGCGGTGTCGCGCGGGGTCGCCCTCGAGATCAACAGCCAGATCGAACGGCTGGACCTGAACGACAGCCACGTCCGGCTCGCGCTCGACAAGGGCGCCGCGGCTCGTGGTGTCGTCAGACTCCCACTTCGTCAGCGCGCTCGACTGGGTGGAATGGGGCATCCGGATGGCGCGGCGCGGCTGGGCGACGCCCGGACGACATCCTCAACACGCGCAGCCTGGCGGAGCTGCGGCCCCTGCTCCGCCGCCATCGGCATCGAGGAGCCGCCTGAGTGTGCGCGAAGAGCCCAGATCCTCGGGATTCGTGGCGCTCAGCTCGCTGAAGAAGACCGCCGCCGGGCCGGCGGCCGATCCGGCCGCGGCGCTGGCCGAGCTGCGCCGCATCTACTTCAAGACCACGAAGAAGACCATCGACCACGACTTCGCCCACGCGATCAGCCTGCTGAAGACGATCGCGTCGGAGGACGACCGGCAGAAGGCGTCGGTCTTCATGGAAGGCATCAACGAGCTGCGGAAGGAATGGACGCCGAAGGCACCGCGGCCGGCGTCCGGCGCCAGCCGCCGCCCGGCCACGCGCAAGAAGCGCTGAGGCCGGTGCCGCGCGTGCTGCCGCCCGACTATTTCTCGACGACCATCTTCCGCCGCGCCTGCGTCCGCAGCACGTCCGGCACGTTGCGGTCGGTCGAGAGCAGCTTGAGGTCCTTCTCGCTCAGCCGCGCCATCAGGTTCATCGACAAGCGCGACCGGCGTCTTCGGGTTCTTCACCACCGCGAGGACGACCGAGTAGTTCTTCAGCCACGCGCGGTTGTTGGCGATCGTCCGCAGGACGTCTTCCGAGACGTTCTGCATCTTGGCGATGGCCGCCACCTCGGTGTCGTTCATCTTCGGGCTGCTGAGCACGGCGGCCGTGACGATGCGGTTCGGATCGCGGATCAGGATCGCGCGCTCCTCGCGGGTGCCCTTCATCGCCAGGGCGATGCGCCTGGCGACGTTCAGGCTCGAAATCCGCTGGAGCGCGGACTGCTGCTCTTCGTCGGGCGGCGCCTCCTCGACCTCGGGGCTGCCGTCCACGAGCGGCGCGTCGCCCTGCGGCGGCGTCGCCGGCCGGGTGGATGCCCTTGGCGGCGAACCGCGCCTTCGTGTCGGCCGAGACGGTGCCCGCGAGAGCGGCCGCGAGGTCACCGGAGGAATCGACTCGAGCGTCCGCTCGGCGGTCGCGGCAATCTCGGGATCGGCGTCGCCGCACAGCATGACGAGCAGCTCGAGCTGTTCCTCGGCGCGTGGCGCGACGGCGGCCTGCGCCGCGAGCAGACGCAGTTCGCGGTTGACTTCGCCGCGTTTGAAGGTGTCGAGCAGGGGGCTGCGTTCCATTCAATCGATTCTGCGTGTGGTCCATGCGGCCGCGGCGCGCGCCGCGGCCTGGACGAGGGCGGTTTCGGAGGCCGCCGCGAACATGCCGATGGCGGCGAAGCCCGACGCGCCGGCGGCCGCCACCTCCTCGCAGGTTATCGGGCGTCACGCCTCCCACCGCCAGCACCGGCACGCGCACCGCCGCGACGACGGCCGCCAGCGCCGACGTGCCCGCCGGAGCGCGGCCAGGCTTCGAGGCCGTGGCAAAGACGGTGCCGAAAAGCAGGTAGTCGAGGCCGCCGGCCGCGTCGGCTTCCACGGCCTCGTCGCAGCGCGTGCACCGAGCGGCCGACGAGGAACCCGGGCGGCGCCATCGTCCGGACCCGCGCGGCCGCCATCGAATCGGCCCGCAGGTGCACGCCGTGGGCGCCGGCGGCCAGCGCCACGTCGACCCGGTCGTTGACGACGACGCGGGCGCGCGTGCCGCGCACCGCGGCCACGCAGCCGCGCCACCAGCGCGGTGAGCGCGCGGCCCTCGAGATCGCGCTCGCGCACCTGCACGAGGTGCACCCCGGCACGCGCCGCCCACGCGACGCGCTCCACCAGTCGCGTCGGCGCCGCCGGCGCGCTGACGGTCGGTGACGAGGCACATCACCGGGGTCACGGCCGGGAGTCGGACGGCGGTTCGGACGCGGCGGCACGATCGGCCCCGGCGCTACCTCGGGCGAGGCCGGCCCGAGAAGAGTTCCGCGATCTCGCCGACCGCGGCCAGCACGTTGACGACGCCGAGGCCCGACACGGCGCCGCGGACGTAGTTGCTGGTGAGCACGGCGTGGAGCGGCGGCCACGCCTGCGCGAAGAAGTTGCGGTCCCAGTACGAGGACCACGGCACGACGAGGAGGACGAACCCGACTTCCAGGAAGAACGCCGCCAGGAGCAGCGGCATCACGGGGCGCGGCCCTCCTCGAGCGCGCGGCGCAGCCTGGCCATGCGCTCCGGGCACGTCGCGGTAGGAGGCCGCGTCGAAGTCGAGGTCGGCGAACACGTCGAGGGCCCGCGCGCGCTCGCCGATGCGCTCGAGCGCATCCGCGAGCTCGTACATCACGTCGAGCCGCTGCTCGCGCACGGCGGTCGTGGCCTGGGTGGCCCGCTCGAGCCACGCGACGCCCTCGCGACCGCGGTCGAGCCGGAGCAGCAGGCGGCCCAGTTGCGCCGACGCCTGAAACTGCAGCGCCGGGTTCTCGGCCGCCGCCGTCAGCGCGGCAATGGTGCTGGCGTCCGCCGGGGACGGCTGGAACGCGGGAGCCTCCAGCACGGGAGGCTCCGGCTGCGCTCCGTCTGCGGCTCGGGCGCTGCGGCAGCCGGTTCCGCCGCTTCCGGGTCCGACGACAGACGCGTCCACGGGGGCCGCGTCAGCCTCGACTGAAACTGGCGCCGCGTCTGATTCGCTGACCTGCTGGAACACGACCTCGGGATCCGGCTCGCTCAATTCGGGACAGCCTCCGCCGGCTCGTCGGCGGCGAATACGGCGTCGGTTTCAGCGCCAGCGGCTTCCTCGACGTCTTCGGAATCGAACAGCGCCGACCACTCGAACTCGGTGGACGTGCCCGCGACGACGGGGCCTTCTCGTCCGCCGACGCGGGCTCGGCGTCGAGATCCAGCACAGCATCGGGCTCGGACTCGGGCTCACCTGCGGAGTCGACCTCGGTGTCAGGTGCCGGTTCGACGACGGCATCGGGCGCGGCCTGCTTCGCCGGCCGCTGGCTCGCGCGGCGAGCAGCGGCGCCAGCAGCGCCTCGGCCTCGGCGCGCTGGTCGGGCGCCACCAGGATCGACGCGTTGCAGCGCGCGCCGCGCCTCGTCGTCACGGCCCTCGACGAGCGCGTGCTCCGGCCAGCGCCATCAGCAGGTCGCCTCGATCGCCGGCGGTCTCGAACGAGAGAAACGCCCGGGCCCGCTCGATCTGCCCGGTGTCGGCGCACGCCACGGCGACGCGGCGCCGCAGCGTCACGTCTCCGGTGTCGAGGCTGGCCGCCTGCATCAGCACGTCGACGGCCTCGACGGGGCGGCCGGCGCGCTCGAGCGCATCGGCGGCATCGATCCAGAGCCGCGACGCCTCGGCCGCCGCGAAGTGCCCGGCGGCGGCGCGCGCCGCCGCCATCTTGGCGTCGGCGGTCGCGGTGGGAAAGCCGCCGAGCCGCACCAGGCACTCGGCGACGCCGGCCTCGTTGCTTCTGCTCGCGGCGGCGCTGCAGCAGGCGGTTCAAATAGAGCGTCGCGTCGGCGAAGAGCTCCTGCTCGACGGCGATCTGCGCCAGCTGCGACAGCGCGTGATCGCTGGCCGGATCGACCTTGAGCGCCTTCTTGTAGAACGCGATCGCCTTGGGGACGAAGCCGGACTCGCGGTGGACTGTCGCCGATCTGCACGAACTGCGCGACCGCGGACGCGCGGTTGCCGATCTTGGCATAGAGGTCGCCCAGCGCGTTGGCGGCACCGACGTCGCCGGGCTGGTCTTCGACGAGGCGCAGATACTCTTCGATCGCGAGGTCGAGCTTGCCCTCGCGCACCAGATCTTCTGCCTTCTTGACGGTCGATTCGCGATCTACGCCCACGCGCGATTCATTCCATCGTATCAAACAGCGTCGCGGGCTTGAACGTCCGGCGATGCAGGGACGAGTAGCCGTGGAGCGCCACCGCCGCGAGATGTTCGGCGGTGGCGTAGCCCTTGTGGCGGTCGTAGCCGTAGCGCGGGATCGGCCTCGTGGTGCCGCTGCATCTCGCGATCGCGGGTCACTTTCGCGACGATCGACGCCGCGGCGACCGCGCTCACCTTGCGGTCGCCCTTGGGCACGCCGACCTGCGCCATCATCAGATCCGGGAATCTTGAAGGCATCCACCACCACCATGTCGGGCAGCGGCGCGAGCATGCCGATGGCCTGGCGCATCGCGTCGAGCGAGGCGCGGTGGATGTTGATGCGATCGATTTCGATCGGCGACGCCGAGGCCACCGCCCAGGCGAGGGCGCGGCGGGTGATGACGTCGTAGAGGCGTTCGCGCTCGAGCGCGGTCGTCATCTTGGAGTCGAACAGGCCCGGGATGTGCCGGGCCGGATCGAGGATGACCGCGCCGGCCACCACCGGGCCGGCCAGGCAGCCGCGCCCCACCTCGTCGCAGCCGGCGACGAGATGGAAGCCCCACCGCCGCAAGGCGTTCTCAAGGCTCCTCGTTGCGCGAACCTTGACCATCGGAGCGTCGGCGTCGTGCTCGCGGGCGCAGGGCGCTAGGTCCGCTTGGTTTCCTTCATGCGCGCCGCCTTGCCCTTCAGGTCGCGCAGGAAGTACAGCTTGGCGCGCCGCACGCGGGCCGAGCGCACCACTTCGACCTTGGCGATCGTCGGCGAGTGCAGCGGGAAGATGCGCTCGACGCCCTGGCCGAACGACACCTTGCGCACCGTGAACGACGCCCGCACGCCGCCGCGGTGCAGCCCGATGACGATGCCCTCGAAGATCTGGATGCGCTCTTTGTCGCCCTCCCGCACCTTCACGTGCACCTTGACCGTGTCGCCCGACTTCATCGCCGGCCGCTCGGTCATCTGGGCCTTTTCCACCATGTCCATCGCGCTCATTGCTTCGTCTCCTTCACTCACCGTTCCGCGATCGCGGGTCGCGCTCGCGCATCATCTCTTCGTTCGACCGCCTCGCCGGCAAGGTCCCGATCCTCGTCGTCGAGCGCTGCCGCATCCCACAGGTCCGGGCGCCGATCCAGCGTGCGCCGCATCGCCGCCTTCCGCCGCCACCGCGCACCTCGCCGTGATGCCCCGAAAGCAGCACGTCGGGCACCCGGTCGCCCTTCGAACTCCGCCGGCCGCGTGTAGTGCGGGTAATCCAGCAGCCCGTGCGAAAACGAATCCTGCTCCACCGAGTCGCCGTCGCCGACCACGCCCGGCACCAGCCGGCTCACCGCGTCGATCACGAGCAGCGCCGGCAGCTCGCCGCCGCTCACGCACGAAGTCGCCAATCGACAGCTCCTCGGTGGCGACCAGCTCCCGCACCCGCTCGTCGATCCCCTCGTAGCGGCCGCAGAGCAGCACCACGTGTCCCAGCCCGGCAAGCCGCCGCGCCTCGCGCCTGGTCGAACCGGCGCCCCTGCGGCGAGAGCAGCACCACCGCCGCCGGCGCGCCGCGCTCGGACCGGATCGCCTCGCAGCGCCCGGACGAACGGCTCGACCTTCATCACCATGCCGGGCCCGCCGCCGTACGGCACGTCGTCCACCGTGCGGTGCCGGTCCGTGGTGAAGGCGCGAAGGTCGTGCACCCGCACGTCCACCAGCCCTCGCTCGACCCCGCGCCCGACGACGCCTTCCGTCAGCCCGGCCTCGATCATCCGCGGGAAAGATGGTGACGACATCGAACTTCATGCTTCGCGAGGCGGCGCCTCGTCTCCCCGGGCTTTCCTCGACGCCTTCGTCTCGTTGAGCTCGAGCAATCCCTCCGGCAGCCGCACGCGAATCAGACGCGCGCCGATGTCGATGCCGACGCAAATCTCCTGCGCCAGCGGCACCAGCACCTCGCCCTGCGCTGCCGCGACGGCCAGCAGCGCCGCGCCGGCGCCGCCGTCCACCCGGATCACGTCGCCCACCTCGGCGCCGTCTTCCGTCTCGACCCGGCACCCGACCAGCTGGTGCAGGTAGTAGGTGCCCTCCGGCAGCGGTTGCAGCGTCGACTCCGGCACCCGCAACTCGGCGCCCGCCAGCGCTTCGGCGGCCTCGATGCTGTCGCACCCCTCGAAGCCGAGCACCGGCCGCGGGCCCTCGACGCGCGCGTCGGCAATCGTCAGCACCTCGTCGCGCCCCGCCCGCCGGGTCCACACTTGCGCCCCGCGCCGGAAGCGCTCCGCGACGAAATCGGTCTCGGGGCTCACCACGACGTGACCGCGGATACCGTGCGTCCTGGTCACGCGCCCCACGAGCACCATCGATTCCCAATCGGGCTTGCGAGGCTCCGCCCGATGGCTCATTCGGCTCCGCCTCGCTCGCGCAGCGTCTTCTTGCCCGGCTCCGCCGGGCAGGAAAACTTGACCCGTCGCCAGAGACCCGCGGTCAAGTTTTCAACTCCCCCGCGAGCTAGTCGCGGATGTCCAGCTGGGCGCGCGTCCCCGTCTGCTCCGCCGCGAGCGAGACCAGCGTGCGCAGCGCCGCGGCGGTGCGGCCCTGACGTCCGATGATCTTGCCCATGTCGCCGGGCGCCGTCGACAGCTCCACCACCGTCATCCCACGCCGCGACGACTCGGTCACCTGCACCGCGTCGGGCCGATCGACCAGCGCCCGCGCGACGACTTCGACCACCGCGCGCATCGCGCTGCCGGCGGCCCCGTCCGTCACTGCGCGGCCACGACCGGCGGAGCCGGCGTCAGGTCCTTCGTCAGGTGCTTCGCGATCAGCGTGCGCACCGAGTCCGACGGGCGCGCGCCGTGCTTCAGCCAGTGCGCGAGGCGCTCCTTGTTGATCTCGACCTGCGCCGGCTTCGCGCGGGGATGATACGTCCCCAGGTTCTCGACGAAGCTGCTGTCGCGCGCCGACCGCGCCTCCTGCACCACCACGCGGAAGAACGGTTTCTTCGAAGACCCCATCCGCCGCATCCGAATCGAAAGCATCTCGTGTCCTTTCCTGCTCCGCCTACTCTACCTACTCTGCTTCAGGGCGCGTCGTCGTTCAGCGCGCCTTGATGAGCCCCCAGGGCCCGCCCTTCTTCTTCTTCCCGCCCGGAAGCCCGCCACCCTTGCGCATCTGCTGGAGCTGCTGCATCTGCTGCGCCGTCGGCATCACCTTCTTGCCGCTCTGCTGCATCGCCTGCATGCCGCCCATCATCTGCAGCACCCGCTTCATCTCGCCGAACTGCTTCACCAGGCGGTTCACCTCTTCGACCGAGGTGCCGCTCCCCCGCGCGATGCGCTTGCGCCGGCTGCCGTTCAGCAGCGATTCGTCGCGCCGTTCGGCCGCCGTCATCGACGAGATGATCGCTTCGACGCGCCCGAGCTGTTTCTCGTCGGGCTTGTTCTCGGCGAGCTGCTTCATGCTGGCCCAGGCCGGGAATCATCCCGAGCACGCTCTCGAGCGGGCCCATGCGCTTGATGGTCTTGAGCTGCTTGCGGAAGTCGTCGAGGGTGAACTGGTTCTTGCGGAGCTTCTCCTCGAGCGCCTCGGCCTCGTCCTGATCGATGGCCTGCTCGGCCTTCTCGATGAGCGACAGGACGTCGCCCATGCCGAGCATGCGCGAGACGATGCGGTCGGGATGGAACAGCTCGAGGTCGTCGATGCCTTCGCCGCCGCCGGTGAAGGCAATCGGCACGCCCACGACCGACACCACCGACAGCGCGGCGCCGCCGCGCGCGTCGCCATCGAGCTTCGTGAGCACGACGCCGGTGACGCCGACGCGGCGGTTGAATTCGCCGGCGCTCTTGATCGCGTCCTGCCCGGTCATGGCGTCGGCCACGTACAGCAGGTCCGACGGCTGCACGGCGTCCTTGATCGCCTGCAGCTCCACCATCAGGTCGTCGTCGATGTGCAGCCGGCCGGCGGTGTCGACGATCACCGTGTCGTGGCCTTTGGCCCTGGCTTCGGCGAGCGCCCCGCTGGCCCGCGCCACCGGGTCCATCGTGGCCGGCGCGTACACCTTGACGCCCGCCTGGTCGCCGACGATCTCGAGCTGCTGGATCGCGGCGGGACGGCGCACGTCCGTCGAGACCATCACCGGGTTGCGGCCCTGACGCTTGAGCCAGCGCCCCAGCTTGCCCGACGTGGTCGTCTTGCCCGCGCCCTGCAGGCCGAGCAGCAGCACGACGCGCGGCTTCGGCGCGTCCTTCGTCAGGCCGCCCTCGGTGCCGGCAAAGAGCGCCAGCAGCTCGTCGCGGACGATCTTCACCACCTGCTGCGCCGGCGAGAGGCTGCGCAGCACCTCCTGGTCCATGGCGCGATCGCGGACGCGGTCGATGAAGGCCTTGACGACGTTGAAGTTGACGTCGGCCTCGAGCAGCGCGAGGCGGATTTCGCGCAGGACGTCTTCGACCTGCGACTCGGTCAGCCGCACCTCGCCCCGCAGGGCGGTGAACGCGTTCTGGATGCGGGAGCTGAGCGAGTCGAACATCTTTTCTTTGGTCCGCACGTCGTGCGGATACTGGCCCGTGGTGCGGCGCGGCGCGCCACCGGACCGACGCCTCATATGAGGCGCTAAGCCCAACGCACGCAAACGCTTATCTTACGGCAGGATCGGCGGATCCGGCAAGAGCGCCACGGTATAATGCGCTCCGACCGAGGATGGACCTGCCCATGTTGCACGCATCCCGCCCCAGTGTTGGTCACCCGCCTCCGGGCGGGGGCCTCGGGTGGCCGTCTGGCCCTCGCCGCCGCCCTGGCCTGCTCCGCCGTCACCGCCCAGGCCCAGAACACGCTCGGCGGCAGTATCCCCGGCGAGGCCCGCAGCGGCGCCTCGAAGGGCTACGTGGCGCCCACCGGCCCGGCACCGCGGACGCCGGCCGGCAAGCCCGATTTCAGCGGCGTCTGGGAGCATCCCTACGTGCCCGACATGAGCCGGACGAACCCGCGCAATCCGGCCGTGCAGAAGGGCCCCGGGGATCTGCCCTACACCGAGGCGGGCCGCGAGAACATCGCCGCCTACGATCCGGCCAAGAACGGCGACTACACCGGCATGTGCATGCCCTTCGGTCTGATGCGGTCGATGAACTCGCCGTATCCGATCCAGATCATGCAGAACGACAAGTACGTGGCCTTCCTCTTCGAGCAGAGCACCTGGTTCCACGTGGTGCCGTTCAAGGCGGAGCACTCGAAGGACCCGAACCCCACCTGGTTCGGCGAGTCCATCGCCAGGTGGGACGGCGACACCCTGGTCGTGGACACCACCGGCTTCAACGGCTTCACCCGGCTCGACACGCGCGGCGACCCGCACAGCGACAAGCTCCATCTCGTGCAGACCTTCCGGATGCTCGACGCCGGGCACATCGCCTACACGGTCACGGTGGACGACCCGGTCTACTACACCAAGCCGTGGACCAACGAGCGCACGTTCACGCTGTCGAACGACTCGCTCCTGGAGTATTCCTGCGAGGAGAACAACCGCTCGCTCTGGGAAGGCCGCATCAAGATCTGGGTGCCGCCCGGCTCCGAACAGCCACGAATTCAGAAGTAGGGCCACCTGTGGGGCCACCTTCAGGTGGCCCTGGAGAAACCATGTCCGACGAATCGCTGCAGACAATCGCCACCACGATCGGCATCCCGGTCGCCAGGCGCCACATCTTCCTCTGCGCCGAGCAGACCAAGCCGAAGTGCTGCGACTACGAGCGCGGCGTGGCGGCGTGGGACTTCCTGAAGAAGCGCCTCAAGGAGCTCGGGCTCTCCGAGCAGGGCGGCGTGCTGCGCAGCAAGGCCAACTGCCTGCGCATCTGCGAGGGCGGCCCCATCGCCGTCGTCTACCCCGAAGGCACCTGGTACAAGGAGTGCGACCCGCCGGCGCTCGAGCGCATCATCCAGGAACATCTGATCGGCGGGCGGGTCGTCGAGGACCTCCGTTTCGCCGAGAAGACGCTGGCCCCAGGTCGCTAAGCCGCGCCGGCACGCTGTCAAGTGGTCAGCGCCGGTTCCTGAAGAACGTCCGGACGTCCTGCACCAGCAGGTCCGGCTCCTCCATCGCCGCGAAATGTCCGCCACGCGGCATGTCGGTGAGCTGCACCAGGTTGTATTGCGCCTCGATCCATTTGCGCGGCGCGATCGCGAAGATCTCGCGCGGGAAACGGGCGCACGCGAACGGCACCTCGACGCGCCGCTGCAGGCCGCCGTCGATGCGGTTCTCGAAGTAGATCCGCGCCGACGACGCCGCCGTGCCGGTGACCCAGTAGATCGTGACGTTGGTGAGCAGCTCGTCCTTCGTGAAGCGCTTCTCCACGTCGCCGTCGGAATCCGACCAGGTGCGGAACTTCTCCACGATCCAGGCGGCCAGGCCGGCCGGCGAATCGCTCAGCGCGTAGCCGACGGTCATCGGCTTGGTCGACTGGATCTGGAAGTACCCCAGCTCGTTGGCCGACCGCGCCTGCGCCGCGCGCACGCGCTGCAGATCGTCCTCGGGCACGCCTTCGTTGGGGTTGGCACCCGGACGGCGCGTTGGCCAGGCACATGTTGCTGTGCAGCCCGATCAGGTGCTCGGGATCGACGAGCCCGAGCTGGCGCACGATGGCCGCCCCCCAGTCGCCACCCTGCGCGCCGTAGCGCGCGTAGCCCAGACGGGCCATCAGCTGCGCCACCACCCGCGCCATGCGCGTGGTGTTGAAGCCGGGCGCCCGCGGCTTGCCCGAAAAACCGAACCCGGGCAGCGACAACGCCACCACGTGGAACGCGTCGGCCGCCGCGGCTCCGTGCCGCGCCGGCTCGGTCAGCGGACCAATCACCTTGGCGAATTCGACGAACGATCCCGGCCAGCCGTGGATCAGCACGCAGCGGGCGGGCGTCCGCATGACTCGATCGCTGGTGGATGAAGTGCACGGCGACGCCGTCGATCGTCGTCGTGAACTGCGGAAACTGGTTGAGCCGCCGCTCCTGCGCGCGCCAGTCGAAGCCGGTCCGCCAGTACGACACCAGCGACTTGAGGTAGGTCAGATCGGTGCCGGCCTCCCAGCCGGCGCCCTCGACCTCGTCGGGAAAGCGCGTGTTGGCCAGCCGCGTCCGCAGATCACGCAGCGCGGCCTCGGGGACGTTGATCCGGAACGGCACGACGGCCTCACCGGCCGGCTGGGCCCGCGACGCACTCGCCCCAGTCAGGCTCAGCGCCGCGACGGCGGCGAGTCGCACGAACAGTCTCAGTCGGGGCACCGCCACGATCGCGGACCGTATCAGACCGACGACAGCTTGTGACCGAGCTTGTCCTTCTTCGTCTTCAGGTAGCGCCGCGTGTGATCGCTGGCGGGAATCTCGAGCGGCACGGCCTCCGACACCGACAGCCCGTAGCCCTGCAGGCCGACGAACTTCCGCGGGTTGTTCGTGAGCAGCCGCATGGTCTTGACGCCAAGGTCGCTGAGGATCTGCGCGCCGATGCCGTAGTCGCGCTGATCGGCCTTGAACCCGAGCCGCTCGTTGGCCTCGACGGTGTCGAGCCCCTGATCCTGCAGCGCGTAGGCGCGAATCTTGTTCACCAGGCCGATGCCGCGCCCCTCCTGATTGAGATACAGCAGCACGCCGCGCCCTTCGTCGGCGATGCGCGACAGCGCGGCGTCGAGCTGCGGGCCGCAGTCGCAGCGCGCCGAGTGGAACACGTCGCCGGTGAGGCACTTCGAGTGGACGCGCACCAGCACGTCCTTGCCGTCGCCGATGTCGCCGCGCACCAGCGCCACGTGCGCCTGGTTGTCGATCTGGTTCTCGTAGGCGAAGACATGGAACGCGCCGAACTCGGTCGGCAGGTTGGCCGTGGCCGCGCGCTTCACCAGCCGCTCGGTGCGCATGCGGTACTGGATCAGATCCGCGATCGTGATCATCAGCAGCCCGTGCTTGCGGGCGAACTTCGTGAGCTCGGGCACGCGCGCCATCGTGCCGTCGTCGTTCATGATCTCGCAGATGACGCCGGCCGGCTTCGAGGCCGGCGATGCGCGCCAGATCGACCGCGGCTTCGGTGTGGCCCGCGCGCACCAGCACGCCGCCCGGTGCGCGCGCGCAGCGGGAACACGTGCCCGGGGCGCGACAGGTCGCGCGGCGTGCTCTCGGGGTCGAGCGCCACGCGCACGGTCTCGGCGCGATCGGCGGCCGAAATGCCGGTGGTGGTGCCGCTCGCGCGCGTCGATCGAGACGCACATCGCGGTGTCGCGCCGCGACGAGTTGTCGCTCACCTCGAGCGGAATCTCCAGCTGGTCGAGGCGCTCCGGCGTCATCGCCAGGCAGATCAGGCCGCGGCCGTGCCGGGCCATGAAGTTGATCGGCCTCGGGCGTCACCGTGGACGCGGCCATCGTCAGGTCGCCTTCGTTCTCACGGTCCTCGTCGTCGACGACGACGATCATCCGCCCGGCGCGAATGGCCTCGATGGCGTCGTCGATCGAGGCGAACGGCCCCTTGCGGCGGGCCCCCTTGGCGATGCGCATCTGGGTCTTGGTCATGGGCGTCGGTACCACTCGGCCGCGCGGGCCACGTATTTCCCAACCATATCGCACTCGAGGTTCACCTGCGCGCCGGGCCGCAGGTCCGCCAGACCGGTGTGCTCCCAGGTGAACGGGATGATCATGACGTCGAACCGGGCCTCGGCGAGCGTCGCCACGGTGAGGCTGACGCCGTTGACGGCCACCGACCCCTTGGGCACGAACAGCGGCGCCCAGCGCGCTCCGGAACCTCGACGCCGATCCAGTGGGCCTCGCCGTCGGCCCGCACCTCGAGCACCGTGGCCGTGGCGTCCACATGGCCCTGGACGAAGTGGCCGCCGAAGCGGCTGTCGGCGCGCATCGCCCGCTCGAGGTTGACGCGCTGGCCGGGCCGGAGCGATCCGAGGGTGGTGACGCGCACGGTCTCCGGGCCGATGTCGGCCTCCCAGGCGCCCGCCTCCCGGGACGTCACGGTCAGGCAGACACCGTCGACCGACACGCTCTCGCCCGGCTGCAGATCGCCGGCGAGCGGCGTGTCGAGCCGGAGCCGGTAGCCGGCCTCGACCGGCTCGAGCCGCGACACGTTCGCTACGGCTTCAATGAGGCCGGTGAACATAGCCCTCGATCAGGATGTCGGGTCCCAGCAGGTCCACGCGCCGCTCGAGGAGCGCCGTGGACGAGAAGCCGCGGCCGTCGAGCAGCGGCACGCCGTCCGCGCCGAGCACGACCGGCGCCACGTAGAGCTGCACCGCGTCCACCACCCCCTCGTCCCAGGCCGCGCCGTGCAGCGCGGCGCCGCCTTCGAGCACCAGGCTCTGCACGCCGAGCGAGCCGAGGAGTTCGAGACCGCTGCGGCAGTCGTCGCGCTCGGCCCCAAGCACCATCGCGCCGGCCGCTCGCAGCGCCTCGATCCGATGCACCGCCCGCCCGCACCGCCTGCAACGACGTGATCACGATGACCGGCCCCTGCGCGAGCGTCGAGAAGATCCGCGCGTCGGGCGACACCCGGAGCCGGCGATCGAAGACGACGCGGGTGAGCGGGCGCTCCCGGTAGACCTCGCGCACCGTGAGCAGGGGATCGTCGACGAGCACGGTGTTGGATCCCACCGCCACCGCGTCCACCTGCGCCCGCACGGAGTGGGCGTGGCGAAGCGCGGGCAGCGACGTCAGCGGCGTGCGGCGTCCGGCGGTTTCGGCGATGCGGCCGTCGAGGCTCGTCGCCGCCTTGAGCGTGACGAACGGCCGCCCGGTCCGCAGCGCGTTCAGGTACGGCTGGTTCAGGCGCACCGCCGCGTCGTGCTCGACCCCAACCTCCACCTGGATGCCGCTGGCGCGCAGCGCGGCGAACCCCCGCCCGCTGACCAGCGGAAACGGATCCTCCATCGCAGCGACGACGCGGCGAATCCCCGCCGCGATGACGCGCTCGGTGCACGGGACCGGTGCGCCCGGTATGTGCGCACGGTTCGAGCGTGCAATACAGCGTCGCCCCGCGGGCGTCGGTGCCCGCTTCGTCGAGCGCGTGAATCTCCGCGTGCGGCTCACCCGCGCGCTCGTGGGCGCCCTGCCCCAGCACGACGCCGTCGTCCGAGACGACACAGGCGCCCACCAACGGGTTGGGCGCCGTGCGTCCCAGCCCGCGCCGGGCATGCGCGATCGCCCGCCGCATCCACCTGGTGTCGTCTACCACTTGGCCTGGAACAGCGCGTCCACGTAGTCGTCGGGCGAAAACGGGATCAGATCGTCGATGCCCTCGCCGACGCCGACGTACTGGATCGGGAGCTTGAGATCGTGAGCGATGGCCACGGCGATGCCGCCCTTGGCCGTGCCATCGAGCTTGGTGAGCACGATGCCGGTCACGCCCGCCACCTGCGTGAACTCCTTGGCCTGCTGCAGCCCGTTCTGCCCCACGGTGGCGTCGAGCACCAGCAGCACCTCGTGCGGGGCGCCTTCGGCCGCGCGGCCCGCGACGCGCCGGATCTTCTCCAGCTCGTTCATCAGGTTGACGCGCGTGTGGAGCCGCCCGGCGGTGTCGACGAGGATCGGGTCGCGCCCGCGGGCCTTTCCCGACTGAATCGCGTCGAAGACGACCGCGGCCGGGTCCGACCCCTCCTTCGCGCGCACGATGTCCACGCCGGCGCGGCCGGCCCACACCTCGAGCTGCTCCACCGCCGCGGCGCGGAAGGTGTCGGCGGCGCAGACGAGCGGCTGCCGGCCCTCCTTCTTCATCAGGTTGGCGAGCTTGCCAATCGTCGTCGTCTTGCCGGTGCCGTTGACGCCGACGATCAGGGTCACGTGCGGCGGCTGTCCGTTCGATGCCGCCGGCCGCGCCACCGTGTCGAAGATCTGCCGGATCTCCCGCTTGACCAGGTCGCGCAGGCTCTCGCCCTCCCGCGACCGGTCGCGCACCGAGGTCACGATGCGCTCGGTGGCCGCGACGCCGATGTCGGCGCCGATGAGAATCTCCTCGAGCGCCTCGATGGTGTCGACGTCGATCTGCCGCGTGCGCTGCTCCGGCGCGTCGGCGCGCTCCACCAGCTCGTCGAACCGGTCGAGAATCTGCTGCTTGGTGCGGGTGAGCCCCGCCTTCAGCTTGTCGAAAAACCCCATGTCTCCCTGTTCCTTGCCGGCAAGACCGGCGCCCGAACGGCGGCGGCGGGTTATCCGGCCTCGGCCCGCTGCGGCCGCACCATGAGCTCGCCGAGCGCCGTCCGCGGATCCTTGCGGCCGGCCAGCAGCTCCGCCACCTGCGCTGCGATCGGGAGCTCGACGCCGTGGCGCGCGCCGAGGTCGAGCGCGGCGCGCGTCGTTCGCACGCCCTCGGCCACCATGCGCGTGCCGTCGACGATGTCCTGAAGCGGCCGCCCGTGCGCGAGCTCGATGCCCACCCGGCGGTTGCGGCTCGGCGCGCTCGTGCAGGTGAGCACGAGGTCGCCCAGCCCGGTCAGCCCCGACAGCGTCTCGCGCTGTGCACCGGCGGCGCATGCCAGGCGGGAAATCTCGGCGAGGCCGCGCGTGATGAGCCCGGCCAGCGCGTTGTGTCCCAGCCCGAGCCCTTCGACGAGTCCGGCGGCAATCGCGATGACGTTCTTGAGCGCGCCGCCGATCTCGACGCCGACCACGTCGCTCGTGCCGTAAAGACGGAAGTACGGCGCGCGGAAGCCGGCCTGGACCGCTGCCACCACCCGCTCGTCGTGCGACGCCACCGAGACCGCGGTGGGCAGCTCGCGCGCCAGCTCCGACGCAAAGCTCGGCCCCGAGACGACGGCCAGGCGCAGCGACGGCCCGAACTCCTGTTCGAGAATCTCGGACACGCGGAAGAGCGTGTGCTGCTCGAGCCCCTTCGTCGCGCTGACCACGATCGCGTCCGGGTTGACGAACGGCGCAGCCGCGCGGGCGATGTCACGCGTCCCGTGCGACGGGGCGGCCATCACGACCACCTCGGCGCCGTCGAGGGCGGCGGCCATGTCGGCCGTCACCACGAGGCCCGGCGGAAACCGGATGTCCGGCAGGTACACGGCATTGACCTGCCGCACGCGCATGTCAGCCACCAGGGACGCGTCGCGTCCCCAGAGGCAGGCATCGTGCCCCACCCGCGCCAGGTGGACGGCGAGCGCCGTCCCCCAGCCTCCGGCCCCGAGTATCGCGACGCGCTGAATGATCGCCCCTCAGGGTGAGTGTAGCGGAGTGGGCGGGAGCAGAGTGGCAGACGCAGGGGCCGCCTTCCGTGCTCGGCCCGCTGCCGGCCTGAAGCTCGGCCTACTCTCCGTCAAGTGCCGGCGAACCATGTCCAGCGCCGCCTGCGAGGCCTGGAACTTCACGGATTCGCGTTCGCCGAAGAAGCGGAACGTGCGGACCTGGGTGCCGGCCGCCGAGGCCAGGGCCACGGCCACCGTGCCGACCGGCTTCTCCGGCGAGCCGCCGGTCGGGCCGGCAATACCCGTGACGCCGAGGCCGAGGTCGGCACCCGCGCGGGCGCGAATGCCTTCGGCCATCGCGACGGCGACCGGTTCGCTCACCGCGCCGTGCGCCTCCAGCAGGGCCGGCGCCACGCCAAGCAGCGCCGTCTTGGCCTCGTTGGCGTAGGCGACGACCGACGTGCCGACGTAGCGCGAGCTGCCGGGCACATCGGTGAGCCGCGACGTCAGCAGTCCGCCGGTGCAGGACTCCGCCGCCGCCACCCACAGCCCACGCGCGGCCAGCAGCTCGCCCACGACCTCTTCGAGCCGGCGGCCGTCGGTGCTGAAGACGACGTCGCCGAGCACGCCCACCACCTGGGCCGTCGCGCGCTCGAGCATCGCCGCCGCCATCGGCGGGCGAGGCGTGGCGGACCGACAGGTGGAGATCGATCTGTCCGAGCTTGGCGAGGATCGTGGCGGCCACCGGTGGCGACCAGGCGGCCCACTCGCGGTAGAGCGGCTGCAGCGTCTGATCCACCTGGGATTCGATCTGGCCGACGATGTGGAGGCTGCGCCGCACGATGACGTGCCCGGTCGAGCGCGCGGCGAGCCGCGCCGACAGCGCCGTCATCATCGGCTTCAGCTCGCGCGGCGGCCCCGGCAGCAGCACCACCACGCGGCCGTCGTGATCGATCCACAGACCAGGGGCGCTCCCGTGCGGGTTCTCCAGCACCTCGCCGCCCTCGGGCACCATCGCCTGCCGGAGGTTGTTTCGCGGCATCGGCGCGGTAAAGCCGCGCGACGCATACCGCCGCTGCAGATGGTCCACGAGCGCGGCGCTTTCCCGCAGCGGCCGGCCGAGCACCTCGGCCACCGCCTCGCGGGTCACGTCGTCGTCGGTCGGGCCCAGCCCGCCGCTCACGACCACCAGGTCGGCGCTCGCGAGCGCGAAGCGCAGCACGTTTCCGAGAACGGCGCGATCGTCGCCGGCCACGCTCTTGAACACCACGTCGATGCCGGCGGCGTTGAGCTGCTGGGTGATGAAGAGGGAGTTGGTGTCGAGCCGTGCCGTCTCGAGGAGTTCGCTGCCGACCGCGACGATGGCGGCGCGACGCAGCGCCGCAAGCGCGGCCGCCATCAGACCAGCCACCCGGCGGGGGCGAAGAACACCAGGCCGCGCAGCAGCAGCGTGGCCGTACACCGCGGCCATCGCGTCGTCGGCCATGACGCCGAATCCGCCGTGCAGGGCTTCGAACTGCCGCGCCGGCCACGGCTTCACCACGTCGAGCACGCGGAAGATGAGGAACCCGGCCAGCGCGCCGAGCGGCGTGACCGGAATCCACGCCAGCGTGATCAGCATCGCCGACGACCTCGTCGATGACGACCGGGCCAGGATCGGTGCGCCCGAGCGCTCGTTCGGCGACCGATGCGGCCCAGACGCCGGCGGCGAACAGCGCGACGATGAGGGCGCCCTGCGCCCACGGGACGCCGGTGGCGCGCACCAGGTAGAAGAGGGCGACACCCGCCGCCGACCCCACCGTGCCGGGGGCGACGGGCGCGAAGCCGATGTACCCGAAGGTGGCGATGAACAGGCCCAGGCGGGCCGTCACCGGGGGGCCAGCGCCACGACGCGCGACCCCGATGCACGGTCGTGAACGCCGCGGCGTGCCGGGTCGCCGAGCGCCGTCAGGAACGGGGCGCCGGCCGTCGCGATCGACGCGAGGCCGAGCACGGCCCGGCGCAGCGCGCGGCCCGGATCGAGCCGCCCGCCCTCGTCGGACACGACGCGGATGTGGGTCGCCATCTTGCCGATCGTCTGCCCGCCGGCGGTGGTGAACGCGCTCAGGTAGGCCACCTTGAGCGACAGGAGAAACGCCGCCATCGGCAGCACCGGCAGCAGGCGCCAGTCGGCCAGCGACAGCCCGGTGAGCCGGAAGGTGAAATACAGCACGACGAGATCGATGCCGAGCAGGATGCCGTGATCGATCATCGCGGCCACCATCCGCCGCCCGAAGGGGCTCGCGTCGGGCTCGGCGGCCACGGCTCGAGCCGGGGCGGACGAAGTCCTTGGGCGCTCGCGTCCGCGGCTCGCCACGGGACTCCTCCTCGTGGTTCCTCGACGAACTGCAGCACCGCCTCCTCGTGCAGACGCGGCTGGTCGGACGCCGGGGTGGGCCGGAGCCGTGGCACCTCCGGGGTCTTGCGCACGGCCAGCGGCATCCGGGGCACGGCGGGCACCTTGACGAGCGGCTCGTCGTCGTCGGCCGCCACGTCGAGCGCAAAGAGCGGCAGGGCGGGTTCGACCGGGGCCGCGGCCGCCGGCGGCGCCACGTGCGGCGTCCGTGCGGGCGTGCGGATCGATCTCGAGGCCTGGTCCCGCGAACGACAGCGCCAGCGCTGGAGTCTCCTCGTCCGGCAGATCGCGGAACCGATCGACTGCCGGGGCCGCCCACGCGTCGTCCACGGCTGCCGTCACGTCGAAGGCCGGCTGATCGGCGACCGCCGGCTGCAGCGGCAGATCTTCGGTGCTCGGCCGGCGGCGTCGTCGGCGGCCCGCGAGCAGCGAGAAGTCGTAGCCGCAGTTCTTGCAGCGGTCGCCGGTCTCGAATCCGATGTAGAGACACTTCGGGCACTTCATCGAATCACCTCCGGCGCGGTGTCCCCGACGTCGACCGTTCCAGAATCTCCCGCTGAATCTCGCCGCGCAGCGCGTCGGCCGCCGGACGCTGCGCATCGGCCACGTCCACCGCGGCCAGCAGACGCAGCGCCTCGCCCGAGCGGCCCTGTGCGTGCAGGGTGCCGCGCCTGGGCGAGCACGCGATCCGACGGACGCGCGACCGGCAGCGGGGGCGGCGGGCACGGGGACCGCCGCCGGGACGGCGAGCGGCAGTTCGGCCAGGAACGACGCGACCGGGCGCGCCGCCACGAGGATGAGCGCCGCCAGGCCCGTCGACATCACGCCGGTGACGACCCAGTTCCAGACACCGTGCGCGCCGGTTTGCCCGTCGCGCGGCGCCGGATGGCGCGGCGCCGCGGCCGGGGACCGCGGGCAGCGTCTCGCTGCGGCGCAGCCGTTCGAGAAAGAGCTGAGCCGTGTCGCTGTGGCCGCCACGATCGACCGCCCGGCTGAGCAGCGGTGCGCGCGACCGTGAGGTCGCCGGCGTGATACGCCGCGACTCCCTCGTGGACGAGGGCCTCCACTTCGCGCTGCCGTTCGGCGACGAGGCCGCGCGCCCGATCGATATAGGCCTTGGCGCGGGTGTTGCGGCGGTCGAGAAACGCGACGCGGGTCCAGATGTCGATCGCCTGATCGAAGCGGCCGGCGAAATACTGGTCGAGGCCGGCGAGCAGCAACTGCTCGACGCGGCTTTCGCGATCGGCGGCCTCGGCGTCTCCGGCGAGGTCGCGCGGCGCGGCGTGGGGCACCTGGCGCGGTCGATCGGACATGAATGGCGAGTGAACTGTCGCCATTGGGATTATCGAGCAACCGCGCAGATCGGTCAATGAATTGCAACAATAGCGAACCGGCGTTAAGCCGGTTTGCCAGACACTGCCGCGCGGTCCGCGTTCTTAGCGGGCCGCGCCCACCTGTGATACAAGCAAACGCTGTCGCGTGTCCATCCTCGATCACACCGCCGCGCCGCGCGTGGCGCTGCTCAAGCCCACCGCCGTCAACGCCATCCTGGCCGACGTGCGGCGCGTCCAGGCCACCGGCGCCACCGTCGTCTCGCTCATGCGCGGCGAGCCCGACTTCCGCACGCCCGAGCACATCGGCGACGCGGTCATCGAGGCCGTGCGGGCCGGCCGCACCGGCTATCCCGACAACCGCGGCGAGCTGCGCTTCCGTGAGGCCGTCGCCGCCAAGCTGGCGCGCGACAACGGCGTCGCCTACGACCCGGGCGACCGAGATTCTCGCCACCACCGGCGCCACGCTCGGCCTGGCCTGCGCGCTGACGGCGCTCATCGGCGACGGCGACGAGGTGCTGCTGCCCGACCCGATCTACGACGCCTATCACTCGCCCATCGCCCTCGCCGGCGGCCGATCGCGTCCGGTGCGGGCGCCGATCGTCAACGGACCGCTTCGAGCTGCCGGTCGAGGCGCTCGAGGCCGCGGTGACCCCGTCGACGCGGGCGCTGCTGCTCAACACGCCGTGGAACCCGGTGGGCACCGTGTTCCGGCGCGACGAGCTCGAGGCGCTGGCCGCCTTCGTCGTGCGGCGCGACCTGCTGCTCATCAGCGACGAGATCTACGAAACGATCGTGTTCGACGGGCGCCGGCACATCTGCCCCGCCAGCCTGTCGCCCGACGTGCGCGCGCGCACCGTCGTGGTCAACAGCCTGTCGAAGACCTACGCGATGCCGGGCTGGCGCGTCGGCTACTGCGCCGCGCCGGCGCCGATCCTCCAGGCGATGTTCCTCGTGCTGCAGCAGTCGAGCCGCGGGCCGGCCACGTTCATCCAGGATGCCGCGGCGGCGGCGCTGACCGGGCCGCAGGAGCCGGTGCTCGCCATGCAGCGCGAGTACGCCGCGCGGCGCGCGCAGGTCATCGAGGCGCTGCGCGGCATGCCCGGACGTGCGCGTGCTGCGCGACCGAGGGCGGCTTCTTCGCGATGGTGGACGTGCGCGACGACCGGCCGGACCTCGAACGACGTGCGGCTGCACCTGCTCGAGCAGCACGGCGTCGTCGTCGCCCACGGGTCGGCCTACGGGCCCGGCGGCGAGGGCACGCTGCGCGTGTCGTTCGCGAGCGGCGGCGACAACCTGGCGCGCGGGCTCGAGCGGCTGCGCGCGGGACTATCCAGCCTGTGACCCTGCTCAAGGTGGACGCGGTCCAGCCGCTGCCCCACGCCGACCCGTCGCGCGTGGACGCCGCGGCGCTGGAGCGCGCGCTCCGCGCCGAGACGACCGCCGAAGTCCGCTTCGACGCGGTGTCGCGCGCGCTCTACGCCACCGACGCCAGCGTCTACACGCTGACGCCGCTCGGCGTCGTGCTGCCACGCACGCAGCAGGATCTGATCGCCATCGTCCGCATCTGCGCCCGCCTCGGCTGCCCGATCACGCTGCGCGGCGGCGGCACGTCGCAGTGCGGCCAGGCCATCGGCACCGGCCTGGTCGTGGACACCTCGAAGTATCTGAACGCCGTGCTCGAGGTGAACGTCGAGGAACGCTGGGCGCGCGTCGAGCCGGGCATCGTGCTCGACGAGCTGAACGCGCCGCCTGCGGCCGCACGGGCTGCGCTTCGCGCCCGACGTCTCCACCGCCAGCCGCGCCACGCGTCGGCGGCATGATGGCCAACAACTCGAGCGGCGCGCGCTCGGTGTATTACGGCAAGACCATCGACCACGTGCTCGAGCAGGACGTCGTGCTCGCGGACGGGTCGGTGGCGCACTTCGGCCCGCTCGCGCCCGAGGCGCTCGACGCGGCCTGCGCCGGCGACAGCCTCGAGGCGCGCTGCTATCGCACCGTGCGCGAGCTGGCGCGCACGCACGCCGACGAGGTGAGCGCGGCGCTACCCGAAGGTGCTGCGCCGCGTCATGGGCTACAACCTCGACGAGTTCACGCGCGGCGATCGGCCGTTCAACCTGGCCAAGCTGCTGGTGGGATCGGAAGGGCACGCTCGGCGTGGTGCTCGCGGCGAAGGTCAACCTGGTGCCGCTGCCGCAGGCCAAGGCGGTGCTCGCGATCCAGTTCACCGAGCTCCTCGACGCGCTCGGCGCCGCGCCGCTGATCCTGCGGCACGGGCCGTCGGCCGTCGAGGTGATGGACGGCTTCATCCTCGACTACACGCGCCAGAGCGCGGCGCTCGACCGCGATGCGCGACAGCTTCATCGAGGGCGATCCGGGCGCGCTGCTGTGCGTCGAGTTCTACGCCGACGAGGCGGCGGACCTGCCGCCGCGCCTGGCGGCGCTCGAAGCCGACCTGCGCGCGCACGGACCTCGGCTACCGCTACGTCCACGCCCTCGATCTGCCGACGCAGGCGCGCATCTGGGGGCTGCGCGAGGCGGCGCTCGGCCTGTCGATGGCGATGAAGGAGGACGCCAAGTCGCTGTCGTTCGTCGAGGACACCGCGGTGCCGCCGGAGCGGCTGCGCGACTACATCGCGCGCTTCCTGGCCACGGTGCGCGCCCACGGCACCACGGCCGGCGTCTACGCCCACGCGTCGGTGGGCTGCCTCCACGTCCGGCCGGTGATCAACCTCAAGACCGAGGAGGGCGTGCGGCGGTTCGAGGCGCTGGCCAACGACGTCGCCGACCTCGTGCTCGAATTCGGCGGCGCGCTCTCCGGCGAACACGGCGACGGCCTGGTGCGCAGCCCGTTCATCCGCAAGATGTTCGGGCCGGTGCTCTACGACGCCTTCCGGACCATCAAGCAGACCTTCGATCCGGCCGGCCTGTTCAATCCCGGCAAGATCGTCGACGCCGGGCCGATGACCGCCAACCTGCGCTTCGGCGCCGGCTACGTGACGCCGCGGCCCGACACCCACTTCGACTACGACGAGTACGGCGGCTTCGGCGGCGCCGTCGAGATGTGCAGCGGCATCGGCGCCTGCCGCAAGACGATCGAGGGCACGATGTGCCCGTCGTACATGGCGACGCACGACGAGCAGCACACGACGCGCGGCCGCGCCAACGTGCTGCGGCTGGCGATGGCCGGCCGCCTCGGCGAGGCCGGGCTGGACGACCGCGGCGTCTACGAGACGCTCGACCTCTGCCTCGAGTGCCGCGCGTGCAAGGCCGAGTGCCCGGTCGGCGTCGACATGGCGCGCTACAAGAGCGAGTTCCTCGCCGGCTACTGGCAGCGGCACGGCACCAGCCTCGAAGCGCGGGCGCTCGGCAACGCGCGGGCGCTGGCGCGGCTCGGCAGCGCGCTGGCGCCGCTCTCGAACGTCGTCGCACGCAGCGCCCCCGGGCGCGCGCTCGCCGAGCGCCTCGTCGGCATCGACCGCCGGCGCCGGCTGCCGGCGTTTCAGCGCCGCACGCTGCAGGACCGCGGCGCCGGCGGCGGGATCGGCGCCGGCCGCGGCGCTGCTCTTCGTCGACACGTTCACCAACTACTACGACCCCGCGATTGGGCGTCGCCGCGCTCGACGTGCTCGCGGCCGCGGGCGCGCCGGCGGCACTGGCGCGCAACGGCTGCTGCGGGCGGCCGCAGATCTCCAAGGGGCTGCTCGGCGAGGCGCGCGCGCTGGCCGCCGGCCAACGCGGAGCGGCTCTACGACGACGCCGCGGCCGGGCGTCCGCTCGTCTTCTGCGAGCCGAGCTGCCTCTCGGCCGTGCGCGAGGACGCGCCGGCGCTGCTGCGCGGCGAGGCGCGCCGCAAGGCCCAGCGTCGTCGCCGAGGCCAGCGTGCTGTTCGAGGAGTACGCGGCCTCGCGGGCCGCGTCGCTGCCGCTCGCCGCCGGCCCCGCGCGCGTGCTGCTGCACGGGCATTGCCACCAGCGGTCGATGGGCCTGGTCGCGCCCGCCAAGGCGCTGCTCGGCGCGCATTCCCGGCGTCGACGGTCGACGGACGCCGAGGCCGGCTGCTGCGGCATGGCCGGCTCGTTCGGCTACGGGCGCGATCACTACGAGGTGTCGAAGGCCATCGGCGAGCGGCGGCTGTTCCCGGCCGTGCGCGGGCGCGGCCGACGGCACGGTGGTCGTCGCCGCCGGCACCTCGTGCCGCCATCAGATTCACGATTTCACCGGCGCCGAGGCCGTGCACCCCGCGGTGCTGCTGCGCTCGCTGCTCCCCGAAGGGTCCCGTACATGAATCTGGCCTGGCTCTCGTTGGGCGCGCTCGTCGTGGCGATGATCGTGAGCTGCGTCTCCGAGATCAACGTCGGCGTGCTCGCGCTGGCGCTGGCGTGGCTGGTGGGCGTCTACGCCGGCGGCCTCGGCCTCAACGAGGTGCTGAGCGGCTTCCCGGTGCAGCTGTTCCTCACGCTGGCCGGGGTCACGCTGCTCTTCACGCAGGCGCAGTTGAACGGCACCCTCGATCGCGTCGCGCAAGCGGCCGTGCGGATCTGCCGCGGCAACGCCGGGCTCATCCCGGTGATGTTCTTCGCGCTCGCGTGCCTCATCGCGTCGGTGGGACCCGGGCAACGTCGCGACGGCGGCGATGATGGCGCCAATGGCCATGGCCGTCGGCGGCCGCGCCGGCATCCCGCCGTTCCTCATGGCGATCATGGTCGGCAACGGCGCGCAGGCCGGGGCCCTGTCGCCGTTTGCCCCGACCGGCATCATCGTCACCGGCCTGATGATGAAGATCGGCCTCGGCGGCCACGAACTTCGCACCTATCTCGCCAACCTGGCTGGCGCACGCGCTCGTGGCGTTCGGCGGCTATTTCCTGTTCGGCGGCTGGCGGCTGTTCAGCCGTCCGCGACTCGCGGTCCGCGGAAGAAGTGGCCGGCAAGGTGGACTTCACCGCGTCGCATGGCGCAACGCTGGCGGTGGTGGGCAGCGTGCTGGTTGCGGTGCTCTTCCTCAACGCCAACATCGGCATGGCGGCGTTCACGGGAGCGGTGGCGCTCGCGGTGCTCCGTCTCGCCGACCACGACCAGGCGATTCGCAAGATGCCGTGGACGCCCATCCTGATGGTGTGCGGCATGAGCGTGCTGGTGGCGCTGCTCGAGAAGACGAAGGGGCTCGACCTGTTCACGACGCTGCTGGCGTCGATCTCCACGCCGGGCACGCTCACCGGCGTCGTCGCGCTGGTGACCGGCCTCGTCTCCGTCTACAGCAGCACGTCGGCCGTCGTGCTGCCGGCCTTCCTGCCCACCGTGCCCGGCCTGATCACGCGCCTCGGCGGCGACGCGTTCGGCGTCGCGACGTCGATGAACGTCGGCGCCCACCTGGTGGACATGTCGCCGCTCTCGACCACCGGCGCGATGTGCATCGCCGGGATCGCCGACCCGGCCGAGGTCCGCCCGACCTACAACAAGCTGCTCGCCTGGGGCCTGTCGATGACGGTGATCGGGGCGCTGGGGTGTTATCTGTTTTTCTGAAGCCTCTAGCCTCTAGCCTCTGGCCTCTGGCCAAGTCCCTCCCGGCAAGCAGGATAGGCCTAGAGGCTAAAGGCAAGAGGCTACAGGCTATGCGTCGGCCCACCTGCCGCAGCAGGTTGTGGTACACCGCCGTGAGCTGCACGGCCGCGGGGTGTTCCGGCAGGTCCAGCGTAAGCCGCTGGATCGCGGTGTCGAGGTCGAAGAGCAGCGTCCGCTGCCCGTCGTCGCGCACCATGCTCTGAATCCAGAAGAACGAGGCGATGCGCGCGCCCGAGGTGACCGGCCGTCACGTTGTGCAGGCTGGTGGACGGGATAGAGCACCATGTGCCCGGCCGGCAGCTTGGCCGAGTGCACGCCGTAGGTGTCCTCGATCATCAGCTCGCCGCCCTCGTACTCCTCCGGATCCGCCAGAAACAGCGTGGCCGAGAGGTCGGTGCGAATCCGCAGGCCGGTCGTCGACCGACTGGCGGATGGCGTTGTCCACGTGGTTGCCGAACGACTCGCCGCCGCGATAGCGGTTGAACAGCGGCGGAAACACCTTGAGCGGCAGCGCCGCCGACACGAACAGCGGATTGCGCTGCAGCGCGCCGAGGATCTGATCGCCGATCTGGCGCGCGACCGGATCGCTCTCGGCGAGCTGCATGTTGTCCTTCGCCCGCGCCGCCTGCGGGCCGGCAGTGACGCGCCCGTCCACCCAGGTCGCTTCGTCGAGCAGGCGGCGGGCGTGCGCGACCTGGTCGGCGTTGAGGACGTCGGGAATCTGCAGAATCATCCGGCGGCCGCTCAGAAGCCGCACGTCCGACGACAGCATCGCCGAACGCGGGTGGCCGGGGTTGTAGCGGCCGCCGTTGTTGTTCACGTTCCGGATGTAGCGCTCGTCGGTGAGGTTGTAGAGATTCAGCCGCAGGCTGAAATGCGAGTTCACCGGCGTACTCCACCAGACCGTCCACCAGCGTGTACCCCGGCGACTTGATGGTGTTGGCCGCGTTGATGAACACGTCGTCCGGTGAAGCGGACGCCGCCGCCGAGCGGTGAGGTTCGCGGCAGCCGGTAGGTGGACCAGACGCTGCCCGAGAACTTCGGCGTGAGCACCAGGTGGTTGCCGTTGTTCGACGGCGTTCTGCGTGTCGAGCGTCGCATCGAGATAGCCGGCGCTGGCGAGCACCTCCCAGCGCTCCGTGACCTGGCCCGCCACGCCGCCGGTCACGCCCTTCACGAGCTGCCGGTCGTCCTGGTTGTAGATCGGCGGAATCGCCGTCGCGTCCACCGTGTAGATGACGTTCTCGTTCACCGTCCGGAAGACCGCGCCGGTCACCGAGAGACGGGTGCCGAAGAAGTCCCACTTGGCTGCCGACCTCGAAATTGGCCGACTCCTGCGGCTTCACGCTCGGGTTGTTCTGGTTGTTGGCCTGCGCGCTGAGCGTGAAGTTGGCCGTGCCCGGCGGCGTCACGCTCGTGCCGTAGCCGACGTAGAGATTGCCCGCTCTCGGTGGCACGGAACACGACGCCGGCCTTGCCGCTGACGAGGCTGTCGTGCGCCGTCGAGGTCCGCGGTCGTCGACGCCGGTCGCATCCACGTTGCGGAAGTCGGTGTCGTAGCGCTCGACCGCGCGCGCCGCCCGACACCTGCCAGCGCGAGCCCAGATCGACGGTGTCGAACGCGAAGATGCCCGACCGTGGCCGTCTCGCCGCGGCTCGACGCGCAGCGAGCGCGCCGGCGCGTAGCCTGAGCACCGGATCGAGCGGGTTCGGGTGATAGATGTCCACCGGGGCCCGCGTGCCGAGGCCGGCGAGCACCGGCGCGAACTGATTCTCGAGGTTCACGTCGACGCCGGCGCTGACGGCGTGGCGCAGCCGCGCCGGTGGCGAAGCGATCGATCAGCGAGAACTGGTGCGACGTCACCTCGTTCTGGCGCTCGTTGCCCTGCCGCGCGATGCGTCACGAGGTTGGTCGTCGCGTCGAACGCCGCCGGGTTCTGGATCGTCGAGATCGACCGCCTCGCGCGTGCGTGCGGTTGTAGCGGGACTGGTAGCGCAGGCTGCAGCTTGCGGCTCGACGTCGTGCTCGGCGCGCACGCGTCACGCTGTCCTGCGTCCGCGTTGTCGTAGTCGTAGCCGAGGCTGCCGTAGAAGTTGGTCTGGTCCACCGGCGGCGGCGGCCTGCACCGTCGTCGGCGCCAGCGGCTCTCGGCCCAGGCGGCGCCGGGAATCGCCGTAGTCGGGCAGGTTGTCCTGGCGCACGAACTGCGCCGCCGAGGGTGAGGCGCGTCGGCGTGCCGAGGCCGAATCCGAGCGACGGCGCGACGGCCCTGGCTCTCGTTCTCGACCACGTCGCGGCCGGGCACGCCGCCGTCCTGCCACAAGCGCGTTCAGGCGGAACGGCCGCCTGGCTCCACCAGCCGCCCGCCGGCGGTCATCGACGGCGCGAAGTTGGCGTCGGCCGTCAACCGCCGCCGATCGTCGTTGCCGTAGCCGACGGTCGCGCGCGTAGGTCGGCGCCAGGTGCGGGCGTCTTGGTCTGCATGTTGACGTAGCCGGCGGCCGTGCCGCGGCCGACGTCGGAGCCCGGTCGGGCCCCATGAACACCTCGACCTGCTCGAGGTTGAACACGTCGCGGGCGATCAGCCCGTCGTCGCGCACGCCGTCCACGAACAGGCTGTTCGACGCGTTGAAGCCGCGCATGTTGAACATGTCGCCGGCGGTGTTCGACGCGCCGCCGCCCTCGCCGGCCTGGAGCGTGATGCCGGGCACGTTGCGCAGCGCGTCGCTCAGCGTCGTCGCGCCCTGCTGCTCGATGACCGCGCGTGGGAATGACCGCGATGGTCTGCGGCACGTCGCGCAGCGGCGCGGTGTAGCGCGGCGACGACACCGTCGGCGTCGCGCGGCCGGCCACCTCGACGAACTCGCGCACGCGATCGACGGCCAGGTCGACGCGGCCGTCACCGAACGTGGCCTGACACCGACGTGCCCATGCAGCAAGCGCCGTCATGGCGTCGGCCGGCGTCAGCGGCCGGTCGACACCCGGCGACTGGATCACCGCCAGTTCGGGCATCGCGAGCACGGTCTTCAGCCCGGTGATGCGTTCGAACTCCGCGAGGACGACGTCGAGCGATCCCGGCGCGATCGCGAACTGCGACGCGCTCGCCGACGGGGCCGTGCGCGCCTCGGGCGCCTGCGGCGTCGCCTCCGCGGGCGTCGCGGCCAGCGTGCCGGTGGCGACGGTGGCGCTCATGAGCATGAACAGGCGGGCGCGCCCCTTGCGGCGCGCGGCGCCGGCTGCGGACCTGTCTGGACACGGTGCTTCACGACTGGGACTCCTCGACGCGATTGAGAGCGGCGCTGGACAGCGGAACGGCGGCTTCGGGCTGCGGCGCGCGCGGCACGGTGCCTCGGCGGCTTTGGCGCGACGGCCCAGCCAGGCCCGTCCGCGGCGCAGCGCCAGCGCGATGCCGGTCCAGACCAGCACCACGGATGCCGGCCGTCGCAATCCCGGCGATCGTCTGCCCGGGCAGGCCCAGCACCTCGCCGGTGTGGGCGAAGCGCATCACGCTGCGCAGCTGGCGGGCCGGGGTCTGCGATGCAAAGGTCGTCGTAGCTCACCACCGCGCCGGCGCGATCGAGCGTCAGCGTCGAGCGCAGCTGCGGCTGGCCGCCATCACCGCGATCGATGGCAAACGCCACGGGCGCGCGCGCCGACTCGGGAAGCCGCACGTTGATCGATTCGCCACTCGGGCTCCTGCTGCGCGGCGCGCGTCAGCAGCCCGTTCAAGCCCGCCACGCCAGCCTGCGGCTCCGCGCGCGCCTGCGCCCGCTCGCGCGCCGCGGCCCTCGCGCTGCGGCCCCGCCCGCGCGCCCGCGCGCGCCGCCGCGCCCGGCTTCGCCCGGTCCGCCGCCGCGGCGCGGCGGCGGCTCCTCGCCCATCGCGCGGTAGACGAGGTCGTTGCCCCAGGGAAACGAGATCGGCACGGCGGAGATCACCACGATGAAGAGCGGCACCAGGCACCAGACGCCGATCACGTTGTGCCAGTTGAAGTCGCGCGCCTTGCCGCGGGCGCCGCCGGTGAACATCAGCACCGGCCGCACGTGCTGCCAGCTCCAGCGGCGCGGAAACCAGAGGTAGAGGCCCGACACGACGATGAAGAGGAAGGCGACGTTCGACCAGCCGGTCACCGCACGGGCGGTGAGGCGCGCCTCGTCTTCGTAGGCCAGCCAGCGGTGCCAGGCGCGCATGTCCGACATGAACTGCCGCATGCCCTGACGCCCTTCGCCGAGGAGCCGGCCCGTGTACGCGTCGAGATAGAACGTCCGGGGGCCGGCCGAGACGACGACCGCATCCGTGGCATCGGCGCCGACGACGACGCTTGACGGCGCGTCCTCATGGCGTCTTGGCGAAGGCCGCCAGGACCTGCTCCACCGGCAGCCGGGGGGCACCCGGCGAGGGCGGCGCGGACTGATAGTCGCTGTTCGACCACTCGATGAGCTGCCGCTCGTAGGTGAGCAGCACTCCGGTGACGGACATCACGAGGATGATGGCGCCGGCCACGACGCCGGCAATCAGGTGGGGCCAGAACAGCAGGGTGCGCAGCTTCATGAGCGGAGAGATCCGGGGGGGTGAGAGGGGTTCGGCCGCGGGCACGTTCGATATTGAGACTGAGTCTCACAAGCAGATTAGATATCCGACCAAATCGGTCTGTCAAGGCCCCCGAGCCGGTCGGGCCTTGCCAGACCGAGGCAGGTGGGCAGGTGGGCGGGTAGGCTGGTGGCAGGTGAAGTAGCAGGCGGGTCGGATCGAGGGCGGCCTACGCCCGCCCCACCCGCCTACCTGCCTACCTGCCTAGCTGCCCAAGGCTCGCGAGTAGCCGCGCGCGGCGACGGGCCAGACATCGACGACGCGATCGCCCTCGATGGCGTACAGCACGTCGTGGAGGTTGACGGTCGGGTCGGTGTGCGAGGGACGCAGCCGGATGCGATCGCCGATCCGCACCGGCTGACGACGGCGGAATCGCAATCGTCGCGTGCTCGTCGTTGAGCGAGGTCACGGTGGCGCCGTCGAGGCCGGCCACGCGCCGGCAGCCCGTGGTCCTTGGTGGTCGGACTTGTGGCCCGCGTCGGCCACGCAGCGATCCGGCGCCGGACGGCTGATGATGGTGCCGAGGACGAAGAACGCCGGCTCGAACGGCACGCCCGACCTCGCCGTAGTCGGTGTCCATCAGCGCGTACGAGCCCGCCTGGATCTCGGTGACGCCCGGCACGCGGCCGCTGATGTCGTAGGTGCCGGTGCCGCCGGCCGACACGATGTCGCACGGCAGGCCTGCCGCGCGCAGGCGCGCCGCGGTGTCGACGAGCGCCGCCATCGCCGTGCGCGCCAGCGCCGCGCGCTCGTCGCGGCTCCGCACCGGCTGCACGTGGCCCTCGTAGCCCATCACGCCGCGCAGCGCCAGGCCCGGCGTGCCCATCGGCGCGCGACGCGAGCGCCAGCGCCGTCTCGCCCGGCGCCACGCCGCACCGCATCTGCCCGACGTTGAGATCGATCAGCACGCCGAGGGTCACGCCGCTCGGCACGCGCGGCCGCAGGCCAGCGCCTCGAGCCCCTCGTGCGAGTCGACGGCCACCGTGACCCGGCGCCCGCGCGCCAGCGCCGCCGCGCGCGCGCACTTGCCTCGGCTGACCGATCTCGTTGGCGATGAGAAGGTCGTCGCAGAAGCCCGGCCACCGCCTCGGCCTCGAGCACGGTGGCGCATGTGAGTCCGACACACGACCCGGCCGCGAGCTGCCGGCGGGCGATCGCGGGCGTCTTGTGCGCCTTCACGTGGGGGCGCAGCCGGCAGGTGCCGTCGGCGAAGAACCGCGCCATGCGCGCGATGTTGCGGTCGAGCGCCGCCACATCGACGACGAGCGCCGGTGTCGGGATGTCGTCGACTCGCGCCGGGGTCACGCCGGCTCCAGATCGTCGTCCGACCGGCGCGACGGCGCGATCCCGAAGCGGCGCATCTTGCGATAGAGGTTGCTGCGCTCGACGCCCAGGACGTCGGCGGTGCGCGACATGTTGCCTTGCTGGGCGGCGAGCGCGTGCAGGATGTAGCCCTTCTCGAATTCGTCGCGGGCGAGGTGCAGGGGCACGATGCGGTCGGGCGGGGCGTCGGGCCGGACCGCGCCGACGGCGCCCTGCCCCAGGAACGCCAGGTCGGCCGCCGTCACCACCTCTCCTGGCACCATGATCATCAGGCGCTCGACGAGGTTGCGCAGCTCGCGCACGTTGCCCGGCCAGCCGTAGCGCCGCAGCACCGCCACCGCCTCGGCCTCGAACGTCTTCGGCCGGCGCCCGTACTCGCGGGCCAGCAGCGCCATGAAGTGGTCGGCGAGCAGCTGGATGTCCTCGGGCCGCTCGCGCAGCGGCGGCACGAAGATCGGCACGACGTTGAGCCGGAAATACAGGTCCTCGCGGAACCGCCCGGCGCGAATCTCCTCGGTGAGGTCCTTGTTGGTGGCGGCGAGCACGCGCGCGTCCACGCGGATGCGGGTGGAGCCGCCAACCGCTTCCATCACCTGCTCCTGCAGCACCCGCAGCACCTTGGCCTGCGTCTTCAGGCTCATGTCCGCAATCTCGTCCAGGAAGATGGTGCCGCCGTGGGCGGTCTCGAACTTCCCGCGCCGGTCGGCCACCGCGCCGGTGAAGGCGCCGCGGACGTGGCCGAAGAGCTCGCTCTCGATCAGCTCCTCGGGAATGGCGGCGCAGTTGACCTCGACGAACGGCGCGGCGCGGCGCCGGCTCATCGCGTGGATGTTGCGCGCCACCAGCTCCTTGCCGGTGCCGTTCTCGCCGAAGATCAGCACGCGGCCGTTCGACGGGCGCGGCCATGGCGATCTGATCGCGGAGCCGCGCCATGGCCAGGCTCTCGCCCACCATCGTGTGCTGCGCATCCACCTTGGCGCGCAGCGCCAGGTTCTCGGCCTGGAGCCGCCGCTGCCGCAGCGCGTTGCGGACGACCAGCACCGTCTTGTCGAGCGACAGCGGCTTCTCGACGAAGTCGAACGCACCCATCTTGATGGCGCGCACCGCCGCCTCGACGCTGCCATGGCCCGAGATGATCACCACCTCGGCGTCGCACTCCCGCTCGCGCATGCGCGCCAGCGTGGCCAGGCCGTCCATGCGCGGCAGCCAGATGTCGAGCACCACCACGTCGTAGGGCTGGCGGCTCAGGCGATCGAGACAGGCTTCCCCGCTGTCCACCGCGTCCACGGTGTAGCCCTCGTCACGCAGCACGCCGCCGAGGGCGCTGCGAACGCCGGGCTCGTCGTCGACGATGAGGATGGAGGAAGACATCGGGGTGGACACCAGCGGGCGCGAGATCAGCAGGGCAGCTCGATGACGAACCGCGTGCCCCGCGGCACGTTGTCGGCGACGTCGATCGCGCCGCCGTGTTCGGCGACGATGCGCCGCACGATGGCCAGACCCAGACCGCTGCCGCGCTGCTTGGTCGAGTAATAGGGCAGGAACAGCTTCTCGCGCTCGGCCGGAGGAATGCCCGGGCCGTCGTCGGCGACGACGATGCGAAGCAGGTTGTTGCCCCTGTCGTGCTCGGTCGAGATGGCGATGGTGCCGGCGCGGCTCATCGCCTCGACCGCGTTGTCGACCAGATTGAGCACGACCCGGCGCATCTGCTCGGGATCGACCGACACGCGCGGCAGCCCGGCCCCGTAGCGCCGCTCGAGGGTGACGTGCGGGAGCAGGCCGTCGTAGAGCGCCAGCGCCCCGTCGAGCAGCGCATGCACGTCGGTGGGTACGGCGCGCGGCGCCGGCATGCGCGCAAACTGCGAGAACTCGTCCACCAGGCCCTTCAGCGACTCGACCTCGCCGATGATGGTGCTGGCGCACTCCTCCACCAGCGCCCGCGTCGGCGGCGGCGCCTGCCCGAAGTGGCGCCGCAGGCGCTCGGCCGACAGCTGAATCGGCGTCAGCGGGTTCTTGATCTCGTGCGCGAGGCGCCGCGCCACCTCGCGCCAGGCCGCCACCTTCTGCGCCCGGATGAGCGGCGAGATGTCGTCGAAGACCACCACGATGCCGTCGTGGCTGCCGTCCTCGCGCCGCAGCGGCGACGTCATCACCGCCAGGTGCAGCTCGCGTCCGTCGCGGGTAATCGACACGTCCTGCGGCCGGGTGTCGCGCGCCGTCGCGCTCTCGGCGAGCAGCGCCCCGAGCGGGGCCAGCCCCGGCGCGCCGAACACGTCTTCCGCGCGCTGTCCCGAGACGTCGGAGTCGATGCCCAGCAGGCGGCCGCGCCGCCGAGTTCCAGGTGCGAATCCGGCCCGCCGCGTCCACCGACACGACGCCGCTGGCGATGCGTTCGAGCACGGTCTCGACGTAGCGGCGGCGGCCCTCGACGTCCTGGTGCTTGCGCTCGAGCTCCACCGCGGAGCGCTCGAGCCGCTGGCGGCTGGTCGCCAGCTCGCCGGCCATCACGTTGAAGGCCTCGGCGAGCGAGCCGAACTCGTCGTGGCTCTGCACCTCGACGCGGTAATCGAAGCGGCCCGCGCCGATCTCGTGCGCGGCCGTCGCCAGCAACTGCACCGGCCGGGTGATGCGCTTGGCCATGTAGAGGCCCATCCACGTCGCGCCGACGAGAATCATCAGCGTGAGCATCAGGAAGAACGAGACATAGACGCCGGTGACCGGACCCTTCAGCACGCGCAGCTGCTGGTAGCTCTCGAAGGCGCTGGTCATGCCGCGCGCGCGGGCGACGAATTCGCGGGGCAGGTAATGGCTGGCAATCACCACGCCGCGCACGGCGCCCTGGTTCGAGGCGCGGATGGGCGTGGCGGACCGGATCAGCTCGGCGCCGCTCGCGAGACGGTCCACCGCGCGCGCCTCGGCGCCCGAGGCCGCGGCGCGTTCGGCGAGGGCCGCCGAGCCCGCGTCGGCGCCGGCCGGCGATGCCGCTCGGCCTGCAGGCGCGCCACCGGCCGGACCGCCGGCCCGCCTGCCCGCGTCCGAGACGGCGAACACCTCCACCAGCTCGACGTGATCCGGCGGCGCGTCGGAATCCACCGCGGCCTGCACGGTCGCCGGGTCGGCTCCTGCCACGTCGAGCGGCCCGAGCCGCCGGGCCAGCCGCTGCGAGAACGACGAGACGACTCGCTGCTGCTCCTGGTAATAGTCGGCGGCAATGCCTTGTGCCGAGGCGAGCACCTGCTCCATCGGCGCGTTGAACCAGCGATCCACGCTGTTGCGAATGAGCTCGCTGCCCGACGATCAGCACGAGCACCGCGGGAATGATGGTCATGCCCAGCAGCGCGGCCACGAGCTTGGCGCGGAACCGCGCGAACGGCAGCGCGTGCCGCCGTTCGACGACCAGCTTGACGATGTTGCGCGCCAGCACGAAGACGAGCGCGACGAGGATGGTGAGGTCGGTGGCCGACAGCGCGTAGAGGACGAACTCGGCGAGGAAGTCCGGCGCCAGCGAGGCCGAGCGGTTGGCGAGCGCGAGCAGCCCGGCGAGCATGCCGACCAGGGCGGCGATGCCGAGCAGGATGAGCTTGGTGTTGTCGAAGAACGCGACGGCGCCCTGCGGTCGCCGGCGCGCCGGCGCGGCGGCGGCGCCGGCTCGGGCGGCGTCACTGCGGTCGCTGCTGCGCCGTGGGATGCGGCAGCGTCAGGGCCACGTTACTCCTTGGTCGCGAGCAGATCCTTGAGCTCGCTCATGAACTCCCCGATGTCGCGGAAATGACGGTACACCGACGCGAAGCGGACGTAGGCCACCTTGTCGAGGCGCTTCAGCTCGTCCATCACCAGCGCGCCCACTTCCTCGGTGCCCATCTCCTTGTCGGGCCGCTCCTGCAGCAGCGCCTCGGCCTTGTCGGCGACGGCCTCGATCGCGGCGATGCTGACCGGCCGCTTCTCGCACGCCTTGAGCAGGCCGGCGATGAGCTTCTGCCGCTCGAAGCGCTCGCGCGTGCCGTCCTTCTTGATCACCATGTAGGCGATCTCGTCGATGCGCTCGTAGCTCGTGAAGCGCCGGCCGCACTCGAGGCACTCGCGGCGGCGCCGGATGGCCTCGCCCTCCTTGCTCTCGCGCGAGTCCACGACCTTGTCGCGGAGGTGGCCGCAGAATGGGCACTTCATCGGTTCGCCGCGACTCCTTCTTGCGGGGCCGAGCGGGCCAGCTCGTTCAGCCGTCCCAGGCTCAAGCCCGTCCTGCGCCATGAAGACCAGCCCCAGCAGTATCACCGGCACGAACGAGATGGCGTGCAGCACGAGGGCGGCGGCGATCGGCCTTGTCGTTCGCGGCGCCGAAGAACGTGGTCATGCCGAACCGGTAGGCCTCGTGGTAGCTGCCCACGCCACCCGGTGTCGGCACCGCGACGCCGAGCACCAGCAGCGCCTGCAGCAGGAACGACCCGGCCAACGGCAGCGCCATCCCGAAGGCCCGCGTCACGATCCAGACCTCACCGGCATGACAGATCCAGATGCCCAACGACCACACAATCGCGGCCACCAGCTCGCGTGGCCGGCGCGCCACGGCGAGCCCGCCGCTGAACGACTGCGCCATCCGCGCCAGCCGCCGGGCCAGCGCGTGCGGCAGGACCCGGTCCACCATCTGCACCAGACCGCCCACACGCTCGGGATGCGACGCCACCAGCCACAGCACGCCAACCATCAGCGCCGCCAGGAGCCCGGCCATCGACGCCGAGGCCACGACCGACCGCAGCAGCGCCGGCGACATGCCGGACACGTCGGCCGCCACCACCAGGTACACCGCCAGCAGCGACAGCACCGCAATCAGATCGAGCACCCGCTCGATCACGATCGTCGCGAAGGCCGACGACAGGCTCAGCCCCTCCTGCCGGGCCACCAGGTACGGCCGCAGCACGTCTCCGGCTCGCGCCGGCAGCAGGCCCGAGCGCGGCAAATCCGATGACCGTGGTGCGGAACACGGTCCGGAAGCGCGTCGGGCCGATCGGCGCCAGCAGATAGCGCCAGCGCACGGCGCGCGCCCAGTAGGTGGCCGCCACGACGCCCAAGCGCGACGCACGAGCAGATCCATCCGCGCCCGCTGGACCTGGCGCCACACGTCGCCGAGGTTGGCGTGGCGCAGGAACCACACGAGCAGACCCACGGCCAAGCAGCGAAACGAGCGCGGTTCGGCGCTTCACGGACGGGCGACGGACGACACGAGGTTCGCGCTCAGAGCCTCCACAATATATCAGGGCCCCCGCACGCCGACGGCCGGTCCCCTTGCGTACGGTTGCGGCCATCGCCGCGGGCCGCTAAGATCCCCGCCCTTTCGTCCGAGATCGCCGTGCCGTCTGCTGCCCCTCTCCTCGATACACGCCTCAACGGCACCCGACCCAATCGCCACGGCAAGGTTCGCGACCTCTTCGACTTGGGCGATCGCCTGCTGCTCGTGGCGACCGATCGCATCTCGGCCTTCGACTACGTGCTCGGCTCGGGCATCCCCGACAAGGGCAAGGTGCTCACCCAGCTCTCGGCGTTCTGGTTCGAGCACACCGCCGGAATCGTCGCGCAACCACCTGCTCAGCACCGACATGGCGGATCTGCCCGCCGACCTGCAGCCGCATCGCGAGATGCTCCAGGGCCGATCGATGCTGGTGAAGAAGACCACGCCGCTCGCCATCGAGTGCGTGGCGCGCGGCTATCTCTCGGGATCGGGCTGGAAGGAATACCAGGCGACCGGCGCGGTGTGCGGCGTGGCGCTGCCCGCCCGGCCTGCGCGAATCCGACCGCCTCCCGGCGCCGATCTTCACGCCGGCCACCAAGGCCAGCACCGGCCACGACATCAACATCTCCGAGGCGGAGGCCGGCGCGCTCATCGGCGAGGCGCTCGTCGCCGAGGTGCGCAACCTGACGCTGGCGCTCTACACCGCCGGGGCGGCGCACGCCGAATCCCGCGGCATCATCCTGGCCGACACGAAGTTCGAGTTCGGGGTGGCCGACGACGGCGAGCTGATCCTCATCGACGAGGTGATGACGCCCGACTCGTCCCGCTACTGGCCGATCGACCAATACGCGCCCGGGGGCCCGCAACCCAGCTTCGACAAGCAGTTCGTCCGCGACTATCTCGAACGGATTCACTGGAACAAGCAACCCCCGGTGCCGTCGCTTCCCGACGACGTCGTCGAGAAGACCCGCGAAAAATACCTGGAAGCGTTCCGGCGCCTGACCGGACGGGAGCTCGACTGATGGCGATGAAGGACCAGCTGGAACATCTGGTCGCGGAAATGCTCGGAAAGGGCGTGCGCTACGAGGACGCCCAGCGGGAATTCGAGAAGCGCTTCATCACCCACGCCCTGCAGAAGATGGACGGCAATCTCGGCAAGGCCGCCGACCTGCTGGGCATCCACCGCAACACGCTGAGCCGAAAAATCGCCGAATACCGTCTGCGCCGCAGCGCCTGACAGCGCCCGGCAGGCTTCGCGCGTCACGCGTCGGGCTGCACACCTTGACAGGTTTTTTCGCCGCCACTATGACTTAGCAGTCGTGGTGACCGACTGCTAACCGCCAGGGTAGCGGACGGGCATCCAGGCATCGACGGCCATCGCCGCGACGCACCCGTTGTCCGTTCGACCATGAACAGGTTGCCGAGAGACACTCCCAGGACGGGCGCACGCGCGCCGACAGCGGCCGCGAGACTCGAGACATGGCTAACACGCACTAGTGGAGTCGATTGACATGAAAGTGAGACCGTTGCACGACCGCATCATCGTCCAGCGCATCGAAGAGGGCGAGCAGAAGATCGGCGGGATCATCATCCCGGACTCGGCGAAGGAAAAGCCGCAGCAGGGGAAGGTCTACGCCGTCGGCGCCGGCAAGGTGAAGGAAGACGGCAGCCGCCAGCCCCTCGACGTCAAGGATGGCGACACCATCCTGTTCGGCAAGTACTCCGGCCAGGAGATCAAGATCGATGGCGAGGAGTACCTGATCATGCGCGAGGACGAGATTCTCGCCGTTCTCGATTCGAAGTAAGGGAGCGACAGGAATGGCAAAGCAGATTATCTACGGCGAGCAGTCGCGGCAGGCGATCCTCCGCGGCGTGAACCAGCTGGCCGACGCAGTGAAGGTCACGCTCGGCCCCAAGGGCCGCAACGTGGTTCTGGACAAGAAGTTCGGCTCCCCCACCATCACCAAGGACGGCGTGACGGTGGCCAAGGAGATCGACCTCAAGGACCCGCTCGAGAACATGGGCGCGCAGATGGTGCGCGAGGTGGCGAGCAAGACGTCGGACACGGCCGGTGACGGCACGACGACGGCCACCGTGCTGGCGCAGGCGATCTACCGCGAGGGCGCGAAGAACGTCGTCGCCGGCGCCAACCCGATGGAGCTGAAGCGCGGCATCGAGAAGGCGGTCGAAGTCGTGGTCGCCGAAATCAAGAAGATGTCCCGCCCGGTGTCCGGCAACATGGTGGCGCAGGTCGGCACCATCTCGGCCAACGGCGACGCGACGATCGGCAAGATCATCGCGGAAGCGATGGACAAGGTCGGCAAGGACGGCGTGATCACGGTCGAGGAAGCCAAGACGCTCGAGACGTCGCTCGACGTCGTCGAGGGCATGCAGTTCGACCGCGGCTACCTCTCGGCCTACTTCGTGACCGACCCGGAACGGATGGAAGTCGTCCTCGAGAACCCGGTCATCCTCATCCACGAGAAGAAGGTCGCGTCGATGAAGGACCTGCTGCCCGTCCTCGAGCAGGTGGCACGCCTCGGCCGTCCGCTGCTCGATCATCGCGGAAGACGTCGAGGGTGAAGCGCTGGCCACGCTCGTGGTCAACAAGCTGCGGGGCACGCTGCAGGCCGCGGCCGTGAAGGCGCCGGGCTTCGGCGATCGCCGCAAGGCGATGCTCGAGGACATCGCGATCCTCACCGGCGGCCGTGCGATCACGGAAGACCTGGGCATCAAGCTCGAGAACATCAAGCTCGAGGACCTCGGCAAGGCCAAGAAGATCACGATCGACAAGGACAACACCACGATCGTCGAGGGCGGCGGCACCACCTCCGCCATCGAGGGCCGCGTCAAGCAGATCCGCGCGCAGGTCGAAGAGACCACGTCGGACTACGACCGCGAGAAGCTGCAGGAGCGCCTGGCGAAGCTCGTGGGCGGCGTCGCCGTCATCAAGGTCGGTGCGGCCACCGAGACCGAGATGAAGGAGAAGAAGGCGCGCGTCGAGGACGCGATGCACGCCACCAAGGCGGCCGTCGAAGAGGGCATCGTGGCCGGCGGCGGCGTCGCGCTCGTGCGCGGCGGCAAGGCGCTCGAGGGCCTCAAGCTCGAAGGCGACCAGCAGGTTGGCGCCAACCTGATCAAGCGCGCCATCGAGGAGCCGATGCGGCACATCGCGACCAACGCGGGCGCCGAGGGCTCGATCGTCGTGGCCAAGGTCAAGGGGATGAAGCAGGACGAAGGCTTCAACGCCGCGACCGAGGCGTACGAGGACCTGGTGAAGGCCGGCGTCATCGACCCGGCGAAGGTGGTCCGCAACGCGCTGCAGAACGCGTCGTCGATCGCCTCGCTCCTGCTCACGACCGAAGCCCTCGTCTCCGAGATTCCCGAGGAGAAGAAGGAATCGGCGCGGCGGCGGCGGCCACTCGCACGGCGGCGGCATGGGCGGGATGTACTAACGCTGCGTACGGCTCCGGGCTCTAGGCTCGGGCTCGCGCAAGAAAGACGAAAGGGCGGCTCCTCACGGAGCCGCCCTTTTTGTGTACATGTAGGGGCCGCCTTCAGGCGGCCCGCTGCTTTCAGCGAAGCGTGAACGCCAGCTCGATGGTGATGAGCACCGGCACCGGTTCGCCGAAGCGCATGCCGGGACGGAAGCGCCACTGCTTGGCAGCCTTGATGGCTTCCTGGTCGAGACCGAACGTGCTGTCGAGGGAGCGAATCACCTCGACCCGGCCGACGGTGCCGTCGGGCATCACCACGCACTCGAGCCACACGGTGCCCTGCACCTTCGCGCGCATCGCATCGGCGGTGTAGGCCGGCTTCACCTCGCGCACGAGCTGCGGAATGGTGACGCCGTTGCCCGGGCGGTAGGTGCCGCCGCCGGTGCCGCCGCCACTGCCCTGCCCCAGACCCGAGCCTTCACCGGCCCCGACGCCGGTGCCGCGGCCGGTGCCACCGCCGCCAGCCCACACCGGCGCCCTGCGATTCGGTGGCGGGCTGCGTGGTCTCGATCACGCCCGGCGCCACGACCGGGGCGGCCGCGGCGGTCTCGGCCGGAATCTTCACCTCGGGCTCCGGCTCCGGTTCCTTCTTCGCCTCGACGGGCTCCTCTTTCACCGGCACGGTCACCGGCTTCTCGCCCTTGAGCTCGACCTTCTTCGGCGGTTCGGGGCTGCTGTTGCCGCCGCCACCTCCGCCGCCGCCCGGGCCCGGCTGGGCGAGCCACACGATGTCGGGCAGCCGGTCCGGGAGCACCGCCTCGTAGACCTTCTCCGGGAGCAGCTGGCCGATGAGAAAGATGAGCAGGAGGACGGCGGCGTGGCGACGCCATCGACACGCCCAGCGCACCGCCGATCCGCTTCTCCTGCATCTCGAACATGAAATGCACTTCAGCGGGGCCGATGTCCTCTGGACGCACGTGGAGGTGCGACGACTGCACAGTCGTGTTGCTCGGCCCGGGCGGGGTCTGGGTGGCCATAGGGCTTAACGGCGCACCGGCATCAAACCGGTTGCGCCAGATACTGCGCGCCACCCGCGCCTCGAGCGGGTCGCGCCGACTGCGCTTGTCAGATTGTCCCCGAGCGGGGCCAGCGCCGCAAGCTTAGACGCCGGCCCGCTATGTTTGGCTCCGGTCATATGCATGCTCTCGGCCGCCTCTAGCGTCCCCAATACCCGTCCCGGGCCCGCACCCGCCACCCGCGCGCCTCCTGGTTCCGAACCCGGACACGGATGGGATGCCACCGGCCGGGATCGGTCGCGTCCGCCGGCGCGTACCCGAGCAGATACTGATGCCGCAGTTCCCGGGCGATGCTGCCCGAGCGCGCCTTCGAGCTCACGGGCGTCGCGCAGCACGAACGACCGCCCGCCCGTGAGCGACGCCATTTCGGCCAGCGCGGCCACCGGCGCACGACCGAACACGATGGGATACACCAGCGCCGGGCCGCTCCGCGCGCGATCCAGCATCTGCGCCGGCGCTCACCTGGCTGTACCGATCGGCGCCGTCGGAGAACACGACGAGCGCCTGACGGCCCGGTTCCGGGGCGAGGCGGTCGAGCGTCTTCACCACCGCGTCACGCAGCGCGGTCGTGCTCCAGGGCGTGAGGAGCGCGATGGCGCGCGCCTGCTCGTCACGGCCGGCCGTCGAGCGGGGCCACGACATCGGCCTCGGCGCTGATGGCCACGACCATCGAGCGGTCGCCGGGACCCAGCTGCGCGAGGAACGATTGCGCCGCGCGCTTGGCGAGGCGGATGGGCTCGCCCGCCATGCTGAGGCTCCGGTCCACGCCGAGGGCCACCGTCAGCGGGAACGCGCCTTCGGCAAACGTCGTGATGGCCTGCGGGCGGCCGGTCGTCGTCGAGCTCGAAATCGGCGGCCCGCAGACCGGTGACCGGCTCTCCGGCACCATCGGTCACCGTGGCGTATACCTCGACGGCCTGCACGCCGCTGGAAAAGCGCGCCGGCGGGCTCTTCCTGCGCCTCCGGCACGGGCACCGCGGCCAGGCAGAACAGCGCCGCCAGCCGCCCACGCGGGCCAGCGGCGGTGGCCAGCGCCGTCCGGACGAGCGGACAATCCGGTGCCGAAGCGGGTCCATGGACCTCAAGGCTACAAAAAGCGTTCCCGAGAGGCCGCGTGGTACAATTTCAACGATTCGGCGTCTTGGAGCTGGGACGTTCACCGGGCTCCGTCAGCGCGCCGCACGGGTGTCGTATGAACTTTGGCATGACCGAAATCCTGATCGTGCTCGTCATCGCGGTCGTCATTTTCGGTGCGAACCGCCTGCCCGAGCTGGGCCGGGGCATCGGCAAGGGCATTCGCAACTTCAAGGACGCCACGCGCGAAGCCACGGCCGACGACTCCTCGCGGAAACCGACGCCCGAAAAGAGCTAGCGCCGTTTTCCCTTCCCGGCCGCACGCTCGCGGCGGCCCGGGCGCGTGCGCTTTTCGAATCTTCGGTTTGACCCGGCTGCGCACCTGGCGCGGCCGGCCCTCTTCGCGCACCGCGTCCAGAATCTCCACCAGCCCCAGATCGATCTGCCGGCGCTCGAGATCCACGCGCACCACCTGCACCGTCACCTTCGCGCCCAGCCGGTAGGTCTTCTTCGTGTTCTCGCCATAGAGCGCGTGCTGCTGCTCGACGAAGCGGTAGTAGTCGTCAGCCATGCTCGAGACGTGCACCAGCCCCTCGACGTAGTGCTCGACGAGCTCGATGAACAGGCCGAACGGAGCGACGCCGGTGACGAAGCCCTCGTATTCGTCGCCGACCTTGTCGGCCATGAAGCGCACCTTCTTCCACTGCAGCAGCTCGCGCTCGGCCTCGTCGGCGCGCCGCTCCATCTCGGAGGACTGGCGCGCGGTTTCGGGGAGCTCCTCGGCGAGCTGTTCGAGGCGCGACTCGCCGAGCGGCTGGATCGCCGGCCGGTCTGACGCGAACGTGCCACGGCGTGACTGCCGCAGCATCCGGTGCACCACCAGGTCCGGATACCGGCGAATCGGCGACGTGAAGTGGGTGTAGTGCTCGGCGGCCAGGCCGAAGTGTCCGAGGCTGACGGCGTCGTAGCGCGCCTTCTGCATCGTGCGCAGCATCAGCGCCGCAATCGGCCGCTCCTCCGGCGTGCCCTTCATCCGGTCGATCAGGCGCTGGAAGTGGACCGGCTTGAGCGCGCGCCCGGTCGCGGCGAGGCTGTAGCCGAGCGGCGCAATGAAGGCCTCGAAGTCGGCCACTTTCTGGCTGTCCGGCGACTCGTGCACGCGGTGCAACGAGGGCACGCCGTGGGTGACGAGGTGCGCGGCCACCGTTTCGTTGGCCAGCAGCATGAACTCCTCGATCAGGCGGTGCGCGACGTTGCGCTCGCTCGCCACGATCGCGTCGATGAGCCCGTCCGCACCGAGCACGACCTCGGCCTCGGGCAGGTCGAAGTCGATGGCCCCGCGCCGGCGGCGGCGCGTGTTGAGCACGCCGAAGAGCTCCTCCATCAGCGCGAAGAACGGAATGAGGCGCCCGTATCTGGCCCGCGCCGCGGCCGCCTCGCCCTCACCGGTGAGGATGGCGTTGACGTCCGTGTAGGTCATCCGCTCGTCGCTGTTGATCACGCCGTCGTGCATTTCGTAGCGCACCACGTGGCCGCGCCGATCCACCTCCATGAGGCACGACTGGACGAGCCGGTCGACGTGCGGGTTGAGGCTGCAGAGGCCGGTGGCGAGCTCGTGCGGGAACATGTGCACGGCGCGCTCGGTGAAATAGACCGACGTGCCGCGCGCATAGGCCTCCTCGTCGAGCGCGCTGCCCTCCTGCACGTAGTGCGACACGTCGGCGATGTGCACGCCGAGCCAGTAGTGGCCGTTCGGCAGGCGCTCGAGCGTGATGGCGTCGTCGAAGTCGCGGGCGTGCTCGCCGTCGATGGTGACCGTGGTGACGCCGCGGAAGTCGGTGCGTCCCTTGATGTCCTGCTCGCGCACGGCGCTCCCGATGGCGCGCGCTTCGGCCACGACCTCGGGCGGATGCGCGTCGGGGATGCCGTACTTGCGGATGATGATCTGCGTGTCCACGCCCGGCTGGTCGATGCGTCCGAGCACTTCGCTCACCGTGCCCGCCGGTCCGCGCGTGGCGCTCGGCCAGCGCGTCATCGAGACCACGACCATGTCGCCGGGTTCAGCCGACGAGGCCTGGCCGGTGGGAATCTGGACGTCGGTGACCAGACGGCGATCGAACGGCACCACGTAGCCGAGCCCCGAGGCGTCCACCTCGAACCGTCCGACCACGCGCTCGTGGGCACGTTCGAGGATCTTCACGAGCCGGCCCTTCGAGCCCCTTCTCGGTGTGCTTCTCCACGCGGGCGACGACGGTGTCGCCGTGCATGGCCTCGGCCAGGGCGAAGGCCGGGATGTAGATGTCGGGGTGCTCGTCTCCGTCGCCCTTGCGCTCGGCGGTCACGAAACCGAAGCCGGCCGGGTTCACCTGGAGGCGTCCGACCACGAGATCCATCTTCTCGGGCAGACCAAGGCGGTTGCCGCGCACCTGCACGAGCTCGCCCTCGGTCGACGAGCGCTTTGAGATGCCGGGTGAAGGTGGCGCGCTGCTCGCGCGGCACCTTCAGAATGCGGGCGAGGTCGCGCGCGGTCGCCGGGATAGTGCGCGCGCTCGCGCAGCTGCGTCAGGATTTCTTCGCGGGTCATTCGAGGGTCGGCAGCTTCGCTGCCGCGTGACGGACGGGTAGGACAGGTGGGACGGGTGGGACAGGTGGCCGAAAAGACTCCGGGCTCAGCCGACCAGCACGACTTGAATGTCGCCCACATTGGTCCGGGTGGGGCCGGTTTTGATGAGATCGCCGAGGCGATCGAAAAAAGCATAGGTATTGTTGTCTCGTAAGTAGGCGTCGGGATCCTCGATCCCGGCGGTTCGGGCGCGTTCGAAGGTGGTGGTGTCGGCGATGGCGCCGGCCGCATCAGTGGGGCCGTCGATGCCGTCGGTGCCGACGCTCGCCGCCACCGCGGCGCCGCCAAGTCGAGCCAGCGTGCGCGCCGCGGCAAACGTGAACTCCTGGTTGCGGCCGCCCTTGCCCGTTCCGGTCACCGTCACCGTGGTCTCGCCCGCGGCAATCACGCAGGCGGGCCGCGGCAGGCCGGCCAGCAGGCGCGCGACCTCGTCCACATGCGACGCCGCCGCAACGCGGGCCTCGCCGGTCACTGGCGTCGTCGACGACGAGCACCGCGAAGCCCAGCGCCGCCGCCGCCTGCCGCGCTCCCTCCACGGCGCCGCGCTGCGGTCCAATCACCTGCGCGCGTGCCCGGGCGAGGCGTGCGTCGTCCGGGCCTGGCGTCTCCGCCACGGCCCCAGCCGCGCCCGCGCGCAACCGCGCGATCACCGGCGCCGGGAACGCCGCCTCGCCTCCGCGGCGCGCCAGCACCGCGAGCGCGTCGGCAAACGTGCTCGGGTCGGGAACCGTCGGACCCGACGCGATGACCGAGAGGTCGTCGCCGACGACGTCGGAGACCGCCAGCGTCAGCGTCCGGCCGGCGCAGGCCGCCGCGAGCAGCCCGCCCTTGATCGCCGACAGGTGCTTGCGGACGGTGTTCAGCTCGTAGATGTCGGCGCCGGCTTCGAGCAGGCGGCGCACCGTGTGCTGCTTGTCTGCCAGCGTCACGCCGTCGGCCGGCAGCGCCATCAGCGCCGAGCCTCCGCCCGACAGCAGCACGAGCAGGAGTTCGTCGGGCCGCACACTGCCGGCCATCGCCAACGCGCGCCGGGCGCCGGCGAGGCTGCCTTCGGTCGGCAGCGGATGGCCGCCGGCGTGCCACTCGGTGCCCGTCGGCGGCGCCGGCGAGCCGGACGGGCCGATGCCGAGCATCGCCCGCGGCGAGACACCGTAGCTGGCGCACGCGTCGAGCATCACCGACGCCGCCTTGCCCGCGGCCACCACGTGCACCGCCGCGGCACCGTTCAGCGCCGCGGCACCACGGGGTCGACCATCGCCCGGCGGACGAGCAGGCCGGCATCGACGGCGTCCAGCGCGGCACGCACGATGCGCTCGAGATCGGATCTGAGTTGAGCGAGGGAGGGAGCACCGGGTTATGCGGGCCGAACGTGAGTATCAAGGGCAGCGCCCTGATCAGTTCACTTGCCGCGGGTCGGTCCAGGCGGACAACCCGGTCACGACGTCGAACTGCCGCAGCAGGCGGCTCACCACCTGGTCGGCGTCTTCGGTGGCGCACAGGCGATCGAGCTGCGCCATCACTTTCGTGAGCGCTTCCTCGACGTCCATCACCGCGCGCTCGGAATAGTACTCGCGCTGCTGATCGAGACAGCGCTGGCACTTGATGAACTCTTCGCGGTAGAAGCTGGAGCGGGAATAACAGGTCGGCTCCCAGAGCGGGAGGGAATCGGTCAGAAAGCGGGAAACCCGTTGCCGATGGACCTTCATGCGGCCGATTGGATCCAGTCTAGCCACGGAAACATGGGCGTGTCAACGCGGCAATATCCGCGACCCGTCACCCCCGGCACGCCCCTCAGACGGCATGCCGCGAGGCCGCAAAGCCCCCCGCTCCGCCGACCGCCATGCCCCCGGCCACGAGCAGCGCGCAGAACCGCGCAGGCAGGAACTGCGGGTCCAGGCCCTCGAGCGCCGCGGCGAGCTGCGGCCCCCACGACGCGCTCGAGGCCGCAAATCCGCCCCAGAGCAGCAGGACCGCGGCAAGCGCGCCGATGCCCCCCTGCAGCAGGCCCTCGGCGACGAACGGGCCGCGGATGAACGCGACCGACGCCCCGACGAGCTGCATGATCTCGATTTCCTCGCGACGCGCGTGCAGGCCGAGCCGCACCACGGCGGCTACGGTGACCGCCGCCGCCACCGCCATCAGCAGCGCCAGCACGAGCCCGGCGCGGCGCAGCGAGTCGAGGCCGGCCCCCACCTTCGAGAGCCAGGCGCGGTCGTAGCGGACATCCGCCACGCCCGGCAGGGTGGCGACGCGGCGCAGCAGCGCGTCGGCGCGGCCGTCGGCCTCGGCGGTGCGCTGCACGCGCACCTCGAGCGACGCGGGAAACGGGTTGTCGCCGACGGCGGCGGCCGTCGACGCGAGGTCGGCGAACTCGCGGCGGAAGCGCACGAGCGCCTGCTCCTTCGAGATGTACTCGCGGCCGGCCGCGGCGCCGCTCTGATCGATGAGCGTCTCGATCAGCGCCGCGCTGCTCCGACGTGGCATCGTCGCGCAGGAAGACGGAGAACTCGGCACTCGTGGTCCAGCGCGCGAGCAGGCGCTCCATGTTCCAGGTGACCAGCAGCAGTCCGCCGAGCACGCTCATGGCCAGCGCGATCGCCATGACCGCGAACACGGTCGAGCCGCCGCCGCGCCGCAGGCTCGCCCATCCCTGGCGGAAGCGCGTAGTCGATGGCCCTCACGCCCGCATCCCTTCAGCCATTTCAACGATCCGGCCTGATCGAGCGTGACGCTCCGGCGACCCACCAGCCGGATCAATTCGCGGTCGTGGGTGGCGATCAGCACCGTGGTGCCGCCGGCGTTGATCTCGCGGAACAGGTTCATGATCTCGAGCGACAGGTCGGGATCGAGGTTGCCGGTCGGCTCGTCGGCCAGCAGCAGCGCCGGGTCGTTCATCAGCGCGCGCGCGATCGAGATGCGCTGCTGCTCGCCGCCCGAGAGCTCCTGCGGGTAGGCGTTCATGCGGTGCTGCAGGCCCACCCACTTGAGCACCTGGAACGCGCGGCGCCGCTGCTGCGCGGGCGAGACGCCGATCACTTCGGACACGAAGGAGATGTTCTCGAGCACCGTGCGCCGCTGGATCAGCTTGAAGTCCTGGAAGACGAAGCCGATGCCGCGGCGGTATTCCTGGATCTCGCTGCGCGACAGGCTGGCCAGGTTGTGGCCGTTGACGATGATCTCGCCCTCGTTCGGGCGCTCCTTCATGAGCAGCAGGCGGAGGAACGTGGACTTGCCGGCGCCGCTCGGGCCGGTGAGGAACACGAACTCGCCCTTGCCGACGGTGATGGTCAGATCCCGGAGCGCGTACAAGCCGCGTCCATAGAGCTTCGACAGTTTGTGCGTCGTGATCACGACGGCGAGCTCACAACGAAAGGATAGGTACGCGTGGTCGGAGTATAGCCTCGATTGCCCGGCCTCCGGTCGGTCGATCACGCGTCGAGTTCGCGCTTGAGCAGCGCGTTGGCGAGCTTGGGGTTGGCCTTGCCGCCGCTGCCCTTCATCACCTGGCCGACGAGGAACCCGAACGTCTGCTGCTTGCCGGCGCGGTACTGCGCCACCGGTTCGGCGTTGGCGGCCATGACGCGGCGCACGATCTCGAGCACGCGCCGACTCGTCGGAGTTCTGGGCCAGGCCTTCGGCGGCGACGATGTCGGCGGCCGACCGGCCCGAGTCGTACATCTTCGGGAAGATGTCCTTGGCGATGGCGTTGCTGATCGTGCCCTTGTCCACGAGCGCGATCAGGCCAGCCAGCGACGCCGGCGGCAAGCGGCACGTCGGCCACGGCCGTGCCCCGCTCGTTGAGCGTGCGCAGCAGTTCGCCCATCACCCAGTTGCTCGCCGCCTTGGCGTTGCCGGCCGCGCCCGCGACCGCCTCGAAGTAGTCGGCCAGGCCCGACTGCGTCAGCACGCCGGCGTCGTAGTCGGGAATGCCGTAGCTCGTCGACGAACCGGCGGCGGCGCGCCTCCGGCAGCTCCGGCATCGGCGCCCGCAGCCGCTCGACGCGCTCGGTGGTCGACGACGAGCGGCGGCAGGTCGGGCTCGGGGAAATAGCGATAGTCGTGCGCCTCTTCCTTGCTGCGCATCGAGTGCGTGCGGCCGGTGGCCGAGTCGAAGAGCCGCGTCTCCTGCACCACGCGGCCGCCCTTCGCCACCAGCTCGATCTGCCGGTCGATCTCGTACTCGATCGCCTTGTGCAGGTAGCGGAACGAGTTGACGTTCTTCACCTCGGCCTTGGTGCCGAGCGCCTCCTGGCCCGCGCGGGCGCACCGACACGTTGGCGTCGCAGCGCAGGCTGCCCTCTTCCATGTTGCCGTCGTTGACGCCGATCGACACCAGGATCTCGCGCAGGCGCGTGAAGAACTCGGCGGCCTCCGCCGCCGACCGCAAGTCCGGCTCGCGACACGATCTCGATGAGCGGCACGCCGCTGCGGTTGTAGTCGACGTAGGTGCTGGTCGTCGGAGTCGCGGAAGCCTTCGTGCAGCGACTTGCCCGCGTCCTCTTCCATGTGGATGCGGGTGAGCCGGACGAAGCTCGACGCGCCGTCCGACGGTGATCTCGCAGGCCGCCGCCGAGCGCCAGCGGCCGCTCGTACTGCGAGATCTGATAGCCCTTCGGCAGGTCCGGATAGAAGTAGTTCTTGCGCGCGAAGATCGACTCGCGCTGCACCTCGCAGCCGAGCGCCAGCGCCGCCATCATGGCGTAGTCCACGGCCTGCCGGTTGAGCACCGGCAGCGCGCCCGGCTGGCCGAGGCAGACCGGGCACACCTGCGGAGTTGGGCGCGGCGCCGAACGCCGTGCTGCAGCCGCAGAAGATCTTGGTGGCGGTGCGGAGCTGGGCGTGGATTTCGAGGCCGATGACGGCTTCGTACGCTGCCATCACCGGCCCCCAGCCTCTCTGGTGCGCCTGCGGCGCACGGTCGATCGCAAGCGGCGCTCGCTGCGGGCCCTGCTGGCCGCGGCGATCACACCCGCGGGCCGGCCGCCTTCACCGCCGGCGCGACGTCGCCTCTCGAACGTCTTGAAGTTGTCGGCGAACATCTGCGCGAGCTTCGTCGCCTGCTCGTCGTACTTCGCCGGCGTCGGGCCAGGTGCTGCGCGCGTCGAGCACGCCGTCCGGCACGCCCGGGCACCGCGGTCGGCACGTCGAGGTTGAACACCGGATGGTTCGTGATACGTCGGCGTTGTCGAGCTGACCGGTCAGCGCCGCGGTGATCATCGCGCGCGTGTGCGCGATCTTCATGCGGCTGCCGACGCCGTACGGCCCGCCGGTCCAGCCGGTGTTCACCAGCCACACGCTTGCGCCTGGTGCTTGGCGATCTTCTCGCCGAGCATCTTGGCGTAGACGTTCGGGTTGAGCGGCAGGAACGGCGCGCCGAAGCAGGTGCTGAACGTCGCCTTCGGCTCGGTGACGCCCTTCTCGGTGCCGGCCACGCGCGCCGTGTAGCCGGAGAGGAAGTGATACATCGCGCCCTCGGGCGTCAGCCGCGCGATCGGCGGCAGCACGCCGTAGGCGTCGGCCGTCAGCATCACGACGTTGGTCGGGTGCCCGCCGCGGCCCGAGAGCTCCGCGTTGTCGATGAACGTGATCGGGTACGAGCCGCGCGTGTTCTCGGTGAGCGAGGCGTCGTCGAGATCCAGCGTCCGCAGCTCGGGGTCGATGACCACGTTCTCGAGGATGGTGCCGAAGCGCCGCGTCGTCGCGTAGATCTGCGGCTCGGCCTCCGTCGACAGCTTGATCACCTTGGCGTAGCAGCCGCCCTCGAAGTTGAAGACGCCGGTGTCGCTCCAGCCGTGCTCGTCGTCGCCAATCAGCCGGCGGTCGGGATCGCTCGAGAGCGTGGTCTTGCCCGTGCCCGACAGGCCGAAGAAGAGCGCGGTGTCGCCGGCCGTCGCCGACGTTCGCCGAGCAGTGCATCGACAGCACGCCCTGCAGCGGCAGCGTGTAGTTGAGGATGGTGAAGATCGACTTCTTGATCTCGCCCGCGTAGTGCGTGCCGCCGATGAGGACCAGCTTGCGGCCGAAGTGCACGAGGATGAAGACCTCGGAGCGCGTGCCGTGCTTCGCCGGGTCGGCCTTGAATTTCGGCGCGTCGATGACCGTGAACTCGGGACGATGCTCGCGCGCGCTTCGCCGGGTCGTTCTCGGGCAGGAACATGTTGCGCGCGAACAGGTTGTGCCACGCGAACTCGTTCACCACGCGGATCGGCATCTTGTACTTCGGGTCGGTGCCGCCCCAGGCGTCGAGGACGAACAGGTCCTTGTCCTGGAGGTAGGCCATCATGTCGCGGTGCAGCGCGTCGAACTTGGCCTCGTCGATCGGCTTGTTCACCGTGCCCCAGTGCACGTGCTGCTCGCTCGCCGGCTCCTTGACCACGAACTTGTCGTTCGGTGAGCGGCCGGTGTGCTGCCCGGTGCGGGCAACGAGCGGGCCTTCGGCGGCCAGCTGACGCCTCGCCTCGGCGCCAGCGCCTGCTCGTACAGGGCGGCGGGACTCAGGTTCCAGTGGACGCGTCCGGACCGAACGATTCCGAGCGCTTCGAGACCGAACGCCCGCTCGACCTGTATGGTCATAACTCTCGTCACTCCATGCGGGTGGGTCGTCCAGGACCTCCGCTCAGGCTGCCGGCAGCGTAAACGCCAAAGGGCCAGCAGTATATGGTGAAGTTCAGGATCGTACCGGCCGAGTCGGAACAAGTCAACCCGGACTCGTCCAGTGCGGCCTCCGCACGAGGTTGCGCGCGGCGGAATCCCGGCTCGGGCGGCTGAGCGCCTCTTCCGGGGTATAGTTGATACGCAGCACGGATCAGGCGGTAATTCTCTGACGACGGCTCCCCATGGCGACGAACAGGCTCCCACGCCGCGCCGAGACAACCGACCCTGCGGGACCGGTCCGCCCGGCGCTGTCGAAGGAGTCGGAGATCGCCGGCGCCATCAAGGCGCTGGTCCTCGCCGGGCAGCGCGACGCCGCCCGCGAGCGGTTCGGCGAACTCGTCGCGCGGCAGCAGCGCCGCGCCGTCCGCATCGCCTACCAGTACCTGCGCGACGTGCACGACGCCGACGAAGCGGTGCAGGACGCGTTCGTGAAGGTGTTCACGCACATCACGACCTATCGCGAGGACCTGCCGTTCGAGGTGTGGTTCACCCGCATCCTCGTCAACGGCTGCCTCGACCTGCGCAAGGCGCGCGCGCGCCGGCTGCGCTGGGCGCTGCCGATGTCGAGCCAGTCCGACGCCCCGCCGCCCGAGCCGGTGGCGCCGCGGACCAACGCCGAGGCGCGGCTGATCTCGGCGCAGCGCACCGCAGACGATCGGCACGGCGATCGAGCGGCTGCCGAACCGCCAGCGCGAGGTGTTCACGCTCTGCCACATCGCCGAGCAGACCACGGCCGAAGTGAGCCGCGCGCTGGGGCTCAGCGAAGCGACGGTGCGCGTGCATCTGTTCCGCGCCGTCCGCAAGCTGCGCGCGCTGCTGCGGGACGATGAGGCCCTCGCATGACCCGCCACCACCTCACCGACACCGAGCTCCTCGCCCTGCACTTCGATCGCGCCGCGGCGGCGACGTCGACACGAGCACCTCGCCGGCTGTGCGCGACCTGCCAGGCACGCGGCCGCGCGATCACGGAGCTGCTCGACGACGTGAACCAGCGCCACGGCCGGCGAGACCGACGCGCTCTTCGGGCCCGAGTCGCTGGCGCGCCAGCAGGCGCGCATCATGGGGCGCGTCGCGCAGGAGTGCCGCTCGGCCCGCATCATCAGCTTCCCGGCGGCGTCGCCGCCGCCGGTGCGCCACGCGCGCGCCGGCACGCGCTGGGTGGCGGCCGCCGTGGCCGCGGGCGTCATCCTCGGCATCGTCGGCGAGCACGTCACCGACCGCATCACGCGCACGGCCGTATCAGACGCGCAGCTTCCAGGCGCCGGAAGCGCAGGTGGCCGCCGCAGCCGGTGCGCGCGGTGACGCACCGACGGTCTCGGCCTCCGACGACGAGTTCTTCGGGCAGGTCGAGCTCGCGTTCGGCAGCGCCGGCCCGGCGGCCCTGCGCTCGCTCGACGCGCTGACGCCGCGCGCCTCGGACGTGCGCGAGTAGTCCGCTCGACAGCCCGCTGATCTTCCGCAAGGGTCTCGACCGCAAGCACGAGGTCGCGCACGTCCTCGCCGAGAGCTACCACAGCGACCTCGTCGCGCGCGTCAAGCAGGACGGCTTCCGCTACGAGTCGGGCCGGCTCACCGTCCACCTCGCCCGCGAGTTCGGCTTCTGCTACGGCGTCGACCGCGCGGTGGACTACGCCTATCAGGCGCGCTCGCGCTTCCCCGATCGCCGCGTCTACCTGACCGGCGAGATCATCCACAACCCGCACGTCAACGATCGGCTGCGCGCGCAGGGCATCCGCTTCCTCAGCGACGAGCCGGCAGTCGCTCGACGCGCTGACGCCCGACGACGTCGTCATCCTGCCGGCGTTCGGCATCACGATCGAAGCGCTCGAAGACCTGCGTCGCCAAAGGCTGCACGCTGGTGGACACGACGTGCGGCTCGGTGCTCAACGTCTGGAAGAACGTGCAAGCGCTACGCCGACGACGGGCTGACCTCGGTCATCCACGGCAAGTACTGGCACGAGGAGACGCGCGCCACGGCGTCGCAGGCCTCGCGCGGCGGCGCACGGCGCACTATCTCGTCGTCCTCAATCGCGCGCAGGCGCTCGCCGCCTGCGACTACATCCGCCACGGCGGCGACCGCGCCGCTTTCCTGCGCGAGTTCGAGCACGCGGTGTCGCCCGGCTTCGATCCCGACGTCCACCTGCAGCGCGTCGGCTGCGCGAATCAGACGACGATGCTCAGCTCGGAGTCGCTCGAGATCGGCGAGATGTTCCGCGCGGCTATGCGCGATCGGTATGGCGAGGACGGAGCTGCCGGCCGCTTCCGCGCGTTCGACACGATCTGCAGCGCCACGCAGGACCGTCAGGACGCGGTGATTGCGCTGCTCGACGAGCAGCCGCTCGACCTGATGATCGTCCTCGGCGGCTACAACAGCAGCAATACCTTCAATTTGGCGCGGATCTGCGCGGCGCGGCTGCCCACGTACCACATCGCCGACCCGACGTCGCTGTTGTCGCGCACCGAGATCCTGCACAAGCCCGTTGATGCGCCGAACGAAATGACGACCGCCGGCTGGCTTCCCGACGGGCCGGTCGATCGTGGGCCTCACCTCGGGCGCCTCGACCCCGGACAACCTGGTGGGAGCGGTCATCCGGCGGCTCGACGAGCTGGCCAACGCCTGAAATCGCCGCGTCGATTGTTAAGCCGGCGTTAAGGGCGTTAAGACGGTTCTCCAAGGGCCGCCCGGAGCCGCGCAAATCGCCGGCCAAAGCGCCGTATGTTCTTGTATCATAGACAGTAAACGCCGTCTGCGCACCCGTCGTAGTCGGAGTGTTGGCCATGTCTTTCACGCCATCGGACGGCTCGCGGCGCGCTCATCGCATTGCTCGTGCTCGTCGGCGCGAGCCCGCTCTTCGCGCAAGGCAAGTTCAAGTGGTGGCAGTCGGATCGGTACAAGACCGAGCTGATGCTCACGGCGGAACAGAGTCCGCCGGCTCGAGGAGATTTTCCAGAGTGCGCTGCCGACGCTGCGCGGCCAGATGAAGACGCTCGAAGCGGCCGAGACCGAGCTCGAGCGTCTGGTGCAGCGTGGCGACGACAGCGCGGTCATGGCGCAGGTGGCCCGCGTCGAGACGGCGCGCGCCGAGCTCAACACGTCGCGCACGCTGATGCTGCTCAAGATGCGGCGTGCGCTCACGACCGATCAGTGGGTGAAGTTCGGAGCCCTCCATCAGGCGTTGGAGCGCGAACGCGAGCAGGCGCTGCAGCGCAGTAATGCGGCGCCGAAGTAAGCGCAGGGCCATGCCCGGGCGGCGACGCGTGCGCTTCGTGTTTTCCCTGTCCGCCGCGGCCGCGAGGCCGCAGAATCCCGCAGGCCGGTGCGAGCCGTGAGGCCGCCGGCATCCGCGTTTGAACCGCAAGGCCGTTACGTCATGACGATTACTACTCGCTTGCTTCCCTGCGTTGCCCTGTGCGCGCTGGCCGCCCCTGTCTTCGCCCAGCAGTCCGACCAGGCGCGCCTCGTACGAGCTCGCGCGCAACGCCGCGCGCCAGTTCGAGGCCGCGCGGGCCGCCGCCGATCAGACGCGGCCCACCGTCCCGATCACCGCGCCGGGGCCGAACGTCGAGCTGACGCTCGACGAGGCCACGGCGCGCGCGCTCGAGCGCAACCTCGACATCGCCGTGGAGCGGCTCAACCCGACGATCCAGGAATACAACCTGGAACGGCTGCGCGCCGCCTACCGGCCGACGGTGACGTCGACGTACGGGCATCGCGCCGTCGTCCAGCCGCCGACCAGCCAGTTGAACGGCGGCACCATCGTCCAGAACGACACCTCCACCTACAACGCCGGCATCCCGCAGGAGCTGCCCTGGACCGGCGGCAACGTCGCGGTCTCGTTCAACAACAACAAGCAGGTCACGTCGAACCTGTTCGCCAACTTCAACCCGACCTTCAACTCGAACCTCAGCCGCCACGATCACGCAGCCGCTGCTGCGCGACTTCCGGATCGACGGCACGCGGCTGCAGCTGAAGGTCACGGCGATCAACCACGACATCTCCGAGATCCAGCTGCGCGAGCACCCTGGCGCAGACGGTCGCCAACGTGCGAAACGCCTACTGGGAGCTGGTGTTCGCGGTGCAGGCGGTGGACGTGGCCAAGGGCTCGCTGGATCTCGCCGACAAGCTGGTGCAGGACAACCGGGCGCGCGTCGAGGTCGGCACCATGGCGCCGCTCGACGTCGTGCAGTCGGAGGCCGAAGCGGCCACGCGGCGGCAGGCGCTGGCGCAGGCCGAAGCCACGATGCGCACCGCGGAACTGTCGCTGAAGCGCCTGATCGTCAGCGGCACCGACGACCCGATGTGGCGCGCGCACGATTACGCCGGTCGATCGGCCCGAGTTCCGCGCCGAGCCGCTCGACGTCGAAGGCCGCGGTCCGCAGGGCGCTGGAGGGCCGCACCGATCTCGACCAGGCGCGCAAGACGCTCGACAGCAACGACATCACGCTGAAGTTCCTGCACAACCAGACGCTGCCGGCGCTCGATCTGATCGGCAACTACGGCGCGCAGGGCTTGGGCGGCACGCAGTTCATCCGCGGCGGCCTCGGCAGCAGTCAGGTGCTGGAGATCGATGCCCGGCGGCTACTGGCAACGCCTGGCGCACGCTGACCGGCCGCGACTACCCCACCTGGAACGTGCAGTTGAACCTGACCTACCCGCATCGGCGGCAGCAGCGCCGACGCCGTGTTACGCGCGGTCGCGCGTGGTGCGCAGCCAGACCGCGGCGCAGTTGACGCGCGCTCGAGCTGCAGGTGGCCACCGACGTCACGAACGCCGCGCTGCAGGTCGGAGAGCAGCTTGAAGCGCTACGAGGCCGCCAACGTGGCGCGGTCGCTCGCCGAGACGCGGCTCTCGGCCGAGCAGAGCCGCTTCGAGGTGGGCCTGTCCACCAACTTCTTCGTCGTCCAGGCGCAGCGCGACCTGGCGACCGCGCAGAACACCGAACTGCGTGCGCTGCTCGACTACCGGCGCGCCATCGTGGACTACGGGCGCGTGCAGGAGGCTCCGGCGACGCGCGGCGGCTCAGTCGATCACCACGGTGAACGCGGGCGCGGTGAACTGAGTCGCGTACGACGGCGGCGCTGACGCCGCTCTCGGAGGGGATGGTCGTTGTTGAGGTCATGAAAAAGGCAGTCATCGGTGTCGTGTTGCTCGCGGCGGTCGGCGCCGGCGTGTACGTTACCTCGGGAGCCGGTCGAGCAGCGACACCAGAATCAGGCCGCGGGCGCAGCGGGCGGACGCGGCGGCGCCGCGGGCGGCCAGCAGGGCCGCGGCGGCGGCGGCGGCGGGTTCGGCGGCGGCGGCTTCGGCGGCGGCCAGTTCGGACGTCCCCCGCTCACCGTCGAGCTCGTCGAAGGCCTCGCGCGCGACGATCCAGGCCGAGATCACGATCGTCGGCAATCTGATTGGCCAGGCCACCGTGGCGGTGGCGCCGCGCGCGGCGGGACGCGTGGAAAGCGTCACCGTCCGCCTCGGCGATCGCGTGACTCGCGGCCAGCGGCTCGCCAAGATCGAAGACTTCGACATTCAGGAGCAGGTCAAGCAGGCGGAGGCGGCGCAGCAGGTGTCGGAGGCGACCATCCGGCAGCGCGAAGCCGACTCTGAAGCTGGCGCAGACCAACGCCGAGCGCTCGCGCAGCCTGTTCGAGCGGCAGCTGCTGCCGAAGCAGACCCTCGACGACAACGAGGCACGCTACCAGTCGGCGGAGGCGGCGGTCGACCTCGCGCGCGCGCAGAGCCTCCAGTCGAAGGCCCGCCTCGACGAGCTGCGCATCAACCTCGGCAACACCATCATCAGTTCCCCGGTCACCGGCTTCGTCTCGCGCCGCTCGGTCGATCCCGGCGCCTTCGTGTCGCAGAACGTGCCGGTGCGTGGACGTCGTCGACATCTCCACGGTCCGCCTGGTGGCCAACGTGGTCGAGAAGGACCTCACGGAGCTGCAGACTGGCAACGCGACGCGCGTCGAAGTGGACGCCTTCCCCGGCGAAGTGTTCACGGGCCGCATCGCCCGCGTGTCGCCAGTGCTCGACCCGGCCACCCGCACCGCGCCGATCGAAATCGAGATTCCCAACCCGACGGCACGCCTGAAGCCGGGGATGTACGCGCGCGTGAGCGTCACCACCAGCACCGCGAAGGAGGCACTCGTCGTGCCGGCGACCGCCGTCGTGGATCTCGGCGGCCGCCGCGGCGTCTTCACGCCGCTCAACGAGACGGCGGTGTTCCGCGCCCTCGACCTCGGCACCGAGCAGAAGGACCTCGTCGAGATCCTCGGCGGCCTCGCCGACGGCGACACGGTGATCACCACCGGGTCTTCGGCCCTGCGTGACGGCGATCGCATCGTGCTGCCGGCAGGTGCCGGCGGGCGCGGGCGCCGCGGCGGCGCGACGCGGGCACCGGCGCCGGCGGCCGCGGCGGCGACACGGCGCGGCGCGAGCGCCGGCGCGCGGGCGCGACCGGCGCGTCCGGCACGGGCGGCACGACCGGCCGGGGCGTCGCGCCCGGCGCACGCGAGGGCGGCTCGCGCGAAGGCGGTGCGCGGCGAGGACGCGCGCCCGGGCGGTGCGCCAGCGGCCGCGAGGGCGTGGACGCGGCAGCCGGCGGCGGCGTCACCGGCCCCGGCGTCACCGGCGTCGTAGTCAGGCATTCGGAGTTCAGCAGCGTCACCCACGGGGTATCCGACATGAGCATTCCTCGCCTCGCGATTCAACGGCCGGTCACGATGTTCATGATCAGCGGCGTCATCACGCTGCTGGGCCTGATCTCGCTGACCCGGCTTCCCGTCGACCTGATGCCGGAGTTCGAGCAGCCGCAGCTGACGGTGCGCACCAACTACACCGGCGTCGGCCCGCTCGAGATGGAAGAGCTCATCACGCGGCCGCATCGAGCAGGCCGTGAGCGCCGTGCCGGGCGTGACGCGCGTCGAATCGACCTCGTCCGAAGGCAACAGCCAGGTGCGCCTGAACTTCGACTGGGGCACCGACCTCTCGGAGGCCGCCGACGAAATCCGCACCCGCGTCGACCGCATGCGCAACCGGCTGCCGGAAGACGCCGACCCGCCGACCATCTTCAAGTTCGACGCGAACACCCTGCCGATCATGCAGCTGGGGCTCGAGGGCGACTACGACCCGGTGACGCTGCGCGAGCTGGCGCAGAACGAGATCTCGCCCGCGCTTCGAGCGCGTCGACGGCGTGGCCGCGGTCAACGTCAACGGCGGGCTGCGCCGGCAGATTCACGTCGAGCTCTCGAAGGAGAAGGTCACCGCGCTCAACCTGTCGGTGAACCAGGTCGTCCAGGCGCTGCGGCTGGAGAACCAGAACACGCCGCTCGGCGAGGTCTATCAGGGCGACGCCACGTTCCTCGTCCGCAGCCAGGGGCAGTTCTCGAGCCTCGAGGACATCCGCAACCTGGTGGTGATGACGCGCGAGGGCGTGCCGGTCTACCTGCGCGACATCGCCGAGGTGAAGGACGCCACCGAGCAGCGCCGCTCGTTCATGCGCATCAACGGCAAGCCGGGCGTGCAGCTGCAGGTGCAGAAGCAGTCGGGCAAGAACACCGTCGAGGTCGCCCACGGCGTGAAGGAGGAAGTGGAGCGGGTCAACCGCGAGGTGCCCGGCATCCAGATGATCGTGATGCAGGACAACTCGCTCTTCATCGAGCGGGCGATCAACAACGTCCAGGAGCACGCGCTCATCGGCGGCGTCCTGGTGGTGCTGATCATCTTCGCCTTCCTGCGTGACTTCCGCTCGACGCTGATCGTCAGCACCTCGATTCCGGTGTCGGTGATCGGCACCTTCGCGCTGCTCTACTTCGGCGGCTTCACCCTCAACACGATGACCTTCGGCGGCCTGGCGCTCGGCATCGGCATGATCGTCGACGCCGCGATCGTCGTGCTCGAGAACACCCACCGGCACCTGCACATGGGCAAGGACCGGATGACCGCGGCGATCGAAGGCAGCGAGGAAGTGTGGTCGGCGATCCTGGCGTCGACGCTGACGCACATCGCGGTGTTCGTGCCGCTGCTCTTCCTCTCGGGCACGGCGAGCATCATGTTCACGCAGCTCTCGGTCGTGGTGATGTTCTCGCTGGTGATGTCGCTGTTCGTGGCCGTGACCATCGTGCCGGTGCTCTGCTCGCGCTGGCTGCACACGCCGGACGAGGAGCGCAACGCCACCGGCATCATGGCCTCGCTCTACCGCGTCAGCGAAGGCTTCCTCGAGCGGCATGGACGAGGGCTACCGCAAGGCCATCCACGTCGCGCTCAACCACCGGCCCTCGGTCATCGGCGCCGCGGTGCTGCTGGTCGTGGCCGCCTGGTTGATCTATCCGATGATCGGCGTCGAGCTGATGCCGCAGGCCGACGAGGGCGAGGTGAACGTCAACGCCGAGCTCGGCGTCGGCACGCGCGTCGAGCGCACCGAGGAAGCGCTGCTCAAGCTCGAGGAGCTGGTCAAGCAGCACGTGCCCGAGGCGACGACCATCATCACCAACGGCGGCGGCGGCGGCAACAACTCGGCGGCGGCGGCGGCGGTGGCGGCGGCCAGACCAACCGCGGCCAGATCCGCATCCAGCTCGTGCCGCGCGACCAGCGGACGCGCACCAACGAGGAGATCTCGATGGACTTGCGCCGCCAGCTGGCCGGCCTTCCCGGCGTGATCGTCCGCGCCAACCCGGCCGGCGGCAACTTCCAGCTGCAGCGGCTGCTCGGCGGCGGCGGCAACAACCAGGACGCCCGCCTGGCGCTCGAAATCCGCGGCCACGACCTCGACGACGCGCGCCGCGTGGCGGTGGACGCGCAGCAGATGATGGAAGCCACACCGGGGCTGGCCGACGTCCGCATCGGCCGCGAGGAAGGCCGGCCCGAAATCTCGGTCCGCGTCGATCGGCCCAAGGCGGCCACGCTCGGTCTCACGGTGCAGGCCGTCGCCACCACGATTCAGACCAACGTCGCCGGCACCACGGCCGCGCAGTTCCGCGAGCGCGGCAACGAGTATCCGATCGTCGTGCAGCTGCGCCAGGCCGACCGCGAAGAGGTCGACGACGTCGGCGACGTGCTGCTGAGCACGCCCACCGGCCAGGTCGATGCCGGCCAAGAACGTCATGATCACCACGCGCGACTCCGGTCCGGTGCAGATCGACCGCAAGAACATGGAGCGCGTGACGCGCGTCAACGCCCAGACCGAAATCCCGCTCAGCGAGGCGGTGGACGCGGTGCAGTCGCGGCTCGAGCCAGATCCGGGTGCCGCCCGACTTCTCGGTCGGCTTCGGCGCGGAGGTCGAGGAGCAGGCCAAGTCGTTCCAGCGAGCTGCAGCTCGTGCTGTGGCTGGCGGTGCTGCTCGTCTACGCGGTGATGGCGTCGCAGTACGAGTCGCTGCGCGACCCGTTCATCATCATGTTCTCGATTCCGGTGGCGGGCATCGGCGTGGTGCTGAGCCTGCTGCTGGACCGGCACCGCGTTCAGCATGCAGGCCTACATCGGCATCATCATGCTGGCCGGCATCGTCGTCAGCAACGCCATCCTGCTGGTGGACTACATCAACACGCTGCGCAAGCGCGACGGACTGCCGCTGCGCGAGGCCGTCGAGCTCGGCGGCCGCACCCGGCTGCGCCCGATTCTGATGACGTCGATCGCCACCATGCTCGGCCTCGTGCCGATGGCCATGGGCGTCGGCGACGGCGGCGAGCTGCAGGCGCCGCTGGCTCGCGTCGTCATCGGCGGGCTGCTGGCGTCGACGATGGTCACGCTGGTGCTCGTGCCCGCCGTCTACACGCTGTTCGAAGAAGGGCTTGCCGGGCCTTCGTAAGGGCGCGGCGCACCACTGAGACTCGGTCAGGCTAGGTCGGGTGGGTCTGGTAGGTCGGGTGGGCGACAGACGCTTGCAGACGAGCGCTTTCCCTACCTGGCCTACCTGACCTACCCGACTCACCTGCCACCTTCACGAATCCACCACTCTCAGCAGCTCGTCGACCGTCCGCCCGGTCACCGGATCGATCCAGTCCGCGGCGATCTCGGCCAGCGGCTCGAGCACGAAGCGGCGGCGGCGGAAGCGCGGGTGCGGCACGACGAGGCCGGGCTCGTCGTGAATGTCCATCCCGAACAGAATCAGATCGAGGTCGAGCGTGCGCGGGGCGTCGGGATAGGGGCGATCGCGTCCGAACTGCCGCTCGGTCTCGAGCAGCGCGTCGAGCAGCGCCCGGGCGGTGAGTGAGGTGTCGCCGATGGCGGCGGCGTTCAGATACGGCGGCTGGGCCGCGCCGGCGCCGACGTAGGCGGTCTCGTGCGCGCTCGAGAGCGTGAGGTTGGCGAGCACGCCGCGCAGCGCCTCGGCGCCGCGCCGCAGCAGGGCCTCGACGGTCGCCGAGGTTGCTGCCGAGGGCGATCGCGGCCCGCATGCGCCCGGGCCCCGCCGCTATTCCATCCAGCGCGCCGGCAGCACCCCGCCCACGCGCGCGACGCCGCCGGTGCGCTTGCCGAGCAGATCCTCGAAGCCGGCGGCCGCCTGCGCGAACAGCCGCTGGTGCTCGAGCGACTCGCCCAGCACGACATTCAGCATCGTGCGGTGCCGCGCGTGGGTCATGGCGTCAACCTGCGGCCGCCACTTCGTCACGAACGCGCCGAGCGTGCGTCGTCGTCCTCGCACAGGTCCTTGAAGGCGGCGGGCGCGACCTGCTTCCCGATCTTGCCGACGGCCGGCACCGGCAGCGGCGCCGCCGCCTGCGGCATGCGCCGCGCCGACCTCGGCGAGGGCGTCCTGCAGCCACGTGAGATGCGTTTCTTCGCGGGCAATCACGTACTGGTAGGTGTTGTTGAAATCGTAGTGGCTGACGACGCGGGCGCCGGCCTCGTGCCGCTCGATGAGCGCCACCCGCTCGGCCGCGATGTCGGTCAAGAGCTGCTGCAGTTCGCTCTGCACTCGTGGTCTCCCCGTTCGCTCGGCGGGTCTACGCCTTCTGTTTTTCCTTGCAGGTGATGCAGACGCGCGTCCAGGGAATCGCGTCGAGCCGCGCGTCCGCGATCGGCTGGCCGCAGTCGCGGCACAGGCCGAAGGTCCCCGCCTCCACGCGCTGCAGCGCCTCTTCGATGGCCTGGAGAATCTTGGCGTCGGTCTGTTTCAGCTTGAGCTGAATGTGGACTTCGTTGTTGCCGCTCGCCTGATCGGCCATGTCGCCCTGGCGCCCGGAGTTGTTCTCCATCGTCCACTGAAGCGGCTTGGCGGCGGTGCCGCCCAGCAGTTCGCTTCGCTTCCGCAGCAGCGCGTCTCGATAGGTCTCGACGTCCATGCCTTCTGGCACTCCTTCGGACAGCGCCTCGGGGCGCTGACAATCCCCAATTTTACCTCGCGACTCTCATCCAGGCATCGGACCTCGGCGGGCTGTCAGCCCGGGATTACATAGGGTCGGGCTCAGCCCCGGTGGCCTAGGCCTTGGCCAGTGCCGCTGACCGCGCCTGCGGCGCGCGAGGCGCGCTACTCCGCGCGCAGCGTGGCGAGCGGTTTGTGGCGGAGGACGTCGAAGCTGGCGACGACGCCCACCACGGCGACGAACACGGCGGTGACGCGCGATGCCCGATCAGCGTCAGCGCCAGGGCCGGCTCCCAGTCGAGTTCGAGGGCGTAGGTCGCCACCGCCCAGCTCAGGACCACGGCGCCCAGCGCGCCGACCGTGCCGGCGATGGCGCCGAGGACCCCGTACTCGAGCACCAGCATCGTCGCGATCAGGCGGCTGCTGGCGCCGAGCGTCTTGAGGATGGCCGCCTCGTAGACGCGGCGGAACTTGGTCATCGACACGGCGCCGACCAGAATCAGCGCCCCGCTCAGCAGCACCAGGGAGCCGACCACCGTCACCGCCAGCGCCACGTTGCTGACGATGCCCTGCACCGTCTGCAGGATCTCCCGCAGGTCGATGACCGACACGTTCGGGAACTGCGTGACGAGGCCCGCCTGCATGCGCGCCCGCGTGTCGGGGTCGTCCGGACCCTTGAACGACGCGATGAAGGTGTGCGGCGCCTGGTCGAAGACGCCGGGGCGGAACACGAACATGAAGCCGCCGGCGCGGAAGTCCTGCCAGTTCACCGAGCGGATGCTCGTCACGCGCGCGGTGACGACGCGCCCCAGGACGTCGAAGCTCATCTGATCGCCGACGTTGAGGCGCGTGTTGCGCAGGAAGCCTTCTTCGATCGACACCTCGGGCTCGCCCGCCGCGGCCGCCTCGTCCCACCACTCGCCGGCAATCACCTTCTCGTTGCCCTCGAGCGCGGGACGGTAGGTCACGGTGAACTCGCGCGACAGGCCGCTGCGCCCGCGCACCTGCTCGTAGCTGTCGAGCGCGACGTCGCGGCCCTTCACGCCCACGACGCGGGCGCGCAGCACCGGGATCGTGCGCGGCGGCGGCGCCGTCGCCGTTCTGCGCGTCGAGGAAGCGCGAGAGCGCGTCGCGCTGGTCCGGCTGAATGTCGATGAGGAACATGTCCGGCGCGTTCGGACCGATCTGCACCGCGAAGTCCTCGAGCAGATTGGCCTGCAGCGAGCGGACGCCGAGGATGAAGAAGGTGCCGAGGCCGACGGCGAGCAGGATGACGCGGGTCTGGTTGCCGGGCCGCACGACGTGCAGCACCGCCTGCCGCAGCGCAAACGAGCGCGAGAAGCGCAGCGGCTGCACCGCCCAGATGAGCGCGACGCCGGCGGCGTGCAGCACGAGCGCGGTGGCCACGAAGCCGCCCGAGAGCATCAGGCCCACCGGCAGCGACCCGGCCTGCCACGCCGCCACGCCGACGAGCGCCGCGGCGACGGCGCCGGTGACGCCCCACTTGAGCCAGTCGATGCGGCCGGTCTGCGGCACGTCGTTGCGCAGCAGCAGCGACGGCTTCACCTGCCGGACTTCGAGCAGCGGCACCACCGAGAACAGCAGCGAGACCAGCACGCCGATGGCGAGCCCCTGCCCCACCGCCGACGCGCTCAGGCCGTAGTCGATCTGCAGCGAGCCGGCGACGTTGCCGACGAAGGACGGCACCACGGCCAATCACGGCGGCGGCGAGCGCGACGCCGAGCGCGCTGCCGGCCGCGCCGAGGGCCAGCACCTGCGTCATGTAGATCGCCAGCACGCGGCCGGAGGTGCCGCCCAGGCACTTCAGGATGGCGATGCTCCGCACCTTCTGCTGCACGAACACCCGGGTGACGCTCGACACGCCGATGCCGCCGAGGATCAGGATCACCAGCCCGACGAGGCTCAGGTAGTTCTCGGCGCGGGTCAGGTCCTCGCCGATGCGGTCGGCGTTCTGCCAGTAGCCGCGCGACGCGCACGAACCGGTTCCGCAAGCGCATCGGTGAGCGTCGCGCCGACCTCGCGCACGGTGGCCTCGGGCGCGCGCAGCAGCAGCTGGTAGTTGGCGCGGCTGCCGAACGAGAGCAGCCCCGTGGCCTGGAGGTCCGCGTAGTCCACCAGCACCCGCGGGCCGAGGCTGAACGCGCCCAGGCTGCGGCCGGGCTCGGCCGCGATGACGCCGCGAATCTCGAAGGGCTGCGCGCCGATGAGGATGCGATCGCCGACGCGCAGGTCGAGCTGAGCCAGCAGCTCGGGGCGCACGAGCGCTCCGCCCGCCTTCAGGCGATCGTGCGAATACGCGCCCTCGCGCAGCGTGAGCGTGCCGTAGAACGGAAACCCGGCCTGCACCGCCCGCAGCTCGACCATCCGCGCCGCCGGCCGGCCGTCGGCCGGCCGGACCATCGTCGCGATCTCCACGGCGTCGGTCGTCTGCCGACACCCGGCCCGCCCGCTGCTCGCGCGCGACCAGCTCGCGCACCTCCGGCGCCAGCGGCAGGTTGCTGGAGAGCAGGATGTCCGAGGCGATCAGGGTGCGCGTCTCGCGCGCCAGCGCCGCGCGCACGTTCTGGATCACCGAGCGGAGCGCGACGATCGACCCGACGCCGATGGCGATGCAGACGAAGAAGAACAGCAGCCGCCGCCACGACGCGCGAATCTCGCGCAGCGCCATCGGCCAGGATGAAGCGTCATCGGCGGCGCTCCCACCGGCACGTCCACCTGGCGTCCGTCGCGCAGCGTCAGGCGCGTATCGGCCAGCGCGGCGAGCTCCTGATCGTGCGTCACCAGCACCAGCGTGGCCTTGCGGGTCCGGCGGACGTTCAGCAGCAGGTCGAGGATGATGCGGCCGGTGCCGGAGTCGAGGTTGCCGGTCGGCTCGTCGGCCAGCACGATCGGCGGGTCGTTGGCGAGCGCGCGCGCAATCGCGATGCGCTGCTGCTCGCCGCCCGAGAGCTGCGACGGATAGTGGTGCGCGCGGTCGGCCAGGCCCACCTCGGCGATCAGCTGCCGCGCGCGCGCCATCGCGTCGCGGCGGCCGACGATCTCCATCGGCACCGCGATGTTCTCGACCGCCGTCAGCGACGGCACCAGGTGGAAGAACTGGAACACGAACCCGATCTTCTCGCCCCGCAGCTTCGCCAGCCCGTCCTCGCTGAGGCTGGTGATGTCGATGCCGTCGACGAGGATGTGCCCGGTCGACGGCGCGTCGAGGCCGGCGAGCAGCCCGAGCAGCGTGGACTTGCCGCTGCCCGACGGGCCCACCACCGCGACGAACTCGCCTGACGCGATCGAGTAGTCGAGGGGATGAAGAATGGTGAGCGGGTGATCCCCGCTCTGCACGGTCTTGGACACGCCCCGAAGCTCGATCATCGGGATCCTGGCCGCCGCCGGACTCGCGGCCGCGGCCGTCAGGAGGGGTTCGAGAAAAGGCCACAGACTGTCAGCTACGATCGCCGCGCCCTTCGGGTTCGGATGAATGCCGTCGGCGATGTTGAGCGCCCGGTTTCCCGCCACGCCGTCCAGATAGAACGGCATGAAGCGCCAGCTTGTGCGTTCGCGCGAGGTCGCGGTAGACGTCTCACGGAACTCCCGGGTGTAGGCCGCGCCGTAGTTCGGCAGCGCCTCCATCCCGACGAGGAGCACGGCGATGCCGCGGGCCTGTGCGCGCGTGACGATCTCCTCGAGGTTGCGCCGCATCGAGGCCACCGGCAGGCCGCGCAGCCCGTCATTGGCGCCGAGCGCCAGCACCAGGATGCGCACGTCGCCGCTGAGCGACCAGTCCAGGCGGCTCAAGCCGCCCGCCGACGTGTCGCCGGAGACGCCCGCATTGACGACCTCGAACGGGTATCCCTCGCGCGCGAGGCGTGCCTGCACCAGCGCCGGCACGGCCTGCGATTTCTCGATGCCGTAGCCGGCCGTGAGACTGTCGCCGAGAAAGACGATGCGCGGGGCCGAGGCCGCCGGCACGGCGGCCGTCGGGGCGGCGTGCACGGGCGGGCTGCCGCGGCGCGCGGGCGCCGCGGCGCGCGTGTCGGCTGGCGCGGACGCCTCACGGCCGCATGCCGCGAGCCCGATCGCCAGACCAACCACGCCGCAGATGACGATCGCGCGCGCGAAGCCACCTGGCGTGCGCGCGCGTTCCGCTGTCTCCATGAGTCCCAATCTCATTATGTTATAAGGACCAACGACGTGACCACGTTCACTATCGCCCCCGGGCCGCTCGGCGCGGCCTTCGAGGATGCGTGCGCCCGCCTCGACCGCCTGACCTTCGCCGACGCCTTGTGGAACCGGCGGCCCGACGTCTTCACCAAGGATCCTGCGGTGCAGCGGCTGGTCGCGAACCGGCTTGGATGGGTGCGGGTGCTCGACGTCGCCGCCGCGCACGTAGAGCGACGTGCGCGCGTTCGCCGGGTCGGTCCAGACCGCCGGATTCACCGACGTGCTGCTGCTCGGCATGGGCGGCTCGAGCCTCGCACCGGAGGTCATCTCGCGGGTCGTCGGCGTCGCCCCCGGCTTTCCGCGTTTCCGCATGCTCGATTCGGTGGACCCCGACGCCGTGCGCGCCGCGATGGGCGACACGCGCGGTGTGCTCTTCGTCATGGCGAGCAAGTCGGGCTCGACCATCGAGCCCACCGTGCTCGCCGCGGAGGCTCGTCGGCGCAGCCGCGAGGCCGAGGCCGCGCGCTGGGGCCCCAACGTCGATCGCGATCACCGACCCCGGCACCGTGCTGGAGGCGCAGGCCCGGCGCGAGTCGTTCCGCGACGTCTTCATCAACCCGCCCGACATCGGCGGCCGGTATTCGGCGCTGTCGCTCTTCGGCCTGGTGCCCGCCGCGTTGATGGGCGTGAACCTCGACACGCTGCTCGGCGACGCGCGCGCCATGGTCGACGCGTGCCGGCAGCCGCGTGCCGCCGCGAATCCCGGCCTCGCACTCGGCGCGCTGATGGCGGCTGGCGCGCAGAAGGGCCGCGACAAGCTGACCCTGCTCGTGCCGCCGCAGCTCGCATCCCTGGGGCTGTGGGTCGAACAACTGGTCGCGGAGAGCACCGGCAAACAGGGCGCCGGCGTCGTCCCGATCGCCGGCGAGGATGCCGGCGCGCCGTTCGGGTCGGACCGCGTGTTCGTGGCGATCACGCTCGGCGATGACGCGCCCGACCCGGCCGCGGTCGCGCGCGCCCGGGCGTCGGGCGCGCCGTTCGCCGAGTGGCGGATGCCGTCGCCACTCGCGCTCGGCGCCGAGTTCTACCGCTGGGAGGTGGCGACCGCGGCCGCGGGCGCGCTGCTCGGGATCAACCCGTTCGACGAGCCGAACGTCTCGCAGGCGAAGGACGCCACGCGGGCCTTGCTCGACATCTACCGCAGCCCAGCGGCGCCTGCCCGTGCCGGAGGCCCACGGCGCCGTGGACGGCGCGCGGTTCACCCTCAGCCACACCGCCCTGGAGTCGGCCGGCAGCGATCCGCTGTCCGCCGTCTTCAGCGCCGCGCGGCCGCCCGACTACGTGGCCGTGCTCGCCTATCTGCCGCCCGACATCGAGCCCTTCGACTCCGCCCTCCGCGACGTGCGCGCGGCGATCGCGGCCAGGACCGGGTGCGCCAGCATGTACGGGTACGGGCCGCGCTACCTCCACTCCACCGGCCAGCTCCACAAGGGCGGGCCCAACTCCGGTCGTGTTCCTGGTGGTCACCGCGGAGCCGCAGGCCGATCTGCCGGTGCCGGAGGAGCCGTTCTCGTTCGGTGTGCTCGAGATGGCGCAGGCGCTCGGCGACTTCCAGTCGCTCGATCGGACCGGCCGCCGCGCGGTGCACGTGCACCTGCCCCGCCGCGATCCGCAGTTGCTGAAGCGCGTCGCCGACCGGTTGTTGGGATGACGCGGGCCTGAACCCCGGGCTGAGCCGCCTGAGGGCGGCCTCCACGGCTACTTGCTGCGGCGCAGCACGACGACGGTGACGTTGTCGGTGGCGCCGTTGGCCACCGCGGTCGACACCAGCGTCTCGGCCAGCGCCGGCACCGACACGTCGGCCGACAGCAGCTCCTCGATCAGATCGGAGCGAAGAACGCCGTGCAGGCCGTCGCTGCACAGCAGCAGCGTGTCCCCCGGCTCGAAGGCATGCTCCTCCGCGTGCGGGGTCAGATCGGCGCGCGTCCCGACGACGTCGGTGAGGACGTGGCGCATCGGGATGCCGCTCGATCTCGACCTGCGTGAGTGCCACGCCCTCGGAGAGCAGCTTCGCAATCCAGGAGTCGTCCTTGGTCAGCTGCGTCAGGCGCCCCTCGCGCATGCGGTAGATGCGGCTGTCGCCGACGCTGGCGAGGATGGCGCCGGTCGGCGTCACCAGCGCGGCGGCCACGGTCGTCCCCATGCCCGCGCACTCGGGACGGCGCGCCGCGGTGTCGAGGATGTTGCGATTGGCGGCCCGCACGGCGTCTTCGAGGCTCCCGGCCGAGGGCTGCTCCTCGTCGCCGACAAACGTGCGGATCGCTTCGACGGCCAGACCCGCCGCCACTTCGCCCGCGTTGTGCCCGCCCATCCCGTCGGCCACCACGAACACGCCGCCCGCCGTGTCGATCAGGAACGCATCTTCATTGCTCGCACGCGGACCCGGGTGGGTCACGCCGTGCGCCATCACACCCATTCCCACGGATTATAGTCGCGAGCGTTTTGTATACTCCGACCGTGGCCACTTCCACGGTCCAGGCCGCACTGGCCAGAGCGGCTTCGGCCCTCGAACGCGGCCGGGGCGCCGAAGCGGTCCAGATCCTGCTGCCCTACCACCGGTCGGGTGCGCTCCCCCGCGACGACGAGCTCTCGGTCCGGGCGCGGATCGCCGAGGCCTACCTGCTGCAGGACGACCTCACGCAGGCCGCCGCGGCACTGGGACGGCCGCCCGACGTTTCGAAAGAGTCGCTTCCGGATGCCCGGCTCTCCACGTTGTGGCGCCTGCACGGACGCCTCGCGTTCGAGCGCGGCGAGCAGTCGCGGGCGATCGCCCTGCACACGCGCGCCCTCAAATTCGCGGAACTGGCGCACGATTCGCGGCTGATTGGCCTGGCCCACTACGAACTGGCCATGTGCTACAAGCGGGTGGGCGACTCCGCCATCGTCCGCGAGCATCTCACCGAGGCCGCCAACGCGCTGCACGCCGCCGGCGACAAGCGCCACCTGGCGCTCGTGCACCGGCTGTCGGGCGTGCTCCAGGGGCAGGAAGGGCGCATCCAGGAAGCCACCACGGCGCTGCGGCTGGCGGAACGGCTCGCCACGTCCATCCACGCCGACGACGTCCTGGCCGGCACCGCACACAACCAGGCCATCCTGGCGCTGATGTCGCACCGGCTCGACGAGGCGCTGGCCCTCGCCGAGCGCAGCGTCGCCCTCTATCGCGCCCTGGGGGAAGGCCACGGCCTGGCGGTCACGCTCGCGACCCTGGGGCAGGTGTTCGTGCAGATCGGCGATCTGGATCGCGCCGAAGACGTCCTGATGCGGGCGCTCGAAGTCCGCAAGCCGGTGCAGTTCCACGTCACCACCGGCGCCGTCTTCGACACGCTGGCCCAGATTCACCTGATGCGCGGGACCTACGATCGCGCCAGCGAATATCTCCGCCAGGCCGGCGAGGCCTACGGCTGCGTACGGCACCCAGACCGGAAAGTGGTACGAGTGGTCGGTCAAGGTGCTGGAGATCAAGCTCGCCGTCCGGCGCGGCGCCTTCGACGACGCCATCGCTCGCGCCAACGACCTGGTGTCGGCGCCGGACATTCCGCCGGCCGACGCCATCCAGGCCGATCTGGCGGCGTGCGAGGCGCTGCTCGAGCTCGGGCGCGTCGACGAGGCCGACCGAGCGCCTCACGACCTGCGAATCGCGCTTCGACCCGCGGACGTCGCCGGCCAACTGGGGCGAGTTCCTGCGCGTGCGCGGCGCCCTGCACTCGCGAACCGGGCAGCAGGCCCTCGCCTACCACGACTTCGCGCAGAGCGTGAACATCTTCGACCTGCTCGGCGAACGCTATCAGACCGCGCTCGCACACCTGGCGGTGGCCCGGCTGGCGGCGGAGACCGGCGCGCGGACGACGGCCGAGCGCAGCCTCGAGATGGCGACGCCCGGTGTTCCAGATGCTCGGGCGCGCGGCGCGATCTGGCCGACGTCGGCCACGGTGCGCGCCGGCGCTCGATGCCGGTGCCGCGCGCGGCGAGCGCTCGATCGAGCTCGCGGCCGACGACGCCATCGTCACGCGGCTCACCGACGCGGCCATCCTGCCCGACCTGCTGGCGCGCGAGACCGTCACCACCGTGCAGGACGTCACCGGCATGGGCGCGGTCGTGGCCTTCGTCGCCGTCCGCGGCAGCGACCCGCGGCTGCTGGCGTTCTGCGGCTGCGATGGCGCCGAGGCGCTGGCGCTCGCCCGCGCGGCCGCCGACGGCGGCACGCGAGCGCGACGGCGCGCCGCTGCTCACCGCGCCGCTCGACAAGGCGGCCGACGGCCCGCGTTTCTGCGTCGCCACCGGCCGCGGCACCGATCACCGAGTCGCAGCGCCGCAGCTTCCGGCTGCTCACCGCGGTGGCGCGCCAGGGATTCGAGCTGTGCGGCCTCCGCGAGCGCCCGACGCAGGCCGCCGAGCAGCACGGCGAGCGCACGCTCGAACCGCTGCTGCCCGGCTTCATCTGCGCCAGCGCCGCCATGGCCCGCGTCGCCGACCAGATTCAGCGCGTGCAGGGGCAGACGCTGACCGTGCTCATCACCGGCGAGAGCGGCACCGGGCAAGGATCTGATCGCGCGGGCGATCCACGCCGGATCGCCGCGGCGCACCTCGACCTTCCTGCCGTTCAACTGCACGACGATGACGCGCGACCTGGCCGACAGCCAGCTGTTCGGGCACCGGCGCGGCAGCTTCACCGGCGCCATGACCGACCAGCAGGGCCTCATCCGGTCGGCCGCGGGCGGCACGCTCTTCCTCGACGAGATTGGCGACGTGCCGCTCGACGTCCAGCCCAAGCTCCTGCGCTTTCTCGAACAGGGCGAGATCCTGCCGATCGGCGAGACTCGGCCCCTGGCCATCGACGTGCGGGTGCTGGCCGCCACCAACGCCGACCTCGAACAGCGGGTGGCCGAGGGCAAGTTCCGCGAGGATCTCTACTACCGCCTCAGCGTCATCCGCATCGAGGTGCCGCCGCTGCGGGCCCGCCGCGAGGAGATTCCCCACCTCAGCACGTTCTTCCTGCGCGAGTCGTGCGAGAAGCTCGCCAAGCCCGAAGTCACGCTGAGCTCGGCCACGCTGGACGTGTTTGCCCGCTATCACTGGCCCGGCAACGTGCGGCAGCTGTGGAACGAGATTCAGCGCGCGGTGGCGATGAGCCCGGCCGGCGGCACCATCGAGCCCGAGCACCTCTCGCCCGACCTCTCGGTGCAGCGGCTGGCGGGCGCATCGTCGGCGAGCGGCGGCCTCGGCGGCTGGGCGCCGGAGCCGGGCACCCTGGCCGAGAACATCGAGAAGGTCGAGCGGACCATCATCATGGCGACGCTCGAGAAGACCGGCGGCAACATTTCCGAGGCCGCGCGGCTGCTCGGCCTGACCCGCAAGGGCCTCTACATGAAGATGGCCCGGCTGGGCTTGACGGCTGTGGCGGCGGATACCAAGTAACCAGGTATACAGGCCTGATGGATATTAAGTATCCATATGGCCAGAGCTGCCCGCCGGTTCTCGAGCCGTCAACCGATTGCAATTCAGATCAGTTACAGAGTTGCTGCACGGAAGAGCCCGTCGCTGCCGGCAGGGGTCCGCGACTTGATACAGAGGAAGGTGGACGCAGTCCTCGTCGCGTCACGGAGGAGCCCTCTGATGAACCGCCAAGCCGCCGCCACCCTGCACTCGACCCCGGGCCTGCGTGACCGGATCGGGAGCCGCCGCCGCGTGGCCATCCCGGGCCGCCTGACCTGGCGCGACGCCACCGGCACGCTGCGGTTCGCCTCGGTGGTCACCCGCGACGTCAGCGACAGCGACGCGTTCGTCGAGTGCCAGATGCCGGCGTCGATTCCCCTCTACCGGCTGGTGCACTTCCAGGTGGAGCGCTCGGCGCAGGACCGCGCCGACCTGCCGCCGGTGCTGCGGCGCGGCAAGCTGCTGTCGGCCGTCTACCGCGTGGGCCCGTACACGCCGGCCACCGGCACGCCGCAGGGCTACGCCATCCGCCTGCTCTCGGAGCCGACGGCTGCCGCGCAGCCGGCGCGCCGAGAGCGAATCCGCGCGATTGCGGTCGCGAACTAGGACGCGCGCCGCTTCCTTCTTTCTCCAGTAGCGCGCGAGGCCCGGCCACATCATCGTGAAAGCCGGCGGCCGACTCGTAGGCGGCCGATCGCTCCTCCGACATGTGCGCGCGCAGCTCGGCGCGCATCCGCATCCTCGAAACGTGCCCGACGCTCGTCGTCGGTTCCTTCCAGTCGCCAGCGACTCGCGAACCATGCCGCCGCCCGCTGCAGGTTGTCGGCGAGCGTCTGGAGGTGCGTCGGCACGCTGGTGACCGGGCCGAAGTGCGTGAGGAACAGCGTGGACGCACCCCAGCGCTCGATCGTCTGCAGGCTCTCGAGCCACCGTTCCACGTCGATGTCGGGCGGCGGCGTCGGCGGCAGCACGTAGCCGCCGTCCACGCACACGCCGGCGGTGTCGCCCACGAAGGCCACGCCGCTCGCGCGGTCGAAGTAGCACACGTGGTGCGAGGCGTGGCCGGGCGTGTAGGCGACGTCCCACGCGCGGCCGCCCGCCGCCACGGTCTCGCCGCCGCGGCACACCACCAGGTTGCGCTCCGGCACCGGCGCCACTTCCCCCCACAGGCGGTCCATCGCGCTGCCGTACAGCCGTGTGGCGCTGTCGAGCAGCTTCGACGGATCCACCAGGTGCGCGCGCGCCGCGTTCGTGCACCACGACCTGGATGCCGGGGTGGCGGCGCAGGATCGTGCCGGTCGCGCCGGCGTGGTCGAGGTGGATGTGCGTGAGCAGGAGGTGCGTAACCGAGGCGAGCGACTGGCCGTGCAGGGCCAGCGACGCCTCGAGCGTGTCGAGACAGGAGCGTGGGCCCGGATCGACGATGGCCGTACCGGCCGCGCCGCTGACGATGGCGCACGCGATGCGATTGGGACGGCCCTGAAACAGCAAATCGAACCACGAGAGACCGGCCGCAAGCACCCGCTGGGAGGGCATCCATCGAGGATTATACTGACCGTCCTCCGTCATGCCCCATCCGGATCCCTCGGCCGTTCTGGCGGCGGTGGCCCGGCTCGTCGCGGAAACCCCGAGCCTGACCGACGTCGTATCGCGCCTTGCGGTGCTGCTGCGCGAGGGTCTCGCCTTCGATCAGCTCTTCGTGCTGCGCCTCGACCGCCCGGAATCGCTCGTGGCCTACGCGGCGACGCCGGCCGGCGAGGTGCAGGTGACTGCCCACCGCATCGGCAGCGGCGCGCCGCCGTCCGGCCCGGAAGACGCGAACGCGCGCGTCGCAGCTGCTGTGCACCATCCGGCAGGGCGCGCTCGTGCTCGGCGCCACCTGGCTCACCTCGCACACGCCCGACGCGTTCGGGCGCGAGGATCAGGCGCTTGATGGACGCCGTCGCCGACCTGCTGGCCCTCGCCATCCAGAACGCGGCGCTGAAGGAGCGCGAGTTCCTGCGGCGCGAGCGCATCGAGAGCCTGCGCCGCCTGCTGCACACCATGGCCGGCGCGCTCGACGTGCGGCAGGTCTTCCCGGAGGTGTCGGCGGTCGTGCGCGGCGGCCTGCCCCACGACTTCCTGGTGCTCACGGCCTGGGACGAGTCGGCGACCTCGTCACGCATGTACGCCGTGGCCGGCGCCTCCACGGAGGATCCGGATTTCTGGGCGCCGATTCAACTCAGCGAACCGGAGCGCGCCCGGCTGCTCAACCGCGATCCGTACATCGTGCACGACGCCGACCAGGAGTTCGGCCGCAGCGGCACGCAGGGCCGGTGGTTCTTCGCGGCTCGGCGCCCGCTCGGCGGTGCGCGTGCCGCTGCCGCTCGGCACCGGCGTCTTCGGGTCGCTCTTCTTCGCGTCGCGCGAGAGTCGATCGCTTCTCCGAGGACGACATCGACTTCGCCCGCCGCATCGCCGACCACCTGGCGCTCGCGCTGTCGCATCAGCACCTGGCCGAGGCGGCGGCCACCGCCGCGCGGCTCGAGGCCCAGGTGGCCACGCTCACGCGCGAGCTCGAGGCGCGCGGCGGAGTGCGCCGCGTCGTCGGGCACAGCAAGCAGTGGAAGGACGTGCTGGCGCAGGCCACGCGCGTGGCGCAGACCGAGACGACGGTGCTGCTCACCGGCGAGTCGGGCACCGGCAAGGAGGTGGTCGCGCGCTTCCTGCACCACGGCTCGCGGCGCAACCACGGGCCGTTCATCGCCATCAACTGCGCCGCGCTCCCCGACCAGCTGCTCGAATCGGAGCTCTTCGGCCACGAGCGCGGCGCCTTCACCGGCGCCGTCGCCACCAAGCCGGGCCGCATCGAGCAGGCGGCCGGCGGCGTGCTGTTCCTCGACGAAGTCGGCGAGATGGCGCCCACGGTGCAGGCCAAGCTGCTGCGCGTGCTCGAAGAGCGCGAGTTCATGCGCCTGGGCAGCACGCGGGTGATGCGCGCCGACATCCGCGTGATCGCGGCGACCAACCGCGACCTGCACGCGGCGATCCAGCGCGGCGAGTTCCGCGAAGACCTCTATTACCGGCTGGGGGTGTTCGAGATCCACCTGCCGCCGCTGCGCGAGCGCCTCGACGACATCCTCGAGCTCGCCGAGATGTTCCTGGCGGAGATCGGCGAGACGGTGGGCCGGCCGGCCGCGGGCATCTCGCGCGACGCCAAGGAACAGCTCCTGGCCTACGGCTGGCCGGGCAACGTGCGCGAGCTGCGCAACGCGATCGAACGCGCGGTCATCCTCGCCGACGGCGGCCACATCCGCGGCGAGCACCTGCCGGTCACGTCGCAGCGCGCCGCCGCTGCAGGGCCCGTCGTCGGGCACGCTGGCCGCCGGTGCGATGAACCTGGGCGAGATCGAGCGGTCGCTGGTGGTGAACGCGCTGGCGCAGGCGCGCTACAACAAGACGCGCGCGGCCAAGCTGCTCGGCCTCACCCGCGCACAGCTGTACTCACGCATCGAGAAATACGGGCTCGAGGAGCGCGAACATTAGTGGGCTTCCGCCTCCACGTGCCGCGGCCGCTCCGCGCCGCGCATCGCCCTCGTGGTGCTGCTGGCGCTGGCCGGCGCCACCTACCAGGGCGTCACCACGTCGCTGGAGCGGCGGCGCTACCCGCATCCCGGCCGGCTCGAAGACGTCGGCGGGCATCAGCTCCAGATCTACTGCACGGGCGCCGGCACGCCGACGGTGGTGCTCGAAGCGCCAGCGGCCGGGCTGTCCGCGAGTTGGACGCGGGTGCAGGCGGCGCTCACGTCGCTCACGCGCGTCTGCAGTTACGACCGTGCGGGCCTGGGCTGGAGCGAGCGCGGCGATGGAGCCGTTCGATCCGGCGCTCGTGCCGGGCGAACTGCGGGCGCTGCTCGCGAGCGCGCGCGAGCCGGCCCCGTACGTCGTGGCCGGGCACGGGACTCGGAGCCGCCTTTGCCGCGGCGTTCGCCGCCCTGTACCCCGATATCACGGCCGCGGTGGTGCTGCTCGACGCGCCCAAGGCCGAACCAACCCAGCGCCGACCGCGCCATTCTCGGACCCATGCCCGAGGCGATGCCCTGGCTCGCACGCGTCGGCGTCACTGCGGCTGATGAATGGACGATGGGGCCGCGATGGCGACCCGGCCGCCCGGGCGTTCATGCACCGGCCGGATCATCTGACGCGCGCGGCCCGCGAACTTGCGAGCTGGGACGACGCCGTGCGCCTGGCGTCGACGCTCGACGGTGCCGGCGGCGCGCCGGCTCGCACGCCGGTGACGGCACTGGATCTGCCCGCGCCGCTCGGAACGGAACCGGGTGCCGAAGCCGCGGTGACCGCCATCCGCCAGGCGGTCACACGAGCCCGGCGGGCGCGCTGACGCCCGCCGGTCGCGCCCGGGTCTTCCGCCCCCCGCGTTCCTGACTACTGGACCTGGACTGTCAGCGGAGCGGTGAGGCGCGTCGAGACATTGGCGCCCGCGCCGAGCCGCACTTCTTTCCCCTTGGTCGCGAGCACCACGCCGGTGCCGCCGGCGCCGCCGATTGCTGCGCCCTTCGCCGCGCCGTCGCCGCCGCCGACAATCGCGCCCACGGCGGCGCCAATCCCGGCGCCGATGCCAATCTTCTTCGCGTCTTCGCCCTTGGTGGCTTCGGCTTCGTGCGCGATCACCGCGGTCTGAATTGCGTGCCGCTCGTTGCCGAGGCGGAGCGACGTGAACCGGTAAGCCGATGCGCGCGCGGCCCTTCACGCGGCCCGACCCTTCCACGTCGGTGACGTTGCCGGTGAGTTCGGTGCCGGCGGGCAGGACCGTCTCGTCGTTCACCGTGACGGCCTCGCGCAGCGTCGCGCGGACCACGTCTTCGACGCGGCTGGTGTCGGAATCGAGCGGCGTGACGAGGTCGAGCCGCAGCGCGGTGCCATCGGGAACCGAGATCTCGCGCACGACCGGAGCCGGCGGCGGGGCGCTCGGCCGCAGGTGCACCCGTCTCGCCGGCCGCGCCGGGCGAATCGGACGTGGCCGGTGTGGACCCGCCGCACGCCGCGCAGATCACCGCGACCATCCCTGTCAGAACCATCCGCTTCATCACGTGTGCCTCCTCATGCCCGTCACAGAAAACGGGAGGGCGAGCGCCAGCCGAGCGCATCAGCCGGCCCGGGCCAATCCTGGGCTAGGCCTTCTTCAATGAAGCCAGACTCGGCCGCGCGGTGCAAGTCGTCACACCGCTCGTCCCAGCACGGAACTGCGCGAAAAACTCTGCTATCGTGATTCTCATGCGCAGACTTTTTCTCGTCGCGTCGGCACTTCTGCTCGCGTCACCGGCCATGGCACAGCGGCTGCCCGGTGGTGTGACGCCCGAGCACTACACGCTGTGGTTCGCGCCCGACCTCGACAAGGCCACGTTCCGCGGCCGCGAGACGATTCGCGTGCACGTCGAGAAGCCGACGACCGAGGTCACGCTGCATGCGGCGGAGATCACCTTCGGCGAGGTGCTCGATTACAGCGGGCGGCCAGACGCAGCGGGCGCGCGTGACCGAAGACGTGAAGACCGAGACCGCGCGCTTCACCGTGGAGCGGGCGCTGCCCGCCGGCCCGGCGTCGATCGCGATCACCTACACGGGCACTCTCAACGACAAGCTGCGCGGCTTCTATCTGAGCGCGGCCAACGGCCGGAAGTACGCCGTGTCGCAACTGGAGGCCACCGACGCGCGGCGCGCGTTCCCGTCGTTCGACGAGCCGGCCTACAAGGCCACCTTCGACATCTCGCTCACCATCGCCGCCGCCGACACGGCGCTGTCGAACGGCCGCCAGATGTCCGATACGCCCGGGCCCGACCCGGGCACGCACACCGTGACGTTCGCGACCACGCCGAAGATGTCCACCTATCTGGTGGCGATGCTCGTCGGCGACTTCGTGTGCCGCGACGGCGGCGCCGACGGCGTCCCGATCCGCATCTGCTCCACGCCCGACAAGCAGGCGCTCACCGCGTTCGCGCTCAGCGCCGCCGAGCAGCAGATCACGTTCTTCAACCAGTACTTCGGCATCAAGTATCCGTTCGGCAAGCTCGACATCATCGCCGTGCCCGATTTCGCCGCCGGCGCGATGGAGAACTCGGGCGCGATCACCTTCCGTGAGCGGCTGCTGCTGGTCGATCCCGATCGCTCGTCGGTGGACCTGCGCAAGAGCGTCGCCTCGATCATCGCCCACGAGATCGCGCACCAGTGGTTCGGCAACCTGGTGACGATGAAGTGGTGGGACGACATCTGGCTGAACGAGGGCTTCGCCACCTGGGCGGCCAACAAGCCGCTGGCCGCGTGGAAGCCGGAGTGGCGGATGGACCTCAACGCGGTCGAGGAAACGCAGACCGCGCTCGGCCTCGACGCGCTGCGGTCGACGCGCGCCATCCGCACCCGCGTCACGACCACCGACGAGATCAACGAAGTGTTCGACCCGATCGCCTACGAGAAGACCTCGGGCGTGCTCAACATGATCGAGGCGTTCGTCGGCGCCGAGCCGTTCCGCCAGGGCGTGTCCTCGTATCTGAAGAAGTACTCCTACGGCAACGCCGCCGGCGAGGACTTCTGGACCGAGATGACGCGCGTCACCGGCAAGCCCGTCGATCAGATCATGAAGACCTACGTCGATCAGACGGGCGCGCCGGTGCTCTCGGTGCGCGCCAGCTGCAGCGCCGGGCAGCGACCGAGCTGACGCTGACGCAGCAGCGCTTCTACGGCACGCCCGAAGCGCGGCCGCGTCCGCGTCGTCGTCGTCGCAGGCGTGGACGGTGCCGGTGTGCTTCGCGCAGCCGGGCCAGGCGCCGCGCTGCGAGCTGATGAAGGACACGACGCAGACGTTCCGCGCGCCAGGGCTGCGGCGGCCCGCCTTCATCAACGCCGAGAGCCGCGGCTACTACTTCTCGGAGTACACGGCCCGAGGCCGTGCTGGCGCTGGGCAAGCGCCGCGGCCTCGCTGAAGGCGCCGGAGCGCGTGACGCTCGTCGGCGACGAGTGGCGGATGATCCGCGCCGGCCGGCACGACATCGGCACCTATCTCGACCTCGCCGCGGTGGTGGCCGGCGACGACACGCCGTCGGTCATCGACGACGTGGCCGCACGGGTCGGCGCGGTCGCAGACGCGGTGGCCGACGCGAACCAGCGCGCCGCCTACAAGGCGTGGATTCGCGCTCGTTTCGGTCCGGTGCTCGAGTCGCTGGGGCTGCCGGGCCGGGCCGACCGACCCCGACGGCGTGCAGGGCCGCCGCGCCACGCTGCTCACGCTGCTCGGCGACACGGCTGACGATACGGCGGTGCAGCAGCGCGCGCGCACGCTGGCCGAGGCGTATCTCGACGACCGGTCCGCGGTGCCGCCCAGCATCGCCACCGCGGTGCTCCGGACGGCCGCGGCCGGCGGCGATACGCGCGCTGTACGACCGCTACGTGGCCGAGCTCGCCCGAAGACGCGCGCCACGCCCGAGGAGTTCTACCGCTTCCTCAACGCGCTCGCCTTCTTCCGCGATCCGGCGCTCGTCACGCGCACGCTGGAGTTCGCGCTGTCGACCGACGTGCGGTCGCAGGACGCGCCCGGGCTGATCTGCGCTGCTGCTCGCGCAGCCGGCGTCACAGGAGATCGCCTGGGCGTTCGTCAAGGCGCGGTGGCCGCAGCTGACCGAGCGCCTCGGCGTCTTTCAGGGCGTGCCCGGCATCGTCGGCGCGCTCGGCGGATTCTGCTCGATGGAACGGGCCGCCGACATCCGCGCGTTCTTCGCGAAGAACCCGGTGCCGCCGGCGGCGCGCGGCCTGCAGCAGGCGATCGAGCGCATCGAGTCGTGCGTCTCGCTCGACCAGCGTCAGTCGGCGCCGTTCACGCGCTGGCTCGCCGCCCAGCGCTGACGGATGTGGGGGCCGGCTTTAGCCGGCCCTGGGCCGCCTGAAGGCGGCCCCTACTTCGGAAAACTCGACGGCGCGGTGTCTTCGTAGCCTTCCCCGTCGAGCGCCTTCATCATCGCCACCAGCGCGTCGATCTCCGCCGGCGTCAGGCCGAGCGGCTTCTGCGGCATCTTGGGGTCGAGGTAGGGGTTCTTGTTGCCGCCGCGGTTGTAGTACTCGACGACCTCGCGCAGCGTCGCCACCGAGCCGTCGTGCATGTACGGGGCGCGCTTGCTCACTTCGCGCAGCGTCGGCGTCTTGAACGCGCCGCGATCGGCGGCGCCGAAGCTTTCGTTGACCGTGCCTTTCGTCGCCACGATAGCGGCCCTCGTCGGCGAACGCCCGCGACGTGTCGTCCCACCCGATGCCGATGTTGTGGAAGTTGTTGTCGGTGAAGCGGCTGCCGACGTGGCACTGCACGCAACCGGCCTTGCCGAAGAAGAGCTCGTGTCCCAGCTTCACCTCGGCCGACACCGCGGTGGCGTCGCGCGTGCGCCGCCAGCGGTCGTAGGGCGAGTTGCCGCTCATGCGCGTGCGCTCGTAGTCGGCAATCGCCTGGGCGATGCGCTCCTTGGTGATCGCCTCGCTCCCGAATGCCTCGGCGAAGTACTTCCGGTAGCCGGGCACGCCCGCGATGGTCGCGACCATCGCTTCGTGGGTGTTGCCCATCTCGATCGGGTTGGCGACCGGCCCCAGCGCCTGCTCCTCGAGCGACCCGGCGCGCCCGTCCCAGAAGAAGTGCGGATAGAGGGTGACGGCCTGGTTGATGAACGTCGGCGCCTTGCGCTGGCCCTTCTGGCCGCGGATGCCGGTGGCGACCGGCGTGCCCTGCGAGAACGCGTGCTTCGGCTCGTGGCAGGTGGCACACGAGACGGTGCCATCGGCCGAGAGCCGGGTGTCGTAGAACAGCCAGCGCCCGAGACGGATGCGCTCGGGCGTGGGCGGCGTCTTGAGCGCCGCGAGATCGATGTCGGGGCCGATGGGCGATACCGGAAGCGGCCGGACGGGGTTGGCGGCCTCCCACGGCGGAGCATCACCCGGCCCGCCGCAGCCCGCGGTCATGAGGGCGCCTGCGAGTGCCGCAGCCCGCAGGACGGCCGAGAGACGTTCGAACCCGAAGGATCACCAAGCCCGATTGTACAATGCGGCGTCGTGACGTCCCGGGTGGGTCGGGCCTTGGTGCTGGCGCTCGCGACGAGCGCTGCCGCGGCCGCGCCCAACGGCCAGACGCCGGCGCCCGACGCCCCGCGCCCGATGGCGCGCACCGTGCGGATCACCAGCCCGTCGCTCGGCAACAGCGAGTACGCATTCGCCGTGCTCCTGCCCAACGGCTACGACAGCTCGACCAAACGGTATCCCGTGCTGTACCTGCTGCACGGGGGCGGACAGACCCACACCGCGTTTCCGTCGCGTGGCTGGTTCACCCCCGAGGCCGCGACGCGGGACATGATCGTGGTGCTGCCCAACGGCGGCCGCAGCTTCTTCGTCAACGCCGCGGGTCAGCCGGACGCGCGCTACGAGGACGTGGTGGCCCGCGACCTCGTGGACTACGTGGACAGCCACTACCGCACGCTGGCCACGCGCGAGAGCCGGGCCATCGCCGGCATCTCGATGGGCGGCTTCGGCTCGGCGCTGATTGCGCTTCGCCACCCCGACCTCTTCGGCACGGCCGGACCGCTCAGCGCGCCGCTCGCGAGCGCCCGCGCCGAATCGCCGGCGCCGCCGCAGATTTTCGGGGCGCCCGGCAGCGACGAGCGCCGTGCCCGCGATCCCCTGACGCTCGTCACACAGCTCGACCCAGGGTCTTCGCCGTATTTCTACGTCGCCTGCGGCCTCGACGATTCGCTGCTGCCCGCCAGCCGCGAATTCGCCCGACTGCTGGCCGATCGCGGCCTGCCCCACCGTTACGTCGAGGTGCCCGGCAACCACAGCTGGAATGTCTGGGACAGCCAATTGCGGGCGTTTTTCGACCTGCTGGCCACCCGCCCGGGCTGGAACGCAAAGTAGCGTCGTCCCCTGGGCAATCCCGGGCTTCCGAGCCGATAGACAGTAACGACGGGACCACCAGGACCATGCCTGCACTTGCGCGCCAGTTCACAGGGGAGACTGCCCCACCGCCGGCCCCCGCGCCGAAGGTGAGCTTCTCCGCGCTGCCGCCGCTGCTGCAGGCCTACATCGTCGCGACCGCCATCGGCGCGAGCGCGATCCTCGGCTGGCAGGCCACCATCGCCGCGCTTCGACTCGCCCGCGGCTCTTTCTCGCGGTCCTCATCACCTCGGTGGTGCTCGCGGCCACGAAGGTGCGGCTGCCGCTCGTGCCGAGCGGCGCCACCGTGTCGCTGTCGTACTGCACCAACTTCGCGGCGCTCGCGCTGTTCAGCCCGTTCGAGGCGACGTTCATCATCGCCGTCAGCGTGTGGAGCCAGTGCGTGCTCAACAACGCCGGACGCACCACGATCTACCGCACGGTGTTCAGCATCGCCAACATCGTCGTCGCCGCCGCGGCCGCACACTCGGCGGCCGGGCTGGTCGGCGGCCTGAACGTCGGGCGCGGACTGGACCGCGCTGGTCGTCCCCACGCTGGCCGGCGCGACGGCGTTCTTCTTCTGCAACACGCTGATGCTCGCCATGGCCGTGGCGCTCGAATCGAAGAAGTCGCCGGCGACGCTGTGGAGGGAGCAGTTCCTGTGGAGCGCGCCAGCCTGCTTCGTGGGCGCGCTGATGGGCATCTCGGCGGCGTACCTGATCACCACCGCAAGCCGCTTCGCGGCGTTCGTGGCCATTCCCATCATCCTGTTCTACTGGGGCTACCGCACCTATCTCGGCTTCATCGAGCGCCACCAGGCGATGCACATGGCCACGGTGGAGGCGCTCGCGCGGGCGATCGGCGCCCGTGACCAGACGCTCGAAGCGTCGAAGACCGTCTCCGACACGCACGTCCGCCGGGTGCAGCGTCTCGCCGTGTCGCTGGCGCGGCGGGCGGGCATGAGCGAGGACGAAGTGAAGGGCGTGGAGGTCGCGGCGCTGCTGCACGACATCGGCAAGCTCGCCGTACCCGAACACATCCTCAACAAGCCGGGCAAGCTGACGCCCGAAGAGCGGAAGCTGATTCAGACGCATCCCGCCGTCGGGGCCGAGATCATCGGCGCCGTCGACTTCGGCTACCCGGTGGCCCCGCTCATCGCGTCGCACCACGAGCGCTGGAACGGTGAGGGCTATCCGAAAGGCCTGCGCGGCGACGACATTCCGCTCGGCTCGCGGATCCTTGGCATCGTGGACTACTTCGACGCGCTCATCGCCGACCGGCCGTATCACAAGGCCACGGTCCGAAGCCGAAGCGCGCCTGACGATCAAGGAAGAGCGCGGCGTGGCGCTCGACCCGAGGCTCGTGGACATGTTCCTGGCGATCCTCGAGGAGGAAATGCCGCTGTCAGCCGACGCGATGGGCGCCGCGCGGCCGTGCGCCGGCACTCGACGCCGGGCCGGCACGCGAGGTGCCCCCGGCGCCGATCGAGCAACGTCATCGAGAACATCGCCCGCGCCAACACCGAGATGGGCTTTCTCTACGAGCTCACCGAGGCCATGGGCTCGCGCCTGAGCGTGAGCGACACGATGGCGCATGCTGGCGTCGCGGCTCTCCACGCTCGTCCCGGCCTCGTCGTGGGCCCTCTTCATCTGCGACGAGACCGGCGGCACGAGCCGCTGCGCGTTCGCCTCGGGCCTCGACTCCGAGTGGCTGCGGCAGCTCGAGGTGCCGGCCGGCGCCGGCGCCGTCGGCTATCTGGCGCGGTTGGGCAAGCCGGTCCGCAACGCCCACCCGGCCGCCGACTTCAGGGCCGCGCGGCTGCCCGACGCCGACCTCAGCCTCCAGTCGATGCTCGCCTGTCCCCTGCGCGTGCACGACCGGACGATCGGCGCGCTCGCCGCGTATCACGTCAGCGCCGAGCTACTTCACCGAGGCGCACGAAAGCACGCTCGAGAAGGTGGCGCCGAAGGCCGCCATCGTCGTGCACGACGCGCAGGCGTTCGAGAAGGTGCGCACCGAGTCGCTGACCGACCCGCTGACCGGCCTGCACAATTCGCGCGCGCTGCTCGACCACGTCGAGAAGGAGATGTCGAAGGCGGACCGCTACCGGACCGAGCGGGCGCTCCTCGTCATCGACGTCGATCGGTTCAAGCTGATCAACGACCGGTTCGGGCACCCGGCCGGCGACCGCGCGCTGCAGTTCGTCGCCCGTGCGATCCGCGGATCGGTGCGCGTCTACGATTTCTGCGCCCGCCAGGGCGGCGACGAGTTCATCGTCGTGCTGCAGGAGTGCGACGCGATGCAGGCGCGCGAGCGCGCGCTCGAGCTGCAGCACGCCGTGGACGGGATCCCGTTCGAGCCGGCGCCCGGCGTCGCCGTCACGCTGTCGATCAGCGTCGGCCACGCCATGTACCCGTCCGACGGCGGCTCGTTCGAAGCGCTGATCCGCCAGGCCGACGAGCGCATGTACAGCCGACAAGTCCGCCCGCAAGCGCCGCGGCCTCGCAGGCCTGCCGGTCCCCGCCGGCCTCGACCGCTGACGCCCGTCCGGGCGCATCACCACCGTGTAACGGCACGACAAATGTCGTGAAACCCGGCTGTCATTCCGGGCCGACGCTGCTACCCTTGCTCCCGCAACCCTGACCGCCGAGGGCACAATGAGATTTGCAGTGTGGCTCGTCGCCTTGATTCTTCTTTCTCCACTCGACGGTTCGGCGAATGCGATCCTGCAACTGAGTTCCGATGAGTCCGCGCATTACGTATGGGACGGACATCGCTCTTCATTCGGGACTGCCGCACTTCGGATTCTCTGTTCTCGTCGATGGCACTTCGATTCCTACTGACTGGACGCTGAACCAGTCGGAATTCGCGGCGATCAGCGGTCCTTTGCTGCAGCACACCCTCCAGACGGACGGAAGCGGCGCGGTGACGCACAGCACGTACATCTACGATGGCGGCACCTTCGAGATGGATTTTCGACTCTGGAACCCGGTTTCCGGCGAGTCTCTGGAAGGGGTTTTCGTCGCTCCGATCATTGGTCCATACAAACTCTTCGTCACCGAACGGGAGAATTCCGCTGAGGTTACCGACTCCGTGGAGGCGTTCTACCGTCTCGGTGCGGAGTGTTCGACCCTTGGATAGCTGACGCTCTCGGCATCGCAGCGCACTCGAGGGGCGGAATCGTCGACGACCCTTACCTCACATTCGGAACCGGAGACGACACGTCGCCTGAGCGTGAGGCGGGGAAGGGGCGCCTACGGTGACGATCGACGTGCCCGAGCCGTCGTCAGTCTGCTGCTCGCGGTCGCGGGCGCAGGCCTGATGCTCCGCCGCCGTCGCCGCTCGCGAACGTAGCGAGCGGTCGTCAGGATGTAGAGGGCGGTCTTCAGCCCCGCCTCAGGCTCGAATGTGGCGGTCGGTCGCCGCAGCCTGCGCGCTTACGCAGGGTGCAGCCGGAAGCGAGTCGAGATATGGGAGGAGTGGTGCCGGGGGTGGGAATCGAACCCACACGCTGCCGGTCGCGGCAATCCGCACGAAGCGGTAGCCGCGGCCCGGAACGGTGGCAATATATCGCGAACGTCGCGAGTGGTTCTGCAGCTTGATGCGCAGGTTGCGGATATGTCGGTCCACAACGTTGCTTTCAGCAAGGTAGTCGGCGCCCCACAGATCCCTCCTGGATCGACGCGCAAACCGTCCGGTCAACTTGCATAAGCCCAGATTCCGCGCTCCGTCCCTTCTGGATGAAAACACTACTCAAGGTGATGATCCCGCTCGTGGCGGTGGCCGTGCTCGGCGTGCTGTTCGTGCGCTCGGCGCAGCGCACGGGCGCACAGGCCTTCACGATCCCGCGAGCGCACCTCACGGGATGGACCCTGACCCTCGCGCCGGATGCTGACCCCCTCGGCTCGGCGCTCTCGATCACGCCGAACGCGAAGTTGATGCGACCGCTTGCCAACGACCTGTTTGGCCGCATGGGGGAATCGCTGCACTATCCGCCACCAGCCATGCCCGTCGTGCTGCGCAGCGAGTTCCAGCGCGCGATGGCGGGCGTGCTCACACCGCAGGCGCTACTCAACGCGGCACGGGAGGCTGGTCTCGAGTCGGCAAGGTTCCAGCCACGTTGCATGGCCCAGCGACGGGTCAGTGCACCGGGGATCATTCGCGGCGTCTACTTCCTCTTGTTCGACCTGCCGCAGTTCACAGAGTTTCGCGAGCAGGTGGCCCAGCGGCTGCGTGCCGCCGGCCGTGACGCGTCTCTGTTCGATCCGGCAGCGTTGTCGCCCGTCGTGATTGCGGCCGATCTCGACGGGAGCTTCAGCGGTTGGCTACCGCTGCGCGCGGATCCGAAGGCTGACTGTTTTGCACCGATTGTCGTGGAATAGCTGCTCCAGCCCGTCGTCGTTCACGAAGTGGTGGGTTTCGATGCGGCGAACGCGTCGGGGCGCCGCGACGCCAACCACCAGAATACTGGTCGATACCGAGCCTATCCTTGCATTGGTGCCGGGGGTGGGAATCGAACCCACACGCCCTTGCGGGCCCAGGATTTTAAGTCCTGTGCGTCTGCCAGTTTCGCCACCCCGGCGTCTCGGCATTATGTGCCGCTCCGAGGACATCACCCGACCCCAACGACCAGCGACCGACGTGTGCGGCAGGGTCGTCCGAAGCCGGCCTGCTTGTACGTCTGAGCAGACTCTCACCGAGGACGGGCCGGCGCAGGACGAGCCCTGCGGCGCACGACGGGAAGACGCGGCAACTGGGCGGGTCTGAAGACCCGCGGCCACCTGAAGACCGAGGCGCGTCGGGCGCACGGCAGGCGTGTCAGCCCGTGCAGTCAACGGGATACATGCGTCTGTCGTAATAATCGAGGCTGCCCTTCTCGCCACGACGCCGGTCGGTGCGCCCCACATCAAACCTGGTAGGAGTTCATTGGTTTCCCGAGTCGGAATCCCAGCACTGCTCTGCTCGTTCGCGCTCACCCTCCTGGCGGCCTCGGCCGCCGGCCCAGGAGCTGGCTCTCGAGGGGCAGGACCTGATCGGCGGCGTCCCGCGGCGGCTCGTCGAGGCCGTGCGGCTGGCCGACGGCGAGCGCATCGTGCTCGACGGACGGCTCGACGAAGGCGTCTGGCAGCGGGCGCTCCCCGGCCAGGGACTTCATCCAGATCGACCCGCAGAACGGCCAGCCGGCCACCGAGCCCACGGAGGTCCGCATCGCCTTCAGCGAGGACGCCTTCTACATGGGCGTCACGCGCCTACGACTCCGAGCCCGACAAGTGGCTCGGCTTCCAGCGCCGCCGCGACGAGTTCCTGCCGTCCGACGATCGTTTCATGTGGCGCATCGATACCTTCCTCGACGAGCGCTCCGGCTACTTCTTCGAGATGAACCCCTCGGGCCTGATGGCCGACGCGGTCTTCGGCGTCAACGGCATGAACCGCGCGTGGGACGGCATCTGGAACGCGCGCGTGCGCCACGAGCGAGATCGGCTGGACCATCGAAATCGAAATCCCGTTCCGCACGCTCAACTTCAATCCCGACAGCGACACCTGGGGCATCAACTTCCAGCGCACGGTGCGCCGCAAGAACGAAGACAGCATCTGGATGGGCTGGGCGCGCAACCAGGGGCTCGACCGCATGACCAACGCCGGTCACGTCAAGGGCATCAGCGACGTCACGCAGGGCAACGGCCTCGACATCAAGCCGTACGGCCTGCTGTCCACCGAGTCGGCGCCCGGTCGCGGGCGCAGCCGGCTGGGACCGCGATGCAGAACGCCGGCGTCGACCTCTTCTACAACCCGACGCCCGGCCTGCGCGCCAACCTGACGATCAACACCGACTTCGCGCAGACCGAGGTCGATCAGCGCCAGGTCAACCTCACGCGCTTCTCCCTCTTCTTTCCCGAGCGGCGCGACTTCTTCCTCGACGGCGCCACGTTCTTCGACTTCGCCAGCACCAGCGGCAACGGCCTGGGCACCGAGCAGGTGCAGCCGTTCTTCAGCCGCCGCATCGGCCTGAGCGCCGACGCGCGGCCGCAGCGGATCGACTTCGGCACCAAGTTCACCGGCCAGGTGGGCGGCCAGGACGTCGGCTTCCTGCACGTGCGCACCGGCGAGCGACGACGACGAGGGGTTCATCGGCGAGGACTTCACGGCGGCACGCGTGAAGCGGCGCGCTGCTGCAGCAGTCCTACGTCGGCGCGATGTTCACCCGCCGGGCTGCGCGCGACGCCGGGCGCCGGAGCCAGCCAGACGGCCGGCGTCGACTTCCGCCTCGCCACCAGCCGGTTCCGCGGCAACCAGAACCTCAACCTCGCTGGCTGGTTCCTGCACGCCACGCGGCCGGGGGTCACGACGCGCCGGCAGCGCCTACGGCGCTCGCCATCGACTACCCGAACGATCGGTGGTACGGCGGGTTCAACGCCCGCGAGGTGCAGCGCAACTTCGACCCGCCGGTCGGCTTCGTCACGCGCCGCGACTACCGCCGCTACAACCAGTTCGCCGGGTTCGGGCCCGCGGCCGCGAACAGCACCGCTCGTCCGGCGCGTGCAGTTCAACGGCAGGCCTGGAGGTCTTCACCGACCTCCACAACAACCTGCTCGAGCGCAACGTCAACCTGACGCTGATGAACATGCAGTTCCAGTCGCAGGACCAGTTCGCGGTGGAGGCCTCGCGCACCTACGAGCGGCTCGACGCGCCCGTTCCCATCAGCCCCGGCATCACGCTGCCCGATGGGCGGCGAGTACACCTACGCGCGCGTTCGCGGTGGCCGGGCAGACCGCCAACCGCCGCATGCTCGCCCTCAACGGGCGATTCGAGACCGGCGGCTTCTACTCGGGCACGCGCCGGCAGACGGTCGCCGGCCTCACGGTGCGCGCCCGGCCTGGCTACATCATCAGCTTCAACGGCGAGTGGAACGCGGTCGACCTGGCCGAGGGGCAGTTCACGTCGAACGTGTTCCGCGTGATCGCCGACTCGCAGTTCACACCCTTCATGGCGATCGTCAACAACATCCAGTACGACACGGTCAGCCGCGTCATGGGCTGGCAGTCGCGCTACCGGTGGATCATGAAGCCCGGAAACGACCTCTACCTGGTCTACACCCACAACTGGCTCGACGACCCGTGGCCCGCCGATTCGTCTCACTCGACCGGAAGTTCGCCTCTAAAGTGTTGTATACACACAGGTTCTAGGCACGATCCGGAAGGGCGTCCGGTGGGGTATGCTGGATCAGCGGATTTGAGCGGCCCCCGACGGCATCCCGTGCCGCGGGCGGTCGACCAAGTTGGCCAGGTCGACGAGTCAGGCGCCCGTTGCCTTTCTTCGCGACACCCTCATACCAGTGATCGCGTGCTGGTGCTCGGCAAATCTCCTGGCCCGGTTCCCGGCTGGCGGTCGACACCGCCAGCCGGGCGCCATTTCCCTCAAGCTCGCTCGGCTCGGCTCAGGCTGGAGCGTCTGAGCGCTTCCTAAGTACGCGTGTCGGTCGGGTCTGAAGACCCGCCTCTACACTGCTGTCAGTGAACGGTGCTGCCGCCGGCGGACGGCATCACGCGCGCGGCATCCACGACCTGCTGGATGAGGCGCGTCAGGTCGCGCTCCTCGATGTCGAACGGACCGGCGACCGCCGCGCCAAGCGACAGCTCGAGCGCAATCACCACGCCGCCGGCCTCGAAGGGGTTCACGATCCAGCTGAATCCGCGCAGTGCGATCGGCCGGTCGGGGTCGCGTCCGGGTTGCTCGCCTGGTCCATCGCGCGCAGCATGCCCGTGAGCACGCTGGCGACGTCGCCCTCGGTCCAGGCCCGCGGCTCGCGCGCCACGGTGGCAACGGCACGGTGGTGGCGTGGTGGTCGCCCCGCAGCCAGATATCGACGGACGCACGTCATCAGAGATCCTGGGCGCCGAGCTGCGCCGCCAGCGCTTCCGCCGTGTGCACCGGCGCCTGACAGGTGAAGTCGCGGCACACGTACGCGGTGGCGCGCCCACCGCGCGCGGCCATGCCGCTCCACCCACGGTAGCACACGTCTCAGCGCCTCGCGGTGGTCGGTGAAGGCCGGCACCACGAGCGCCGTCGGGCGATACGACGCCGCGCAGCGGCGGCGAGGAGCGCGCGCGTGTCCGCGGCCTCCGGCGTCACCCGCCACGACGACCTGCGGCATGCCGCGCGTGATAGGTCGAGAGGGCCGCACAGCATCATCGGCACCGCCCGCCCGAGGTGCGCGCGGAAGAGCGCCAGGCGATCGTCCGCTCGACACTCGCTCGCTCATGTCCGCAGTCGCCAGTCAGGTGCGACAGCGCCAGCAGGTTCAGCACCGCGACCGAGCTGGCGGCCGGCTCGGCGCCGTCGTAGGTTTCCTTGAGGCGCAGCAGCACCGATCGGGTCGTCGCCCGTCGTGCTGAACCACCCGCCGTCGGCCGGGTCCCAGAACAGCTCGTCGATGCGGCGCTGCAGGACCAGCGCCCACTCGAGCCAGTGCGGATCGCCGGTCGCCTGGAAGAGCTCGAGCAGCCCGAAGGTCAGATAGGCGTAGTCCTCGGCGTAGCCCGCCACGCGCCGCGTCGCCGTTGCGGTAGCGGCGCAGCAGCGTCCGGGTGGCGGGGTCCCACAGATGCCGCTCGAGGAACGCGCGCGGCGCGCACGCGCCTCGTCGGTGAACACCTCGCCTCCCGGCACCACCCGGCCGGCCCGGGCAAAGGCCGCAATCATCAGCCCGTTCCACGCGGTCAGCACCTTGTCGTCGAGGTGCGGCCGCGGACGCCGTGCCGCGCACGTCGAGCAGCACGCCGCGGCTGCGCGCGAGCGCCGCCTCCACCTCGGCCTCGCTGACGCCCGAGTGCTCGCCGCAATGTCGTCGAGCGCCCTTGGCGGTGTAGAGCAGGTTCTTGCCCGTGAACTCGTTCTGCGGATCGAACGGCGCGTTGCCGTCCGGCCGCACGCCGAAGCGCTGGCAGAAGGCCTCGGCGTCGGCGCCGAGCGTGCCGGCGCAGCTCCGCGCTCGGCCCAGACGTAGAACGCGCCCTCCATCTTGTGCGGGCTGCGGCGTCGTGGGCGTGCTCGGGCGGCACGCTGTCGGCGTCCTCGGCCGAGTAGAACCCGCCCTCCGGATGCGTGAGGTCGCGCCGCACGTAGGCGAGCGTGTCGACGGCCACGTCGGCGTAGACCGCGTCGCCGGTGGCCTGCGCGGCCTCGAGATAGGCCAGCACCAGCTGCGCCTGGTCGTAGAGCATCTTCTCGAAGTGCGGCACCCGCCAGTCGCCGTCCACGCTGTAGCGGTGGAAGCCGCCGCCGATGTGGTCGCGCATCCCGCCAAGCGCCATCGCCCGCAGCGTGCGCCAGCGTCATGGCCAGCGGCGCGTCGGTGCCCGTGCGGGCGTGCTCGCGCAGCAGGAACAGCAGCTCGGACGGCCGCGGGAACTTCGGCGCGTTGCCGAACCCGCCGCGGCGCCGGTCGAACGCCGCGTCGAACTCGGCCACGGCACGCGTCGAGCGCCGTCGGGCCCCGGCACGGCGTCGCCGCCCGGCCGACTGGCCGAAGCTGCGCAGGCGCTCCAGGATCGTCGAGGCCGACGACTCGATGCGCGTCGCGGTCCTCGCGCCAGGCGCGCGCCAGCTCCTCGAGGATCTCGACGAACCCGGGCCGCCCCCACCGGCTGGTCGGCGGAAAGTAGGTGCCGCCGTAGAACGGCTCGAGCGCGGGCGTCAGCCACACGCTCATCGGCCAGCCGCCCGATCCGGTCGTGGCCTGCACGAAGGTCATGTAGACGCGGTCCACGTCGGGCCGCTCTTCCCGATCGACCTTGATCGACACGAACCCGGCGTTGAGCACCTCGGCCACCTGCGGCGTTCTCGAAGCTCTCGTGCGCCATCACGTGGCACCAGTGGCAGGTCGAGTAGCCGACCGACAGGAAGATCGGCTTGTCCTCGGCACGGGCGCGCGCGAACGCCTCCTCGCCCCAGGGATACCAGTCCACCGGGTTGTCCTGGTGCTGCAGCAGATACGGGCTCTGTTCCGAGGCGAGGCGGTTGGGCATGCGGCGTTTCGCAGGCCCGGTCAGACGCTGGCGGCGGTCGCGGGCGGGTGCCGCCGGGCCCGGTAGTGGGCGGCGGTGAATTCCACACCGTACATCAGAATCACCGACGACACGTAGACCCACATCAGGAAGAGCACCACCACGGCAATCGAGCCGTTGACCATCTGGATCTGGGCGTTGCGGCTGGTCATCCACGAGAACAGCTCGAACCCGCCGCGCCACAGGACGCCGGTGAAGACGGCGCCCACCCAGACGTCGCGGAAGCGCGCGCGCTCGTTGGGCGCGAAGTAGTAGACCAGCCCGACGGCGACGATGAACAGGATGGTGGCGAGGTACTGCAGCGCCAGCGAGCGGATCGCGGCGATCCACCAGACGTCGGCGAACGTGGCACCGATGGCCGTCGAGTCGAAGAAGTGGCTGGCGCTCACGAGCAGCAGCCCGGCGATCATGACGCCGGTCGCCGCCAGGAACATCACGAACGACGCCAGGCGGTGCCGCCAGAAGCCGCGCGGCTTGCTCACGCCCCAGGCCTCGTTCACCGCGCTCATCAGCGCGCCGAAGACGCCGAGCGAGCCCCACACGAGGCCAAGGGCGCCGGTGACGCTCAGCCCGACCGGGTGCTGGCGAAAGGCGTCGAGCTGCTGCACGAGGAAGTCGAAGCGGGCCGGGAAGTAGCGGAAGATGAACGACAGCACTTCCGCGCGCGCGGCGTCGTCGGCGGCCAGGCTGCCGAACACCGAGACGACCAGGAGGAGGAACGGAAACAGCGACAGCAGCGCGTAGTAGGCGATCGCGGCCGCGTGCGTGAGGTCGTTGCTGAAGAGAAGTTCCTTGAGCGCGCCGCCAGCCGCGACGGCCGAGAGCCGGACTTCGCGGAGGATCCGCAGCGCGAGGCGGCGGCCGAGCGACCGTCGCGCGCTGAGCGGCACCGCCGCGTGGGTCACATCATGAGCCGGCACGCCGTCCGTGCTGCGTGTGTCCGCGACGGCCGCGGCACCGGCGGCACGGTGCGCGGCTTGGCGCGCTGATCGAGGATCTGGTGCTTCTTCATCTTGCTGTAGAGCGTCGGGCGATAGAGGCCCAGAATCTGCGCCGCCTCCTGCTTGTTCCAGTTGGTGCGCATCAGCGTCTGGACGATGGCCACCTTCTCGATCTCCGCCAGCGTGCGCTGCGGCGGAATCGTGAACTCGTCTACCGACGGCACCTCGTCCCGGATCGACTCGGGCAGGTCGCCCGGCGCGATGTCGCCCGTCTTGCACACGAGCACCGCGCGCTCGATCGCGTTCTCGAGCTCGCGCACGTTGCCCGACCAGCGGTTGCGGATGAGCAGATGGTATGCCGCCGGCGAAATCGCGCGCACGTTGCGGCTCGTAGCGCTCGTTGAACTTCGCCAGGAAATGATTGCACAGCAGCGGCACGTCTTCGGTGCGCTCCCGCAGCGGCGGCACCTTCAGCGTGATGGTGTTGATGCGGAAGTAGCAGGTCCTCGCGCAGCCGCCCCTCGCGCAGCGCGTTCTCGAGGTCGATGTTGGTGTCGCAGATCAGCCGGAAGTCCACCCGGATGAGCCGGTCGCTGCCGATCGGACGGTACTCGCGCTCCTGGAGCACGCGCAGCAGCTTCGTCTGGAGATACGGCGGCATCTCGCCAATCTCGTCGAGCAGCAGCGACCCGCCCTCCGCCATTTCGAACAGGCCGACCTTGTCGGCGGTCGCGCCCGGTGAACGCGCCCTTGCGATACCCGAAGAGCTCGCTCTCGATCAGCTCGTTGGGAATGGCGGCGCAGTTGATCTTGATGAACGGCCCGCGCACCCGGTTCGAGTTGTGATGGATGGCGTTGGCAATGAGCTCTTTGCCGGTGCCGTTCTCGCCCTGAATCAGGATGTTGGCGTCGCTGGCCGCCACGCTCTCGATGAGCTCGAAGAGATCCTTCATCTTCTTGCTCTGGCCGATGACGTTGCCGAAGCTGTAGCGGCCGCGCACCTGCTCCTTCAGGCGAAGGTGCTCGGCGCGCTCGCGGGTTAGCTCGACCGCCTTGTGCAGGATGTGGATCAGGCCGGCTCTGATCCACGGGTTTCTCCAGGTAGTAGAACGCGCCCGCCTGACCGGCTTCGACGGCCCGCGCCACGCCGCCCTGGGCCCCGACCACGATGACCTGCGGCGCCTCGTCGATCTCTTTGAGGCGGTGCAGGAGGGCTATCCCATCCGTGTCCGGCAATTCGATGTCGGTCAGCACGACGTCGGGACGCCACTGCCGGAAGATTTCTTCGCCCCGGGCGCCAATCAGCGCCGACCGAACCTCGTAGCCTTCGGCCTCGATGACGATGCGAAGCCACTCGGTCATCGATGGCTCGTCATCGATCACGAGCACGCGCCGTCTGCGTTTCGTAGCGATCGAAGACATAGTCGACATGTTTGGTCGCGGCTCCCAGACGCCGAATCTACCATGCTACGTTCAGAAACGATACATTTTCGGCCAGACTGAGCAGTATCAAGACAGCGTGTAGTGAATCAAGACTGATGAGCTTGCATCTGGAGGCCGTGTCCTATAATCCGCCACTGACGTGGAGACCCTCCCCACCCAGATCAAACCCGGCTCAGCGGAATTCGGTTCCAATCGCGCGCACATGGAGCGGCTGGTGGCCGACCTCCGCGCCCGGATGGAGCAGGCCCGCAAGGGCGGCGACGAGCGCGTCGGTGCGGCGGCATCGCGAGCAGGGCAAGCTGCTGGTGCGCGAGCGCATCGAGCGGCTGCTCGATCGCGGCGTCTCCGTTCCTCGAGCTGTCGCCGCTGGCGGCCGACGGCCTGTACGACGACGACGCGCCGGGCGCCGGCCTCGTCACCGGCATCGGGCGGGTGTCGGGGCGCGAGGTGCTGATCGTCGCCAACGATGCGACGGTGAAGGGCGGCACCTACTACCCGCTCACGGTGAAGAAGCACCTGCGCGCGCAGCAGGTGGCGCTCGAGAACCGCCTGCCCTGTCTGTACCTGGTGGACTCGGGCGGCGCGTACCTGCCGCTCCAGGCCGAGGTCTTTCCGGACCGCGAGCACTTCGGCCGCATCTTCTTCAACCAGGCCCGCATGTCGGCCGAGGGCATCGCCGCAGATCGCCGTCGTGATGGGCTCGTGCACCGCCGGCGGCGCCTACGTGCCCGCGATGTCGGACGAGACCATCATCGTCAAGGGCACCGGCACCATCTTCCTGGGCGGCCCTCCGCTCGTGAAGGCGGCAACCGGCGAGGACGTGACCGCCGAAGAGCTCGGGCGGCGCCGACGTGCACGCGCGCCTCTCCGGCGTGGCCGACTATCTGGCCGCCGACGACGCGCACGCGCTGGAGCTGGCGCGCACCATCGTGTCCACGCTGCACCGCGTCCAAGCCGCTGCCGGCCGACCGCACCGAGCCCGAGCCGCCGGCCCACGACCCGGCCGACCTCTACGGCATCGTCAGCGCCGACGCGCGGCATCCCTACGACGTGCGCGAGGTGATCGCGCGCCTGGTGGACGGCTCGCGCTTCGACGAGTTCAAGCGGCTCTACGCGCCGACCGTGGTCACCGGCTTCGCCCGGCTGCACGGCTTCCTGGTGGGCGTCGTCGCCAACAACGGCGTGCTGTTCTCGGAGTCGGCGCTCAAGGTGACGCACTTCATCGAGCTGTGCAACGCCCGCGGCGTGCCGCTGATCTTCCTGCAGAACATCACCGGCTTCATGGTCGGGCGCCAGTACGAGCGCGGCGGCATCGCCAAGGACGGCGCCAAGATGGTGCACGCGGTGGCCAATGCCACCGTGCCCAAGTTCACCGTCGTCATCGGCGGCTCGTTCGGCGCCGGCAACTACGGCATGTGCGGCCGCGCCTACGATCCCGCGCTTCCTGTGGATGTGGCCCAACGCGCGCATCTCGGTGATGGGCGGCGAGCAGGCCGCGGCGGTGCTCAGCACCGTCAAGCGCGATCAGCTCGCGCGCGAGGGCCGCGAGCTCTGCGCCGAGGAGGAGGCGCAGATCCGGCAGCCGATCCTCGAGAAGTACGAGCGCGAGGGCTCGCCCTACTACTCCACCGCCCGCCTCTGGGACGACGGCATCCTCGATCCGCTGCACACGCGCGACGTGCTGGCGCTCGGCGTCTCTGCCGCCTGCAACGCGCCGATCGCGCCGGCCCGCTACGGCATCTTCCGGATGTAGCCGTGTTCACCCGGGTGCTCGTGGCCAACCGCGGGGAGATTGCGGTGCGCATCATGCGCACGTGCCGCGAGATGGGCATCGAAACCGTGGCGGTCTACTCCGACGCCGACGCGCGCGCGCTGCACGTGACGCTGGCCGACCGCGCGGTGCGGATTGGCGGCGCCGCGCCGTCCGAGAGCTATCTGTCGCCGGGCGCGATCCTCGATGCCGCCCGCGCCACCGGCGCGCAGGCCATTCATCCCGGCTACGGCTTCCTGTCCGAGAACGCCGAGTTCGCCGGCGCCTGCGCCGCCGCCGGCCTCACGTTCATCGGCCCGCCGCCGGACGCGATGGCGAAGCTCGGCTCGAAGACGGCTGCGCGCCGGCTCGCCGAGGCCGCCGGCGTGCCGGTGGTCCCGGGCGCGATTCCCGCCGACCAGAGCGACGCGCGCCATCGCCGACGCCGCGCGCCGCGTCGGTCTTCCCGTGCTGCTCAAGCCGTCCGAGGGGGGCGGCGGCATCGGCATGAAGGCCGTGCACGACGCCGCCGACCTGCCCGCGGCGATCGCCCAGTCCCGACGCGAGGCCGAGGCCGCCTTCGGCGACGGCACCCTCTACGTCGAGCGCCTCGTCACCCGGCCGCGCCACGTCGAGTTCCAGATCCTCGGCGACCGGTATGGTTCCGTGGTGCACCTGTTCGAGCGCGAGTGTTCGATTCAGCGCCGCCACCAGAAGGTGCTCGAGGAGACGCCGTCCACGGCGGTCACGCCCGCGCTGCGCGAACGGATGGGCGCCGCGGCGGTGGCCCTGGCGAAGGCCGCGGGCTATCAGAACGCCGGCACGGTGGAGTTCCTCGTCGAAGGCGGCGGCGACGGGGCGGCCTTCTACTTCCTCGAAATGAACGCGCGCCTCCAGGTGGAGCATCCCGATCACCGAAGCGGTGACCGGCGTCGATCTGGTGCGGGCGCAGCTCGAGGTCGCCGCCGGCGGGCGGCTGCCGTGGACGCAGGCGGCGCTGGCGCAGTCGGGCCACGCCATCGAAGTCCGCGATCTGCGCCGAGGACCCGCGCCAGAACTTCCTGCCGCAGGCGGGACGTGCTGGCGCTCTACCGCGAGCCGTCGATGCCGGGCGTCCGCGTGGACTCCGGCGTCGTTGAAGGCGCCGAGGTGTCGGTGCACTACGACTCGCTGCTGGCCAAGCTGATCGCCCGCGGCGAAACGCGCGAGGCCGCGCGCCTCCGCGCCCGGCACGCGCTCGGCCAGTTCCCGATTCTCGGCATCCGCACCAACGTGCCGCTGCTGGCGCGGCTGCTCGCGCACCCAGCGCTTCGTCGCCGGCGATCTCGACACCCATTTCCTCGACACCGAAGCCGCCTCGCTCCTGCCCGAGCCCGACGCGCCGTCGGCCGACGGGCTCGCGGTCGCCGAGGCGCTCGCGTACGCGCCGGCCGGCGAACCCGGTGGCACCGTCGGCGCGCCGATCCGTGGTCGTCGCTGAAGAGGGCTTCGTGTCTGACCCGGTCGCGTCCGTGACCGTCACGCCGCTCGGTGCCGGGCGGTTCCTCGTGGAGCGCGACGGCCGGCAGCGTCTCGCCTATGCGGTACGCGCCGACGGTGCCACGTGGGTGTTCCTCGACGGCGAAGTCACGGTTGTGGGTCCCGCGTCCGCGTCGCGCGGCCGCACGGCGGCTCGACGAAGAGGGGTCGCTGTCGGCGCCGATGCCGGCCACCGTGCGTGGCCATGGCCGTGCAGCCGGGCCAGCGCGTGGCCGCCGGCGACGTGCTCATCCGCCTCGAAGCGATGAAAATGGAACTCCCGGTCCGCTCACCTCGCGACGCGACCGTGATTGCGATAAAGTGCCGGGAAGGTGAGCTCGTGCAGGCGGGCGTGCCGCTGCTCGAGCTGGATGAAGCGTGACGACACACGCGCGCAAGAACGCCGTCGAGACGGTCCCGAGCCCACCGACCGCCGATCTCGATCGGATCATGGAGTCGGTGCGGAACGGCTGGACCGCCACGCTCACCGTCCGCCGGCAGGCCCCCGACGACATCGGCTACCGCGAGGTGTACGTCAAGCTCGATGGCCGCCGGCTGGCCATGCTGCGCTACGGCGCCGCGCTGACCGAGAGCATCGAGCCCGGCCGGCACACGCTCCAGGTGGACAACACGCTGTTCAAGAAGACGCTCGAGTTCGTCGCCGGCGTCGGCGAGCACCTCGTCTTCAACACCGCCAACCTGGCCGGCTGGGGCACCTATTCGGCCTGGGCGCTCATCATCGGCTTCCTGGGCGCCGGCCCCTTCTACCTCACGCTGGAGCGCGACGTCACTGCCGACCGGGCGAAAGACGGTCGCCGCGTGATCGATCGCGAGCTGGCCACCCTGCTGGTGGACCTGGTCGAGAAGGTGGGCTTGCTGCGGCGCGACCTGCAGCATCGCCAGGACCTCGAGAAATACGAGGGCCGGGTCGGCGCGCATCGAGCAGAAAGTGTCGGCGCTCGCCGACCGGCTGTCGGCCGACGATCCCGAGCTGTCGAAGGCGCTGCGGACGGCGTGGCAACTGCCGGCCCGCAGCCTCGCCTTCCGCAACGCCGCCCACAAGAAGAACACCGAGTCGTCGTCGTAGGGGCAGGTCTTCAGACCTGCCCGCGCTAGTCTTCCTCGCCTTCGGTCAGGTTCGACAGGTAGGTTTCGTAGCCCAGTTCCTTGATCTGATGGAGCTGCGCCTCGAGCCACTCCACGTGCGCTTCCTCGTCCTTGAGCAGCAGCGCGAAGAGCTCGCGCGACGCGTCGTCGTTGTTGTCGCGCGCCACCTTGATGGCGTTGTTGTACATCTCCACCGCGTTCACCTCGAGCTTGTAGTCGGCCGCGAGCTGCGCCTTCACATCGCCGCCGACGCTCAGCTCCAGGTACTCCATCTTCGGCGTCGAGTCGAGAAAGAGAATCCGCTCGATCAGCTTCTCGGCGTGTTTCATCTCGTCGATCGACTGCTTCTTGATGTACTTCCCGAGCGCGTGATACCCCCACTTGTGGCACATCTCGGCGTGGATGAAGTACTGGTTGATGGCCGTCAGCTCTTCACGCAGCGCCACGTTCAACTCGGCGATGACCTTCGGGTTGCCTTTCATGTGCCTCCTCAGGCGCGTCCCGCTGGCCGCGGGCCGCGCGCAGTATCTGGCAAACCGGCCGACGCCGGTTCGCGATCAGCGCGGCGCCGCCGCGCCCTGACAGATTCAGGTTGTCCTGCGCGATGGTACGTCGAGTGCGACGCGGCGCTCAACGCCAAAGGGCGGACGGCCCGAGGCCCAGCCGAAGACCCGGCGCGTACACCGACGGGGGCACGAGGTGCTCGAACCGGACATGGCCCTCCGCGCCACGCCCGGCCTTGGCGAGCAGCCGCCGCCGCACGAGCGGCGGGCCGTCGTAGAACGCCAGCGCCGACGCGGTCGAGCCGGGTTCGCGCACGGTGACGTAGAGGTCGGTGACGAGGCCGGCATCGAGAAGCGTGCGTCGCGACGCGGCGGCCGCCCACGGCCGAGATCACGGCGATGCCGAGCTCGCGCAGCTGCTTCAGCGCCAGCCGCAGGTCGAGCGGCTCGCCGGCACCCACGCACGCTCACCCACGGACAGGCTCGCGCAGGCGCGCCCGCGCCCCGGCCACGAGGCTGTCGCGCGTCACCACGATGACCCGCAGCGACGGCTCCTGGAACAGCAGGCAGTGATCGAACGCGACCTGGCAGGAGTTGGTCACCAGCACCTGCACCGGATGTCGCGGCAGGCCCCGCTCGGCGCGCAGCTTCACCAGCTCCGGATGCCACACCGAACAGATCTGGCTGCCGTGCTGGTGGCTTGGCCCATGCCGCCGAGCACCGCGTCCGCGTCTACCCGCGTCAGCCCTTCGTGCAGCAGGTGCGGCACCGTGGCGCCGAACGCGTCGGCCGGCGCCGCGGCCATGGTCACCGGAGTCGCCGGATCGGCCTGCGTCACGATCAGGCTCACGGCCGGGAGTTCCGGCGACGCCGGGCCGGCGGAGCGATGGAAGTCGCCGTCGAACAGCCTGCCGCGTCCAGGCGTTGCCGAACGACAGCAGGTCGGCGCCGCCGGCTTCCTCGGCAACGGTCGTGAAGCCGGCGAGCGGTGCCGCGAGCGCGGCTTCCTCTTTGCTGGCGGCAGTACGCCTGAAAACCCAGCGTGGTCATCTCTGGCGTTAACGAAGCCCGACAGCTGCGGCGAACAGCCGGGTCGGGCGGGCGTGCCAGCAACGGCCAGGAACGTGAACAATGTGTTACATTTGTTCAGTTTGGGCCGCCGGTTCCCCACGGAGCGGAATGTCCGATAAGACACTCGACCTGACGGTCGAGCTCGCGCCGCGCGCGCGGTTCGACCTCGTCGATCTCCGCCGACATTTCGCCGCCGAACACGAGGCGCTGGCCGGCTATCCCCGCTGCCTGTACTGGTCGTGCCACACGACCGCCGGGTTTCTGGAACCGGGCCTCGCCTCGCGCCTGAGCGCGCAGCACATCCCGACCTATCTCGAGGCGTTCCGGACGCTGTTTCCCGAGGGCGCCGGCTACGAGCACGATCGGCTCGAGCGCCGTGAGGATCTCGACTCGGCGCAGCGGGCGGTCGAGCCCCGCAACGCCGACTCGCACCTGGCGTTCATCGCCAGCGGCCTGCGCACGTGCGTGACGCACCCGAACCGCCCCGGCGAGCCGGTGTTCTTCGTCGATCTCGACGGCATCAACGGCGGACAGCCGCGGCGCCGGCTGGCGCGCCTCGTGGGCTTCCGCGAGGAGCGCCCGATCGGCACGCGCGCGCATCGAGGTGCCGGTGTCGGCGCACCCGATCGACTCGATCAACCTGAAGGATCCGCGCCTCGGGGTCTACGCCCAGCTCGCCGACTTCGTGAAGCGCGCCGGCGTCGCCAAGGGCCGGCTGCGCGTCTCGCTCGACAGCGCCGAGCGGCACTCGGCGCTGACGGTCAACGAGTACGAGACGCTGCTGATGAAGTACGACCTGGCCGAAGTGCTGGCCAATCCGCTGCGCTTCGTCGCCGAGCAGTACCGGCACGCGATGGCCGACCCGCGCGCCGTGCCCGCCAAGACGCTCGGCTACGCGAAATACGATCTGGTGCGCGTGCTCAACCGGGGGCTCGACACGTTCGGGCTGCGCGGGTCGATCGTCGAGAAGGTGCTCGCCCGCACGCTGGCGGTGCCCGCGGCCCGCTTCTTCGGGATGCGCCGCTCGGTCAACCTGCTGGTCTCGAGTGACGACCCCAACGGCACCGGCATCGTCGAAGGCACCTACCAGAGCCCGATCCTCGTCCAGTGGCAGCAGGCCGCCAGCAGCGCGCGCGTGCTGGACGTGACACTCACCGAACTGCGTCTAGGGCGCTTAGCCGCGCCTTAGCCCGCCTACCGACCGACCCGAGCCCGAAGCGAGCCCCTACTTCGGGATCCGCTCGGGCATCTCGGCCGCGACATAGGTGATGCACGGCAATCGCGGCCGCGGCCTTCGACAGTTCCTCCGGGGCGATGCGCTCCACGGTGTCGGCGGCGGTGTGGTGGATCTGGAAGAGACGTGACGCGTCGCCCAGGTACGCCAGCGCCGGCACGTTGCCGGCCTGGGCGATGGGATCGATGTCGGGACCGCCGCCGCCGCCGCCGATGTCCTGCAGGCCGAGCGGGGCCAGCAGCGACGCCATCTGGGCCACCACCATCCGGCCCGGCCGCGCTGCCGGAGAATCCGATCGACGCCGGCGCGAACACGCCCGAATCCGACTCGATCGCGAGCACGTGGTTGCCGGCGGCGTGCGCGTACTTGGCGGCGTAGGCGCTGGCGCCGTGCATGCCGTGCTCCTCGTTGGTCCACAGCACGAGCCGCACCGTGCGGCGCGGGCGCAGGCCCAGCTTCTTCATGAGGCGCAGCGCCTCCCACGTGATGATGCAGCCGGCGCCGTCGTCGGACGCGCCGGTGCCCACGTCCCACGAGTCGAGGTGTCCGCCGATCAGCACGACCTCCTCGGGGTGCTCCCGGCCGGTGATCTCGGCCACCACGTTGGCCGACGCCACGTCGGCCTCCATGCGCCCGCTGGTGACCAGCCGGACGCGGACGCGCCGGCCGGCATTCGAGAGCCGGGCGATGCGGTTGGCGTCCTCGGCGGCAATCGCCGCCGCCGGAATCTGCGGCTGGCCCGGCGCGTAGCTGACGCTGCCGGTGTGCGCGGTGCGCAGACCAATCGGACCCACCGACCGCACGAGCACGGCCGCGGCGCCGTACTCGGCGGCGAGCCGCGCGCCGCCGGTGCGGTACGACATGGTCTCGGAATAGGTGGTGTAGGCGACGTCGAAGAGGACGATGCGGCCCGGCACATGGGCGCGCTTCGCGCGCAGATCGTCGAAGCTCGTCACCACGACGCACGTCGGCTTCGAGACCGCCGGGCGGCGTGGCCACGGTGCCGCCGAGGCCGAGCATGGCGATCGGAGTGGCGCGGCGGCTCGACGATCTCGGCGCTCTCGACGCCGCGCACCCATCGCGGCACCATCACCCGCTCGGTGCGGACGTTGTCGAGGCCGTCGGCCTTCATCGTCTCGGCCGCCCAGGCAATCGCGCGCGCCAGGTTCTCGGACCAGGCCGGCCGCGCTCCGTAGGTGTCGGTCAGCTCGGCGAGGCGCTGCCACGCGAAGTCGTTCTCCTGCGCCGCCGCCATCAGCCGCTGAGCGGTGCCGCGGTACGGGTCGAGCCAGGACCCGAACGTCTGCGCGCCGAGGAACGGACCCGTCGCCGGCGAGGGCCGCGACCACGGCCACCGCCACGACGCGCCAGGACATCGCGGCTCTACTTGAAGGACTCGGGGAGGTCGGCTTTGGTGTCACGCAGGATCTGGAGGATCGCCTGACGATCGGCCGCCGTCAGGTGCTGGGTGATCTTCCGGTTGTCGCGGCCCGAGAGCACGTCGGACACCCGGGCATACACGACGGTGCGCGCCGAGGCCGGCAGGGCGTTGAACGCATCGCCGTAAATCAGATAGCTGAGAGGATGGCGCAGCAGGCGGGTGCGGAGATCCAGATCGCGGAGCGACCGCCCGCGGGCGTCGCGCGGCCCCTGCGCGGCGAACCACTCTGCGAACGCCGACGGAGCCGCGCACCGGCCCCGGCAGCGGCGCCTCGTCGAGGAAGAGCATGCGCGTCGGCGAGCTCCTGGGCCGCCTCGCGGGCCCTGCGCCGTCGCGTCGGCCGACGGCTCCGCATCGGCCACGCGCGCTTCCCACCCGGCGCGCGCGATCAGGTTCGTCACCTGCGTCTCGTGCGCCAGCACCAGCAGCGCCACCACGTCGCTCGTCGCCGTCGGGTAGCCCTTGAGGTCGAAGAAGCCCTCGACCGACGCGAGCGGCGCCTTCGGGTTGCGCGGCCGCCCGAGATTCTTCTCGGCCGGCATCACCGGGATGTTGCCCAGGTGCTGCGCGCCGCCGGTGTCGCCCGTCACCCACCAGCCGCCCCACCGCTGCTCGAGCGGGCTGCCCTGCACGGTCGAAAAGCCGTTGGCGTAGGCGTTGGGATCGTCGGGCAGCGGATACATGCTGGTCGTCATCAGTCCCGGCACGCCGCGCGTATCCCACGACAGGTGGCAGGCAAGGCAGTCGGTCTGGCGGCTCAGCACGAGCGGCGGGTCCGACTCGGCGCGGGGCGTTCTGCGGCAGCGTGTAGAAGATCGTGCCCTGGCGGCGATCGGCCGCCGCAATCTCGAGCACGTCGGCGCCGCGCACCCATCCCACGAACACGGTGCCGTTCGAAGAAGATCGCCCGCGGGTTGTGCATCGTGACCAGCTCCGCCTGGAAGCTGGTCTTCGAGAAGACGAGCGTCTGCGACGAGACCGGAATGGCCAGCGCCTCGAGCAGCGAGCGCAGGTATCCATTGCCCGCGTCGTAACGTCAGCCGCAGCTCTCCCGCCGCCAGACGCCGGTTCAGACGCTCGATCGGGTTGTCGGGCTCGCCCGACGAGTAGCGGATCGCCGGGTGGTCCCGCGAGAGCACGAACGCATCCCGGCGCTGCGCCGCCACCAGCGAGGCGACGAACGCCGCGGCGGCGACCGCGAGCACGGCGGCGAAGCGCGATGGGCGGCTTCATGGAGGGGCTCCCCGTATTCTCGCTGATTCGGACACGCCGGCGTGTTCCTCGGGCCAGAAACGCCGTCCGGCAGCCCGCTCCGTACAGTCGAGCCTGGAACGGGCCGATACCCGGGCCATGAGGGTGCACGCGCCACTGGGGCCGCCCGAACCGATCGAGGGGCCGTTCTCGGACGGGGACGAGGCTGAACGGCTTCGCCGCCGCGAGCGGAAACGCGCACACGACGCCGAGCGGCAGCTCGATGGCTGGGAACGCTACCGAGCCCTCATCGACGCCAGCGACGAGGCCTACGAGCTCATCGACATCAGCAACCGCGAGGCCCGGTTCGCGCTGATTCTGATGGGCGCGCTGAACGCCGTGGCGCTCGTGCTGCTCACCCGCGCCGACGCCCTCAGCCTGCTGCCCGCCCGCTACCGCTACTGGATGGTGGGCCTTTTCGTCGATCTACATCGCGATGGCCGTCGGCTTCCTGATGCAGGCGATCGAGGCGCTGCGTCCGGGACGGTTCCGGCCGCGAATCTGGGACTGGAACGACGACGACGACGACCGGCCCGCCGGCGTGCGCTACTACGAGGACGTCATCCAGCAGACGGCGGCCGAGCACTGGAGGGCGTGGCAGGACGTCCGCCTCACGCAGCTCAATGCCGAGATCTCGGTGCAGGTGCACAGCCTGTCGCTCAAGAACCACGTCAAGCACGCCGCTATCCGGCGCCTGTACGGCGGCTTGCGGCTGATGGCGCTCGTGCTCGGCGCGCTGATGGTCGTCTTCGCGTGGCTCGTCTGGACCCAGCCCGAACAGCTCAAGCTCCTGCCGGCGAAGACGACGGCGAGCCGTCCCGCCGACCGCCCATCGCCGCCGATACTGCCCTAGACCCGCGCGGTGCCCCGGCACGCAGTGTCGTGCAGCCGGTCGCGTCCCGAGGGCACGAATCGGGTCGTCCCGCGCGATTCCGCGCACCGCCTCCGAAAGAAAAGGCCGATACGAGACTTTGTGAAGACTTGCACACGCGGCTGCCGGCCGCGCGGCGCCCGATCCTCGCTCATCTGCGTGTTCCGGCTGACGCTGGCCGCCGCGGCGTGGATTGCGCTCGTGCCGCCGGCTTCAGCGCAGGATGACGCCTCCAGCCGCGCCCAGGCGCAGCGCGAGCCCGGTACCGGCGCCACCTGGGACAATCGCCCCACCTTCCTGCTCGGCGAGCACGGGCGCATCGAGATCCACGCGCGCCTCCAGACCGACTACCTGCTGCGCAACGAAGCCGACCCCGACGCGGCGGCGCTCCCCTTCCAGGATCGTCTGTCGGTGGCGCGCAAGCGCGTCGGCGTCTCGGGCGAGCTGTTCCGCCGGGTCTCGTTCCAGGTCGAGGGCGAGCTGGGCGACGAGCAACCGTGGCGCGACGTCTTTGCCGACGTGAAGATCACGCGCGCGGTGCGGGTGCGCGCCGGCCACTTCAAGGTGCCGTTCAGCCTCGAGCAGCTCACGAGCGCCTCGGATCTCGATTTCGTGGCGCGCGCGGCCGCGGTGACCGACCTGTCGCCATCGCGCGACCTCGGGGTGATGGTGCACGGGCGGCTCGCCCGCCGAGCGGTCAAGGACGAAGCCGGCCTGTTCGAAGTCGACGGCCAGACGCGGCCTCTGGGCACCCGACGCCGTCCGCTCCGTCGTCGGGCGCGTCACCGTGGCACCGCTCGAGGACGGCAAGAACCGCGGCTCCGAGGCGCTGGAGATCGCCGCGGCGTGGTTGCGGAGCGATTTGCCGGAGAGCCGCGCGGGGCTGGCCGGGCACACCGTGATGGGACAGACGTTCTTCCGCCGGATGTTCGTGAATGGGACGCGCACCCGGCTCGACGCCAGCGTGGCGTGGAACGGATCGCGGGCCTCGCTCCGCGGCGAGGTGTTGCGGTCGAGTGACACCCGCGTCGGCCAGGGCGTGGACGGCTCGACGCTCTCGGACCTGGTGTCCACCGGTGGCTACGTGGCGGGCATCTGGCATCTCGTCCCCCGCGGGTCGGGCGGTCGTGACTTTCCGCTGCGCGCCCTCGATCTCACCGCTCGCTTCGACCGCCTGACGTTCGGCAGCGGCGCCCTCGACGAGGCGTTCCTGAACCCTCGCGCCGATCACGTGGCGCCGATCGGCAAGGAGGCGTGGACCGCGGGGGTGAACTGGCACCTGAACCGCTGGGTGAAGGTGCAGGCCAACGCGGTGCGCGAGCAGCTGATCGATCCGTTGGCGCTGCTGCCGCTCAGCGCCACGCCGTTGTGGAGCGCCGTCGTCCGTTTCCAGGTCGCGATGTGATGCTGCCTTCCCTGGTTGCCTGCGCGCGGCACGCCGCCGCATTCGTCCTCGTCGTCCTCATCGTCCTCGGCGCCGCGGCCGCGGCCGCGGCGCAGACCCCGGCCGAGCTCTTCGACGACACCCGGCTGCACACGGTGGAGATCGTCATCCACTCGCGTGACTGGGCCGACCTGCGGGAGAACTTCCGCAGCAACGACTACTACCCCGCCGACGTGATCTGGAACGGCCTCCGCACGCGCAACGTCGGCGTGCGGTCGCGAGGCGCGGGCAGCCGGTATCAGGCCAAGCCGGGGCTCGAGCTCACCTTCGATCACTATGCCTCGCAGCAGCGATTCCTCGGCCTGCGCTCGCTCGTCCTCGACAACCTCGTCACCGACCCGTCGATGATTCGCGAGGCCGTCGCCATGGCGCTCATGCGGCGGCTCGGCATCGCGGCGCCGCGCGAGGCGCCGGCACGCGTGTTCGTCAACGGCGCCTACGCCGGCGTGTACATGCTGGTGGAGCCGGTCGACACCGTGTTCACCGCCCGGCACTTCGACGGGGGCGGACTGCTCTTCGAGTACCGCTGGACCTATCCGTTCTACGCGACCTTTCCCGGCGAGTCGCTCGACCCGTACGCGGTGCTGTTCGAGTCGCGGAGCCCGGGCGTGCACGCGATGGCCGAGCTCTATTCGCCGATGCGCGAGCTGTTCCGCACCATCAACGAGGCGCCGGACGGCAGCTTCGATCAGGTGAACCGCTATCTGAACCTGGCGGGCTTCATCCGGACGGTCGGCGCCTCGACGTTCATGGCCGAGTGGGACGGCGTGCTGGGCTACGACGGGATGAACAACTTCTACCTGTATCGCGTGGGCGAGCAGGCGCAGCTCATCCCGTGGGATCAGGATCAGGCCTTCCGCGCCGTGGACTATCCCCTGCTCGCGGGAGCCGGCGAGAACGTCCTCATGCGGCGGCTGCTCGAAGACCCGCGGCTGCGCCTGGCCTACGTGGCCGCCGTCACCGAGGCCGTGGCCGTGGCACAGACCGACAACTGGCTCGAAGGCGAGCTGGCACGCCAGTACGCGCTCGTCCACGACGCAGCGCTCGCCGACACCTTCAAGCTGGCCACGAACGAGGAATTCGAGCAGGCCTTCGCCGACCTCATCGCCTTTGCCCGAAGGCGCCCGGCGTTCGTGAACGAGGGGCTCGCGCCGCTGCGGTAAGAGCCTTCCGCAGAGGCGGGTCTGAAGACCCGCGGCCACAGCGAATCGTGAAGCGGGTCTGAAGACCCGCGGCCACGGACGAGGCGGTTACGGCCGCGTGAAGACGAACAGGTGCTGCCAGGGCAGGTCGTTGAACACGCGCTGCTGCGTGAAGCCTTCGAGCTCCACCTCGGTCTTCACCTGCGCCTTCGTCATCTTGTGGAGGGGCAGGATCGGCACCTCGGGATCCTCGGCGCGGTACTCGAACAGCACCAGCCGCCCGCCCGGCTTCAGCGCTTCGCGCATCCGCTGCAGCATCTTCTGGGGCTCGCTGAACTCGTGGTACACGTCCACCATGATGATCAGATCGAGCGCGCCGGCCGGCAGCCGGGGATCGTCGATCGCGCCGAGCACGGGCACCACGTTGGCCAGCTTTGCCTTGGCGGCGTTCTGCTGCAGGAGCTGCAGCATGCCCGGCTGCACGTCCACCGCGTAGACGCGCCCGCTGTCGCCGACGATGCGCGCGAGCCGCAGGCTCATGTAGCCCGAGCCGGCGCCCACGTCGCCCACCACCGCGCCCTTGGGGATCTTCAGCAGCCGCAGCGCCAGGTCCGGGTCCTCTTCGCGTTCGCGCTCGCGGCGATCCAGCCAGGGCGCGCCCTCCACGCTCATCGTGGGTGCATACTGCCGGCCCGTGACCGGGTGGGTACGAGTCTGGGCGGCAGGCCACGAACCGGTGCCGGCGGCGAGGCAGAACACGGCCACCACGGCCGACATGACCCGCGCGCGTGAACGTGCCACTAGTCATCGCCGAGAGCATACCCTGCCTCACCGGCCGAGCGCCTGCCGATCGGCGAGCGCGAGGCCGAGCAGCCGGCGCGCCTCCTGATCCGTGCGATCGGTCTCCGTGGCCAGCCGGAACTCGATGATGGCATCGTCCAGCCGTCCCGCGCCGACGAGCGCCACGCCCAGGTCGGTGCGCGCCCGCACGTCGCCGGGCCGCGTGGATAAGTACGCGCGCAGCGTGGCGATCGCCTCGGGCCACTGCTGCGTGTTGAAAAACGCCGCACCCAGCAGACGCTGCGCCTCGGGGTGGCGCGGCGCAGCGGCCAGGACCGCCCGGGCCTGCGCGGCCACCTCGTCCCATTGCCCGTCGGCAGCCCGAATCCGCGCCAGCATCAGCCGCGCGGTGAGCACGTCGAGGAGCGGCGGGTCGAGCCAGCGCATCGGCTGCCGGACGCCCGCGGTGGCGATGAAGGCCTCGAGCTGTTCCGCCGCCTCGGCGAACCGCTGCCCCTCGGTGAGCAGCGCCGCCGAGCTGATACCGCGCGCGGGAGTTGCCGAGCGAGACGGCGGTGCGCAGCGCCGCCTCGGCCTCGGCGCGGCGGCCCGCCAACCCGAGCTGCTCGCCCAGGATGTGATGCGCGACCGCCGTGGGCCGCCGATCGACCACCGTCTGCGCCAGCGTGATCGCCGACGCGTATTCGGCGTTGCGGCGCACCGTGGCCATTCCGAGCGCGACCACGACCGCCGCCAGCACGACGGCCGTCGCTGCCCGCACGAGTCGCCGTGGGCCCGGGACGCGCGCGGCGAAGCGCATGGCCCGCCGACCGCGGCCAGGACCGCGAGCGCCATCAGCGGCAGATACATCCGCCGTTCCGCTCCCACTTCCGTCGCGATCGGCACGAAGCTGGACGTCGGCGCCAGCGTCACGAACACCCATGCGCCGAGATAGCCGACGTACGGCGCCTTGACCAGTGCCACGCCGGTGAGCGCGAGCAGCGCGACGACCACCACCGCCTGCGGCAGGACGTCGCCGAGCGACAGCATCTCCGGCCAGCCGTAGAAGACGACCAGATTCGACGGCCACGCCGTGAGGCGGAAGTAGTCCACGATCACCACGGCCTGGTTCAACAGGTAGGTCCAGACCGGCACGCCGGCGTCGGACCCGCTCACGGCCGCCCGCGGCCCCGAGCTCACGAGCCCGGCCAGCACCAGCCACGACGCGGCCAGGCCCAGATAGAGCCGCCGCCGGGCGCGCACCGCCTCGCGCCACGACTCGAACACGAACACGCGATCGTGCAAGACGACGAGGAGCGGCACGACGGCAATGGTCTCCTTGCATACCGTGCCCGCAAGGCAGGCGAGCACCGCCAGCGCCGTCCAGCGCCGGCGCGCCGCGTCGTGCGCGCGCAGCGCCGCGTACAGCGTCAGCAGCGCGAAGAACGCCATCATCGACTCGGTGCGCTGGGTGATGTAGTCCACCACCTCGCTGGTGAGCGGATGGACCGCCCAGAGCAGCGCGGCGGCGAGCGCCACGTCGGCCGGCGGCGCCGCGACACGCGCGCGCACGCGAGGCAACTCGAGCGTGCGGCGCACGACCGCGAAGAGGAGCCAGGCGCACGCCACGTGCCAGGCGACGTTGACGACGTGGTAGCCGGTCACGTCGAGTCCGCCGATGGCGTAGTCGAGCGCAAACGAGAGGTTGACCAGGGGGCGGCCCGCGACCGGCGAGTCGGGCTGTGGCTGCAGCACGCGATCGAGTCGCCCGAGATCGCGGATGTCGCCGTTCTGCACGACCGACGCCTGGTCGTCGAGCACGAACGGACCCTGGAGGCTGTTGGCGTAGGCCGCGACGATGGCCGCGAGGATGAGCGCGGCGCGCCAGGTGTTCAGCGCGTCCTCGTGACGCGCGGCTCGGCGTGCCGATCGATCCATTGCAGGATCAGATCCGCGAGGTCGAGGTTGTTGCGGTCCTGCATCAGCATGTGGCTGTTGCCCCGGATGCCCATCTTCGGCAGGTGCATCACCTCGATGTCGCCGCCAGCCGCCTTGATGCGCGTGGCCAGTTGCTCGCAGCTTTGCAGCGACGCCGCCCAGTTGGCCGGACCGCCCTGCACGTCGCCCAGATGATCGCCGAACATGATCAGGGCGGGAATCTTCGCCAGCGCCGACACCTGTCCCGCCGTCAAATCGGCCGGGCACGGCTGCTCGATCGAGATCATGCCGCGGATGCCGCTCGGATCGAGCAGCGCCGCCTGCTGGGGAAAGAAGCCCGACTCGGAATGCCCCATCAGCACCGCGCCCTTCAGCCGCACCGCGAGGGCGGCCATGTTCTTCCACGTCGGGTTCGGCGACGGCAGCAGGGCGTTGAGGTCGGGGATCATCTGCTTGTAGAGCTCGTCAACCGCCTCCACCGGGAACTGCCCGTCGGGAAATGCCTGCGGATAGCTCGGGCCGAAGCGAAACACCGTCCAGGCGATCTGGTGGCTGGCGTAGATGATCGATGGCAGCGCGGTGGGCGGCAGGGTGCCGGCGCGCACGGCGGAGATGCTGCTGGCGTCGAAGCCTGAGCGCGCGCGCGACACCTGGTCGGCCAGGTAGACCGCGCGGCCGCGACGGACGAAATACTCGTTCCATCCCATCCGGCCGTCGGGCGTCGTTTCCCACGTCTTGCTGCTCAAACAGCACCCGTGGACCATCACCACCGGTAGACGGCGCTCGCCGCCAGACGGAACCTGGTAGCTCACGTACATCTGGTTCACGGTGACGTCGCCGGCGGGCACCGCCGCGCCGCCACGGCCGGCCACGGTGCCCAGGCTCTTGGTCTCGCCACCGACGAAGAAGCTGCCCTGGCTGGCGAGCACGAGCGGCTTCTGCAGGTCACGGCGCTGCCCCTCGACGGCGCCGGCCGTCACCACGATGGCAAGGACGATCAGCCACGCAACAGGGCGTGTCATGGAGTGGGACTCCTCAGGAGGCGTCGAGGGCCTCGCGGACGCTGGCGGCGAGATCCTCGAGCGAGAAGGGCTTCTGCAGGAAGTGCACGCCCTCGTCGAGCACGCCTCGCGGGGCGAGCGCGCTCGCCGAGTAGCCCGAGACGAAGAGCGTCTTCAGATCCGGCCGCGCCGCCCGCAGCCGGGCGGCGAGTTCGCGGCCGTTCATTTCCGGCATCACGACGTCGGTGACCAGCAGGTGCACCGCCTCCGGATGGTTTTCGAACAGCTGAATGGCCTCGCCGGGCGTGCCCGCCGTGAGCACGACGTAGCCGAAGCGCTCGAGCACGATCTTGCTGAGCCGCAGGACGGCCGATTCATCTTCGACGAGCAGCACCGTTTCGGTGCCGGCTCGCGGAGCGCCCGATGTGTTCCCCCTCGGTCCAGTCACGTCGGCCTCGACGGCCGGCAGAAAGATTCGTCCGAGGCCCCGATTGAGCTCGGTGTCCACCTCGACGCCGCCGCCGTTCTGCTTCACGATACCGTAGACGGTGGCGAGTCCCAAGCCGGTACCCTGGCCTACCGGTTTCGTCATCAAGAAACGGCCCACGTCAGCCCGGTATTGGGACCGCGCCGGGCCCGGGCATGAGGTCGCCGCGAGCCGGGAGACACTTCGGAGCTATCATCTCAGGTGTTTCCGCCACTTCGTCAATGTCTGACTCCAGCGGGTCCCCCCCTCCGCTCGATCCCGTCCGCGGCGTCTTCCTCGGCGACCTGGCTCACGACCTGAGCACGCCGCTCACCGCCATCCACGGGGCCACCGAGCTGCTGCTCAACGGCGCGTATGGCCCGCTCGAGGGCGAACAGCGCGCGCTGATGCTCGAAGTGCTCGCCAGCGCCCGGGAGCTGCGCGCGTTCGTGCAGGACGTCGCCGACCTCGGCGCGCTCGACACCGGGCGGCTCGTGTTCGCGTCGGCACCCGTGGACGTGGCGGCGCTGGTCGGGGAGCTCGGTTCGTCGCTCGGCGAGACGGCGGCCAAGCGGGCCGTCACCTTCGTCCTCGACACGCAGGTCGACGGCCCCGTCGAGAGCGACGGGCGGCGCCTGAGGCAGATCTTTTCGGCGCTCTTCGGCTACGCGGTGAAGGCCTCACGGCGCGGCAGCCAGGTCACCGCGACCGTCGCGCACGCGGCAGGCCGCCTGCGCGCCGAAGTGCGAACTACCGGCATCACGACCGGTGACCCGGCCACGCTCTTTGCCGATCGCCGCGGTGCGACGCCCGGCGTCCCCAAGCCGTACCGCGGGCCCGGCCTCGGGCTGCCGCTCATCGGTCGAGTGGTGGCGGCGTGGGGCGGCCGGGTCAGTGCCGAGCAGCGCGATGGCGCGCTCGTGCTCGGCGTCGACGTGCCGGTGCGCTGACCGCGAACCGGCGTGGGGCCGGTGCGGCCCGATCCGGCGCGCGACCCGCCCGCGGACACCTGTCGCTGCTGTGACAGAATGTCGGCCGCATGAGCACACTCAAAATCAAGGTGATTGTCGGGAGCACGCGCGCGAACCGGTTCAGCGAAAAGCCCGCGCACTGGATCTTCGACGAAGCAAAGAAACGGGCCGATCTCGACGTGGAGCTGCTCGATCTGCGCGACTACCCGATGCCGTTCTTCGAAGAGGCGCTGCCGCCCGGCCTGGCGAAGGACAACTACGACCACCCGGTCGTCGTGAAATGGCGCGAGAAGATTCGCGAGGCCGACGGGTTCATCGTCTGCACACCGGAGTACAACCACGGCTACTCGGCGGTGCTGAAGAACGCGCTCGACTACGTCTATTCGGTGTGGGGCCGCAAGGCCGTGGCCTTCGTGGGCTGGGGCGGCACCGGCGGCGTCCGCGCCGTCGAGCAGCTGCGGCTGGTAGCCGTGGAGCTCGACATGGTGCCCATCCGCTGGGCCGTGCACATCCCGAATCCCTGGTTCATCCAGGACGTGAGCGGCGTCGCCACCGATCAGAACAACCAGGCGGCCAAAGCCCTGCTCGACCACCTGACGTGGTGGGCGGGCGCGCTCAAGGACGCTCGAAGTAAATAGGGCCGCCGCTCAGTCTGCCTTCACCGCGCAGAATCTTGCGTCCCTGGAGGACGGCCTCATTCAGCAACAGCGGCACCGACCAGCAGAACCACGCCGAGATGCCGATGTGATCCAGCAGCGGCACCCCCAGCGCGGCGAGCAGGACGTCGAAGGCGCGGAACGTGACGAAGGCGAACGTCACGACGTAGCTCCGGATCATCCACTCCTTGTGCTGCTCGTAGAGGTGGCGCTTGATGGCGAGGAAGGCGAGCCCGGTCGTGATGAGCCAGGCGGTGGCCAGCCCGACGAGGCCGGCGCCGAACACGATGCCGCCCGACGTGTTGAACGCGAGATAGTAGCCCGCCGCGGCGCCCAGCGTGACCGCGGCCATGTAGACCAAGCCGAGGTTCTTGTGCAGCGCGGGATAGCGATCGCTGAGCCCGAGCCAGAGCTGCACCGGGCCGGTCAGCAGCGCCACCATCCCCATGGCGATGTGCGTGAGCAGCCAGCCGCGCATCGGCCAGTACTGCTGGAACTGCTCTTCGTCCATCCGCAGGAAGTACGGCACCGCCGCCACGGCGATGAAGATCAGCGCGCCGACGGCCGCCATGCCCAGCATGGCGACCGAACCGCGCCCCGCCTTGGGTCCCTGAACGACCGCCGTCGCCACGCTTCCGTTCATCGCTGCACTCCTGTTCGGAGTCAGTCCACTCCGAACGCCAGCAGCACGTTGCCGGGCCGGCCAATCAGGCTCACGTAACCCGAGTTGATGAAGATCATGCCGTTGCCGACCGCGGCACCAGGACCGTCCATCGCGCCGCCTTTGGCCTTGACGCCGTTGACGGTCTCGAACTCCTTGTTGGTGTCGAAGCTCCACACCAGCGTGCCGTCGTCGCTCGCGTAGGCGCGCAGCCCGCCGTCCATCGATCCCGAGAGCACGATGCCGGGCACCGCCGTCACCGCGGCGCCCTGTGCGGCGCTGCAGCCGCGCTCGGTGCCGCAGAGCCGTTCGGACGCTTCCTTCGACCACACCTCGGCGCCGGTGTCGAGGCGCACGGCGCGGATGCCGCCGGGCGTCTTGCCCGCGGTTCCGTTGACGCTGAAGTACGCCTGGCGATCGTCGGCCGCGCCGCCCCACTGCCCGCCCATCCCGCCGCCGGGGCTCGAGCGGTACTCCCACACCTTTTCGCCCTTCTTGTCGGGATCGAACGCGTAGACCATGCCCGACTTCTGCTGGATCAGGAGCAGCTCCTTGCCATTCGCCGCCTTCACGAGCATCGGCGACGCCGAGAAGTCGTAGTCGGGACCGAGCGCTGCCGGGCAGTTCGGGTTGCTGGTGTCGTTCGCGCGGCACCCGCCGGCCCACACGTCGTTGGCCAGCGGCTGCTGCGACCACCGCAGCTTGCCGGTGTCGATGTCGAGCGCGAGCACCGCGTCGGTCGTGAGCTGTCGGCGGGTCGCTGTAGCCGTTGCCCGTGGCGACGTAGACGGCCTTGCGCTTCGGATCGACCGTCGGCGCCGCCCAGATGCCGCCGCCCGCCGGTCCCCACAACGCCACGCCTTCCTGGTTCTTGCCGCGCGGACTTCAGCTCGTCGACGGTGTAGGTCTTCCAGATCACCGCGCCCGTGTTGGCGTTGAGCGCCGTCACGCTGCCGCGGAACGTGCAGCACTCGTACTTCGACGAACCGCCCTGCCCTTCCTCGCCGACGCCGGCCAGCGGCACATAGACACGACCGTCGTGGACGGTCACCGAACCGGTGGCCTTGGCGTAGGGATGCGAGTCCAGCTTGCGCGTCCAGATCTCCTTGCCCGTGGCGGCGTCGACCGCATAGGCCGACGCGGTACCGTCGGCAAAGAACACGGCGAAGCCCGACGGCCCGTTCGCCGGCTTGTAGGGTGCCACCGTGACCGCCGTGCGGATGCCCGCCTGCGCGTGATAGCTCCAGTGGGTGCAGCCGGTCTTCGCGTCGAGCGCGAACACGTCGCCGCTCTCGCTGCCGACGAACACGCGTCCACCGAGGACGGCCGGCTGCGATCGCGCCGAGCTGACGCCCGCGAACCCGAACGCCCACTTCAGCTTCATGCGCGGCATCATCGGCGCGGTGACGCCGCCGGCCGCGGCCGGCACGTAGCGGGTGTTCGCCGTGCCGGCGCCCCACCCGTTCCAGCCTGTCTCCAGATCCCGCGAGCGGAGCGCCGCCGGCGCGGCGGTGCAGCGGCCCTGCGCCGGCAACGGCGCGGCGGTGCCCATCGGGCGCCCGGCGATGAAGCCGGCCACGGCGCGGCGCTCGGCATCGGTCAACGCCGACCCCTGCCGGAACATGTTGCCGCTGACGAGCGCCGTGTAGGATCGTCTCCGGCGCAATCTCGGCGAGCGCCGCGCGGTTGGGCGCGCGCGAATCCGCGGCGGGATTCTGGTGGCAGTTCGCGCACGCCTTCTCGAACACGGCGGCGCCGTCGGGCGCCTGCGCCCAGGCGGTCGCGCCGAGCGCGCCCAGCGCGACGAGAGTGGCAACACAGACAGTAGCTGGTTTCATGTGGTCCTTAGGGTTGGGATGCGGGCGGGCCGCTTTCGGGAATGGGCTGCCCTCCCACGGTGAGGCCGCCCTGTATCGGCCGCCGCGGGCGGATGATGCCCTTCTTGCGATCCTCTTCGAGCGCCCGATCTTCGGCGCGCTCGCCGCCGAGGCCCTGGAGAATCGCCAGGTTGCCCTCGTGGCACTCGTACGGCAGCACCTGATAGCCGGCCGGCGACGTGAACGGGATCGAGACGGTGTACGGCCTGGTGTAGGTCTTGGGATCGATGACGGTGGCGTCGTAGCGCAGGAGGTCCGCCTCGACTCGCGTGATGCGCTCGATGATCTTCAGCTCGGTGCTCGCCAGCACCGGGTTGCCGGGCACCGTCGCCTTGCCGTTGAAGTTGGTCGTCTCGATGACGAGCGTGTCGCCCTCCCAGTGGCCGCGCGAGTCGCCCATGTACGAGCGGACGCCGGGGCCCGCGTGCGGCCGGCCGTCGAGAGGGATGACGCGTGCCTCGTGGATCATCTCCGCCATGATCACGGCATAGCCGGGCGCCTGCACGATGCGGTACCCGTTGCCGTAGATTTTGGGCGTCATCGATCCGATCACGCCGAGCGTGATGCAGCGATCGTAGAGCGTGAAGTCCTGTGGGGAGTCGAAGGGCCCGTTGCCGTACGTGCCCTGTGGCGTCCGCCGCGCCTCTGCACCCGGTACGAGCGGCGGAGTGCGGCCGTCGGGCGGATCGACGATGAGCGACGTCTGGCGGAACGACCGCGTGAGCCAGGAGTTGTCGTTGCGGAAGGAGCCCACTGCGTTTTCGGCGTTCTTGCGCGTCCGCTCGTCACGCTGCAGTTTCTGCGCGAACTCGGCGTCGGTGAGCTCCGCCTTGGTGCCGAGCGCGGCGGGGCGCTGCAACGGGATGCCAAAGGCCGAGTCCCCGGACCAGATCGCCTGCAGGTCGGGGTCGCCCCAGGGGGTTCGCGGCGCCGAGTACGGCGCCTGGGCCAATGCCGGCGACGACGCCATCAGGACGAGTCCCCACCCGACCCAGCACGCGATGCAGCGGCGCATAGTCACGTTCTCCGCGCAGAGTCTACAAGAGGTGGACGCCTGCGACGCCCTGACCACGTCGCGTCCCTACCGGACGGCCCTCCCCATCGAGGCCGCTCACGCGGAACGGCGGCGTGTACGTCGCCCGCGGGCGCCGTCGCCGCGATCTACGGCCCAGTCGGCTTTCCTGCCTTTCACACTTTTCGTATGTGCGATGTGTCATGGGCCGAGAATCGGTGCGAATCGGCGATTGCTCGGCTAAGATTCAACCCCTGTGGTGTCAACCACCCCTCAGCCGCCCACGCTTCTCGTCGTCGATGACGACCGGGCGATCCGCGAGCTGATCCGGGCCGTGGGCGAGCGCGCCGGGTTTCAGGTGACGCTCTGCGCCGACGGCTCCGAAGCGCTCTGCGAGCTCCGCCATCGCCACCACGACGTCGCCGCGGTGGATTTGTGCATGCCGGGCGCCGGCGGCCTCGATGTACTGCGCGCCCTCCGCGCGGCCGACGTCGACTGCCAGGTGATTCTGATGAGCGGCGGCGCCACGATCGACAACGCCGTCGAGGCCATCAAGCTGGGGGCGGTGGACTTCCTGACCAAGCCGCTCGATCTCGAGCGATTCATGCAGCTGCTGGCCACCATTCGCGACGAAATCGGGCGTCGCGAGCTGCTCCTCGAGGCCGAGAGCCGCGCGGCGCAGAGCGCCGAGTTCTGCGGGATGATCGGCCGCGGGCCGGCGGCGCAGCAGCTGTTCGATCTCATCCGCCGCCTGGCGCCGCACGTCCGCACCGCGCTCATCACCGGCGAGACCGGCAGCGGCAAGGAACTGGTGGCGCGCGCGCTCTACCGCACCGGGCCACGGCGCCAGCAGCCTTTCGTCGTCGTCAACTGCTCGGCGGTCGTCGAGGCGTTGTTCGAGAGCGAACTCTTCGGCCACGTGAAGGGGTCGTACACCGGGGCGACGGAGACCACGCCAGGGCTGTTCGAAATCGCCAACGGCGGCACCGTCTTCCTCGACGAAATCGGCGAGCTGCCGCTGACCGTCCAGGCCAAGCTCCTCCGCGTGCTCGAAACCGGCGAAGTGCAGCGCGTCGGCGCCCCTGCGCCCCGCCGCGTCGACGTACACGTGCTGGCCGCGACCAACCGCGATCTGCTGGCCGAAGTCGCCGGAAAGCGGTTCCGCAGCGATCTCTACTACCGGATCAACGTGGTGGAGCTGACGGTTCCACCGCTGCGCGACCGGCGCGAGGACATCCCCTACCTCGTCGCGGCCTTCGTGCGCGAGGCGGCGGAGCGCCTGCGCAAGCCGCTGCTGGGCCTGACGCCGGCCGCGGAACGGCAGCTCATGGGCCGTATCTGGGAAGGCAATGTCCGCGAACTGCGCAACATGATCGAGCGCGCGTGCATCCTCGCCGATGGCAACTGGGTGACCGAACGCGAGCTGAAGCAGAGTACGGGGCGCACGTCCGCGACGCTCCCGGCCGCGACCGTGGCGGGGGCCGCGTTCCTCGGCAGCGACGACGTCAGCCTCTCGGCGCGCGAGCGCGACCACATCCGCCACGTCCTCGAACGCTCCGGGGGCAACAAGATGGCCGCAGCCCGGATGCTCGGGCTGGACCGACGCACGTTATACCGTCGTTTGGATCGCTATGGACTGGGCACCATCACGCGGCGTGGCAACAGACGCGGCTCGGGAGCCTGATGCCGCTCGGGAGTCTCACGCCGCGCACGCCGCGCTCCGCTGCGGAGGGCGGCGGCGCGCGCGCACGCGGCGTCGGCGCTGCCGGAAACCGCATAGACACGGTGTCCACCCAGACCCCACCTTCTGATCCTCGCCCGCCCGTTGCGCCTACGGAACGCCTGTTCCGGGCCGTCGTCGAGTCGTCGCCGAACGGTGTGATCATGGTGGACCGCCGGGGGATCATGGTCCTGGTGAACCGCGAAACCGAGCGCCTGTTCGGCTATCACCGCGACGAACTCATCGGCCAGTCGATCGAGATGCTGGTCCCCGCGCAGTTGCGCGCGCGCCATCCCGACCTGCGCGCCACGTTCCACGCCAACCCCCAAGCCCGCCCGATGGGGGCCGGGCGCGACCTGTTCGGACGCCGCAAGGGCGGCGGCGAGATTCCGGTGGAGATCGGGCTGACGCCGGTGGACACTGACGAAGGCACCTTCGTGCTCGCGACGGTGGTCGACATCGGCCCGCGCAAGCAGGCCGAGGAAGAGCTGCGCCGCTCGAACGAAGAGCTCGAGCGCTTTGCCTACGTCGCATCGCATGACCTGCAGGAGCCGCTGCGCACGGTCGCCAGCTACGTGCAGCTGCTCTCGCGGCGCTATCGCGACCGGCTCGATGGCGACGCGATGGACTTCATCGACTTCGCGGTCGGCGGAGTGCGGCGGATGCAGCACCTCATCGAGGACCTGCTCGCCTTCTCCCGGGTGGGCACGCGCGGCGCGCCGCTGGTCCCGACCGAGTTGCCCGCCGTGCTCCGTGCCACGCTCGACACGCTGCACGCGGCGCTCGAGGAATCCGGCGCCGAGGTCACCGCCGACGAGATGCCGACCGTGGTGGCTGACGCCGGGCAGGTCGCCCAGTTGCTGACCAACCTGATCGGCAACGCGCTCAAGTTCCGCGGCGCCGAGGCGCCGCGGGTCCACGTCGGGGCCGAGCGCATCGACCGGATGTGGTCGATCAGCGTGCGCGACAACGGCATCGGCATCGCGCCCGAGTATTTCGATCGCATCTTCGTGATTTTTCAGCGGCTGCATTCCCGGGAGGAGTACGCCGGCACCGGCGTCGGCCTGGCGATCTGCAAGAAGATCGTCGAGCGCCATGGCGGCCGCATCTGGGTCGAGTCCACGCCCGGACAGGGTGCGCGGTTCACCTTCACCCTTCCGTCGACGGCGGACTGACGTCCATGGCGATGGCAGCCGCGCCGATCGAGATTCTGCTGGTCGAGGACAACCCGGCCGACGTGCGGCTGACGGTGGAAGCCTTGAAGGATGCCCGGGTCCGAAACCGGCTGCGCGTGGCCCGCGATGGGGTCGAGGCCATGGCGATGCTGCGGTCGGACTCGGCGCCGAGGCCCGACCTGATCCTGCTCGATCTCAATCTGCCGCGGAAGGACGGCCGCGAGGTGCTGCAGGAGATCAAGCAGGACGAGGCGCTGCGGCATATTCCGGTGGTGATCCTGACGACCTCGCAGGCCGAACAGGACATCCTCCAGTGCTACCGGCTGCGCGCCAACGCGTTCGTCACCAAGCCGGTCGAGATCGATCAGTTCTTCCAGGTGGTGCGGTCGATGGAGCAGTTCTGGCTGGAGGTCGTCAAGCTGGCGCGGCCATGACGGGGGATCGGGTGGCAACGAACGGAGCGGACTCCACCGAGCTCAAGGTCCTCCTGGTCGAGGACAATCCCGCCGACGCGCGGCTGGTGCGGGAGATGCTGAAGGACGCGCAGCGGCCGGTGACGCTGACCCACGCCAACCGGCTGCGCGACGCGATCGAGCAGCCTGCGGGCGCAGTGTTTCCACGCCATCCTGCTCGATCTGAACCTGCCCGACAGCGAGGGCATGAACACCTTCCTGCGCGCGCGCGCCGAGGCCGCGCACGCGCCGATCGTCGTCCTCACGGGGCTTGCCGACGAGGAAGTCGCGGCCCGCGCCGTACGCGAGGGGGCGCAGGACTACCTGGTGAAGGCCGAAGTCGACGGGCCCCTGCTCTACCGCTCGATCCGCTACGCCGTCGAGCGGCATGCCTCCGACGAAGCGATCCGCCGCAGCGAAGCGCTGTACCGCAGCCTGGTCGAGGGGTCGATCCAGGGGGTGATGATCCACGTCGACGGCGTGATCCGGCTCGCCAACCAGGCGCTGGCGTCGATGCTCGGCGTGGAGCGGTCCGACGAGCTGATCGGCCAGCCGGTCTGGCAGTTCATCGCGCCGCAGGACCGCGACATGGCCCAGGCCTACGCCAAGGCGCGGCGCGAAGGGCGCCCGGCCCCGAACAACTTCGCGCTGCACCTGCTGAAGCGCGACGGCTCGCGTCATCCTGCTCGACTGCCTGGCGTCGTCGATTGCGTGGGAAGGCGGCCAGGCCACGCTGGCGACGATGGTAGACATGACCGAACGCAAGCGGGCGGAGCAGGGCCTGCGCGCCAGCGAGGAACGGTTCCGGCAGATTGCCGAGAACATCAAGGAAGCCTTCCTCGTCGTCGAGCTCGACGGCTACCGGCCGCTGTATCTGAGCCGCATGTGGGAGGACATCTGGGGGCGGCCGCTCGACGAGGCCTACCGCAATCCGCTCGCCTGGGTGCAGGCCATCCATCCCGACGACGCGGCGGTGGTCGGCGAGACGCGCCAGGCGATCGAGAAGGGCGAGCCGATCTCGCGCAACTTCCGCGTGGTGCGTCCGGACGGCACCATCCGCTGGGTGCGGGCGCGCGCGTTCCCGGTGAACAACGCCAACCGCGAGCTCTATCGGGTGGTCGGCCTGGTCGAGGACATCACCGACGTGCGCCGGACCGAGGAGCAGCTGCTGCAGGCGCAGAAGATGGAAGCCGTCGGCCGCCTGGCGGGCGGCGTGGCGCACGATTTCAACAATCTGCTGACGGCCATCCTCGGCTACAGCGAGCTGGTGCTGCAGGATCTCGGGAACCGAACATCCGTCGTCGATCGACGTCCGGGAAATCCGGGCGGCCGGCCAGAGCGCCGAGAGCCTCACGCGGCAGCTGCTCGCGTTCAGCCGCCGGCAGATCCTGCAGCCGCAGACGCTCGATCTGAACCGGGTGCTGACCCGCGTGGATGCGCTGCTGCAGCGCATCATCGGCGAAGACATCGAGCTGACGATGAAGCTCACGGCGCCGCTCGCCCGGGTCAGCGCCGATCCGGGGCAGATCGAGCAGGTCGTGCTCAACCTCGCCGTCAACGCCCGCGACGCCATGCCGCACGGCGGCAAGCTGACGATCGAAACCGCCAACGTCGTCCTCGACGAGGACTACGTGTCGCGGCACGCGGGCGCCAGCGCCGGCCCCCACGTGATGGTGGCCGTCACCGACACCGGCACCGGCATGGACGCGGCGACGCAGCAGCGGCTGTTCGAGCCGTTCTTCACCACCAAGGAGCCGGGGCGCGGCACCGGGCTCGGCCTGGCCACCGTCTACGGCATCGTCACGCAGAGCCGCGGCTCGATCTGGGTCTACAGCGAGCTGGGCCACGGGTCGACGTTCAAGATCTATCTGCCGGTGACGACCGAGGAAATCACGCCGCAGGTCGCCGTGGAGATGTCGCCGGCGTCGCTCGCCGGCACCGAGACGGTGCTGGTGGTCGAGGATCAGATCGAGGCGCGGTCGGTGATCTGTCAGACGCTGCGCCGCCGCGGCTACACCGTGATCGAATCGATCAACGGCCCCGACGCGATCGTCAAGGGCCGCCAGCCCGAGACCGCCATCGACGTCGTCCTCACCGACGTGGTGATGCCCGGCATGGGCGGACGGCGGGTGGCCGAGGTGATTCGCGCGACGCGGCCGGACCTGCGCGTGGTCTACATGTCGGGCTACACCGACAGCGCGATCGTCGATCACGGCATCCTGGAGCCCGGCGTGACCTTCGTCCAGAAGCCGTTCGCCACCGACACCCTGCTGCGGAAGATCCGCGAGGTGCTCGACACGCCGCCGAAGCCGGGCTAGCAGCTAGCGAGCCCGCACGAAGGGACGGCCGTCCCGGCGTCACCGTGACGCGAGACGGCCGCATAGCCGCCAGGCCTGGACGGCCTGGAGTTCGAACGACCCGATCAGTGCGCGTACGCGAACTGCCCGAGCAGCCCGTCGATGGCGTGCACGGCCTCGGCCGCCGTCGTCACGCGCGCGACCTGGCCGTGCGAGACCGCGCCGCCGGCGCGATCCAGCCACACTTGCGGCACGCCGAGCGCCAGCGCGGGAGCGATGTCGTAATCCCAGCTGCTGCCCACGTGCACCCAGTCGCTCCGCGAGACGCCGGTGATCCGCTCGAAGGCGCGGAACAGCCACGGCTCCGGCTTGTAGCCGCGGACGCGCTCGGCCGTGACGAACAGGTTGAACGGCGCCGCGAACCCGCGGTGCGTGATCTCGAACAGATCATCGTCCACGTTGGTCAGCACGCCGAGCCGGTAGCCCCTGCGGCGCAGCTCCGCCAGCATGGCTTCGACGTCGGCGAACGGCCGCAGCGCCGCCCATGACCGGGTCACCGCCCCGGCGTCTGCCTCGGTGAGGCGTACGCCCCGCTCGCCGGCGGCGCGCAGCAGCGCCGCCTTCAACAGCTGCTTGTGCGGCCGGTGCGGCCGCTCGCGCTCGAGCGCGAGCTGGCAGCCGTCGAACGCGCGCACGACGTCGCCCGCCCGCTCGCCGGCAATCGGCGCCAGCATGTGGCCGAGCCCGCCGTGCCAGTCCATCAGGGTTCCGTAACAATCGAATGTGACCCACCGCTCACGCATGCCCGCAGACACCATCCACCTCCTTGTCCTCCCGGTCCTCCGGATCACGTCCGGTCGGGAAAATGAAAAGGGCCATCACCCTGCCGGATGATGGCCCTTTGAAGGCGAACCCGTGTTCGGGTTACGTCATCCGGATCGAGGTTTTTGCGGCCCGTGCGGACCATCGGCCGTACGGAGCAGGACGTCCGACAGCCGGACCGCCGTGCTCATACGCTTGCCGATGAATGACTGGATACGCATGGGACTCTCTCGAATGACGCTCGGGGAGTATAACGCACGACGAACCAGAAACGTACGCCAGCCCGGGTCAGGTCGCGGAAAAGAAGGCGTGGAGCTCCCGTAACGTCAGGTCGGGGAGCTCCTCGGCCAGGAAGTGCCGGCCCGGCAGCGCCCGTCCTCGCACGTCGCGTGCCGTGCGTGCGCCAGATCGCCATCACGTCATAGAGCCGGCCCACCGTCCTGTGCTCGCCCCACAGGACGAGCAGCGGGCAGCTCATCCGGCGATCGCCGTCTTCGGCCGCGTGCTCCAGGTCGATCGTGGCGCCGGCGCGGTAGTCTTCGCAGTTGCCGTGAATGGCGTCGGGCGTGTAGCACCGCAGATATTCGGCCACCGCCTCCTCCGTGATGCCGTCGCGGGCGGCGCAGCGGCCGCGCAGATAGAACTCGGCACTCGCGCCGATCAGCGTTTCGGGCAGCGGCGCCTTCTGGATGAGGAAGAACCAGTGGTGGTACCTCGGTGGCGAACGCCTTGGTCATCATCGAGTACGGCAGCGGCACGATGTCGAGCACCGCCGCACGCGTGACGACTTCGGGATGCTCCACGGCGAGTCGCCACGTCACGCGCCCGCCCCGGTCGTGACCGGCCACGGCGAAGCGGTCGAAGCCGAGCGCGCGCATCACCGCGATCTGATCGAGAGCCATCACCCGCTTCGAGTAGTCGGCGTGCGTGCCCCCGCCCGCCGGCTTGCTGCTGTCGCCGTAGCCCCGCAAGTCGGTCATCACGACGGTGAACGACTCGGCGAGCCGAGGCGCGATCTTGTGCCACATCACGTGCGTCTGCGGCGACCCGTGCAGGAGCAGCAGCGGCGGACCGCTGCCGCCCCACACGGTGTGGATGGTGGCACTGCCGGTGTCGATGGCCTCGCGGCGGAACCCCGGAAAGAAGGTCACGGCTCGATCGCGCCGCCCGCGCGATAGCGGACGAAGGCTCGTACGTCGATCGGCGCGCCGGCGGCTGCCGACGCCGCGGCGAGCGCCTCCGCGACGATCGCGTCCGGATTCATGATGAACGGCTGCCGGAGCAGCGCGACCTCATCGGCGAACTTCCGGAGCCGCCCGTCCACCATTCGAGCGACGACGCTTTCCGGCTTCCCCGTCGTACGCGCCTGCGCCAGCAGTTCCGCCCGCTTCTCCTCGACAAGGGCCGGCGGAATCGCGGCCTCGGACACCCAGCGCGGCTCGCTCGCCGCCACGTGCATCGCGATCTGCCGCCCGATGTCCGCGACCGCGGCCACCGGCGGCGAAACTCTCGAGCGCGATCAGGACGCCGATGGCACCCACACCCGGCGCCACGGCCCCGTGTACGTAGGTCGCCAACTGCCCCGGCGACGGCGCTTCCATCAAGGCACACCGCCGGATCGCGATACGCTCCCCGGTTCTCGCTGAGAGCCGGGTCACGAGATTCGGACACCTGCCCGTCTCCATCGGGCGACGGCGCGGCGAGCATCGCGGCGAGCCTCCCGCCGGCCGCGAGCGCGGCCGGCGGGAGCGACGCCACGGTGCGCCGGAACTCGTCGCTCCGCGCGACGAAATCGGTTTCGCAGTTCACCTCGACCACCGCACCGCGTCGCCCGTCGACGATCATCGCCACCAGCCCCTCGGTCGTCTCCCGGCCGGCTTTCTTCGCCGCCATCGTCGTCTGCACGTCGCGCAGCCGCTCGATCGCGGCGTCGAGGTCGCCGCCGGTTTCGGCAAGCGTCGTCCGGCAGGCCATGACGCCGGCGCCGGTCTTCTCGCGCAGCGTCTTCACCAGGGTCGCGGAAATCTCGGTCATGGCGCTGTCCTCGCAGCTCGCGCTATGTCTCCAGGTAGGCGTTGACGAACTTCAGCAGCGAAGCCGTCGTGGCCACGCTGCCGCTCAGGAAAACTTTCAGCCGCGCGCGCGCCGGGTCGTAGACCGTATCGATGCGCAGCGGATCGGGGGTGTCGGGTCGTCCCTTCGCCGCCGCGAGCAGCGCCGTGGTGATCCGGTTCGCGGTATCCAGATCGATCGCATCCACGTGCACGATGCTCGACACCTCCACGTGGCGCTCCCCTGCCGGCGCGGCCGAAGTGACGGCCGGCGAACGGCCAGTCAGCGCATCGACGGCCTCGCGCGCCACGCGGTACTGCTTGCCGATGCGGACCGCCCGCAACCGGCCCTCGCGGACGTAGCGGCGCACGGTCCTGGCGTGGAGGCCCAGCTCCCCGGCTACCTGATCGATCGAGAGAAGATTCGTATCCGGCTGAGCCACGTCCTAATATACCTTATATGGTCTATATGTCTCAATTAGACTTATAGTCCATAACGTTCCCTTTATGGTGGTCATACGGCGCGAACCATGGGCGGCTGCGAAGTTTCCCCTGCCGCCTGCGGAAGCCTTCGCGGTCGGCGCAGCGCAGTTGCCTGAAACAGGCCCGAAACCGCGCCCCGCCGACGGCACGCCGTTCGCTCTCTGCTCTCGTAATGCACATGCGGACCGCAGCCGGGCTGGCGGCGGCGACGGCGCTCTGGCTGGCTGCGGCCATCGTCGGCTCGAGCCAGACGCCGATTTCGCCGTCGGCGCTTCGCAACCACCCCGCGATCCGGTATCAGACTGCGGCCGCCACCGATGCGGTGGCGCAACTGAACACCCGCCTGGCCAGTGGCGAGGTCACGTTCGCGTTCGAGCCGGGCGCCGGCTACTTGCGCGCACTGCTGGCCGCGCTGGACGTGCCGGTCGAATCCCAACTGCTCGTCTACTCCAAGACGAGCTTCCAGGCCCGCCGCATCTCGCCCGCCAATCCCCGAGCGCTGTACTTCAACGACACCGTCGCGGTGGGATGGGTTCGCGGCGGCGAGGTACTGGAACTGGCGGCACACGACTCCGCGCTGGGGACGAACTTCTACACCATCGAGCAGATCCCCGGCGCCGCGCCGCGAGCCACCCGGCAACTGGCGTGCGTGCACTGCCACACCTGGGAAGCGACCCTCGACGTGCCCGGCATGTTCGTGGGCAGCGTCGTCCCGGCGGCCGACGGCTCGGTGCTCTACGTCCCGGCCTTCAGCATCGATCACCGCACGGCCTTCGACGTGCGCTGGGGCGGGTGGTTCGTCACCGGGCGGCACGATCTGCCGCACCACCTCGGAAACGCCCTGGTGAGCACGGGCGGCGCCATCGAAGACGCGGTGACGCCGGCGTCGGTGCACCTCGACTCGCTCGCCGGCCGGTTCGACTCCGAGGGCTACCCCGCCGCCGGCAGCGACGTCGTGGCGCTGCTGGTGATGGAACACCAGGCCCGCATGCTCAATCTGATCACGCGCGCCGGCTGGGAGGCTCGTGCCGGGGCCGACGCGGGCCGGCCGCTCTCGGTCATCGTCGACGAGCTCGTGGACTACCTGCTGTTCGTGGACGAGGGGCCCCTGCCGGGCCCGGTCGCGGCGTCGTCGCCGTTTGCGCGCGTCTTCGCGGCGCGCGGCCCCCGTGATTCACGCGGGCGCTCGTTGCGCGATCTGGACCTCCGGACGCGGCTGATGCGCTATCCGTGCAGCTATCTGATCTACTCGGCGTCGTTCGACGGGCTGCCTGCCGCCGCGAAGCAGGCGATCTACGCGCGGCTGTGGGCCGTGCTGTCGGGAGCAGTCCGTGACGAGCGCTACGCGCGGCTCACGCAGGCCGATCGGGCCGCAATCGTCGACATCCTGCGCGCCACCAAGCCGGATCTCCCGTCCTATTTCGCGGTGGCCGGGGTGGCCGACCTTGCGAGCGGGGCCGGCTCCAGCCGCCTGACAGAAGTCGTCGGCGAACCGTCGCACGTCGGCCCAGTCCGTGTATTCGTAGTCGCGGCTCGTATCGGTGTCGCCGCCGGCCTTGCCGACGATCCGCTTCATGAGGAGACGCTTGAGCCAGCCGTAGCGCGTGTACGGCAATGCGCCGGCGACGTGTTTCACGACCGACGGCCGCCATCCGGTCTCGGCCACGAAGCCGTCGAGAATGTGTTCGAGGTCGCGCCGCGTCTTCTCGTCGTGCTGCAGCACGCCCAGGCACACCGACACGAATGCCGCCGGCATCGCGTGAGTGTGTCGCGGTGCGCCCGCACCCAGCGCCGGACCGGGCGCTGATACTGGCCCGCATGAACCGACGCCGCGACGACGACGCCGGCGTATCCGGCCGGCGCCGGTGCGCTGGTCGCCCGCCGCCCGCACGTCGGCGAGGCGCCGACGCGATGCAACGCGTCCGCCAGTGCGTCCGCTATTTTCTTCGTCTGGCCTTCGGTCGTGCCGTAGACGACGAGTACTTCGTGGCCATGGCGTCTCCAGTCCACGCGGCTTGCGGCGCGCGCGTCCACGGACGAGGGGCATCGGGCGTGCCAGAGGGCACGCCCGGTTTTCCGGCGAAATATCGAGGGTCTGAACCGCGCGGAGGCGGACAACTCCGCGCGGCTGCGAAATTCTTCGAGCGGGCTAGCGCTGGACCTGCTTGGAGTAGTTGATGAAGCCCTGCTCCTTGCACTCGATCCTCGGCGTACGGCTGGTCGGCCACGCCGATGGTGTCCTGGCCGGTGTACTGGCCCTTCAGATAGACCGGATCCTCCGCCGTGTACTGGCGCGTGAGCCGGGTCGTCGCCGGATCGAACGTGAACCGCTCGACGACGTGCAGCTTGTCGCTGTTGCGGACCGGGGTGTTCAGGAAGCCGGGCAGGAAGCCCACCGTGTCGACGATCAGCGTGTCGCCTTCCCAGCGCCCGATCGAGTGGCCCGCGCGCGTCGGCTTCACGGTGGCCGGGATGCGTCTTCTGGTTCATGTAGATCGTCCGCTTCAGGTTCATCTGCCCGTACTCGATGACGATCGTGTCCTTGTTCTGCGTGATGCGGTTCACCGGGCCGTCGAACGTCCAGTCGAAGACGATGCTCGTCGTCTGGCAGCTGAAACGCGGGTTGTCCTCGCGCTTGAACGCCGCCGCGGCCTTCTCCCCTTCCGGCGTGAGCTCGGTGCCGCCGTAGAGGCGCGGGCCGGCCGGCGGACCGCCGCCGCGGCGCGCAGCGCCGCCACCGGGCGCGCGCGGGCTTTGCCGTGGCGACGGTGCTGAGCGGCACGAGGCCGCCGCCTCTGCCCTGCGGATCCGCCATCACCACCTGCTCCGGCGCCCAGTCGCCGGTGATGTTCGGCTCACCCGACGGCCGCCGCGCCGGCCGCGCCTTGGCCTTGTCGACGTTCGCCGACGCGAGCACGCCGCGCACCTCGGTGACGCTGCCGCCGGGGGCCTTCACGTACTGGCCGTAGCGATCCATGCGGCGAGCCGTTGGCGAAGCGGATCGTGTTCAGGTAGCACGACGCCGGGATCGTCGCGGTCCGGCGCGGCCTCGATCGTGATCGTGCTGAGCCGACCGGAAACAGGTCCTTCGTCCAGCCCGAGCGCCGCAGCGTGTGCGCCGAGCGCATCTCGCAGCGGTGCTTCGACACCTTGCCGTCGGGCTCGGTCACTTCGAAGTACAGCCAGGAGTGCGGGTTGATGAACTCGATGCGCGTCAGCTTCCCGGTGAACGTCACCTGCTTGGACAGATCGAAGCTGCCGATGCCGTGATGCGCGCGATCGCCGGCACGGCCCACGCTGCCGCCACCAGAACGCCCAGAAGTCCCCGTCGAATCATCGTCGTTCTCCCCTTCGGCGCCCGCTCCCGGGCGCCGCGGCCGATGCCCGGCCAAGCGCGTCCAGCGTCAGCGCCGGGCGGCAAGGATCGTAGGCTCGCTTCGCGCGCGCCGCGGTTCGCTGCTGCGCACGGGCGGGCGGGCGTCCGCCAGTGTCGCTGCAGCGAAGCGCCGAGCGCTTTCAGCGCCGCGTGGATGATGCGGCCCGGTCTCGGGGCCGAGCGAGTTGATTTCGCCGTAGTGCCGCTGCGGCGCCCCGTAGAGCCACGGCGCCTCGTCGTCCCACTCCGATTTCGGGATGATGTAGCCCACTTCGTCGTTGGCGAGGCCCGACCAGGAACTTGACCCGGCCGGGCATCAGCTCCCGCAGCGACGGAACTTCCACCGGGGCCAGATCGAAGTCGGCGCCGGGCGGGCGCTCGATGCCGCCGTTGGCGATCTCCGGATAGAGCTCGCCGGGCACGCAGGTCACGCTCGCGTCGCCGAACGTGAGCGACCGCGACTTCGCTGCGAATGTGGTTGCAGCCGCGGCTGGCCCGCGCCCGAAGAGCCCCAACGCGTTGGCGAGCCGGAACAGCGTGTTGTCGATGCTCAGTTCGAGGGTGCGGGCGGCGAACCCGATTCGCGGCTCGGTCTGCGCCACGCCCCCGCCGGCGCGCACCGCGGCCAGCGCCGCCTGCGCCAGCCGGCGCCCCAGCGCGCGCGCCTTGTCGTGCGACGGCGTCGGTGAACGACTGCTGCGTGTAGGGGTCGACCACGGTCGTCTGCGGGTTGGTCGTCATCAGCCCGCCGATCGCGCCGTTCACGTAGACGTGCATGCCGCCGAGGCCAGCCTCGACCTGGCGGCCGTCCACGCGTGACGCCCGCCTCGAGCGCGTCGCGCAGGTAGCCCGGGAAAGTCCGCCGTCAACTCGGTGTTGGCCGCCCACGGCGTTTCGGGATGATTGGCCCAGTTGACGATCGATGCCGATCGTCGAGCCGTCGGCGCGCGTGAAGTGCATCAGCCGCAGCGTGGCGTCGAACACCTGCGGGTCGCGGGAATCGGCCACCAGTCCCGGCGGGATCGAGCGGCACCTCCACGAACGACACCGCCGCCGGCGTCAGCGCCTCGACCGCGTCGAGGAGCGCCCCGGCCGCGCCGGCCACGACCGCGCGGCCGGTACTCCGGGTCGATGCCGCTGCGGAAATCGCTCGGCCCCCAGATGCCCATCAGGTCGGGCGCGGAGTGATTGTGCGTGGAGGCGACGACCACGTAGTCGAGGCGCGCCGACGACGGCAGGCTGCGGCGCACGGCCAGCACCTCGTCGTGGAAGAAGCCGATGGCGTCGAGCGCCACCAGGCCGATGCGGTGCTCGCCGTCGTCGATGACGGCGGCGACGGCCTTCAGATCGTCGTGAATGCGCGTGGCCGCGCGGTTGTGGGCGAAGCCGGCCACCCAGACCGTCTTCGACATGTCGGGATTGATGGTGCGGCGTCCGAAGCCCACCCGCAGGCGCGCCGGCACCGACGGCGTGGGCCGGACGACGACGCTGAACTCGGAGCCCGGCGACCGGTCGTGGAGGTTCCACCACACGAAGCCGCCGAGGCCCGCGGCCGCAAGCACGAACGCGAGCAGCACGACCGCGGAGGATGGATCGCACACGCATTCGCGCGCGATTATCCCACGTGCCTGGCCGCGGTCTTCAGACCCGCCGCGACCTTCAGTCGAGCTGCTCGCGCACGAGCGGCACGACCTTCGTGCCGTACAGCTCGATGCTCTTCATCAGCAGGTCGTGCGGCAGCGTGCCGTTGCTGTACTTCAAATCGAACCGCGACAGCCCCAGCGCCTTCACGGTGCGCACGATCTTGGCCGCGACCGTTGCGGGCGATCCGACGAACAGCGCGCCCTCGCTGGCTTCCCGCTCGAAGTGGTCGCGGCCGATCGGCGGCCAGCCGCGCTCGCGGCCGATGCGGTTCATCAGCCCGGCGTAGTGCGGCCACAGTTCTTCTTTCGCCTGCTCGTCGGTGGCGGCGACGTGCCCCGGCGAGTGGGCGCCGATCGGCTGCAGCGGCTTGCCGAACCGCTCGAGCCGCTCGCGATAGAGCTGCGAGTACGGCGCAAAGCGCGCCGGGCTGCCGCCGATGATCGCCAGCATCAGCGGCAGGCCGTAGATACGCCGCCCGCACCACCGACTCCGGGCTGCCGCCGACGCCGACCCACGTGTAGAGCGGCCCCTCGGTCGGCGGATAGACCAGCTGATTGGTGAGCGGCGCGCGCAGCCGCCCCTTCCAGGTGACCGGCTCCTGCTTGAGCAGCTCGACGAAGAGGTTCAGGTTCTCTTCGAAGTGCTCCTCGTAGTTGGCGAGGTCGTAGCCGAAGAGCGGAAACGACTCGGTGAACGAGCCGCGGCCGACGATGACTTCGGCGCGCCCGTTCGACAGCGCATTGAGCGTCGAGAACCGCTCGAACACGCGCACCGGATCGTCGGAGCTGAGCACGGTGACGGCGGAGCCGAGATGGATCCTGCGACGTCCGTGGCGGCGATGGCCGCCAGCACCACTTCCGGCGCCGACACCGAGAAATCGGGACGGTGGTGCTCGCCCACGCCGATGAAGGCGAGGCCGACCTGATCGGCGAGCTCGCCCTGCAGGACGAGGTTGCGCATCGACTGCGCCTGCGAGAGCGGCTGGCCGTCGGGGCCCGCGGTGACGTCGCCGAAGGTATCGAGCCCCAGTTCGATCGTTTGTGCCATGTGCAACTTCCGATTATTCCACGGCCGGGTTTAGGCACGTGCCGAGCCTGCGGTCCGACAGGCGTGCACGGATGGCCTGGCACCCGTCGTGCACAAGTCATGCAGAGACGCGCCGCTCAGGCGGCGCTGGAGGGCTCAACCATGACCTGGAAGGACAAGCTCGAGATCGGCTTGAAGGAGGACGCGCCGTACCGCAAGGACAACCTGCCGGAACAGCAGGTGCGCGGCCCGGAGATTCCTGCCGGCGAGGGCCGGTCGCCCATCGTGCCGGCCGCGGCCGGCGACGTGAACAAGATCGGTCAGGCGCACGGGCGCCCGAAGCGCATCCGCAAGAAGTTCGTTCCGCCGAAAGAAAGCTGAGGCGCGCCTTAGAAGCGCGCCAGGTAGGAGGCCTTGAAGAAGAAGGCGCGGGCGGTCGTCTGATAGGGCGTCGCCTCGATGCCCTCCCAGAGCGCTCCGTAGCCGGCGTACACCACCGTCCCGGGCATGAGCTCGTACGAGGCCAGGAAGTCGCCGAGCACGCGGCGCCGCGAGCTGTCGTAGTTGGTGATCGCCCGGATCAGGAACTGCGGGGTGAACTGATAGGTGTTCCGCAGGTTGATGACGTGGACGTCGAACACCTTCTCGCCCGTCGCCTCGCGCTCGAAGTGCACGAACCGGTAGTTCAGGCTGTGATTCAGCTTCGCGTTCGGCTGCAGGCCGATGCGGGCGCCAAGCACGCGCTGCCAGCCCTGGAACGGCGCGACCGGATCGTAGAAGATCGCCGGCCCCGCATTGTAGTTGCCGCCAAGGTTGAGCCAGTTCGTCACCTGGGCTCCCCCGTCGGCCATGACGCGCCCGACGTCGAACCGCTGGTGCGCAAACGTCTCGTGGCCGCGCCCCACGTCCACGCGCAGGTAGCCCGAGCGCGTGAAATTGAACCGCAGCGCCGGCAGCACAAACAGCTCGGTGCCACCCTGCACCCGGTCCTGGGCCGTCTGCACCCACAGGAAGGGGTTCACCCGCTTGATCCACGCGAAGCGCTTCTCGGGATAGAAGCTGATGGCCTGGTACTGCCAGCCGCGGGTGATGCCGACGCGGTTGACGAACGCGGTGTCCATGCGGAAGCCGGTGTCGTAGTGCTCGGCCTGCCCGGCCACCGAATAGCGCCGCGTCTCCCAGTTGTACGACAGCTGCCCGCCAGTGCCGTTCGACTCCACGCCGGCGGCGTCGGCCGAATCGGTGTGGATGATGTTGCCGTTCCAGCGGAAGTTGGCGCCGTGCTTCAGCGCGAAATCGGCGGCCACCACGCGGTTGTGATCCTGGCGGAACTCGGTGTCGGTGACGAGCGCGCCGACGTACTGCGCGTCGCCGAAGTTGCGCACCGCGCGGCCAATCCCATAGACCTTGTGCGCGTCGGGGCCGACCGACGCATCGGGAGAGATCGAGCGTCCCGTAGGTATAGCGGCCGGTCGTGCCGGTCAGCTTCACGCCGGCGATCGGGTCGACGATCCGCCGGGTGTGGACCGCGGTGCGCATCGTCGCATCGCCGTCGGTGCCGGCCAGGTTGAACAGGCCGAGGCCCTCCATGAAGAACGGCCGCTTCTCGCTGAAGAAGATCGGAAAGCGGTTGTTGACCTCGACCTCGAACGCATCGCTCTCGACCTGGCTGAAGTCCGGGTTGATGGTGGCGTCGAGGGTGACCGTGGAGGTGATGCCGTATTTGACGCTGGCGCCGAAGTCGGCCTTGCGCCGCGACGCCTGCCACGGCTGGCCCGCCACGCGCGTGTCGTTGCGCGACAGGGTGGCGCTCGGGATCACCTCGAGCAGGCGCGGCTGATGCAGCTCGCCGAACGAGAGCTGCGCGTGGTTCTCGAAGACCCACTCCCCCGGCGGCATCGCCGGCCACGACCACGACGTGCCCATGCGGCTGTTGCGACGATAGAACAGCACGCCCATCCGCACGTCGGACCCGCCGCGGAAGCGGATGCTCTCGAGGGGCAGACGGACTTCCACCGTGTAGCCGTCGGCGTCCACTTTGCCGGCGCTCTGCCACACCCAGTCCACGGCCGAGTCCTCGTTGCTGCTCTGCAGCGCATCCATCTGGATGCCGCTCGGGTTGACGAACATGTGGTACGCAATCTGTCCGGCTCGACTCGAATCGAGGCTCACGCCCACCCAGTCGTCGCTCCACACGTTGTCGCGGCGGCTGATCGTGGTGCGAATCTTGTCGGGCTCGGAGTCGAGGGCCTTGAAGGCGAAGTAGATCGCCTTGCTGTCGTAGGCCACCCACACCTGGGTGTGCTGCTGCTCGGCCTGCCCGCGCAGCGGGTTGTACGACATCCAGGGATCGAGGGCCTCGGGCTCGCGGGCCCACGCCTCATCGTCGAGAACGCCATCCAGCTTTGGGAGGAGTGGTCACGAGGCGGGCCTGCAGGTCGCGGGGCTTCGAATCCGTCTGTGCCGCGCCCGCACGAGGGGCCGACAGCAGCAGGCCGGTGGCGAGAACGGCCACGACGGCCAGTCTTTGGATCACGATTCCTCCGGTGGAGTGGTCACGAGGCGTTAGACGGAACGAGCGGCCGAGCCGTTCGTGCCGTCCTCCATTACCAGGGGAATACCGAGGGGGGCGGGGAACGTTACAAGCCGGCCGAAAGTGAAGGGCCGGGGTTTGATCTTTGCGTACTACTCACCCTTCGCCAATCGGGTCAGTCGAGCTTGACCCGGGCGATCGCGGACGTCGTTGGCTGCGGCTCTGCCGGGCGTCGTAGCCGTAGACATCGGCGAACGTCTGCACCCCGCCGGCGCCATCGGGCCACGCCGTGAAATAGACGATGTGCACCGGCATCTTCTCCTTCATGGCCACGTGACGTTCCTCGCCCTGGTGCATGGCGGCCTGGATGCGGGCGTCGTCCCACTGCGGGTCGGCGCGCAACAGATACGACGCCAGCGCCTCCGGCTTCTCGAGCCGCACGCAGCCGTGACTGAAGGCGCGCCCGGTGCGTGCGAAGAGCGCGTCGGCGGGCGTGTCGTGCAGGTACACGTCGTAAGGGTTGGGAAACAGGAACTTCACGTGTCCGAGCGCGTTGTCCGGGCCCGGCTTCTGCCGGAACGCCAGCGCCTTGATCGCGTCGGGATCGTCCCAGTCCACCGACGCGGGGTTCACCACGCCGACGCCGTCCTCGCCGCGGTGCAGGATCTCGATGTTGTTGCGCGCCAGGAAGCGGGGATCGTGCGCGGCGGCCGGCGCCGTCTCGCCCTCGGCAATGCTGTCCGGCACGTTCCAATACGGGCTGAACACGATGGTGTCCATCCGGGCGCTGAACACCGGCGTCACGCGCTCCGGCGTCCCCACCACCACCTTCATCTCGAGCACGGGGCGGCCACTCTCGCGCACCGCCATCTGGAACGACGGGATGTTCACCAGCACGTGGCGGGCGCCCAGATCGTCCGGCAGCCAGCGCCAGCGTTCCAGGTTCAAGGCGAGGCGGTGCACGCGCTCGTCGCCGGCCGCGCCATCGCCAAGCTGTGTCCGCACCGACGCGAGCGCGGCCTGCAACGCCGCGTACTCCGGATGCACCGGACGCACGGTGTCGAGCCATCCGTCCACACGCCCTGCGTCGGCGGCCGCGGCGAGGCTGGCGGCGAGATCCGGCACCGGACGCGCGGCCTTCCATCGCTTGTCGATGGCCGCCGGGTTGGTCCGTCCGACCGCGACGTCGCGTCCAAGCGCCAGCAGGGCCGTGGTGATCCGCACGTCGAGCCGCGCGATCCTGGCCACGTCCTCGCCGAGCGACTCCTCGATCGACTGCTTCGATTCCAGCCGCCGCGGCAGGGCGGCATCGCCGTAGTCGGCCGCCATCAGCCCGTGCTCGGGCGCCCGCTGAACGGCTCGCAGCGCGGCCTCGATCTGTTGCCTCTTCGCCGTCGCGCAGCCAGCGCGGCGCGTGCATGCGCTGGGCGTAGAACCGTTGCACGTCGGCCCATACGGCCTTCGAGACCGGCGAGGCCGGCGCGGCGGCCGTCAACTGCTGGATCTGCATGCTCACCTGTGGCGTGAGATCGCGTCCTCCGCATCCGGCCAGCGTCAGCACGGCGATCCCCGCGAGCGCGGGCCACGAGCGACAGGATCCAGCGGCACCCATGCCTGACCACTGAGCAAGGAGCGGGCCACGCGCTCGTGTCGCCTCAACCTCAACGGCGACGCGGCGCCAGAATACGGCGCCTGTTCGCGGGGTGAGCGGCGCAACGGTCGCGGTTCCCCGCACCGCCGGCAGCCGGCACGGTCGGCCGCCAACGAACGATCTTTCAAAGAAGGTCCGCCGCTCCTGCGAACTCGCTTTGGCGCACAATACCCCGCATGCCGTCGACGCGCCGCGACTGCCTCAAACATCTCCTCGCGCTCGGCGCCTCGTGCGTCCCTGCCGGCACGCTGGCGGGCGCGGCCGACCCCGAGGTCCCGCGGCCGGCATCGGACGCGGCATCCGGCATCTCGTCGTACAGCGATCAGGGCGGGCGTCCCGACGGCGTCCAGGTGATGGTGAACCGCGGCCACGTCTACGTCGGCCACATGTTCAGCGACGGCGTCACCGTGCTCGACGCCGCCGATCCCCGGCGCCTGAAACCGGTCGGCTTCTTCACCGCGGGCACCAACACGCGGACGCACCATCTGCAGGTGTCCGACGATCTGCTGCTGCTGGCCAACGGCGCGAACATCGTCGCCATGCAGTCGTACGACGACATGCGCGGCTACTTCGAGAACACGCTCGCCGACAGCATCACCAACCGCAAGAAGTTCCGCTCGGGGCTGAGCATCCACGACATCTCGCGGCCGGGCGAGATGCAGCGAGATCGCCTTTCTCGAGATGCCCGGGTTCGGCATCAACCGCCTGTGGTGGACCGGCGGCCGCTACGCCTACGTGGCCGCGCACTTCGACGGCTTCACGGATCACATCCTGTGCATCGTCGATCTGCAGACGATCACGAAGCCCGAGATCGTGGCGCGGTGGTGGCTGCCGGGCATGCACCGGGCGGGCGGAGAAACGCCGGCGTTGCCGAAAGGCCGGCGCGCGGCGCTCCATCACATGATCGTGGCCGGCGACGTTCGGCTACGGGGCCTGGCGCGACGCGCGGGTTCACCATCCACGACCTGAGCGACCCGGCGCGCCCGAAGCTGCTGGCGCACCTCAACTGGTCGCCGCCCTACCCCGGCGGCACCCACACGCCGCTGCCGCTGCCAGGCCGCAAGCTCGTCGTCGTGGCGGACGAGGCCAACGCGGAGCGCTGCGCGAAGGGCACGTTCCACACCTTCATCGTGGACGTGCGCGCCCCCGAGAATCCGGTGCCGATCGCGACGCTGCCGACGCCGTCGGGCCGCGACTTCTGCGGGCTCGGCACCTTCGGGCCGCACAACCTGTACGAGAACCGGCCGGCCGGCTTCCAGAGCGAGACCACCATCTTCGCCACCTACAACAACGCCGGCGTGCGGGTGTTCGACATCGCCAACCAGTTCGCGCCGCGCGAGCTGGCGTCGTGGGTGCCGCCGACGCCCGGCCAAGCTGATCGACCCGCGGCCCAACGTGGCGCTCGAGCCGCCAAGAGCGCGGACCTGTTCGTCACGCGCGACGGGCTGATCTACGTGAGCGACTGGAACGCCGGGCTCAACGTTCTGGATACCGGGGATAGGCCGGCGCGGCAAATCGCGAACCGGCGTTAAGCCGGTTTGCCAGATACTGCGCGCCCCACGGCGAGGACACACGATGAAGGCACGTTGGTCGGCGTTCGTCATCACGATGATGGCCCTCACGGCGGCGGGGCTCGCGCAGCAGCAGCCCGCGCCGGGTACGCCCACGGTCCTCCCAGTCGGTGCCGGCCCGCGAGCCGGCGTGGGCGTTTCCCGTGCAGGCGGGAACACTGCCGCCCGAGCCGCCCGGGCCGAAATCGGTGGAGGGCAGCGCGAAGCAGTACACGCCGCAGCAGATCGACGATCTACTGAACCCGCCCGACTGGTTCCCCGAGGCGCACAAGCCGGCGCCTGGCATCGTGCAGAAGGGGCACGGCGGCGCGCTCGCCTGCGGCGCCTGCCACCTGATGTCGGGCTTCGGCCACCCCGAGTCGGCCGATCTCACCGGCTTCACCGCCGACTACTTCGTCCAGCAGATGAACGACTTCAAGGCGGGCACGCGCAAGGACTACGCGCGGATGAACGGCATCGCCAAGGAGCTGTCGGACGAGGAAATCCGCGCAGGCCGCCGAGTGGTTCGCGTCGCTGCCGCGCGGCAAGTTCATGCGCGTCGTCGAGGCGGCGATGGTGCCGAAGACGTTCGTCGGCCAGGGCCGCATGCGCTTCGTCGATCCGAACAACCCCGGCATGGAGCCGATCGGCAACCGGATCATCATGCTGCCGGAGGATCAGGACGAAGGCGCGGCTGCGCGACCCGCGTTCGGGCTTCGTGGCCTACGTGCCGCCCGGCAGCCTGTCGCCAGGGGCGCGCGCTCGCGACCGGCGGGGGCGGCAAGACGGTGGCGTGCGACATCTGCCACGGCGACGGCATGAAGGGGCTGGCCAACGTGCCGCGGCTCGCGGGGCTGCACCCGATCTACGTCGCCCGCCAGCTGCACCTGTTCAAGGACGGCGGCCGCAACGGCCCCGACGCGCCGCTCATGAAGAAGCCCGTCGCCGCACTGACCGACGCCGACATCCTGAACCTCTCGGCGTATCTGGCCTCGCTGCCCCCGACCTAAGGTCAGGTGGGTCGGGTGGGTCACGTGGCGTAGACAGCTCTTGCAGACCGCCCGGCCTACCTGACCTAAGCCTGACCGCTACTCGCGAGGTTCGCTCGACATCGCCTCCTGCCACGTGCTCCAGCCCGATCCCATGCCATAGGGCACCGGGTGGAGCACGGACTCCACAGGGCCGATGAGCCCCTGCTCGATCCTGAACACCTCGGCGATCTGCCACGTCCACGGCACACTCGGGCCCGACACGACCTTGCGGCCATCGGCCAGCGTGCCGTTGCGCGCGTCACCCGAGGCGTTGTCGAAGAAGGCGAACGCGAACGCGAGGCCGCGCTCGGGATCGACCAGCACGAACCGCCGGTCGCGAATGCGGGTCACGTAGTGGAAGACGCCGCGTCTCGAACTGCTGCCGGCACCCGAGCGTGGCGCACGGCACCGGTCGCCGCGCCGGTACGAGCCGCGGCTGCCGCGCCGAGCACCAGCGCCGGATCGCCCGCCGTGACGGCGCCGTTCTCCAGCCGCGCGCAGCTGTCGGCAATCGGATACGTGCCCTTGCCGTCGTTGCGCTCGATGCCGGAGAAATACATGTTGGCGATGCGCACCAGCTCGGCACGCGAGTGCCGCTCGGCCGACGGGCACCGCCTGCGCCCATACCGCGCGCGGCGTGCCGATGGTGTCGAGACTCTTCGCCGCCGCCTCGTTGCGGATGACCAGCGTCTCGATTTCCTCGATGCGGCGGTCGCGAGACCTTCAGGCGCACGACGAGGATGGTCGGGGGCGTCGGCCTCGCGGATGGTGCCCATCAGCACCGCCTGGCCGCGCCTCGACGTCGGCCAGCCGCAGCGCGTAGCGGCCGCGCCCGGTGGCCGTGTGCCACAGCCCGTCGCCAAGCTCGAGCCGCTGGCCGTTCTCGGTGAACACGAGCCGACGCCGCGACCGGCACGCGTGACGGAGCCCGGGCCGACTAGCGCGTCGACGTACCGCGTCGAGCATCGACTCGAGGCACCCGCGATCGCACGGCGCCGGCTGCGCGCCGCGCACTCGCCGCCATCAAGAGAGCCGCCAGTGCGACACCCACCCGACGACCTACCCGACCCACCTGACCCACCCGACCTACCGGACCTTCATCCTGCATCGGGATACTCCGAAAGCCGCGGCGGCCCTTCGCGTCGCGCGTGCTGCAGGAGCGGCCGCAGCGCGCGCACGTCGGGCATGGTGTCGAGCGTCATGACGCGATCGATGAGCCGTCCGGTCTGCGCCGCTCCGAGCACCGGCGTCATCAGCGACCGGCACTTGGCCACGAGCTGCTCGCGCGACAGCGGATTGGCGGCCGTGCCCAGCACCGGCCCGACGCCGTCCTGAACGATGCGGTTGCCATCGTCCATCGTGAACTGCAGGAGCGGGGGCACCGGGCCGCCGGGCTGCGCCGGGACCAGACGCACCTTGCCGCGCAGGCGGACAACGGCGGGATCGCGCATCCGGTCGGTGTCGTGTATCGACTTGAAGGTCAGCCGCCGGTCGATGAGCATCACCGCCAGCGCGTGCTGCACGTTGATGTCCGACGGTCCGCTGTTGTCGGTAATCGATCCGGGCTGGTACCGGACGACGAGCTCCTGCACCCGCTCGGGATCGATCGGCTGCCGCTTCAGCAGCGCCTCGATCGCGTCGAGCGGCGCGTGAATCGGAAACCCGACCGTCCAGCGTTTGATGTTGGCCCGGGTGATCTCGTAGCGCTCGCCGAGCCGGTCCACCAGCAGCTCCGCCTTCCCCGCCGGCGCATGGGCGGTGACGAAGCTCTCGGGCCCGACCATCGCATCGTGGACGGCGGTCCAGCCGTTGTGCACGAGCAGGACCGCGGTGACGCCGCTGCGCGCGGGCATGCCGCCAAAGATGAAGCCCTTTTCGATGTGATCGGGATCGCGCGGGAAGGTTTCGAGCCCGGAGCTCTGTTGCGCCGCGTACCAGAGCGTCCACCGCATCTTCTGCGGATCGAAGCCGGCCAGGGCAGCCGCCCGCGGCCGCGGCGCCGAAGACACCGGCAATCCCGTACGGCAGCTTGAGGCCGGTCTGCAGTCCGGGCTGGATGGCCGCCATCACGCGGGTGCCCACGTCGTAGCCGAGCACCACGGCGCGCACGACGCGGGCACCGCTGGCGCCGAACTGCTCGCCGAGCGCGAGCGCCGCGGGCACCACGTTGCAGCCGGGATGCCACGGTCCGGGCGCGAGGGTGTCGTCGGTTTCGTCGGCGTGCGCCAGCGTGCCGTTGACCATCGCCGCCTCGATCGGCCCGCACACCACGCGATCGCCGACCACCGTCGCCACCGGCGCGCCGCCGTAGCTGCGCGCAAAGCGCAGGGCGGCCCGGCCGGGGACCAGCTCCGTCCCCGACACCATCGCGGCAATCGTGTCGAGGATGTGCCGCCGGGCGCGCTCGACCACCTCGTCGGGCAGCGCTCGATCGCGTGCCTCGCTCATGTAGGTGCTGAGGCGCGTCATCACCTCGCTCACCGGGCGGTCCGCGGCCGTGCGTCCGGCGTCGATCTGCCCCAAGAGCAAGGCGGGGCGGGCGATGGGCGACACGGCCGCCGCGGCGAACGCCTGTCCGACGCCGCGGAGCACGCCTCGACGCGTGAGGCCCGTAAACGGCGAATGGCGGGACTCGTCTCTCATAAAAGATGCCGTATCGGCTGCGACCGGCCCCATCTTACCGTCGCTGTTGGCCATCGACGGTGCCCCCCGGGGCGGTCCCAATGGCGCTCCGCCCCGGCTCCGTGCGATCCTTCTGAGATGTCCCGTCTCAAATGGTTCGTGTGTGCAACTGCCCTTCTGGTCGCGAGCGGCTGCGGCTCGGAAACGCCCTCGGCCCCGTCCCAGTCCCAGTCCCTGCCCCGCGCGGAGTTCACCCAGACCGATCTGCGCGTCGGCACCGGCACCGCGGCGAGCAACGGCCGGGCCTTGACCGTGAGCTACACCGGCTGGCTGTTCGACCCGACGAGGCCCGAACAGAAAGGCACGCAGTTCGATTCGGGCCCGTCGTTCTCGTTCACGCTGGGAGCCGGGCGGGTGATTCGCGGCTGGGATCAGGGCGTGCCCGGCATGCGGGTCGGCGGGCAGCGGCGGCTGACGATTCCGCCGGAGCTCGCCTACGGCTCGACCGGCAGCGGTCCCATTCCGCCCAACGCCTCGCTGGTCTTCGACATCGAGCTGCTGAACGTGCAGTAGCCGCCTACGCGGTGGCGTCGCCGACGGCGCGCAACTCGGCTGCCGAGGCGAGACGAGCACGTGCTCGGCCGCGGAGCGCTCGATGCCGCCGCACCGACTCCAGCATGCGGCGCACCGCGTCCTCGAACGTCCCGGCGCGCCGCCGGTTCACGGTCTGCCCTGACCGCGTCAGCGTCAGGCCCGCGCGGCGGCGCGTCGCGCACATCCACGGTGCGCTCGATGTACCCGGCGTGCTCGAGGCGGCGCAGAATGCCCGACAGGGTGCCGCGGTGCAGGTGCAGGACCTCCGCCAGCTCGCTGGCCAGGATGCCGGGGTTCTGGCCGATGAGCAGCAGCGACAGACGCTGGGGAATGGTCAGGCCAATGCGGTCTTCCATCCGCTTCGACACCCGCTCGAGCTCGTGATCGACGGCCCAGATCAGGCGCATGAACCGCAACACGTCGTCGAGAGGAATCTCGCGCGACACGGGGTCGGCCGTCATCACTGCCCCTGCCCTGCCGGACACGGCCATGTCAGACCCGCGAGTCCGGCGTCCGCACCGTTTTCTCGGCGTCTTCCTGGCGTCCCTTCCGGTCGATCTGATAGAGCACGATGAAGATCACGATCATGGAAATGGTGCTGAGCGCCGCGAATGTCTCGAACATGTGGCCTGTACGTCCCTTCCCGCGATATAGTTGCAATTACAACTATATGCGCCAGGCCGCGCGCCGTCAACGACGACGGCCGGCAACCGTGGCGCCGCTCGGTGGCAGAATGATGGCGTGAAGCGCTCGGGCGTCGCCGATCTGCCGCTGCACGGCGGCCGCGTGCCGGCGTGGCTCGCCACGCGGATGGAGACGCTCGGCACCGCCATCGCCGAAAGCGTGCTCGTGCCACTACGGCCGCCCGCGCTCCTCTCCCGCCTCAGCGATCCGTTCTGGTTCCAGGCGCTCGGCACGGTGATGGGCATGGACTGGCATTCGTCCGGCATCACCACGTCGGTGATGGCGCGCTCAAGCGGGGCTTGAACCCGCGCGCGCACGAGCTCGGCATCTACATCTGCGGCGGCCGCGGCCGCCATTCGCGCAACACGCCGCGACGAGCTGCGCGAGGTCGCGGACCGCATCGGCCTCGACGGCGACGCGCTGGTGCGCACCAGCCGCCTCACCGCGCGCATCGACAACAACGCCGTCGACGACGGCTTCCAGATCTATCTGCACGCGTTCGTGGTCACGCGCCGACGGCGAATGGGCCGTGGTGCAGCAGGGCATGAACGACGCCAGCGGCCTGGCGCGCCGCTACCACTGGCATTCGGCCACCGTGCGTGACTTCGTCGCCGATCCGCACACGGCGATCGTCGGCGAGCCCGCCGGCACCATCCGCAACCTCGTGGACGGCCGCGCCGCGCCGGCGCAGGAGGCGCTGCTGGCGATCGCGCGCGACGATCCGGCGCGGACCCTGGCCGAGGTCCGGCGCCTCGAGATGCCGCGCACGCCACGACGTGCGCCGCGCCGACGTCCACGAGCGGCGGCTCGGCGCGGTGCTGGCGCTCGCCCACGAGCGCGACCTGCGCGATTTCGCCTCCTTCCTGCTGCTCGAACAGCTCGGGCCGCGCACGCTGCAGTCGCTGGCGCTGGTCGCCGAAGTCGTGCACGGCGCGCCGGCGCGGTTCGACGATCCGGCGCGCTTCTCGTTCGCCCACGGCGGCAAGGACGGTCACCCGTTCCCGGTGCCGCTGACGGTGTACGACGAGTCGATCGCGGTGCTGCGGCGGGCGCTCGATGCCGCCAGGCTCGGGCACACGCGACAAGCTGGAGGGATTCGCCCGGCTCGACGCGTTCACGCGCGCCATCGAACAGCGCCGGCAGCCGACTGGCCGACGTGGAGGCCGCGATCGCCCACGAACGCGCCATCTCGCGGTCGATCGGCGGCCGCACCGTGTTGGACGACGCGCGGCAAAGGCGGCCGCCGCCGCGCAAGGGGCAGCTGTCGCTGTTCTAACCGCTGGCGGCCCGCAGGCGTGACAAGCCATGGGCCTCCACGGTAATGTCGGCGGAACATTCTTCGAGGGCGGGCTAGCCCCGCCTGGTGATGCTGGAGACAACATGACCAATCGATTTGCCCGCGGCGTCGCCTTCGGCGCGCTCGCACTCGGGTGCGCGGCGGCCGCCGGCGCCCAGACACCGCCGGCCGCGCCGGCCCGCCGGCCGACGTGACCGTGGTGGCCAAGCCCACCTACATCTCGATCCCGATGGAAATCATGGTCGATCGCCCGGCCGCCGAGGTGTGGAAGCGCATCGGCAAGTACTGCGACATCGGCGAATGGTTCCGCATCCCGTGCACGATCACGCAGGGCAAGGATGGCGAGTTCGGCGCGGTGCGATCGGTCGCCAACGAGGTGCTCGTCGGCAAGACGGAGCTGTCGTACACCTACACGCAGCCGGTGCGGGCGGGACGCCCCTACGACCTCTATCACGGCACGCTCGAAGCGCGGCCGGTCACGGCCACGACGTCGAAGCTGGTCTACACGCTGGTCTACGACAACTCGATGCTGGCCGACGACGCGGCCAGGGCGGCCGACCGGGCCCGGCGGACCGCCACCTTCACGACCGCGCTGCAGAACATGAAGATCCTCGCCGAGGGCGGCACGCTGCCGCCGGCGCCGCCGCGCGGCGGCGGGCCGGGCGGCGGCAATCGACCGCGGGCAATGACCGGCACGCCAGCCGCTCAGTCGAGCGTCGAGACGCGCGCCGCAAAGCCGGCAGCGCCGGCGGCACGCGACGTTCAGATCGCGCCGGATGTTTCCGACCCGTGCGACCGACGTGCATGCCGACGCCTCCCGGCTCGATCGGCCGCGATCAGCGCATGCCCGACTCGGCGCGACGGCTGCCGTGCCGGCGGCATGCACCGGCTCAGCCATGCCGGAGCACGGCGGAGCGGCGCATCCGAGACCGGCAGTCATCCTCGGCCATAGGGGCTTGGTCCTGCAGCAGGTCTACCGCACGGTGGGACGGATCGCGCCCGCTGCTCTCGCGCAGCAGGGTGCCGCCGACACTCGTTTCAGCTCACGTGGGTGGATGCGCCAGGGGCGCCATGACCCGGATCGGCGCCTTGCCGCCAGGCACCTTCGCACCGCGCCTCTCGCCCGACGGACGCCGCGTCGCGTTCGACACCTTCGACGGCTCGGTCTGGATCGCGGACCTGGCCAACCTCGCGGCGGCCAGACGGTTCGCGCGCCGGGCGCTTTCCGATGTGGTCGCCCGACGGCAGCCGCCTGCTCTTTGCCGGACCGAAGGGGTTCCAGCTGTTCTGGCAGTCCTCCGACGGCAGCGGCACGCCCGAGCTCATCGCCGAAACCGCGCGCGCACCCGAGTCGTGGTCGCCGGCCGCGCGCCTCGTCAGCTACATCACGCTCACCGGCGCGTCCGACTACGACGTCTGGGCGTTCTCGCCCGACGATCGCTCGCAGCGCGCGCTGCTGGCCACGCCGACCACGGCGCAGATGAGCAGCCGCTTCTCACCCGACGGCAAGTGGCTCGCGTACCAGTCGAACGAGACCGGCCGCTACGAGATCTACGTCGAGCCGTTTCCGCGCACCGGCGCGCGCACACAAATCAGCGACGCCGGCGGCGAGCGGCCGGTGTGGTCGCCAGACGGGCGCGAGATCTTCTTCGATCGCGATGCCACGCTCTACGCCGTCGCCGTCGACACGTCGCACGGCGTTCACCGCGACGGCACGCCGTCGCGCTGCCGATCAAAGGGATTCGTGCAGTCGACCGGACGGCGGCTCTGGGATGTCGCTCCGGACGGGTCGCGCTTCCTGATGATGTTCCCCTGAGCCGCGGCGGTGCGCCCGGGCCTCGCCGCGCGTCACAGCGCGGCCGCTGCAAATCGCGGCACACCGCGTTGTAAGGCCGGGCTGCCCTCGCCTGGGGACGAGGCGGCACGGGCACCGCCCTAAACACCTTGATCGCGCGGCACTTGTACGGCTGTGCTGTCGCGGCCTGCAAGTTGCACAATCCATCTCCGAATCGACGTGGTGCCCGTGGTCGAGCCGGAGCGCATTCTCGTGCACCGGCCCCACAGGCGGCACGTTGCGGAGGACGCATCATGACCAAGCATGGACATCGCGCGCGCGCCAATCGCGTTGGGCTGCTCGCGCTCGCCGTCGCCGCGTGCGTCGTGGCCAGCGACGGCCTCACCCAGGTGTCGGCGCAGGGCTTCGGCCGCGGGCGGTCGAGCCTCACCGGCACCTATCAGCTCAACACGTCGCAGAGCGACAACTCGTCGACGATCGCCGACCAGGTGACGCGCTCGCTGCCCGGCCGCGACCGGCCGCGGCTGCGCACGCAGATCCTGCAGCGCCTCGACGCGCCCGAGGAACTCGCGCTCGAACGCCAGGGCCGCACGATCACCTTGGCGTCGTCGAGTGCGGACCGCGTCACGTTCGAGGCCAACGGGCAGGCGCACACCGAGCAGGCCAACGGCCGCTCGACGCGCACCGTCGCCAACCTGGTCGGCGATCGGCTCGAAATCAACAGCACCGGCGATCGGTCGCAGGGACTACCAGGTCACGTTCGAGCCGATCAACGGCGGCCGCAGCCTGAGCGTGACGCGCCGCGTCACCGACCCGGGCCTGACCCAGCCGGTCGTGGCGCGCAGCGTCTACGACCGCGTCTCCAATGAGGCACGCCTGGACATGTATGGCGGCTTCCCCAACGGCCTGACGACCGCTACGCGCGCCCGCGGACCGGCGGCGATCGCACGTCTGCGTCCTCGAGCGACTCACATCCCCGACGGCACGACGATCTGGCGACGCTCGACCAGCGTCTGAGCACGCGTGAGTCGCGCGCCGAGGATCCGTTCACGCTGACGGTGGTGTCGCCGGCACAGTACCAGGGCGCGCGCATCGACGGCCGGCTGCTCGGCGTCGATCGCGCGGGCCGGGTGGCCGGGCGGGCCGACATGACCTTCGACTTCGATCGCATCCGCTTCCGGAACGGCCGGACGACCGACTTCGAAGGCGCCATCGAGAGCGTGCGCACGCCCGACGGCGACACGCTGCACGTCGAGAACGACGGCAACGTAGCCGAGGACAACAGCCAGACGTCGCGCACCGCGACCCGCACCGGCATCGGCGCGGCGATCGGCGCGGTGATTGGCGCGGTAACCGGCGGCGGCAAGGGCGCGGCGATCGGCGCGGCCATCGGCGGCGCGGCCGGCGCCGGCTCGGTCATCGTGCAGGGGCGGGACGATCTCGACCTCGAGCCCGGGTCCGAGTTCACGATCCGGTCGCTCGGCCCGCGATAGTCAGTCGGCTCAGGGCTCAGGTCAGGCTCAGGCAAGGACCTCTGTTGGACAAGAGTCACTTGCCTGAGCCTTGAGCCTTGAGCCACACGGAGAGATTTCGTTTACCGATCGACGTCGTCGTTCGGGTTGGCGCGGCCCGGAATCGGCCGCGCGCCGGCGTCCAGGTTCTGCTGGATGCTCTTCCGCTTCCGCACGATGCCCTTCTTCAGATCGGCCTCGATCGCCGCGTCCTCCTCGCGCTCGGCGCTGAGCGAGTGCGGCAGCATGTAGTTGCCCTCGTGGCATTCGTAGGGCAGCAGCTCGTAGTCGGGCGGCGACGTGAGCGGCAGCGAGATCGTGAACGGCTTGGTGTAGGTCTTGGGATCGTCGACGTGCACTTCGTAGCGGATCTCGTCCTTGTCGATGCGGGTGATGCGCTCGGTGAGCTTCAGCTCGGTGCTGTGGCGCAGGCCGTTGCCATTGCCGCCGCCGATGCTGGTCTCGTTGGTGAAGTTGGTGGTTTCGATCACCAGCGTGTTGCCTTCCCAGCGGCCCCGCGAGTCGCCGAGCCACTGGCGGATGTTCGGCGTGAGATGCGGGCGGCCGTCGGTGTAGATGACGCGCGTGTCGTGCACCATCTCGTAGCTGAGGATGACCATGCCCGGCGCCTGCACGATGCGGTTGCCGTTGCCGTAGACGACCGGCATGATCGAGCCGACGATGCCGCGCGTCATGCAGCGGTCGTAGAGCGTGAAGTCGAGCGGCGAGTTGAACGGGCCCTCGCCGAAGCTGCCGCGATCGCGCGGGGCGGCGCGCTTGAGCGCCTCGGCCGTGAAGGCCGGCGTGCGGCCGTCGGCGGGCTCGATCACGAGCGAGGTCTGCCGGTACGACCGCGTCTTGTAGGCGCCGTCGTTGCGGAACGCGCCCTCGGCGTTCTCAGCCGCCTTGCGCCGCGCCTCGTCGGCCTTTTCCGCCTCGGCGAATTCTTCGTCACTGAGCATGGCGCGGGTGCCGAACTTCTCCGGCCGCTCGCGCGGAATGCCGAGCGCGGCGTCGCTGGTCCAGACACCCTGCAGGTCCGGCTCGCCCCACTCGGTCTTGGGCTGCACGAATCCTTTGGCCGGCGTCATCAGCTGCGCCGAGACGCTCGGCGCGGCGCTTCCCTGCGCCGCCGCGCCCGATGGCGCCGACGCCAGCACGACCGCGACTCCGACGGCTCCGAACGCGACGCTGCGAATGCTCATGCGCGATCTCCTGGGAACAATGGGAACAGACGGGCATTGTACGCGGTTCCTTTGTAGAACCTGCCAGGCACGCCGAACCGGCTCAACGAAACTGGCGGCGCCTGCCGGCTCGTCCCGGGCACGCGGCTTGCTGAGGCCTGCGGCATGACTGGAAAAGATGCGCTGCTGCTCGCCGGCGGAGTCATCGTGGGCGCCGCGCTCGCGGCCGAGGCGCGCCGCGCGCGCCGGGCCATCGACCTGGAGGGCCGCACGGCGCTCGTCACGGGCGGCTCCCGGGGGCTGGGTCTGCTCATCGCCCGCGAGCTCGGCCGCCAGGGCGCGAAGGTGGTGCTGCTCGCGCGCGATCAGGCCGAGCTCGAGCGTGCCGAGCGGCGGCTGGCCGGCGAAGGCATCGACGCGTCGATCATGGTTTCCGACCTCGCGGACGGGGCCGCGGCCGAGCGCGCCGTCGACGCGGTGATCAGCCGGCATGGCGCCATCGACGTGCTCGTCAACAACGCCGGCATCATCACCGTCGGACCGATCGAGCACGTCACGGTCGAGGACTTCGAGGAGTCGATGGCCGTGCACTTCTGGGGGCCGCTGCACACCATGCGCGCCGCCATCCCGCACATGCGCCGCCACGGCGGCGGGCGCATCGTCAACATCTCCTCGATCGGCGGCAAGATCGGCGTGCCCCACATGGCGGCCTACTGCGCCGGCAAGTTCGCGCTCACCGGCCTCTCGAGCGCGCTGACACCCGAACTGGCGCGCGACAACATCGTCGTCACCACCGTGTGCCCCGGGCTGATGCGCACCGGCTCGCCCTTCAACGCGTGGTTCAAGGGCCGGCACCGCGCAGGAGTTCGCGTGGTTCGCCATCGCCGATTCGCTGCCGCTGCTGTCGGCCAACGGGCGCCGCGCCGCAGCGCAGATCGTCGACGCGATGCGCCACGGCGATGCCGAGCTCGTCATCACGTGGGCGGCTCGAGCTGGCCGTCCTGGCGGAGGCGGCCATGCCGAACACCGTCGCGCTGGCGCTGCAGGCCACCAGCGCGCTGTTGCCGGGACCGGCGGGGCCCGAAGGGAACCAGCGGCGCAGCGGCTGGCAGAGCCTGTCCGACTGGGCGCCGTCGTCGCTCATCCGCCTCACCGAGATGGCGGCGGGCGAGAACAACGAGGTGCCGAGCGGGGCGCCCGCGCCCGAGCCGTCGCCGGCCCGCTGATGGAACCCGGCGGCGCGCGGCGCCGCGCTAAAGCGCGGGCTGTCTTGCTTGCCGGCCGGGCGCTAACGCGCCGGCCGGTGCGGCTCGTGGAGGACGTGGGTTTCGCCGAGCTTGGGCTCGGTGCCGGTGACCCAGCCCTTCACCGCTTCGAACAGCAGCACGGGACGGGGCTTGTTGATCTCCAGGAACACGGCCGCGTGCACGGTGACGCCGATGAGCACCATGCGCGGATCGTCGGCGGTGCCGTGGCGCGGGTCGCCCTCGTTGGGAAACCACAGCTTCCAATCCGGCGCGTAGAGCTCGCGAATCTTCGCGCGGTCCCTCGAGATCGCCGCGGTGCCCGACACCGACACCCACTCGCCGTTGCGCTCGGTGTAGTACGCCAGGTTCAGGTGCGGGTCGTGCGCGAGGTCGTCGAGCTTCGGCGTGCCTTCGGTGGTCACGAACCAGAGGTCGGCGCCCGCGGCGCGTTTCTGAGTGGCCATCGGACGCGACTGCAGGTGACCGTCGGCCCGGCGCGTCGTCATCATCGCCGCCTCGAGGCCGTCGACCGTGTCGTAGAACTTCTCCAGCTCGCCTTTCATAGCGCCCTCACGAAGCCGAACTCGGCACGCGCGCCGTTCACGTCGATCGGCGGCGGCGTGCGACTGCGCCGCAGCATCCGCACGGCGGGGATGGTCGTGGCCGCGCCGAGGCCAACGAGCGCGAGGCCGAGCCGGCGACGCTGCGGCTCGGGAATGCGACTGGCCACGAGCAGGCCGACGCCGAACGCGAGCGCGGCACGCGTGCTGACGAGAAACCCGAACGTCCGCGGCTTCAGGTTGAAGCTCATGAACGCGCCCTCCTTCATCTGCATGCGCAGCAAAGACCGCGCCGCGGCGATCAGATGGCGGTCTTCAGACCGCCCTGCGCTCTCGGGACCGACCGACCAGCGATTCAATCAACTCGCCCAGCCGATCGATATCGCGTGCGCAGGTGGCCATCCCGACCGAGGCGCGCAGGGCCCCGACCGCCTGCCCGGCCATGCAGGCGCGGAAACGGGCCAGGCTGAACTCGCCGCGCAGGCAGGCGCGGGTGCGAGCCGGATTCGCGCGGTGGGTGTGCGGGTTTCCCCACCACCACCGCCACGACCTCGTCGTCGCCTTCCTGGGCGTGAACGTCGGTGTGTTGGCTGTGTCCATCGTCCTGGGGTCCAGCGCCGTCGGAGCCGGTCTCGGTCTCGGGCTGTTCGGCGTCTCGTCGATGATCCGGCTGCGGTCGAGCGAGATCTCCCAGACCGAGGTCGCCTACTACTTCGCCTCGCTGGCCCTGGGCCTGCTCGCCGGACTGACCACCACGCCGTCGGCCATCGTTGTCGGCTTGATGGTCCTGGTCGTCGTCGTGCTGGCGGTCGCCGACCACCCCGCGGCTGATCCACCGCTACCGGCAGCAGACCATCGTGGTCGACGTGGCGCACCGGGACGAGGCCGTACTCCGGTCGCACCTGGAGATGCTGCTGGGCGCGCAGGTGGTCAACCTGGCGGTGGTGAAGCTCGACCTGGTCAACGACACCACCTGGGTGGACGTGCGCTATCGAGTGCCCCGCCGGGATCGTGAGGAAGGGCGCAGCCCTCGACCGAGCCGGCGATGACGGGTCGTGATCGGGAGATCGCCCAGTGATCGCGACCGATGCAGCCGATCAGTCTCGAGGAGCTCACCGAGCGGGCCGGTCTGCTCACCCGGATCGATCGCAAGTACCTGGTCAGCACCGACGACCTCGATCATGTCCTCGACGCCCTGCCCGGCACCGACCCGGGTGCTGCAGATCGACGACCGACGTCAATTCGGCAACCGATCCGTGTACTTCGACAGCGCTGATCTGCTCGCCTACCGGCTCACGGCTCTGCGACGCCGGCGTCGGTTCAAGATCAGGACTCGCAGCTATCTGGACAGCGGGCTGCATCTTCTCGAGGTGAAGACCCGGGGACCGCGTGGAACCACGGTGAAGCAGCGGGTGCCGTACTCCGGCGACGGTGAGCACCTGGTCCGGCGGGACGCGCAGTGGCGTACGCAGCACTGGTCCAGACAGGCGCCAGTGCGCCGGCCTCCGCCGACGCCCTGCAGCCGACCTTGATCACCAACTACCACCGGGTCACCCTGTTCCTGCCGCGGAGCCGGAGCCGCGTCACCATCGACACGGAGCTGACCTGGACGCTGCCCGACGGGAGCGACGAACGGCAGCTCGCAGGGTGCGCCGTCATCGAGACCAAGTGTCCCGGACCTGCCGCCGAGATGGACCGTGCCCTGTGGGCTCACCAGCACCGTCCGTGCTCGATCTCCAAGTTCGGCACCGGTCTCGCGGCGTTGCGACCAGACCTCCCGGCCCATCACTGGCAACCCGTTCTCAACCGACATCTGAAGTGACAAGGAAAGGAACTCATCCCATGATCAACACCGTACGCCGCCGTCTCGCCGGTCTGGCCGCCTTCGCCGTTCTCGGCGCCGGCGTCCTCGCGGGGTGCAGCGCCGCCTCGACCAGCAGCACCGACTCGACCTCCAGCGCGGCCGCGGTCGCCGACTCTGCCGCGCAGAGCGCCGAGCAGGTGCTGGCCGCCGACAAGGAGGCGCACTCGGTCGAGGACACCGACGACGACGCGTCGACCGCCACGACGATCACGCTGGACGGTGACTCCGCCTCCGCGTCCGGCGACGGCAGTGCCGGCGTGACCGTCGACGGCTCCACGGTGACCATCACCGCCGAGGGCACCTACCTCCTCACCGGCTCGCTGTCCGATGGCCAGGTGATCATCGACGCGGCCGACGCGAAGGTGACCCTGGTGCTCGACGGGGTGGACATCTCCAGCAGCAGCGGCGCCGCGATCGCGGCGACCGACGCCGACGAGGTCACCGTGATCACCGCGGAGGGCAGCGAGAACACCCTCAGTGACACCGACAGCTACGCCGACGACGCCGACGTCAACGCCGCCCTCTACAGCGCGGCCGACCTGACCCTCGCGGGCACGGGATCCTGACGGTGAAGGGCAACGGCAACGACGGCATCGCCACCACCGACGGCCTGGTGATCGCCTCCGGGACCATCACGGTGCAGGCCGAAGACGACGGCATCCGCGGCAAGGACTACGTGGTCGTCACCGACGGCACGATCACGGTCACCTCCGGCGGCGACGCGATCAAGGCCGACAACGACGAGGACGACACCGCCGGGTACGTCGACATCAGGGCGGGACGGTCACGCTGACCGCCCCGGCCGGCGACGGCATCGACGCGGCGACCGATCTCGTGATCACCGGGGGCACCGTGACCGCGACCACCGGCGGCGGGCACACCACGACGCCCAACGGCGAGGACTCCACCAAGGGTCTGAAGTCCGGCGTCATCTCCGTCCTGGAGGGTGGGACGATCTCGGTCGACGCCAGCGACGACGCCCTGCACAGCGACGGCTCCACCGCCGTGTCCGGTGCCACGCTGACCCTGGCCAGCGGCGACGACGCGGTGCACGCTGAGGACGAGCTGGTGATCAGCAAGGGCACCGTCGACGTGACCACCTCGGTCGAGGGCCTGGAAGCGGCGCACATCACGATCAGCGGCGGTGACACCGCGGTGACGTCCAGCGACGACGGCGTGAACGCCGCCGGCGGCACCACGGACTCCACCGCTACCGATACCGCCGACCAGACCGACCAAGCCGATCAGACTCAGGCCGAGCAGGGTGGCAGCGGGCACACCGCCCGAGGGCGGCCCGGGTGGTGGCGGCATGGGCGGCGGCGGCGAGCAGGTCGGCGACTACTCGCTGACCATCACCGGCGGCACCCTGGTGGTCGACGCCGAGGGGGACGGCCTGGACTCCAACGGGACCGTGGCGATGACCGGTGGCACCGTGGTCGTCGACGGGCCTGCCAACAGCGGCAACGGGGCACTGGATGTCAACGGCGACTTCACCGTCGACGGCGGCACCCTGGTGGCAGCCGGCAGCGCTGGCATGGTCGTCTCACCGAGTGCGGACTCCAAGCAGGGCTGGGTGTCCGCCACGCTCGACAACGCGGTGGAGGCGGGCACGGTGATCCAGATCGTGAACGCCGACAACGAGGTGATCGCCACCTACACGACCTCGAAGAGGGTGCAGAACGTCCTCCTCTCCACCGCCGACATCAGCTCCGGCGAGGAGTACTCGATCTACACCGGCGGCACCGCATCGGGCCACGCCGGTGGCCTGCTACATCCGGCACGCTCGGCTCGGCCACGTCGGTCGCCACGGTCACGGCCGGCGAAGCACCGGCCGGCGGGATGGGTGGCGGTGGTGGTCCCCGCTGACCCGATCAGCAGCTGCTTCCTGCCTGGCGTTCCTCCTCGCTGCGCGTTGGCACGGCCGTCGTTCCTAGACGGCAATTCGTCGACTCCTCCTGACGTCCCAGATCCAGAGCCGACAAACCGGAGGCAGCGGCGCGGTCCCACAGCTGCACCAGCTGCGCCGGCCAGATCCACGACCCGCCCGCCTCGATCTCCGCTCGGGTCCACCAGCGGTGTCCCTGCAGGGTGATCTGCTCCTCCTCGGTGTGCGCGGACGTGTCGATCTCGAAGGCGCTCACCCGGGCCAGGTAGAACGACTCCTGCTGCTCCAGCACCTGGTCGGAGTAGCCGTGCACCGCGTACCGGGTGGCCAGCGGACCACCAGGTCATCCTCGGCGAGCATGTACCCGGTCTCCTCGGCGACCTCCCGGACGGCCGTCTGGCGCTCGGTCTCTCCCGGGTCCATGCCACCGCCGGGGGTGACCCACCAGGTGACGCCGCCGATGCCGGGATCGCTGTCCTCGAACAGCAGAGTCCGGTCGTCGGAGTCAACCAGGATCACCCGAACCGCTCGTCAGTCCGCACCGGTCGGTCGGCGGGATCGTCCGGGATGACGTACTTGCGACCGCTGTCGGAGCTCACGACCTCAGCGTACGGACTGGGTCGCCTGGGCCAGTCTCCGCGCTGTGCGTCGAGCAGACGCGACCACGTGATCGGGACCGGAGACGTAGAACCCGGTCAGGTAGAGGCTGGCGTAGCCGTGCGCGGTCGTCCAGAGCTCCTCGGTCAGCTCCAGCGCCCGCGCCATGTCGGGACTGAGGTCGATGGCCGGTCGCATCATCAGGTCGATCACCCGCCGCCCGGCGGCCCGCAGGTCGCCGTCGTCCGACTCGCGCAGCTCGGTGGCGAAGATCAGGTCGAAGCCCACCTTGTGCGCCATCACGAACCGCACGTAGATCTCCGCGATCTCCGCCAGCTGCTCCAACGGGTCGTCGATCGCGACCAGGGCGGCCTCCAGCTGATCCCCATCGTCACGCCGGCCTCGGTCGCGATGGCCAGCAGGAACGCGTCGCGGTTGGCGAAGTGCCGGTAGGGAGCTGCAGCACTCACCCCCGTTCGACGGGCGGCCTCGGCTACCGACAGTCCGGCGAAGCCCTTCTCGGCGATCAGCTCGATCCCCGCCAGGATCAGCGCCTCCCGTAGGTCGCCGTGGTGGTAGCCCACTGGATCTCCTCTCGTCGTCGAGCACGTGCACCGTACCGGGATGGCACTTGACTTCTATGTTAGCGACCTCTTACTATGTGAATACCCACTTACATTCACAGGAGGAACACCATGCACGGAGCACCCTGGGGCACGATGAACGGCTGGCTGCGGTTCGAGGTCGAGGAGCGCGCCCGGCGGTACGGGCAGGTTCATCGACCGGAACGCGATCCGTACCCGCCCGTCGACGTCCCCGAACCCGAACCACCGGCCGATCCCCGCACTGGCACGCGACGACGTCGCCGCGTGCGCCTGACAACACGACGTCAACGGGTGGTCACAGCGGCCACCGACGTGAGCGCGGGATCCGGCCGTCGGCGGTAAACCCGTCG
>CAVSWX010000012.1:0-176376 GCA_963731785.1 uncultured Acidobacteriota bacterium
CCGCTCGCCGCGCACGACTTCTGGATCGAACCCACGGGGTTCAGGGCCGACTCGGACGCGTGGTCGGCGTGAAGCTGCGGGTGGGCGACGACTTCCACGGCGATCCGGTGCCGCGCAACGACGAGCTGATCGATCAGTTCGTCGTCGTGGACGCCGCGGGCCGGCGCCAGGTGGTGGGCCGCGAGGGCGCGGACCCGGCGGGGCTGCTGCGCGTCACGACGCCGGGACTGATGATCATCGGCTATCAGAGCCGCCCGAGCCCGGTGACGCTGCCGGCCGCGAAGTTCACGCAGTACCTCGAGGAGGAAGGGCTCGACGCGATCGTGGCGGTCCGCGCGCGCACGCAGACCTCCGGGCGCGAGGGCCGGGAGATCTTCTCGCGTTCCGCCAAGAGTCTCGTCCGCTCGGGCACGGTGGCCGCCGGAACGGGCGACCGCGCGCTCGGGTTCCCAATCGAGCTCGTAGCCGAACGTAACCCGTACGAGATGCGGCGCGGCGAGACGCTGCCGGTGCGGCTCACGTATCGGCAGGCACCCCTGGCCGGCGCCCGGATGGTGGCGTACAACCAGCGCACGCCGTACCACAAGGTCACCGTGCGCTCGGACCGTGACGGCCGCGCCGCGTTCGCCATCGACGAATCGGGCGTGTGGCTGGTGAAAGCGGTGCACATGGTGCCCGGCGCCGGCCGGCTCGAACGCCGACTGGGAGAGCTTCTGGGCGTCGCTGACATTCGAAATCGCTCCGTAATTCGTGCAGCGGACTCAACCGGTGCGGCTACACTACCTCGGCCGTTGATGTTGAACCTGCAGGCGGAGCACATCGTCACGACGTGGCCATCGCTGGGCCCGCCGCCCCGCGTGGTCCGCGTCGGCCGCCGCGCGCGTCTGGTCGGCACCCTGGTGCCCGTGGGAGTCATCGCCTTTGCGGCAATCGTGTGGCACAGCAACAACAGTTCTCTCGACCAGCTGCGACAGGTCGTCGACGCCGGCCAGGAGATACAAGGCGAGTTCATCGACCGTAGCGCGGGGAGGGGCGGGAGCGGCCCGTATCTTGTCACGGCCCGCTACAGGGCGAACGGGCGCCTGTACATCAAGGTGTTCGAATCGAAGGCCGCGTTCGACCAGGCCACCCGGCAGCGCGCGGTGGTCGTCTCGTACGCCGTGGACGATCCGTCGCTGGCCCGTCTGGGCACCAGGGTGGCACTGCGGCGGGAGCTCGACCGGCAACTCTCCCTGAGATGGTGGCCGCCGCTGGCGATACTCGCTCCCGCAGCCTTTTTCACCACCGTCCACTGGTGGCTCGTGCGAACTCGCCTGTCGCTCGCACGTGACGGAATCCTGCGCTGGGGCACCGTGACCGACTCCCGCACCTCCAGCAAGGACGCGCACGTGACCGTGTCCGTCAAGGACGGTCTCGGAACGGCCGAACGGAGCTTGCCCGCGAGCCTCGAGTTTGCGCGGCACCAGCCAATCGGGTCGAAGGCCGCGGTGCTGAGCGACCCGGCAGAACTGTCGCGCTTCGATCTCTGCGAAGAAGTAATGGCGTCGGTCGCCGTCGATCCCGCGGACGCTACTTGAGCGCCGCGACGGCGGCGTTGGCGACGATGCCGTCCTGCTGCGCTGGTGCCGCCCGACGCGCCGATGGCGCCGACGATCTTTCCGCCCACCACGAGCGGGATGCCGCCCTCGACGGGCACCGCGCCTTCGAGCGCCAGCAGCCGCAGCCCTTCGCCGCCGGCGGCCACGCCGTCCTGAAACACCTTGGTCGGCCGCTTGAAGCGCGCCGCCGAGCGCGCCTTCGCGAGCGCGACGTCCACGCTGCCCTGCTGCACGTCGTCCATCCGCTCGAAGTACACGAGCTCGCCGTGCGTGTCGACGATCGCAATCGCCATCGTCCAGTTGTTCTTCTTCGCTTCGGCGATGGCGGCGGGGGCGATCGTCTTGGCGGTGTCAGCGGTAATGGAAGGTCCGTACATCGGTTGCGCCTGCGCAAATGCGAGGGCCGGCAGTCCGGCGGCCATCGCGAGACACATCATCAACGGGGCGGCCACTCGCGTCATGCGCGCATTATATGCCGCGCGTCGCGCGTGCTAGTCTCACCAGGATATGACCCACGCCATCCTCACCACGGTGGCCGATCGCCCCGGCATGCTGTCGAGCCTCACCAAGGTGCTCGCCGATCACGACGCCAATATCACCTACGTGGACATCCACAGCGGCGCGCCGTCGCTCGGCATCTACTTCGAGGTCACGCTGCCGCGACGCCGCCGTGAGATGGTGCTGGCGGACCTGCTCAAGGTGGCGGGAGTGGAGCGCGCCGAGGAAACGCCGTCGTTCTCGCGCATCTACGGCAAGCGCATCGTGGTGATCGGCGGCGGCGCGCAGGTCGGCCTCGTGGCCATGGGCGCGATCTCTGAGGCCGACCGCCACAACATCCGCGGCGAGCGCATCTCGATCGACACCATTCCGCTCGTCGGCGAGCAGGAACTGGCCGGCGCGGTGCGCGCCGTGGTGCGGCTGCCGCGCGTGAAGATGCTGGTGCTGGCCGGGTCGATCATGGGCGGCGACATCACCGAGGCGGTCAAGGAGGTGCAGGCCCAGGGGCTGCGCGTGATCTCGCTGAACCAGGCCGGCAGCGTGCCCGACGTCGCCGACCTGGTCGTCAGCGACCCGACGCAGGCCGGGGTCATGGCCGTGATGGCCGTGGCCGACACCGCGAAATTCGATTTGATGCGTCAGTTGAAGCGGCGATACTGAACGCACCGGCCCGTCCGTCGGCGGGCAAATCCGAACTCAGATCCTCAGCCGTAGGCAACAGAGACGCGCCTCCAATCGAACGGGGTGACTGTCATGGCCATACCGGCCGCTGAGGAGAAACGTGATGAAACGATGGACGACGGGAGCAACCGCGGCGGCGATCCTGGCCGCGAGCGGAATGTCCCTCCATGGATCGAGCCACCGCGAGGCGCTCGCGGTGCTGAACGAGCCGTGCGCCGACAACACCGACACGTACGCCTGGGTGTCGGACGGCACGCACGACAAGCTGTACCTGATCATGAACTTCAATCCGCTGCACGAGCCGGGCCAGGGCAACCAGGGCTTGCGCGCATGCAACGGCTACCGCTACGAGTTCCACATCGGCAAGGGCGCGAGCCTCGAAGGACCAGGTGATTTACCGCGTCGAGTTCACGAACACGCTCGAGCCCGGAAGCGGCGCCGAGCGCCGCCGATCCGCTCGGCGGCGGCAACGAGCTCCTCTGGCAGCTCACCGGCGGCACCGAGACGATGAAGGTCACCCGCATCACCCCGACTGCGGCGACGGCTCGAGGAGGACCGCGAAGCCGCGATCGTCCTCGGCAAGCAAGCTGCCCGTCCTGCCGAACAACCACGGCCCGCAGACCGACCGCCTGGTCTACGGCCTCGGACCGTTCAAGGGCTACGAGTGCGGGCGACGCGACGAGCCGTGAAGTCGGACTCTACGACCAGGCCTTCGTCGACACCTACATCCACACGCTGAAGAACGGCGGGCGGGTCATCGCCGGGCCAGTTCGACGATCCGTACCAGCTCGACGAGAAGGGCATCTTCGACCTGGTCAACCTGAGCCCCGACGATCTCGGCGGCATCTCCGGGCGCGCGCCGGCCGCCGGCCAAGGACGTCTTCACCGGCTTCAACGTCTTCTCGATCGCGCTCGAAGTGCCCGATCACCGACATCTTCCCGGACGGCATCCCGCACAACGGCGAGCTCGAGGCCGAACTCGACCGACAGCCTGCTGCGCGTGTGGTCGCGCATCATGCGCCAGGCAGACGCAGATCGTCGACCCCACCAACGTCATCACCGGCCTCAAGGGCATCGGGCGACTGCGTGCAGGTCGGCCGCAACGCGCTGCCGCTGTTCAACGCCGGCCTCGTCGGCACGCAGCGCCAGACCCTGTACCTGCGCAGCAGCCCGATGAACGACGTCACCAACTTCGGCGCCGACATCCTGTTCCCGGTGCTGGTGCGCGACGCCGAGGCGCTCGGCATCTACGCGGCGCTCGGCGTTGCCGCCGGCCACGGTCGCCACGCTGAAGGGCCCGCGCCTGGACATCATCAACGCGATCAACCTCGGGCCGCCCGATCCCGGTCGCGGACGGCTTCACGGGCGACGTCATCACGCTCGACGCCGCGATCGACTCGAGCTTCCCGAACGGCCGGCGCCTCGGCGGCGGCATCGCGCCGAACCGCAACCAGGTGAACGTCAACACGCGTGCTGCATCAGCCTGATCGTCGCCGGCGACCCGGCAGCGGGCCTCGCAAAGGGCGTCGAGGTCAACGACAAGAACTATCTCGACCGATTCCCGTTCCTGGCGCCGGCGCATCAGGGCCTGCTGCAGGGACATGGCGGCATCAACGAGCCGCCGGTGCCGGACATCCCGGATCCCAGCAACCCGTAGCCCTGCCGGCTGGACGCTCGCCTCCAGCCACGATCGACGCCGGGGCGGCCGAGCAGGCCGACCCGGCGCTTTCGTTTGCTCGCCCGCGGTCCCGCCGGGGAGTATGCGGCATGCAGATGAAACGTTTCGGGACCGGGATCGGCACCGCGCTCGCGGTCGGCTTCAGCGTGGCGCTGGCGATCCACAGCGGCGTCAGCGCCGGCCAGAATCCACCAGCCGGCGGCGGCCAGGGCGGCGGCCGCGGTGGCGGTCGCGGCTTCAACCTTCCGCCGCTGTTGATGGAGACCGAGGCATTCCCCGATGGCGGCATCGTGCCGCAGAAGTACGCCGGCCGCGGCGGCGTGCAGCCGGCCTTCAAGTTCTCGAACGCGCCGGCCGGCACCGTGGCCTACGCCATCATCTTCCACGACCTCGACGTGGCGCTGCAGGGCGGCACCGGCGACGTGCTGCACTGGATGGCGTGGAACATTCCGGCCTCGGCCAACGGCATCCCGGAAGGGAGCCTGCCGCCGGGATCGGTGCAGGGCAACAACATCACCGGCCAGCCGGCCTACATGGGGCCGGGCGCGCCGGCCGGGCCGCGCTATCACCACTACGTGTTCGAGCTCTACGCGCTGAACGCCAAGCTCGATCTGCCGGCGACGGCCAGCCGTGACGATCTGCTGAAGGCGATGCAGGGGAAGACCGTCGCCAAGGCGGCCTACGTCGGCCGCTTCCGGCAGGGCGAAGCCCGGCGCCGGCGAAATAGCGATCGGGGCAGGGCGGTTCTGAAGACCGCCCTCTACATTCGGCCGCGGCGCTGCTGCGTGCGGCGTCGCGGCCGTTCCTATGTACTGCGCGCTCTTCGCCGCTGCGATGTCGCTCAGGACCGGCGGCTCGATCGTCTTCGCGCACTCGAAGGCGGCCAGCACCAGCGGCGAGATCGGGATCGCGATCCACGGCCACCAGCCCCACGCTGTGCTCGACGCAGCGGCTCGACCAGCGGCACCGGCCGGATGTCGGACATCGGCCCGAGCACGTCAGGAAGTACTCGGGGATGACGCTGGTGATGCCCATCAGGTGCACGTTCGCGCACAGGTTGATCACCGAGTTGGTCTCGAGCCGCGGAATCGGGCTGGCGTTGGCGGCGCGGAACGCGCGGTCGATGATCCGCCGGTTCTGCATGTCGGGCGTCAGCAGGCAGAGCGGCTGCTTCGCGGCGTCGGCCCACGACACCGACGGGCGCCGGCCAGCTCATGGTCGGCGCGCACCAGCAGGCAGTAGCGCTCCATGTAGATCGACTCGGCGCGCATGCCTTCCACCGGCTCGTTGTCGAGATAGGTGAACCCGACGTCGATCGTGAACTCTTCGAGGTGCCGCAGGATCTCGATCGAGCTGTGCGACAGGATCGTCAGCTCGACGTCCGGGATGCCGCGCCTGGATGGCCTTGGCCATCAAGCGCCGCCATCGGCAGCGCCGACGGGATGACGCCCACCGACAAGTGCCCGCGCAGCGCGCCGCCGGTATTGCGGCGCGAGGCGATGTCCTGCTGCAGCGACGTCCAGTTGTCGAGGATGGTGTGCGCCCACTTCAGCACCCGCTCGCCGTCGGGCGTGAAGCCGATGAACCGCTGCCCGCGCTCGACGATCGGCACGCCGAGCTCCTGCTCGAGCTGACGGATGCGGCCCGACAACGTGGGCTGCGTCACGTGGCAGGCCTTGGCCGCGCGCGTGAAATGCTTTTCGCGCGCGAGCGCGACGAGGTACTGCAGTTGGCCGATGTCCAATGGGAAGGCTTCAGGCTCCGGGCTCAGGGCTTCGGGCCTGGAGGCTTCCTGACGCTCATGAGGTACGCTTGTCGTGAGTCGCAGCTCCAGAGGCGTGCGGCATCATACAAGCCGAGCCGTGAGCCAGAAGCCTTCACAAGAGCCGGGAGCCGGAAGCCGGGAGCCGGGAGCCTTCAGACGTCCGGATGCGCGGCTTCGCGCACCGGCACACGGTGGCGGCGGCGCTGGCGTGGCTCGACGCGCAGCTGCGGCCGCTCGCGTCCGAGCCGTGGCCTTGTCTGCGGCCGCGGGCCGCGTGCTGGCGGCGCCGGTCGTCAGCGACGTGGACGTGCCGGGCTTCGACCGCGCGACGATGGACGGCTACGCCGTGGTGGCCGAGAGCACCGAAGGCGCGGCGGCCTACAGCCGCGCTGCCGCTGACCGTGATCGGCGACTCGCTGCCCGGCCGTCCCTTCGACGGCACCGTCGGCGCCGGGCCAGGCGGTGCGCATCATGACCGGCGCGCCGATGCCGCGCGGCGCCGACGCCGTGCTGCCCGCCGAGTGGGTCGAAGCGCGACGGCCGGGCAGGCCGCACGCATCAGCGCGCTCGCCGCCGTCTCGCCCGGCAAGCATGTCGGCCGACGCGGCGAAGACATCGTCGCGCGGCACGACGGTGCTCGAGCCGGCCGCGTGCTGCGGCCGCAGGATCTGGGCGTGCTCAGCTCGGTCGGCGCGGGCGAGGTCGACGTGGTGCGCCGGCCGCGGGTGCGGCTGGTCGTCACCGGCAACGAGCTGCTGCCGTCCGGCTCGCGGCCGCACGGGCTTTCGCATCGCCGACGCCAACGGGCCGATGCTGGCGGCGCTCGTCGAGCGCGACGGCGGCGTCGTCGACTTTCCCGGTCTGGTGCCCGACGAGCCCGACGGCGATTCTCGACGGCGCTGCACGCCGACGCCGACGTCGTCATCGTGTCCGGCGGATCGAGCGTCGGCATCGAGGACCTGGCGCCGATGCTCGTCGCCGCGCACGGCGAGCTGGCCATCCACGGCATCGCGATGCGGCCGAGCAGCCCGACCGGCCTCGGCCGCATCGGCGATCGGCTGGTGTTCCTGCTGCCCGGCAATCCGGTGTCGTGCCTCTGCGCCTACGATTTCTTCGCCGGCCGCGCGATTCGCGCGCTCGGCGGCCGCGCGCACGGCGTGGCCGTACCGCTCGATGCGCGGCCGGCTGGCGCGCAAGATCAGCTCGCCGATCGGCCGGCTCGACTACGCGCGCGTCACAGATCGTCGACGGCGCGGTCGAACCGCTGGCGGTCGGCGGCGCGTCGGTGCTGTCGTCGACCACGCGCGCCGACGGCTTCGTCATCGTCGGCGACGACAGCGAAGGCTTTGCCGCCGGCGCCGACGTGGAGGTCTGGCTCTATGCCTGAGCAGGAGCAGTTCCTCCAGGTGCTCGATCGCGACGAGGCGGAGCGCCGCTTCCGCGCCGCGCTCGACCTCACGCCGCGCGGCGTCGAGCGCGTGCCGCTCGACGCCGCGCTCGGCCGCGTGCTGGCGGCCGACGTCGTCTCGCCCGTCGACGTGCCGTCGTTCGACCGCTCGAACGTCGATGGCTTCGCCGTCGTCGCCGAAGACACGTTCGGCGCGTCCGAGGAAGCGCCGCGCACGGTGCGGCTCGGCGACGAAGCGATTCACACCGGCGTCGTGCCGGCGACGGTCGATTCGCTCGCGGCACGGCGCGTGTCGATTGCCACCGGCGGCATGGTGCCGCGCGGCGCCGACGCGGTCGTGATGGTCGAGCACGCCGACGTGCGCGGCACGCGAGCTGCGCATCGCCCGGGCGGTCACGCGCCGGCAGCGGCGTGTCGTTCGCCGGCACCGACATCACCGCCGGCGAGACCGTGCTGCGCGCCGGGCAGCTGCTGACCAGCCGCGATACCGGCGTGCTGGCCGCGATCGGCGTCGCCGACGGTCGACGTCTGGCGCAAGCCGATCGTCGCCATCCTCTCGACCGGCGACGAGATCATCGCGCCCGGCGAGCCGATGCAGCCGGCCAAGGTCTACGACTCGAACGCGCAGGTGCTGGCCGACGCCGTGCGGGAGCTCGGCGGCGAGCCGCGGCGGCTCGGCATCGTCGCCGACGACGTCGGCCGCGCTGCGGGCAGCGGCTGCGCCACGCGCTCGACGTTCGCCGACGTCGTGCTGCTCTCGGGCGGCACGAGCAAGGGCGCGGGCGACGTGTCGTATCGCGTCGTCGCCGAGCTCGACGATCCCGGCATCGTCGCGCACGGCGTCGCGCTCAAGCCGGGCAAGCCGATCTGTCTCGCGGCGACCGGCGGGCGCGCCGTCGTCGTGCTCCCGGGCTTTCCGACGTCGGCGATCTTCACGTTCCACGAGTTCGTCGCGCCGGTGATTCGCCTGCTGGCGGGCCGCGGCGCCGAGGAGCGCACCGTCGGTGCCGGCGCGGCTGGCGGTGAAGGTCAACAGCGAGATCGGCCGCACCGAGTACCTGCTGGTCGGCCTGGTCGAGACGGCGGACGGCGGCGGGCGGACCGTCGCTCGCGGCGTATCCGATGGGGCAGGGGTCCGGCAGCGTCACGACGTTCAGCCGCGCCGACGGCTTTGCGACGATCGGCCGGCACGAGGAGATCGTCGAGGCGGGCACGGTCGTCGACGTGCAGCTGCTCGGCCGCGACCTGCAGCTGGCCGACCTCGTCGTGATCGGCAGCCACTGCATCGGCCTCGACTACCTGCTCGGCGAGCTGCAGCGGCAGGGCGTGCGCTCGAAGTTTCTCGCCGTCGGCAGCACCGGCGGGACTCGACGCCGCCAGGCGCGGCGAATGCGACGTCGCCGGCGTCCACCTGCTCGATCCGAAGACCGGCGAGTACAACCGGCCGTTTCTCACGCCGGCGCTCGAGCTCGTGCGCGGCTACGGCCGCCTGCAGGGCATCGTCTTCCGGCCCGGCGACGCGCGCTTCGAAGGCCGCACGGCGCACGAAGCCGATCGCGGCCGCGATGCGACGATCCCGACGTGCGTGATGGTCAATCGCAACCAGGGCAGCGGCACGCGCGCGCTGATCGATCGCCTGCTCGGCGGCGCGCAGGCCGGCCGGCTACGCCGTGCAGCCGCGCAATCACAACGCCGTCGCGGCCGCCGTGGTCGCAGGGCCGCGCCGACTGGGGCGTGACGCTCGACACGGTCGCGCGCAGCGCCGGGCTCGGGTTCCTGCCGGTGCAGGACGAGCAGTACGACTTCGTCGTGCCCGAGGTCGCGCGCCGAGCGGCCGGCCGTGGTGGCGTTCAAGGCGCTGCTGCGGGAGCCCGTCGACGCGCGAGGCGCTGACGCGTCTGGGGATGACAGCCATGACGTACGCGGGCGGCATCGTGCTGTGCGGCGGCAAGTCGACGCGGATGGGCGTCGCCAAGGCCACGCTGCCGTTCGGGCCCGAGACGATGCTGCAGCGCGTCGTGCGGCTGCTCGGCACCGTCGTCTCGCCGATCGTCGTCGTGGCGGCGCGCGAGCAGGAGCTGCCGGCGCTGCCGGCGGAGGTGATCGTCACGCGCGACGAGCGCGAAGCGCCGGGGCCCGCTCGAAGGCCTGCGCGCCGGACTGAAGGCGCTGCCCGACGTCGGTCGACGCCGCGTACGTGACGAGCTGCGACGTGCCGCTGCTCGTGCCCGGCTTCGTCGAGCGGATGCTCGAGCTGCTCGAGCGAGCACGACATCGCCGTGATGGAGATCGACGGCTTCCCGCATCCGCTGTCGGCGGTCTACCGGCGCGGCGGTGCTGCCGCAGGTCGGAGTCGCTGCTGGCGCAGGATCGGCTGCGTCCGGTGTTCCTGTTCGACGCGTGCGCACGCGCCGCGTGCCGCCGGCGGAGATGTCGCGGTCGATCCGGAGCTGCGGACGCTGCGCAATCTCAACACCCGCGAAGACTACGAAGCGGCGCTGCGGACGCGGGCTTCTCCGACGTAGGGGCCGGCTTCACCGCCCAGCCGCCTGAAGCGGCCCCTACGACTACCAGCCGCGCTGACGGTGGTACTCGGCCACCAGCGCGTCCAGCCGCTCGCGGCTGAGCGACGCCGCGGGATCGTTCGGCAGCGGCGTGTTGAGGAAGCGCTCGGGCAGCGTGTCTTCGGCCGGCGTCCAGCCGGCGAGCAGGTTGAACTCGCGCTTGGCGGCGACGATGCGCCGCGCCGTCTCGCGCAGTTCGTCGCCGGTCACGTCCCAGCCGGTGACCGCGCCGCAGCATCTCCGCCGCCTCGGCGTAGAAGTCCTCGAACACGCCGCGCAGGAACTTGCAGAGGATCAGCGAGTCCATCAGCGCGGCCTTGTCCTCGGTCTCGATCGCGTGGCGCACGGCGTCCAGCGTCACGTGCCGGCGATCGACCTTGTCCGAGAAATCCACCTCGTAGGCGCCGCTGCGGTTGTGATCGGCGCCGCGCGCGCCGACGGCAAACCCCAGCGCCATCGTCTGCAGCGCCCGCGGCTCGTAGCCGGGAATCTCGAGGCCCTTCACCTGCGGCGCGATCGCGATGCTGTCGTGGCCGATCGCCGCGGCCGCGCGGCGGCTGCCCTCGGCCAGCAGATCGCCGAGGCCCTCGCGCGCGCCGATCAGCTCGATGCGCGCGCAGCAGCGCGTCGCCGCTGCCGAACGTCAGCCACGGCTCGTCGAGCCAGCCGCGCTCGACGCACTCCATCGCGAACGCGATCGTGCCGCCGGTGCTGATCGTGTCGATGCCCAGCTCGTCGCAGCGCTGCGACGCCGCGCAGCACGGCGTCGGCGTCGCCGACGCCGCAGAGCGAGCCGAGCGCGAACAGGCTCTCGTACTCGACGCGCACGCCGCCGCTGGCCGATCGCGTAGATGTGCTCGCAGCCGATCGTGCACGCCACGCAGCTCTCGCGCGTCTTGGCGCGCGTGGTCGCTCAGCTGCTCGGGCGAGAGGTTCGCGGCCTCCTCGAACGTGCCGCTCTGGAAGTTGCGCGTCGGCAGCGCGCCGAAGCGGTTGAACGTGAGCAGGTTGGTGGCGGTGCCGAGCTCGCGGTACTTCGCCGTGGCCGGACCGAACGACCGCTTCGAGAGGTCGCGGCTGAGCGCGGTGAGCTCGCGCGGATGCGCCCACTCGACCCGCTGCGTTCCCGCGCACGGCGATCGCCTTGATGTGCTTGGCCCCGAGCACCGCGCCGCTGCCGCCGCGGCCGGCGTGGCGGCCGTCGTGCGAGATGGTGGCGTAGCGCACCAGGCGCTCGCCGGCCGGTCCGATCGACGCGATGCGGAAATCGGCGCCCAGCCGCGCCCGCAGCGCCGCTTCGGTCGTCGCGGCAGGTGGCGCCGCGGAGCTCCGCCGCCGGCTCGAGCCGCACGCGGCGCGTCGCCGTCGTCAGTGTCGCTGGCATCGATGACGAGCACCGAGAGCTCGCGGCGCCTGTCCGACGATGACGATCGCGTCGCAGCCGCAGCGCTTGCCGGCCACCGCGAAGCCGCTGCTGGCGAGCGAGTCGTTGATGCGCCCGGTCAGCGGACTCTTGCTGACGACCGCGAACTTCGCGGAGGTCGTGAGCGGGCTGCCGACGAGCGGGCTGAAGGCGAAGACGAGCGGCGCTTCGGGCGCGAGCGGATCGCCTGCGGCCGCGCCCTTCGTCGAGCAGCAGGCGCGCGCCCAGGCCGCTGCCGCCGAGGAACTGCGCGCAGCACCGTCTCGGCAGCGGCACGCGCTCGGCCCGGCCGCAGGTCGACGTCGATGCGCAGGACGCAGCCGTGATAGCCGAAGGGCATAGGCCTGCGCTCACCCGCCGGCGTCGGCGGACAGAATCAGCACGCAGTCGTCGTCGCCGAGCGGCGTCGCGGGGTCGCTGACGAAGCGGTCGCCGTTCAGGTTGGCCACGAACGCCGGATGCAGCCGGTCGCTGCTCGATGATTTCGGCCAGCGAAGGCAGACGCGCCGCCAGCGCCGCCGAGCAGCTGGCCGAGCGTCGCCGCCTGCACTTCCAGCTCCGGAGACGCCGGCACGCTCGCGCGGGACGCCGAGGAACTCGACATGCATGGTGGTGTTGCGCCCGCCGTTCGGACGCCCTCGGACGGGGCGGGCGGATTCTCGAAGATGATAGCATGGTCAGTTCGTGGGCTCAGGCGCGTGAGCCGCGGAAAGCCCTGTGAACATGACGAAATCGACGCGTCTGCCGACGGAGACCCATGAGCCAGCCCGCCTCGACCACGACCCGAAACCCAAGGCAGCTGACCGGCCGACGGGGAAGAGGTGCGCGTCCGCTCCACGCCGAAGGGGCGACGGGTCGATCCGGACGCGCTGGCCGAGGTGCTCGCGCTGCTCGGCGACGCGCCGCGCCGGCGCGACCTGCTGATCGAGCACCTGCACAAGATCCAGGACCGCTACGGCCACCTGTCCGCGCGCGCACCTCGTCGCGCTCGCCTCCGAGATGAAGATGGCGATGGCCGAGGTCTACGAGGTGGCGACCTTCTATCACCACTTCGACGTGGTGAAGGAAGGCGACACCGCGCCGCCGGCGATCACCGTGCGCGTCTGCGACTCGATCGCCTGCGAGCTCGCCGGCTCGCACGCACCTGCTCGAGCAGCTGCCGGCGCTGCTCGGCACCGACGTGCGGGTGCTGCACGCGCCGTGCGTCGGCCGCTGCGAGACCGCGCCGGTGGCGGTGGTCGGCCAGAATCCGATTCCGCTACGCCACGGTCGAGCAGGTCACGGCGGAAGTGAAGGCCGGGCACGTCGACCCATCCCGCCGCCGGCGACACGAGCAGCCCGCACGCGAGCGCCGTCACGCCGGGCCACGTCGACTACGCGGCGTATCGCGCCGGCGGCGGCTACGCCCTGGCGGCCGCGTGCCTCGGCGGACAGAAGTCACGCGACGACGTCATCGCGGTGATGGAGAACTCGGGCCTGCGCGGTCTCGGCGGCGCCGGCTTTCCCGCCGGCCGCAAGTGGAAGCTCGTGTCGGCCGAGCCCGCGCCGCGCCTGATGGCGATCAACATCGACGAGGGCGAGCCGGGCACGTTCAAGGACCGCTACTACCTCGAACGCGATCCGCACCGCTTTCTCGAAGGCGCGCTGATCGCCGCCTGGGCGGTCGGCATCGAGGCGATCTACATCTATCTGCGCGACGAGTACCACGGCTGCCGCGCGATCCTCCAGCAGGAGATCGCGGCGCTGCAGGCCGACCCGCCGTGCCCGCTGCCGGCGATTCACCTTCGGCGCGGCGCCGGCGCCTACATCTGCGGCGAAGAGTCGTCGATGATCGAGTCGATCGAGGGCAAGCGCGGCGAGCCGCGCCTGCGGCCGCCCTACGTCGCCCAGGTCGGCCTCTTCGGCCGGCCCACGCTCGAGCACAACATGGAGACGCTGCACTGGGTGCGCGCCATCCTCGAGAACGGGCCCGAGTGGTTCGCCGGCCACGGCCGCCACGGCCGCAAGGGGCTGCGGTCGTTCTCGGTGAGCGGACGGGTGAAGAAGCCGGGCGTGCACCTCGCGCCCGCCGGCATCACGCTGCGGGAGCTCGATCGACGAGTACTGCGGCGGCATGCTCGACGGCCACGAGCTCTACGGCTACCTGCCGGGCGGCGCCTCGGGCGGCATCCTGCCGGCGTCGAAGGCCGACGTGCCGCTCGACTTCGACACGCTGAACGAATACGGCTGCTTCATCGGCTCGGCGGCGATCGTCGTGCTGTCGAACCACGACACCGCGGCCGGCGCGGCGCGCAACGTGATGAAGTTCTTCGCCGACGAGTCGTGCGGCCAGTGCACGCCGTGCCGCGTGGGCACGGTGAAGGCGCTCGACCTCATGGGCGACGAAGCGGTGGGATGCGCCGCTCCTGCAGGAACTGTCGCAGGCGATGATGGACGCCTCGATCTGCGGCCTGGGCCAGGCGGCCCCCAATCCGGTGCTGACGGTGCTGAAGTACTTTCCGAAGGAAGTCGAGTAGAGGGGCCATGCATCAGAAGAACACGGCACTTTCGGCAGACGTCCCGGTCTCGTTCACGCTGAACGGGCAGCACCGTCGTCGGCCGCTCCGACGCAGACGCTGCTCGAGATCGCCGACGAACAGGGCGTCGAGATCCCGCGCCTCTGCTACATGGACGGCATGCGGCCCGACGGCAACTGCCGCACCTGCATGGTGGAGATCAAGGGCGAGCGCGTGCTGGCGCCGTCGTGCTGCCGCTACCCGAAGCAGGGCATGGAGGTGACCACCGACAGCGCCCGCGCCGTCACCAGCCAGAAGATGTCGATCGAGCTGCTGCTCGCGGACATGCCCGAGACGGCCTACACGCTCGACTCCGAGCTCGATCAGTGGGCGAAGAAGCTGCAGATCGGCAAGCCGCGCTTCCGCGCGCGCCGGCAGCCGGCCGCAGGACCTGTCGCATCCCGGCGATGGCCGTGAACCTCGACGCCTGCATCCAGTGCAACCGCTGCGTGCGCGCGTGCCGTGAAGAGCAGGTGAACGACGTCATCGGCTACGCCTTCCGCGGCGAGCACTCGAAGATCGTGTTCGACTTCGACGATCCGATGGGCGACTCGACCTGCGTCGCCTGCGGCGAGTGCGTGCAGGCGTGCCCGACCGGCGCGCTGATGCCGGCGCGCGACGTCGGCAAGGTGGTGCCCGACAAGCAGGTCGACTCGGTGTGCCCGTACTGCGGCGTCGGCTGCCAGCTCACCTACAACATCAAGGGCAACACCATCCTCTACGTGCAGGGCAAGGACGGCCCCGCCAACTCCAGCCGTCTGTGCGTGAAGGGCCGCTACGGCTTCGACTACGTGCAGCACCGGCACCGGCTCACCAAGCCGCTCATCCGCAAGGCCGGCGTGCCCAAGCACAAGGACTTCGTCGTCGATCCGGAGAAGTGGCACGACGTGTTCCGCGAGGCGACCTGGGAAGAGGCGATGGACTTCGCGGCCAAGGGGCTGCGTGAAGGTCCGCGACACCTACGGCAAGCGCGCGCTCGCCGGCTTCGGATCGGCCAAGGGCACCAACGAAGAGGCCTATCTCTTCCAGAAGCTGGTGCGCACCGGCTTCGGCTGCAACAACGTCGATCACTGCACGCGCCTGTGCCACGCCTCGAGCGTCGCGGCGCTGATGGAGGGCATCAACTCCGGCGCCGTGTCGAACCAGGTGCGCGACGTCGCCAACGCCGAGGTGATCTTCGTCATCGGCGCCAACCCGACGGTCAACCACCCGGTCGCGGCCACCTTCATCAAGAACGCGGCGAAGGCGGGCGTGAAGCTGATCGTCGCCGATCCGCGCCGCGGCGACCTGGCGCGCCACGCGACCTACAACCTGCAGTTCAACGCCGACACCGACGTGGCGCTGCTCAACGCGATGCTGCACGTCATCGTCGAGGAGGGGCTGGTCGACCAGGCGTTCATCGCCGATCGCACGTCGGGCTACGACGAGCTGGCCGAGAACGTCAAGAAGTTCTCGCCCGAGAAGATGGCGCCGATCTGCGGCATCGACGCGCAGACGATCCGCGAGGTCGCGCGGCTCTACGCCACCTCGAAGGGCTCGATCATCCTGTGGGGCATGGGGATCTCGCAGCACGTGCACGGCACCGACAACGCCCGCTGCCTGATCGCGCTGGCGCTCTCCACCGGCCAGATCGGCAAGCCCGGCTCGGGCCTGCACCCGCTGCGCGGCCAGAACAACGTGCAGGGCGCGTCCGACTCGGGTCTGATCCCGATGTTCTACCCGGACTACCAGCGCGTGAACACGCCCGAGGCGCGGCAGCGCTTCGAGACGCTGTGGCAGACCGAGCTCGATCCCGATCCCGGGCCTCACCGTCGTCGAGATCATGAACGCCGCGAAGAAGCACGAGATTCGCGGCATGTACATCATGGGTGAGAACCCGGCGATGTCGGATCCCGACGTCGATCACGCGCGCGAGGCGATGGCGGCGCTCGATCACTGCGTCGTGCAGGACATCTTCCTCACCGAGACGGCCTACCTCGCCGACGTCGTGCTGCCGGCCACCGCGTGGCCGGAGAAGGTCGGCACCGTCACCAACACCGACCGCATGGTGCAGCTCGGTCGCAAGGCGATCGAGGCGCCCGGCGACGCGCGTCCCGACTTCGACCTGCTCGTCGAGCTCGGGCAGCGCATGGGGCTCGACTGGCGCTACACGCACCCGCGCGAAGTGTTCAACGAGATGCGCACGTGCATGGACTCGATCGCCGGCATCACGTGGGATCGGCTCGAGCGCGAGTCGTCGGTCACCTATCCGTGCGTGAAGGAAGGCGACCCGGGCGATCCGGTGGTGTTCATCGAGAACTTCCCCACCGCCTCGGGCCGCGGCAAGTTCGTGCCCGCCGATCTGATTTCGGCAGCCGAGCGTCCCGACGCCGAGTACCCGATGGTGCTCATCACCGGACGTCAGCTCGAGCACTGGCACACCGGCTCGATGACCCGCCGGGCCGCCAACCTCGATTACATCGAGCCCGAGCCGGTGGCGTCGGTGCACCCGCTCGATCTCGAGGACCTCGGCGTCGAGCCGGGCGGCACGCTCACCATCGCGTCGCGCCGCGGCGAGATCTCGCTCTACGCGCGCGCCGACGACGGCACGCCGCGCGGGGCGGTGTTCGTGCCGTTCTGCTACTACGAAGCGGCCGCGAACATGCTCACCAACCCGGCGCTCGATCCCGTTCGGGAAGATCCCGGAGTTCAAGTACTGCGCGGTGAAGGTGAGCAAGGGCGGCACGACGCCCGACAAAATGAGCTTCGGCGGCGGCGTGCTGCTGCCGGACGAGCAGCCCGCCGCGGCGCAGTAGTAGCGGAGGCGGCCATCGGGCGGCGATCATTCATGCCTTCGAATCCGCTCACCGAGGCTCCGCTCGCGGGCGCCGGCGGGACAAGAACAAATCGGTGGAGATCAAACTTCGTGAGAGTGACCTCGTAGGCACCTTCCGCACCCCGGAAGGGGGTGGCCCATTCCCGGGTGTTCTCGCACTCGGCGGCTCTGATGGAGGGACACCAGAGTACTTCCTGAACCTTTGCGTGCCGGAAGGCTTCGCCTGTCTGGCCCTGGCGTACTGGGGTACGAGCGACACGCAGTCGACCATGGTGGAGATTCCGTTGGAGCGCATCGAGCGAGGTCTCCGTTGGCTCCTCAGCCGGGACGACGTCGTCGCCGAGAACGGTCGTGCCGCTGTCGTCGGTGCCTCGCGGGGTGGTGAGCTCGCGCTGCTGCTGGCAGCAACGTTTCCAAGTCTGGTCGGACCCGTGGTCGCATACACACCGAGCGGCGTCGTATGGGTTGGTCTTGACTTCACGCAGCCAGCCAGGGAGGCGCGCTCCACTTGGAGTTATCGGGGGCAGCCATTTCCGTACCTCCCGTTTCCACCGAACGCGGCTCCGGCTCACTCTGAACGAGGGCTCTCCATGCTGCCGCTCTTCGAGGCGGCCCTCGACAATCGAAACGCCGCTGAGCGAGCGGCCATTGCCACTGAGCGCGCACACGGTCCCTTGCTACTCGTCTCCGGCGGAGACGATCGAGTGTGGGCGGCAGGTCGAATGTGCCGGATGATCGTCGACCGAATGTCGAGACATGGACGGGCCAACGACGTGAAGCACTTGCACTATCCGGAAGCCGGTCACATGTTGTTTCCGTACATACGGCCGTCAGATGCCATATTTCCCGCGTACCCCATGGATCTCGGCGGCACCGCCGCCGAGAACTTGCGGGCGCACCTGGCTGCCTGGCCGCAGGTGGTCGAGCACATGCGAGGAAACTGGCAGCAGTTGGCGGGCTGAGACCCGCTTGCAGCCGACGACGGCCGACACGATCTTGAGCCGCCGCGGCTGAGGCGGCATCGTCAGGCCGTCATCGAATGCGGACAAGAGAGTTGGCAGTCATGTATCGCATCCGCGTCGACGCCGTGTTCGTCATCGGGCTTCTATGCGCCACCGGAGCTTTGGCATGCGGCTCAGAGAAGCCGCGCACGGAATCTTCGATTCCCGCGCGATCGGCGCCATCCGTCGATCGCCCTGGCACATCGGACTCAGGAGTGCGTGCGCGCGTCGAGGACCTTACTCAGGACGACGATCGCGTGCCCGACAATGCTTGGGCGAAAGCTGACGCGCAGACGCGGCGGCTGCATCCCAACGCGTTCGCGAATTTGCCGGCGGCGATCGCAGGCGACTTGCAGCGTCTGGGTTGCACGATTCCCCAGACAGAAGGGACACGGGAGCCTCACAACGTCATCACGGGGCGATTCCTTTCGGCCGCGAATCGTGACTGGGCAGTTTTGTGTTCCCGCGATCGCGTGTCCGCGATTCTCGTGTTTCCCAACGGTGCCATCGATGGCGTGCGGGAGGTCGAGTCGAGCCCCGACGCCAACTGGCTTCAGGGGGTGGGAGGCAACCAGATAGGATTCTCGCGTGCTATCGCTGTGGCGGACGCTCGGTACATCATTTCGCATCACGAGGAGTACGGAGGTCCAAGGCCACCGCCGCTCGACCACGACGGAATCAACGACATCTTCGTCGCAAAGGGATCCAGCGTTCTTTACTGGCATCAGGGCAATTGGCTTCGGCTTCAAGGGGCGGATTGACCCGCGTGCGGCCTGACGTGCGTTGCACCGGACGGTCGCTGCTGCGAGCATGGACGGCCAGCGGCTGAACGCAGTCGTTCGGCCACCTGACGCTTCTGCGAATGATGTGGCTCCAGGCTGTGATCGACAGACATCGACAACGAGGCACGCTCATCGGTCTGGCCATCGGCGATGCGATGGGGGCGTCGGTCGAGTTCGCGGCGCCAGGGACCTTCGCCGAGGTGACCGACTTTCGAGCCGGTGGCCCGCACGGCCTGGCAGCCGGGGAGTGGACCGACGACACCAGCATGGCCCTCGCTCTCGCCGACAGCATCGCGGAGGTCGGCTGGGACCTGAACGATCAGGCGGCGCGCTATGTCGCCTGGTGGCGCACCGGCGCCTACTCCGTCAATGGGCGTGCGTTTGACATCGGTGTGACGACGAGCGAAGCGTTACGCCGCTTTCTGGAGACCGGTGACGCCTGGAGTTCCGGCGACGCCGCTGCGCGCGCCAGCGGCAATGGTTCGATCATGCGACTGGCGCCCGTGCCGATCACCTACGCCCCGTTGCTGTTCGACCGGCTCGACATACTGGTCGACAGGGCTGTGGAATCGAGTCGGCCGACGCATGCCAGCCCGCAGTGTCTCTCTGCGTGCGCATATTTCAGCGTCGTTCTCGCGGGGCTGTTGCAGGGTCTCCCGCGAGAGGAGGTGCTGGATCCGGACTGGCCGACATTGCGACGTCTGCTTGAGATCTATCCGCTTCACCCGGAGATCGCAGAAGTCGCCCAGGGCAGCTTTCGGCGCAGAACTCCCCCGGACATTCGAGGCTCAGGCTACGTCGTGAAATCGCTCGAGGCGGCGTTGTGGGCCTTCCACGGCGCGGCGGACTTCCGCGAGGCGGTGCTGCGTGCCGTGAACCTTGGAGACGATGCGGACACGACCGGAGCCGTGTGCGGTCAACTGGCGGGCGCCCATTGGGGCGAACCGAGCATACCGGCAGCGTGGCGGGATAGTTTGGCCGGGCGTGAGCTGATTGAAGGCGCCCTGCAAGCGCTCTTGGGTTGAGCATTGTGGCAGTGCTGCCGGAGCGAAGCCACGATGGGCATGTCGCCGCAAGCGGGCTATACGGAGACGACATGGCGCTGTCCTTTCGATTAGCCAACGAGGTAGACATCCCTGCTCTGCTGAAGCTTCGACTGGCGGTCGATGCTGATCAGGCGTTGCGCTTTGGCAAGAATCGTTGGTCCACAGCGATCAGTGAGAAGAGCGTTGCCCGTGGGCTGAGGTCCCCCTCACGAGGTACTGGTCGCCAAGCGACATGGGCGAATCATCGGCGCGCTGAGGATGGAGACCAAGAAGCCGTGGGCAATCGATCTGAGGCATTTCACACCGGTGGAGAAGGTTGTGTATCTCCACGACGTCAACGTGGATCCACCAGTGCAGCGATCAGGCGTCGGGCGTCAGCTCATCGAGCGCGCGAAAGCCGTCGCCCGAGAGTGGCCGGTCGACGCGATCCGCCTCGATGCGTACGATGGACCGTCAGGCGGCGGACCGTTCTACAGGAAATGCGGATTCATCGAGGTCGGGCGCGTGGTCTATCGAGGTGTGCCGCTCCTGTACTTCGAGTTCGTGCTGCGGGGCGATCAATCGGGAACAACCCGGCGCGGCCGCGCTCTCTGAAGTCACAGACATGGGTAGCAAGGCTCATTGGGAGACGATCTACAAGACGAAGCGTCCAGACCAAGTCAGCTGGTTCCAACAGGAGGCCAGCCTGTCGCTGGCGCTCATACGTCGGATCGCTCCGGACTCCACGGCGGCCATTATCGATGTCGGCGGTGGCGCATCAACACTGATCGACGGATTGCTCGCGGCCGGTTACAGAGATCTCTGCGTGCTTGATCTGTCACCAACCGCCCTTGCTGAAGCACGGCGGAGGGTGGGGCCGACAGGCGCCGCCGTGACGTGGCTTGAAGCGGATGTTCTTGGCGCCGGGCTCCCGGCGGCGGCGTTTGATGTCTGGCACGACCGGGCGGTCTTCCACTTCCTGATCGAGGCGGCCGATCGGGCGCGCTATGTCGCACAGGCGCGGCAAACCGTTCGACCGGGAGGCTACGTGCTGGTGGCGGCGTTCGCTGAGGATGGCCCGACGCAGTGCAGCGGCTTGCCGGTCGCCCGGTATACAGCGGACGCGCTGTACGAGGAGTTCGGCACCGGGTTCCGCCTGGTGCAAAGCGTCCGTGAGGAACATGTCACGCCGTCTGGTGCGAAGCAAGCATTCGTGTACTGTTTGTGCCAGACTCACCCGCCCGCTTCGAAGCATCACGCGGCCTGACCGGCGCATCTTTCCTGCTCCAGCGTTTCAGCCACAAGACAGGAGCGTTTTCAATGTCGTCCGGCCGATCACAATACTTTGCACTCGCGCTGCTCGTCCTCGTCGTGCCAGCGCCCACCCGTGCCCAGGGCTATTTTCCGATCCCGAATCAGTTGTCGCTGGGCATCGGCGTCGTCGACGATCAGCAGCCAAGTCACATCGCGCCGACGGTGCTCTTCTCGTTCGCATTCGCTGACAGTGGCAATCAATACTGGCCGTATCGGCTGGGCCTCGTCTGGGAGGGCGAGGTTGGCTCAACCAGCGAGTCGAGTCCTGTCAAGCGGATGTCGGGTCGTCCGGCGGGTCATCGAACTGCGGGGCCGCGGCGTTCCTGATGGGGCTCAGGGTTCATGCCTTTCGGAGGCAGACGCGCCGGGTGATGCCCTTCACCAGTCTCCTGCTCGGATCCTATTGGAAGGGGTCCGGAGTCGACGATCGCCTGTTCGGGTCCCAGCACTTCACGCTTCAGGGGGGAGGGGGTCTTGACCTGCGGCGGGCGGGCTCAATCCACGGCGTGCGGCTGTCTGTCGACTACCGACGTGTCTTTTCGACGAACACGAACGGGAACCAACTCAGATTTGTGACTTCATACCTGCTGGGTCCACCGGAACCGCAGCCTCCGACCGGTTCGCTGCCGCCGCGGCCGTGAGACTTCGCGTGCAGCGGACGCGTCCAACGTGTTTTGAAGGCAACGGTAACGAGCATGAGCGCCCATACGCGGGCTGCGGGCAATTCGCTGAGGCGGGTCTGAAGACCCGGGGCTACAGGCGATCGAGCTACCGCGCGGCGGCGGGCTGGCCGGTCGCCACGCGTTCGGCGCCGGCGTAGATGTTGAAGGCGCCGTTGCGGACGAAGCCGAGCAGCGTCACCCGCGCGTCAGTCGCGAGCGAGATCGCCAGGCTCGACGGCGCCGACACCGAGGCGACCACCGGAATCCCCGCGCACACCGCCTTCTGGACGATCTCGAACGACGTGCGCCCGCTCACGAACAGCACCCGATCGGCGAGCGGCAGCCGGCCGGCGAGCAGTTCCGCGCCAATCACCTTGTCGACGGCGTTGTGGCGGCCCACGTCCTCGGCCACCTGCATCAGCTGACCATCGGCGTCGAACAGCCCGGCGGCGTGCAGGCCGCCCGTCTGATCGAACGCACGCTGCGCCGCGCGCAGGCGATCCGGCAGCACCGCCACCACGTCGCGATCGATCGTGAACCCGGGGCCGACCGGCGCGATGCCGTGCAGCAGATCGTCGATCGAGCGTCGCCCGCAGACACCGCACGACGAGTTGGCGGTGACCAGACGCCGGCCGGCCATCACCTGCGCCGCGCGCGTGGCCGCATCGCCGGCGAGCCAGACGTTGAGCACGTTGCCGATCTCGCAGCCGTCGTCGTCGGCGCAGTGGCGGATCGATCCCACCTGGTCGGGCGCGGTCACGATCTGCTCCGACAGCAGGAAGCCGGCGGCCAGCTGTTCGTCCGAGCCGGGGGTGCGCATGATGGTGACGAAAGACGCCGAGCCGAGCCGGATTTCGAGCGGCTCTTCGGTGGCGGCGACGTCGCGCCCGGCCACCTCTCCGGAGGCGCCGACACGCACGATGTCCACCGGATACACGGCTGGATTCATGGAGCGATTGGTACTGACAGCGGGCAGTTCCGCTGTCAGGCGGGTCTGAAGATCCGCCCTGCGTCTGCCTCTCTGCGAGTGCAGGGGCCGTCCGGGTATGATGCGCGACGTGCTCCGCCTGCTGTGCCCGCTGCTCGTGGCCAGCCTCCTCGCCGCAATCGTGCCGCTGCGGGCGCAGCGGCCGGCGCCGCTGGTGCTGTCGCAGCTCACGTGGTTCGACCGCGCCGGCAAGATGCTCGGGCGCCTCGGGCCGCTTGCCGATCACGGCAACCTCGAGACTCTCGCCCGACGGATCGCGCGTGGCCGTGGCCGTGGTGGATCGGACGCGCAAGACCCGCGACATCTGGATGTATCAGGTGACCAGCGGAGAGCGTCAGCAGTTCACGAGCGACCCCGCCGACGAGAACTGGCTGATCTTCTCGCCAGACGGGCGCCGCGTCGTGGTCAATGCGTTCAGCCCGCGAACGATCCGGCCTCTTCGCGTCTCCAGCCGCGTCCGCGCTGCCGCGAGAGATGGTGCTCGACGATCCGGCAGGCGTCTGGCCGGTGAGCTGGTCGCCTGACGGCGCGTCGATCCTCATCGTGACCAACAGCCCGAAGACCGGCAACGACATCTGGACACTGTCGCTCACGGGCGATCGCACGCCCAAGGCGTTTCAGCGCACCGAGGCGTCGGAGAACTGGGCGGCGTTCTCGCCCGACGGCCGCTGGGTGGCCTTCAGTTCCACCGCTGGCTCGGACGTGCCCGAGGTCTACGTGACCCGCTTCCCCACGCCGGGCCAGGCGTGGCGCGTGTCGGCCGACGGCGGATCGCAGGCGCGATGGCGCCGCGACGGCAAGGAGATCTTCTACGTCTCGCCCGACCGTCAGCTGATGTCGGCGTCGATCACGCTCGGCGCCGACAGCGTGAAAGTGGACCGGATCGAGCCGCTCTTCGAGCTGCGCTTTCCCTACGGCGCGTATCACGCCTTCGATGTGACGCCTGACGGCCAGCGCTTTCTCGTGAACACGGCCATCGCGTCGGCTGGCGCGCCGCAACAGGTGCGCCGATGACGCGCGCGGGCGGGTGGGGCCAGCGCGCCCTGCCCGCCCAGCTCCCACTTGCCTACCTGCTCACCTGCCGGGTAGCGTCGCCCGTCACTTCTTTTCCTCCGCACGCGACGCTGACAGCATGTTGCGCAGCCCGTAGTTCCCTTCGTGACAGGCGTACTCGAACATTCCGTAGCCCTCATCGCGGGCGAGGGGAAACGCCATCGTCCAGGGCCGGGTCCAGAGCTGCGGGTCGTCGATCGTCACCGAGTACTGCAGCGTGTCGGCCGACGTGCGCGTGAAGCGCTCGGTGAGCCGCATCGCCGCGCTGTGGAACAGCGCCCGCCCGTTGGCGCCAACGCCGGTCTTGTCGGTGAGGTTGGTGGTGTCGAGCACGAGCGTATCGCCCTCCCAGCGGCCACGCGTGTCGCCCATGTACTGGCGCATTACCGGCGAGAGGTGCGGGCGGCCGTCGAGCGGAATGATGCGGGTCTCGTGGATCATCTCGTTGCGCAAGGCCACCACGCCCGGCCCCTGCACGATCTCGTTGCCGGCGTTGTAGCCGACGGGCAGCATCGAACCGACCACGCCGCGGGTGATGCAGCGGTCGTAGGCGCTGAGATCGGTGGGCGCCGAGAACGGGCCGCCGCCGTCGTTGTCGTAGTACCAGGTGCGCGGCACCGCGGCCGTACGCCGCTTGCCCTCTTCGGTCATCGGCGGGATCCGGCCGTCGGGCGGATCGACGACGAGCGACGCCTGCTGCTGCGGCACTCCCTGCTCGCCCCAGTGTCCGGGCGGTCCCAGGCCCGCGCCTCCCGGCCCACCGCGCCCACGCCCGCCGCCGCGCGCCGCCGTACCCAGCGGCCGCTCCATCGGCACGCCCATCATGGCCGTGCCGGGCCAGCGGCCCTGCAGATCGGGATCGCCCCACGGCGTCCGCGGCACGGCGTAGGGCGCTTGTCCCTGCACCGGCCAGGCGAAGCACGCTCCAGCGACGAGGGCAACGGCGCAAGCTCTACGCATGTCGCCCTCAAGTGTTACACGAGGCTCACGCGGCCATGGCGGCGGCCGCTGGCGCCGGCTCGAGGGCCAGCGCCAGCACCTGATCGACCGAGCCGACCGGATGGAATCGCATCTGGTCGCGGACCTCTTTCGGCACGTCGTCGAGGTCCGGCTCGTTGCGCTCGGGCAGGATCACCTCGGTGAGCCCTGCCGCGTGCGCCGCCAGCACTTTCTGCTTGAGGCCGCCGATCGGCAGCACCCGGCCCTGCAGCGTGACTTCACCGGTCATGCCGACCGTGCTCTTCACTGGACGGTGCGTCAGCAGCGACGCCAGCGCGGTCACCATCGTGACACCCGCGCTCGGGCCGTCCTTGGGAATCGCACCCGCCGGCACGTGGAGATGGAACTCACGCCCATCGAACGCGCGCTCGTCCAGTTCCAGCTCGGTGGCGTGGCTGCGCACGTAGGTGAGCGCAATCCGGGCGGACTCCTTCATCACGTCACCGAGCTGCCCGGTGAGCACGAGCCCGCTCTTCCCCGCCATCGCCGCCGCTTCGACGAACAGCACGTCGCCGCCGACGCCGGTCACCGCCAGCCCGGTCGCCACGCCCGGAACGGCCGTGCGCGACGCCGCCTCGTGGTGGAACTTGGGCCGGCCCAGTGCGTCGGTGACTGCCCGGGTGTCGATGACGATCGGCGCCGGAGACTCGCCGGTCGCGACGACGGTGGCCGCCTTGCGCAGAACCGTGCCGAGCTGGCGCTCCAGCTGCCGGACGCCGGCCTCGCGGGTGTAATCGCTGATGATCCGGCGCAGCACGTCGTCCGTCACCGTCACGTCGTCGTCGCGCAGCCCGTTCCGCTCCACCTGCCGCGGCCACAGGTAGCCGCGGCCGATGGCCAGCTTCTCGTCCGTGGTGTAGCCGTCGAACGGAATCACCTCCATGCGGTCGAGCAACGGCGCCGGAATCGTCTCGGCGACGTTGGCCGTGGCGATGAACAGCACATGCGACAGGTCGATCGGCACGTCGAGATAGTGATCCTGGAACGTATGGTTCTGCGCCGGGTCGAGCACCTCGAGCAGCGCCGCGGACGGATCGCCGCGCCAGTCGGCGCCGAGCTTGTCCACTTCGTCGAGCAGGATGACGGGATTCATCGTCCCCGCGTCGCGCAATGCGCGGACCAGCCGCCCCGGCAGCGAGCCGATGTAGGTGCGGCGGTGACCACGGATTTCGGCCTCGTCGCGCACCCCGCCGAGCGACATGCGGACGAACTGCCGCCCAGTGGCACGCGCGATCGATTCGCCGATGGACGTCTTGCCGGTTCCCGGCGGTCCGATCAGCGTCAGAATCGCGCCCGATCGCCGGTCGTCGGCGAGGCCGCGCTCGGCGCGGAGCTTGCGCACCGCCAGGTATTCGGTGATGCGGCGCTTCACGTCCTGCAGGCCGGCGTGTTCGGCGTCCAGCACCTCGCGGGCGTGCCGCGGATCGAGCCGCTCGTCCGAACGCTTCGCCCACGGGACCGCGAGCAGCCAGTCGAGATAGGTGCGGATCATCGACGCCTCGGCGTTCGAATCGCCGATCCGCTCGAAGCGCGACAGCTCACGCTCGGCCTGCGCCTTCACCGTGTCCGGCATGCCGGCGGCGGCGATCTTGTTGCGGTATTCCTCGGCGACCGAGCCCTCGTTCTGGCCCAGTTCCTTGCGAATCGCGTCCATCTGCTGCCGCAGGAAGTAGTCCCGCTGCTGCTTCTGGGCTCCCGATTCGACGTCCTCCCGGATGCGCTTCCGCACCTGCAACTCGGCCAGCCGCTCCTGCTGCAGGCGCAGCGCCAGCGTCAGCCGCTCGACGACGTCGAGCGTCTGCAGCAGTTCGACCTTCTGTGCGTAGTTGAGGTCTGGCGCATAGCCGGCCGTATCGGCCAGCGCGCCCGGCGCGGTGATGGAGCGCACGAACGCGCTGATGCGGCCGTCGTCGCCGCGCAGCTCGAGGATCTCCTCGACCACCGCGCGGTACTCGCGCTCGAGATCCTTGGTCTGCACGGGCGGCGGGGTCACGTCCGGCCGCTCGTCGACCTCGACGCGCAGCACGCCATCGCGATCTTCGTTCGCCGCGCCGGGGACCGCGCGGTGCAGCGCGACCAGCGACGTGGCGCCGCGGTTCCGGCGCCTGCCGGTTGAAGACACTTCGGCCACGACGCCGACCTTGGCGTAGCCGTTGCCATGACGGGGCACGAGCAGCACGTGCGTGTCGCCGCCGAGATCGAGCGGCAGCCGCACCGGCATGCCGGGAAACACCACGACGTCGTCGAGGGGAATGAGTTTGAGGGGTCCCATGTCAGCAAGATTACGCTCGATGGTTGACTATGTCAACTATTATGACAATCAACTATACTGAGCCGGATGGCGCGCGCGAACCCTGACGCCTGTGCGGCCTGGCACCTGCTGGTGGAGTTCCTGCTGTCGCAGCGGACGCATCTGCCCACCCTGGCCGCGGCGCTCGAGTTGTCGCCAACGCAGTGCCACGTCCTCCACCTGATCGAGCCGGGCCGGCCGATTCCGATGAAGCAGCTGGCCGCGACGCTGGCGTGCGACGCGTCGAACGTCACCGGGCTGGTGGATCGCCTGGAGTCGCGGGGGCTGGTCCGCCGCCTGCCGGGGCGAACGGATCGGCGGGTCAAGGAGCTCGACCTGACGCCCACCGGCGCCCGGCTGCGGACGGAGCTGATGGCGCGCATGACGTCGCCGCCCGCCTCGCTCGGCCGGCTGTCGCCGCGCGATCAGCGCACGCTGGTGCGCCTGCTCACGCGGCTCCTGGACGAGTAGCGGCCCGCGCTACTCGCCCTCGACCTGGGCGCGCCAGACACGCGCGCCGTCGGAGCGGAACGGCCCTTCGTAGACCACACCGCCAGGGCCGAGCGCCTCGCGCAAGCGCTCGGCGAGGCGCGCCGCCGAGGCCTCGCCTTCGAGGATGCCGTACACCGCCGGGCCCCACGAGCTCTGTCCCACGCCCGGCGTGCCCCACTCGCGCATGCAGCGCACGAGATCGGACGAGGGACCGGGAGCGAACGTACCGCCCTGCGCCGGCGCCCACCACTCGCCCGTCCGCTCCTGAATCTCGCTCAGCGACGACCCGAACGTCGCCACGTCGCCTTCCACGAGAGCCGGCAACAGTCCCATCAGCACAAGGTAGGCCACGCGCTCGACGTCGCCTTCGGGCGGCGACGGCAGCTGCGCCATCGCCTGCGCTTCAGCGGCGCCACTGACCCCGGCAGGCGCGTCCGGCACGGCCACGACGCAGCGCCACGACGGCGGAAACGGCAGCCGCGCCAGCAGCGGCGCCGGGTCGCCCTGCCCCACTTTGCGTCCGCCCTCGACCACCAGGCCCCCGCCGCCAAACGTCCAGGTGCCGATGGCCGAGCGCTGCGCGCGCCCGACCACGCGGGCCAGTTCCTGCGCGTCCGCTTCGACGCCGTGCAGCTCGGTGAGCGCGCGCGCCACCGCCAGCGCGAGCTGCGTGCCCGATCCGAGCCCGACGTGAGTCGGCAGCGCGCGGTGCACGCGAATCCGCGCGCCTCGCGTCAGGCGGTAGTGCTGCATCACCTGCGCGGCGAACGACGAGGCCCGCTCCGCATCGTCGCCTTCCACCTCGAGCGCTTCGGCGTCCACCGCCGACACCAGCAGCGTCGGGGCCGGCGCCGCGGCGCCGATGCCGCCGAACCAGCGGCCGAGCGCGCCGCGCAGGTCGAGCACGCCGAAATGGAGGCGGGCGGGCGCCTCGACGAACACGGCCTCCTCGATCCGGCGGCTCATGCCGGCGAGGGCTCGGTGCGCGCGGGCGCGGCCTCGACGAACGCGGTGAGCAGGGCCATCGCCTCCTGTTCCGCCGGGCCCGCGGTCTTGTCGACGATCACCTGCAGCCGCTCGAACTCGCTGGCGATGAACTCGCGCGGCAGCAGGTGGAGACGGGTGGCGTAGATGGCGGCCTCGAGCACGGCGTGGCGGGCGCGGTTGAAGCCGATGAACTCGCGCTGCTGCCCGCGGTGGACGACGGCGGTGTCGATGCGCGAGCGCGGCGGCGTGCTGTCGATGGCCCGCACCTCGAGCTCGCGCCACGAGCAGCAGTCGGCCAGCCGGACGCCGGGGACGACGGCGGCTGGCACGGTGGGATACACGGGATTGGAAATCGCCGCGCGCGCGAAGATCCGGACGTCGTCCACGAGGTTCACCACCGCGGCGCGAGACGGCGGTCACGTTGCGGTAGGTGGCCGTGTCGAGGAACGGCTTGAGCACGATCCGCTCGTCGCCCCACTCGACGCCCATCGGCGCGCAGTTCACCGTGCCGTCGGCCGCCACGGTGGTGACGATCGATTCGACGATCATGCGGCGTTACCGGACCTGCTCGACGGGCGGCGGCACGAACGGCGCGCGCTCGTCGTCGGGTACGCCCCACACCGGCGCGCCCAGCTCGTCGCCGGCGCCGTCGGCGCGCGACGGCAGGTCCTCGAGCCGCGCGTCGCGCGCCGCGCAGGAAGCGCTCGATGAGCGCGTAGCCGTGGTGGGTGGCCGCCGACTCGGGATGGAACTGCACGCCGACCACCGGATGCTCGCGGTGGACGACGGCCATGATTTCGCCGTCGTCGAGCGCGCGGGCCACGACGCGCAGCGACGGCGGGCAGGCTGGCCGGCGCGATCACGAGCGAGTGATACCGCGCCACGCGCAGCGGCGACGGCACGCCGGCGAAGATGCCCGATGCCGTCGTGCTCGATGCGCGACGTCTTGCCGTGCATCGGCCGGCCGGCGCGCACGACGTCGCCGCCGTAGGCCTCGCCGATGCACTGGTGGCCGAGGCACACGCCGAGGATGGGCGTCGTGGGGCCGAAGCGGCGCACCACGTCGGTGGAGATGCCGGCCTCGTGCGGCGTGCACGGCCCGGGCGAGATGATGATGTGGCTCGGCGCCAGCGCCGCCACGTCGTCGAGCGTCAGCTCGTCGCTGCGGCGCACCACGGCCTCCGCGCCGCGCTCGCGCACGTAGCGGGCGAGGTTGTGGACGAACGAGTCGCGGTTGTCGAGGACCAGGATCATCGGGTGGCGGCCAGCGCGTCGATCGATGGCCCGGACCTTGTCGAGCGTCTCGCGGTATTCCTGCTCGGGGTCCGAGTCGGCCACGATGCCGCCCCCTGCACTGAAGTATATGCGTCCGTCGCGGACCACCGCCGTGCGGATGGCGATGCTCGTGTCCATCTCGCCGGTCGTGCTCCAGTAGCCGAGCGAGCCGCAGTAGACGCCCCGCCTCGACGGCTCCAGCTCGGCGATGATCTCCATCGCCCGCAGCTTCGGCGCGCCGGTGATCGACCCGCCGGGAAACGCGGCGCGCAGCAGGTCGAAGGCGTCGTAGCCCGGCCGCGAGATCGCCGACGACGGTCGAGACCAGATGATGCACGGTGGCGTAGCGCTCGAGCGCGAACAGCTCCGAGACGCGCACCGAGCCGGGCGCGCACACCCGCGACAGGTCGTTGCGCATCAGGTCGACGATCATCAGGTTCTCGGCGCGATCCTTCGCGCTCTCGGTCAGCGCCTGCCCCAGCGCCGCGTCGTGCTCCGGGCCCACGCCGCGCGGCGCGCGTGCCCTTGATCGGCCGCGTCTCGACGTGGCCGCCGGCACTGACGCGCAGGAAGCGCTCGGGCGACGTGCTCAGCACCGCCGCGCCGGGACACGTCGAAGAAGGCGCCGAACGGCGCCGGGTTGACGCGCGCGCAGCGTGCGGTAGAACGTCCCACGGCGGCACCGCGCAGCGGCGCTTCGAACCGCTGCGACAGGTTGGCCTGGAAGATGTCGCCGGCGAAGATGTACTCGCGCACGCGCGCGACGGCGTCGAGGTAGTCGGGCCGCGTGAACGACGACCGCAGCGGCAGGCCGTTCCACCAGCCGCCCTCGACCGCGATACGACGGCGCGCGTTCCGCTCGTAGCGGGCGGGTCTTCAGACCCGCCCGTGGACAGAGCGGCGCTGAAGCGCGTCTGGACGCGCGGCACGTCGACTGCCAGCCGCGCCTGCACCTCCGCCGCGCGCTCGGCGGCGCGCGCCGCGCGTGCGTCACCCGTCTCCGGAATCCCGGTGGAGATCAGCCACGCCTCGGCCGCCGGCGTGATCCCAGGCCAGCACCCAGTCGTAGAGGCCGATGACCACGTCGTCGAGCGCGAGGTCGTCGTAGCGCGGCGCCGGCAGCCGCTCGAGCGTCAGGCCCCAGTCGTAGCCGAGGTAGCCGGCCGCGCCGCCCTGGAATGGCGGCAGGCCGTCGATCGGATCGGCGCGATGCGGCGCGAGGAGCGCGCGGATCACGCGAGCGCGTCGGACGCGGGCAGCGAGGCAGCGGCGGCCAGGCGGTCTGAAGACCGCCCTCGACATTCGTCTGCCGGCGCGGCTGCGGACGATGGCCACCGGATCGGCCATGACGAACGAGTAGCGGCCGAGCCGCGGACCGGGCGCGGCGCTGTCGAGGAACAGCCGATACGGCAGCCCGTCGAGCTGCTCGCAGCACCGCACCGGATCCGGCGCGGGCAGCGAGCTCTTCGACGAAGGGGCGTCATGGTTCAGCCGTCCGTCGGTCCGAGCGCGCGGCGCGGCCGCGACGGCGCGCTGCGTCAGCTGCACGTGCTCGGACTTCGCGTCGTCGGGCGGCGTGAGGTAGCCCCACGACAGCGCGCCTTCCTGCCGGTAGGTCTTGCCGAGCGTCATCGCCAGGCTGGCGCGCGCCAGCTCCTTGCCCAGGTAGAACGCGTGCGTCGGCTCCTGCACGTCGAGCTGCGCGAAGATCTCCTGGATGTTGGTGCCGCGCACGAAGCGCTCGTGGTTGAACACGGTGATCGCCGTCGCGGTCGGCGAAGATGCGGAAGTTGGGATCGGTGATGGCGGCCTGCAGCGCGCGCAGCTCCGCCTCGCGTGTAGGTGAGCACCGACGGGTCCTTCACCGTCACCAGCCGATCGTCCACGTTCTTCGGGAATGGTCTTGCCGCTGACGGCGTAGTGCATCAGCCGCCGCGCGACGTCGATCTCGCGCACCGAGCCGCGCGCCCAGGGAATGACCTCGGTCGTCAGCACGGCTGCGGATGCCGAGCTCCTGGCAGACGGCGATCAGCATCGCGTTGACGCCGGTGGAGTCGGCCGCGGTGAGCTCGGTCAGGTTGCCGACGCCCATCAGCATCTCGGCATCGGGATAGCGGCGGCGGACCTCGGCGTAGCGCTCGAGCGACGCCATGAAGCCGTGGCCGATCGGCTCGAGGATCGGATCGATGAGATACGGCACGCCCGCCGCCGTCGAGCGCCTCGAGCGTGGGCTCGAGCGTCTCGAGCGGCCCGCCGAGATCGGGCACGACGACGACCCGGGCGCCGCTGCCCGCCAGATCGGGCACGACCTCGAGGTTCGAGCGGTTGACGCTGAGCACGAGCTCGGCGCCGGCGCCGACCGCGGTGCGGATCTCCTGCCGGGTCGAACGAGTCGACGCTCACGCGCATGCCCGCGCCCACGAGCTCGCGCACGGCGTCGGCCAGCTCGGGAAACGGCCGGCCCGGGCGTGCAGCCGATGTCGATGACGTCGGCGCCGGCGGCGCGAAACGCGTCGGCCGCGGCCCGCAGCTCGCGGCGCGACAGCCGCGGCGCGTTGTTGATCTCGGCCAGGATCTCGATGTCGTAGTCGCCGTAGTCGCGCGCCGACGGCGACGCGGCCGAAGTGCGCGGGGATCTCGCGCAGATCCTTCGGCCCCTTCTCGACCGGCACGCCGACGGCGTTCGGCGCGAGCGCCGCGGGATCGCCCTCGCACAGGCCGGGAATCAGCACGAGGTCGGTGCCCGGAGGGCACGGTCAGCGTGCGCGCGATCCACTCCGTGGTCATCAGCGCGGCCACGGTGATCTTCAGCACCGCGACGTCGTAGGCGAACGGCGGCGCCATGTCCGCCAGCACGCGCCGCAGCGCCGGCTCGGCGAGCGTGCCGGTCACGAACGAGACGCGGCGCGCGGTCGTGAGGCGCGCGTCCGGCGCGGCGCCGTCGCTCATCAGCGGGGGTCGCCGCCCCGCACCCACTTGCTCTGCGTGCCGCGCAGCGCGCTGCCCTCGGCCGGACGCCACAGCGCGGCGTCCTCGATCCGGCGCGCCAGCTCGAAGTCCTTGTCGGTGATGCCGCCGGCGCTGTGCGTCGCGAGCTTCACGGTGACGCGGCCCCAGGTCACCGACAGGTCGGGATGGTGGTACGCCGCCTCGGCGAAGAAGCCGATCGCGTTGACGAGCATCAGCGTCGTCGGCCAGCCGTCGGTCTTGTAGACGCGCCGGATCCAGCCGTCTTCGAAGTACCAGCCGGGCAGCGCCTTCAGGCTTCTCGGCGATCTGCGCTTCGTCGTAGGTCGTTTCCTTCGTGGCCATTGGAGCTCGCCTCCTGCGGCCTCACGCCACATCACGACGCCGCCGCCGACCATGATCGTCTGCCCGGTGATGAACGCGGCCGCGGGCGACGCCAGGAACACGGCCGCGCCGGCCACGTCGTCCGGCGTGCCCCAGCGGCCGCAGCGGCGTGGAGTCGGCCACCGAGCGATAGGTCTCGCTGTCGAGCCCGTCGCCGAACGCGGTTTCAATCCAGCCCGGCGCCAGCACGTTGACGCGCACGCGCGGCGCGACGCTGCGCGCCAGCCCGCGGCTGAACGACGCGATGCCGCCCTTCACCGCCGCATACATCTGCGGGTTGGTGCCGGCCATCCCGCTCACCACGTGGTCCCAGCTCATGTTGATGATGACGCCGCCGTCGTCCTGCCCGCGCGAAGAGCCGCGCCGCTGCCCACGAAGCCAGGATCGTGCCGCGCAGATCGACGGCGAGGAGCAGGTCGAGCTTCTGCGACCGTGGACAGCGACGCCGCCGCGCCCGGTGAGGATGTCGGCGCCGGCGTTGTTGATCCAGACGTCGAGGCGGCCGAGCGCGGCGCGCGCGGCGGGACCGATGCGGTCGAATGGCCGGCTCGTCGGCGAGATCGAGCGCCTGCACCGCGGCCGCGCGGCCGAGCGCTGCGATCTCGCGCGCCACGGCGTCGGCGCCCGCGCGGTTCGAGCGGTAGGTCACGGCCACGTCGGCGCCCGCGCGGGCCACCGCCAGCGCAATCGCGCGGCCGATGCCGCTCGAGGCGCCCGTGACGAGCACACCGCGGCCGGCCAGGGCGAGCGGTGGCGGTCGACATGAACTCGATTCCAGTGAGGTTCGGGATTCTGGTAGGATCGCCGCCATGCAGATTCATGCTCGTTTCGCGTGGCGCACGGTGGTGCTCGTCCTCGTCGTCGGCGCGGCCACCGCGGCGCGCGCGGCCGCCGCGTCGGTGGACGGCATTCCGCTGCACTGGACGTCGGCGGGCGCCGGCCCGCAGACGCTGATGCTGGTGCACGGTTGGACGTGCGACGACTCGTCGTGGTCGGGCCAGGTGCCGGCGCTCACAGCGAAGTACCGCGTGCTCACGATCGACCTGCCCGGCCACGGCAAGAGCGGCACGATCGAGGCGGCGCAGTTCTCGATGGACCTCTTCGCGCGGGCGGTCGAAGCCGTGCGGGCCGAGGCCGGCGTCGATCGCCTCGTGCTCGTCGGCCACAGCATGGGCACGCCGGTCATCAGGCAGTACGCGCGGCTCTATCCCCAGCACGTCGCCGCGCTCGTGCTCGTGGACGGCGTCGTCGTGCTCGGCGCGCCGCCGCGCCCGGGCGTGCAGCCGGCGCAGCCGCCGGTGGCCGATCGCATGCGCGGCCCCGACGGCCCGAAGAACCGCGAGACGATGATCCGCGGCATGTTCACGCCGGCGACGCCCGAGCCGCTGCAGGACCACGTGCTGAAGATGATGCTCGCGGCGCCGGAAGCCACCGCCTACGGCGCGATGGTGGCCACGTTCGACCCCAAGGTCTGGACGAACGACGTGATGACGATGCCCGTGCTCGGCCTCTTCGCCGACAAGTCGGCGCTCGGCAACCCCGACGCCACCAGGAAGCTGTTTCCGAACTACGAGCACCACGAGATCCCGGGCACCGGCCACTTCCTGATGATGGAGAAGCCGCGCGAGTTCAACGCGCTCCTCACCGCGTTCGTCGACAAGCTGCCCAAGCGCTGATGCGGCTCCTCGTCAGCGCGGCGAGCGCCGCCGACGCGGCCGCGCGGTCGACGGCGGCGCCGACTTCGTCGACGCCAAGGACCGGCCGCGCGGTGCGCTCGGGCCCCGTGATCGCCCGACGTGTTCGCGCGCCATCGCCGCCGCGGTCGCCGGGCGCCGGCCGCTGACGGCCGCGATGGGCGACGCCAGCTCGCCCGCATCTCGTGGAAACGGATGCGCGGATGTTCGCCTCGCTCGGCGCGTCGCTCGTGAAGGTCGGGCTTCGCCGGAATCGCAATCTTCGCCTGGCGCGAAGGCCTGGCCGCGGCCGCGGTGCGCGGCGCGCGCCGCCACGGCGCCGGCGTCGTGCTGGTCGCGTACGCCGATCGCCGGCCGCGGCGGTGTCGCCCGCGACGCTGTTGGAGGTAGCATCGTCGGCCGGGGCAGCTGGCGTCCTGCTGGACACGGCGGACAAGACGCGGCCCGCGTCTCACGGAGCTGGTGTCGCCCGCGTGGTTGACCGACGTGGGTGGCGCTGGCACAGCGCCGCTCGCTGACCTGGTCGCGCCTCGCGGGCCGGCTGCGAGCCGACGACCTGCCGATCGTGCGCCGCTGTGGCGCCGACGTCGCGGGCGTGAGGGGCGCCGCGTGCGAGGGCGGACGCGAGGGACGCGTCGAGGCCGCGCGCGTGCGCGGTCTGCGCTCGCGCCTGCGACGGCCCTCGCAAGCCGTCGCGCAGCCATAGCCCAAGCCGTGTCCGCGATGGTCCTCGAGTCCAAAGGGGGGCGACGTGTCCGAGAGAACCCTGCTTCGCAACGGCTGCGTGCTGACGCTGGATCCGGCGCTCGGCAATCACCGCCAGGCCGACGTCCTGATCGAAGGCTCGAAGATCAAGGCCGTCGCGCCCAACATCCCGGTCGGCGACGCCTACGTGATCGACGCCACCGACACCATCGTGATGCCGGGGTTCGTCGACACGCACCGCCACATCTGGGAAGGCATCCTCCGCAACATCGCCCCCGACGCGCTGCTCCACGACTACTTCCGCGACATCCTCGGCGTGCTCGCACCGGTCTACCGGCCGCAGGACGCCTATGCCGGCAACCTCGTGAGCGCCTACGGCGCCATCGACGCCGGCATCACCACGCTCCTCGACTGGTCGCACATCCAGAACACGCCCGAGCACACCGACGCCTCGATCGCCGCGCTGCAGGAGTCGGGGCTGCGCGCCGTGTTCGCCTACGGTACGCCAAACCTCGATCTCGCGGCCTGGTGGTACGACAGCACGCTGAAGCACCCCACGCGACATTCGCCGCATCGCCACGCAGGTACTTCTCGTGCGAAGGATCAGCTGCTCACGCTGGCGCTCGCGCCGCGCGGCCCCGAGTTCACCACTCCGGAGGTCTCGAAGCACGACTGGGAGCTGGCGCGCGAGCTGGGCGTGCGGATCAGCGTGCACGTCGGCGTCGGCGAGGCCGGCATGAAAGGGCAGGCTCGGCGAGATGGGCAAGGCCGGCCTGCTCGGCCCCGACACCACCTACATCCACTGCTGCACGCTGAGCGACGAGGAGCTGCAGATGATTGCCGACACCGGCGGCACGGTGTCGCTGGCCTCGCCGATCGAGCTGCAGATGGGTCACGGCACGCCGCCGATTCAGCGCTGCCTCGATCGCGGCCTGCGGCCGAGCCTCAGCGTGGACGTCGAGACGACGATGTGCGGCGACCTCTTCGCGCAGATGCGGTCGGTGCTGACGCTGCAGCGCGGGCAGGTCAACGAGCGGCGGCTGCGCGGCGAGACCGACCTGCCGAAGATGCTCACCAGCCGCGACGTGATGGAGTTTGCGACCATCGAAGGCGCGAAGGCCAACGGCCTCGACAGCAAGGTGGGCACGCTGACGCCCGGCAAGGAAGCCGACATCATCATGCTGCGCACCGACCGCATCAACGTGCTGCCGATCAACGACCCGATCGGCGTCGTGGTGCGCGGCATGGACTCGTCGAACGTCGACTCGGTGTTGATCGGCGGCAAGCCGAAGAAGCGGCACGGCCACCTGGTGAACGTCGATCTCGATCGCGTCACGCGGCTCGCCTACGAGTCGCGCGACTACGTGGTGGCGAAGTCGGGCTTCGTGCTGCCGTCGATCTAGGGCGGGTACAGTGCCGGTGGCGGCAGGTAGGCGCGGGTCTTCGAACGCTCGCGCGTCGACTGAGCGCCGCGCGTCAGCGCGTCGACGTCGTCGGCGGCGATGATCTCGCACCTCACGCCCGCCGGGACCGCGCGCTCGAAGTAGGGGTCGGTGAGCGCGCCGGTCGCGCCCGGCGCCTTCACCAGCACGAGCGTCGACGCGCCGGCCTGGCCGGCCACCCACGCGGCGATGCTGTCGCTCGTCACGTCCCACGAGTGCGGCAGCGGATCGGCCTGGCGCAGCCAGCGCGACGGCGCCAGCACGGGCACGCGGCCCGCCGCGACGGCGCGGCGCGCGCCTCGTCGAGCGTCTCCACCCGGCACGCGCGCGGCAGTTTCGCGACCAGCGCCTCGGCGTACTGATCCATCGCCAGCACCGCCATCCAGTGCGCCGCGGCGTCGCCCACGGCCGGCGCGACGATCGACGTCGCGCACCGCGTCGGCAAACGGTCCCCCGCCCGGCACGACGAGCACGCGCCGGGGCGCCGCGGCCACGGCGCGCCAGCACGGCGTGCCAGCGCCTCGACGTGGCCAGCAGGCTGCCGCCGATCTTCACCACCGCGTCCACCGCCGCGACAGCCGCCGGTGGCGAAGCCTCGCCGGCGGAAGGGCGGACGGTCGGGCGCGCCCGATAGCGCCTCCTCGAGCAGCAGCGCCAGCGGCCGCGGCCGGCGCACACTGCGATGCCAGGTCGCCATGGACAGCGGCGAGCGGCAGCACGTCGAACCCGGCGGCACGGGCGGCACGCGCGGCGATGAAGGCGCCGACGCCGGCCACGACCGCCACGCGAATCGACGGGTGACGGCCACCCACGCGCCGCATCGCCTCGGCAATCCGCGCCACCTGCGCGCCGGCCAGCGCGTCGGCCAGCGCCTGCACCGACGGCGTCGTCCATCAGCTCGCGATCGGCACACAGCGCCCGCGCGAGGCGATGGCCGGCGAACTCGCGCGACGGGGGACGGCCATCGGCCGTCTCGCCCACGGCCTCGGCCGGCAGATCGCCGCGCCAGACGTGCACGTCGCCGACTCGTCGCGAACCCTTCGGCGGCCAGCGCGTACGACGCGCCGCCCACGCGGACGTGTGACGCGAGCGCTTCGACCGGCGTGCGCACGGCGCCGGTGTAGAGGAGCTCGCCCGCTCGCCAGGCGCTCGGGGTCCGTGCGCCCGCACGCCACGACCACGCCCCCGGCAATCGGGATCGACGTCGGTGGTCGTCGTGCCGATGTCCACGAAGAGCGCGTCGCGGTGGCCCCGCGCCACCAGGCATGCGGCCGCCATCCAGTTCGCCGAGGCCGACCCGCAGGGGATGGCGGCGGGCGCTCGGCGGGCGCGGCGAACGAGCCGTCCACCATGAACACGTGGACGGGCGCGGCCGTGAGCGCCGCCTCGACCGCGTCGAGCACGAACGCCACCCCCTCACGCTTGGTCAGGAACGCCCGCGACAGCTCGGCGGTCATGGTCACGGCGTGCGCGTCGACCGTCGCCGCGGCCGCCTCAGCCGCGAGACCGCGCCAGCACCGTGCGTCAGCTCGTCGGGCGCAAGCCTCACCTCGAAGCGGCGCGAGACGGCCGCCGCCACCCGGCCGTCGGCGACGGCGGCCACCTTGGTATTCGACCCGCCGATGTCCCACCCGAGGACCCTCATTCGGCTACCATCTGCGCCGTGGGGAGCGGGGCGTGCGGGTAGTCGGCGTGCTCGATCTGCTCGGCGACCGCGCGGTGCACGCGCGCGGCGGCCAGCGATCGCTCTACGAACCGGTCGTGATGGTGGCCGGCGAGCCGATCCAGCCCGGTCACGCGCCCGACCTCGCGCGCGCCTACGTCGATCGGCTGGGGCTCGACGAGATCTACGTCGCCGATCTCACCGCCATCGCCGCCAGCCTCGAGCGCTCGCGCCATCACGCGCGTGCCCGGGCCGAGCCGCCGCGCCACGCCAGCACCCTCGACGGCATCACCGCCTGCGGCGTGGTGGTGTGGCTCGACGCCGGCATCGCGACGCCCGAGGACGCGCGGCACGCGATGCACCTGGGCGCGACGCCGCGTGGTGGTCGGACTCGAAACGCTGCCCTCGTGGCGGGCGCTCGAGGAGATCTGTCACGCCGCCGGCCCGGCCCACGTGTCGTTCAGCCTCGACCTGCGCGACGGCGCGCCGGTCTCGAGCCTCCATCTGGTGTCGGGGCGGACGCGGCCCGAGACGATCGTCGATCTGGCGGCCGGCGCCGGCGTGTCGTCGGTGATCGTGCTGGAACTGGCGCGCGTGGGCACGAGCGCCGGGCCCGGACGTGGAGATGATCGAGGCGGTGCACCGGGCCGTGCCGGAGGTGCCGCTCTATGCCGGCGGCGGGGTGCGCGGACCCGAGGATCTGGAGCGGCTGGCCGACGCCGGCTGCGAAGGCGCGCTGGTCGCGACGGCGCTCCACGACGGCCGCCTCGACAGCGCGCGACGTCGTCGGCGGCGCGCCGCAGGAGTCACGACAGGCTCACGCGGTAGACGGCGGCCTGGCCGATGTTCTCCTCCACTTCCATCTCGATGGCGGTGAGGCCCGTGGCGCCGAGCTCGCGCAGCTTCGCTTCGAGCTGGCCCGCCAGCATCTCGGCCAGCATCTCCACGGTGGTGTTGGTCACCGGCAGGATGGCGCAGTCCTTCGACGGGAACACGTAGCGCGGCACGCCCTCGTAGGCCACGTTCACCACCGCGCCGTCGTCGACCACCTGGATCTTGGGATTGTGCAGCGGCAGCAGCACCTTGTGATCGATCTCGTCGCACAGCCCGCGCATCAGCCGCTTGAGCGTGACGAAGTCGAACACGAACCAGCTCTCTTCGTCGAGCGCGCCTTCGATCGTCACCCGCGCCCGGTAGTTGTGGCCGTGCAGCCCTTCGCACCGGTGCCCGGCAAAGGTGATGAAGTGCGCCGACGCGAACACCAGGTAGTCTTTCGAAACCGATACGCGGAACTCGCCGCGTCGCTGCATCACGTCCTCCGTCAACCGTGGCTGGACTTAGCTAGAGCTGTAGCCGGCCTAGCGCGGCTCCACTGACCGAGCTCGAGCGAGCCCAGCCGCCGTCGAGCAGGAGGACGAAGATGGCGGCCGCCGTGCAGATCGGCGGTGGTGCCCGGGTTGGCGGAGTGGCGCTCGTCGCGCAGCGAGCGGTCGAACCGGGCCACCGACCGCCGGCCCGCGTCGCTGCGCACGCCGCCGTCGGCCAGCACGCTCACGGCCAGGCGCGACACGTTGGCGGCGCGCTCGCGGCCCGGCACGCCGCGCGATGTGCGTGTCGGGCGCGGCCGCGAGCAGCGTCAGGAACGTCTCGACGATGGCGTCGTCCCAGCCCAGCCCGTCGGCCCGGGCCTGCCGCAGCGCCGGCACGCCGATGTCGAACGTCGTCGGCAAACCCGGTGTCGTACTCGCGCGCGATGCCGTCGCGGTCGGCGGCCAGCCGCATCACGTCGAGGAGCGTCTGCGTCGGCTCGCGCGCCACGTCCTGATCCGACGGCGCGGCCCAGCCCGCCGGGATTGGCCAGCCGGATCGCGGCATAGACCGCGCGGGCGTCGTCGACGGTCGTCGCCGTCGAGCACGCCGGCGAGAGCGCCGCGCGCAGGTCCGCGGGCCCCAGTCCTCCGCCAGGGCCGCCTTGGCGAGCGGCGCCAGCAGCAGCACGATGCCGAGATTGGTGTTCGACGGGGCCCATCGGGCGGTCGCGTCGACGGCGTCGCGCACCAGCGCGCCGAGCGGCGCGCTCGGCGACGGCCGCGAACGGCGCGCCGATGGCCGCGGCGCTGGCGACGAAGTCGTCGTAGCCGACGTCGGCGAAGCCGCGGCCCGGCGACACGTTGCCCGGCTTGGGCGCGTGGCCTCGAGCAGGCACGCCAGCTGCGCCGCCGCAGCGACGTCGCCGGCGGTCCTGCGGACCGGTGCCGGCCGCGCGTCATGCCGGGTGTGCGGCCGCCACGGCCCGGCCGCGCCCGCGCGACGCGCGCCGGCGACGTGATCGCACGATGCGCGCCGGCCACGTCCACGCCGGTCGCGCGCTGCAGCCCCTCCCAGCCGGGGATGCCGTTGACCTCGAGGACGTAGACGCGCCCGTCGCCGTCCTGCAGCAGATCCACGCCGGCGTAGTCGGCGCCGATGGCCGCCGCCGCGCGCAACCGCGAGCGCCTGCCACTCGGCGGGCGGGTCGAAGGCCACGGCCGCCGCGCCGCGCGCCACGTTCGAGCGCCAGTCGCCGGCCGCGGCGCGGCGCTCGATCGCCGCCAGCACCCGGCCGCCGACGACGAACAGCCGGTAGTCGCGGCCGCCGTGATCGATGGCGCGCTGCACGTAGAACACGGCGCGCGTGGTCTCGAGCGCCTTGACCACGCGGAACGCGACGTCGGGATCGCTGACGCGGACGATGCCGTGGCCCATCGAGCCGAAGATCGGCTTGATGACGACGTCGCCGAACTCGCGCACCGCCGCCATCGCATCCGCCGCGCGCTCGCACACGACGGTCTCGACGGTGGGCAGCCCCGCTTCCTGCAGCAGCGCGCTGGTGTAGAACTTGTCCACGGCGCGCTCGATGGCGCGCGGCGAGTTGATGACCGGCACGCCGCGTTCCTCGATCCAGTGCAGCGCGTCCACGCGGTAGATGATCTGCTCGAGCGAGCCGCTGGGAATGATGCGCGCCAGCACCGCGTCGGCCTCGAACAGCGGCACGCCGTCCGACCGCAATCCGTCTGGCTGCGACCGCAGGCTTCCGCACGTAGCCGCGGGTCTTTAGACCCGCCCGATTCGCGCCACCAGCCCCTCGTACGGCACGACGACCCCACGTGCCCGCGCTCGGCCAGCGCGCGGCAGAGTTCGTCCGTGTGCCAGCCGGTCCGCGCGGACAGGATCGAGACGTTCACGGCTCACCATGGCGGGAGCCGACCAGGCCGAAGCCTGAAGCCCGAAGCCCGAAGCCTTCATGCGGGTCACGACTCGAACAGCGAGGCCCGCAGCACCTCCGGGTTCAGGCGACCCGCATGAAACGTGCGGCCGCTCGTGGCGCTGGTCAGCCAGACTTCGCCGGGGCTGAAGAGCAGCGGGTCGATCTTGTAGAAGTCGTTGTCGTAGCGCTTGAAGATCTCGTAGAACGGCGTGCCGTAGTCGGACGAGGCCGACGCCGGCAGGCGCTCGGCGAGCGCGGCGAGCTCGGCGTCGCCGGCGTTCACGACGTAGCGGGCCTGGCCGCCGTAGAGCACGCAGTCGTTGGTGCGGCCGATGGCGCGCATGTCGTTCTTGGCGGTGGGCACGAGCGGCGCGGTCCCCATCGCGCTCGCCACGCGGCGGACGTCGAACCCGAGCGTCTCCATCTTGTGCAGGCCGGTCTCGACGACGCGCGCCACCACCTGCACGCCGCCCGCCAGGCTCGCGGTGGGCGCCACCGCGAACGTGAGGCGCGTCGGGCGCCAGGCCCGCCTTGCGCGCCACCCACGCCACGACGTCGTCGGTGGGCAGCGTCCGCGTCTCCAGCACCAGCACGCCGCGCGCCGCGTCCTCGGCGTAGCCGAGCTTCTCGAAGAGCTCCTTCTCCACGCGCGCCCGGGCACGCAGCGGGCCCGACCCCATCGCGAAGTAGCCCTCGGGCGCGATCTGCCCAGCCCGGCGTACTGCGACGCCATGCAGCTCGCCGCCGGATGATCGGTCCACACCTGCACGCCGGGCCACGACTCGCCGCCGATCGTGAGCGCCACGAAATCGAGATGGCCCAGTCCGCCCATGCACAGCTCCACCAGCAGGCGCCCCGCGGCCAGTCCACCCGGCACCGCCACGCCCGCGTCGAGCACCCGTGCCCCGGAGGCCAGCGTGTGCGCGGCCACGCGCAGCTCCTCTGTGCGGCCGACCGCGTCCTCGGCCAGCGCCCACGCGCGCTCGTTCATCCGCAAGGGGGCCGTCGTCGTCTCCGTCGTCGTCATCGTGCTCCGTTCACAAGGGTATACTGGGCGCCTTTCCCGCGGGTCGCCGATGTACGTGCACGGCGTGCAGGCATCGTCAGAACCGCTCGCTGTCACGGTGACGGCCCCGGCCGGAGCCGCGCCGCAGTGGGAACGCTACTGGGCCTCCCTCAACACGCCGACGCGCGAGTCGGTGCATCCGCCGGCGTGCTGGCGGCGACGGTCATCCTCGCCGTGTTCGTGTGGGTGCCGTGGACGCAACCCGTGCCCTGAGGGCCGCGCGGCGTGACGCCGGGCACGACCGAGTTGGTGTTCGTCGGCATGAAGCTGGGGCTCGTGGCCGTGCTCACCGCGCTCGGCTGGTCGCTCGTTGCCCGCACGGCGGCCGTTTCCCGCACGCGAATGTAGAGGCGGTCAATCCCGCTTCGCGGCCAGCCTCGGATCGCCAAGACTGTCGTTGAGTTCAACGGCCTCTCGAGTCAGGCGGCGCACTGTCGCGGAAGCGACAGTCATTCCCTTGCGCAATTCCAGTGTGGCCATCTCGTACTTTCCACCCGGCTTGAGCCTGGCTCGATTGCGCACAAGCGCTGCCCTCGCCAGAAGCCCAATAGTATTCGGTGATCTTCGGCACGAATAAGCAGCACAGGACCGTTCGCGACATACACCAGGTGGCCCCACTTAACGACCTCCTCCAGAACCGCGGAGGCCCGAACCGTCGTGCGAAGCGCTTCGACACACTTGCGATGCCATCCATCGAGGGCAGCAACGTAGGCGTCGGGGCTGGCGGCAGGCTTCGCTTTTCGCATCATGCGTGGCTCTCGATCATGGCGACACGACTCGGCGCATCGAAGGATTTGCCCCCGGTGAATCTCGCTACGCTTGGGTGTCGCCTAGCATTCGGCCGCTCAGCCGCGAGCGCGCTCACCAAAGCCTGAAGATTCTGCTGATATTCAAGATTGTGGTCGGCCGTCAGGAACGACTCGAAGCCAGCCTCCACGGCTAGACGGAGTAGCTCGCCGTTCATGGTGCCGGACTAGCGCTGCTGCTGGACGGTCCGAACCTCGTGCCCTTCGAGGTGCCCCGACAGCTGTCGTGGCAACTGCTCATCGAGAAGAACGCGCATGCGAATCAGCGCATCGTGCGCTGCTTCCAGCGCGGCCACGGCCTGGTCACGCGACACCGACGGGAACGAATCGAGAAACTCGTCGAGAGAGTGCCCTCGCTCCAGGTAGTCGATGAGGTTTCGAAGCGGCACACGAGTACCCTGGAATACCGGCGTCCCGCCAAGAATCTCGGGGTCGCTGTGAACGACCAAGTCCAAGCTAGGCATGCTCTCCTCGTCTGGATTCTAGCCGGGTGCTCGCGATGATGCCTAGACAGAATGACTTCCGCGAACAGGCTGACCTCCGGTTGTCTCGCGGGTTAGCCTGCCGGCCAGAGCCGCACCGCTGCATGGTCCGCAACGCGGTGTTCCCGGAGGTCAGCCATGGCCAAGTCTACTCCGCTGTTCGTCGGGTTGGACGTCCACAAGGATTCGATTGCCGTCGCGCATGCGGCGGGGGGGCGGCCTGACCCACCGGTGTTCGTCGGAGCGATCGGGACGCGCCAGGCCGACCTCGATCGATTGATTCGCCGCTTGCAGGGTAAGGCGCCCGGAGCTGCGATTCGTCTACGAAGCCGGGCCGAGCGGCGACGGCCTGTATCGCTATCTCACCGGGAAGGGGCTGGCGTGTGACGTCGTCGCGCCATCGCTGATCCCGACGGCGGCCCGGCGACAAGGTGAAGACGGACCGGCGCGACGCCGTCGAGCTCGCGCGGTTATCGCGGTCCGGCGATCTCACCGCCGTGTACGTGCCGACCGTGGAGGATGAAGCCATCCGTGATCTCTGCCGCGCCCGCGATACCGCGCGGATCACGCTGAAGGAGGCCAAGCTCCGGCTGAAGGCGTTCTTGCTGCGCCTCGGGCTCCACTACGTCGGACGGGCCGACTGGAATGCGGCACACTAAGCGCTACCTGGCGAAGGTCGTCTGTCCCACGCCCGCGCAGCAGATCGTTTTTCAAGAAGGCGTGCGCGCCGTCGATGAGCAGGTCGACCGCCTCCAGCGCATCGAAGCGGAACTCCAGGCGCTCGCGCCGCGCTGGCCCCGCTATCCCGTGGTCGAGGCCCTCCAGGCCCTGCGCGGCGTGCAGTGGGTCGTGGCCCTGACGGTCGTCGCCGAACTCGGCGACCTCACCCGCTTCGACAATCCGCGCCAACTCGCGGCCTTCGTGGGCCTGGTCCCGTCGGAATACTCCAGCGGATCGGCGCGCCGCCAGGGCGGCATCACCAAGGCCGGCAACGGGCGCGCGCGCCGCGTCCTGGTCGAAGCGGCCTGGGCCTATCGTCATCCCGCCAAGGTCTCGCTGCACATCCAGCAGCGGATCGACCGGCTGCCGAAGGCCCTCCAGGATCTCGGCTGGAAGGCGCAAGTCCGCCTGTGCAAGCGCTACCGGCGCCTCGTCGCGCGCGGGAAGCATCCGAACGTCGTCGTGACGGCGATCGCCCGTGAGCTGATCGCCTTCATGTGGGCGATCGCGCGCGCCATGCCAGCCCGCGCGTAAACACGCCAGGGGCTGAGGCGGGACGTGGACCACCGATACAGGCGTAACCCTCGACGACGTTAAGAGGCGACTCCGGTCGACCCTCGTGCCTAGACCGAGGCAGGCGCCAGACGGACCTCAGTACCGGTGGTACCCAACCCACGGATATCAGCAGGATCAATCGTCGGCAGTACCGGTCCCGTCCCGCCTCAGCCCCTGGAATACCTCGCGTCGGGCTCGGCCGCCTGCGCGGACCGCTCAATGGGTGGGCGGTCTGCTCGGCGGCCTCGACGTGACACCCGTCGACTCGCTAACCATCGGCCCGATCGAGCTGGCAAAAGGAGAACTGCGTCCTACTTGACTCGAGAAGTCATATCAACGTGCGGCTTCAGCCGCGGCGGCTCAGGATGACACCGGCCGCCGTCGGCTGCAAACCGACGTTAGGCGCCGAGCTGTAGGCAGACATCACGCGAATGCCCGATGCGCCGCTACGAACGCTTCACCAAAGAACCGGCGATCGCCGGACCTGCCCGCCGCACGGCGCGCCCGACGGCGACGAGTGGCCTTTTCGACCAGAATCTGCTTGATGAACTCCGAAGCGCGCGACCGCTTCAGTAGCTCGGTATTCGCCGGCCTGCCATGCCCGAACGTCTGCCGGATCGTATCGAACGACGTGCCGCTTCAGATCCATTGGTCTTCGGCCTAACTAGTATTGAGCTGCAATCGTTCCTGCCGGCCGAGCCGCATAAGCCTTCGGCATCTCACTGACAGAACGCTCGTGAAATGCGTTTCGGACGAACAGTTATAGGGTTGCGGGACCGGTTATCAATCGATCTCTCACCGCACGTCGCGCCACCGGACGCCCGAAGCGATCTCGCGCGCGACGCACGCCTCCGCGCGCGCGTAGGCGTCCCGCTGCGCCTCACGGCTCGATGGGCGCCGCAGTTCGTCGTTGCTCGGACACCTCAAGGACACCGGAAACCCGCGGTTCGTCGAATCAAACTGCCCCGCAAAATACCCCGCCATCCCCTCACGCACCCACAGCGGCCGGTCGTCGAGCGACCGATCGATCAGCACATGCGCCACCTCGTGGCGCACGACACGTTCGAGCTGACCGTTGCGGCGCAGGACTGCGATCGACAACAGGTGAATGTCGGATCCGCGCGTGGCGCCGGCCGAGTACCACGACTGTCCCGTGGCCTGGCCGAAGCTCTCGACGGTGGGGTGCACGGTGACCCGCATTGCCCGCGGAGGCACGCCCGCCGCACGGGCAATCTCCTCACGCGACCGGCGCAGCAGGTCGAGCAGAGCCGGGCGCTCCGACGATTCCTCCGCGGGAAGCGCCAGCCCGATGTCATCGCGCGCGGGCGCCGCCGCAGCCACGGCGGAGATCGCCGCGCCGCACCAGACGGCGGCTGCTCCCGCGGCGAGACACAGGCGTGACCTCACGCCTGCAATGATGCGCGAAGTGCGTCGCTATTTGACGGTAATCGGCACGGTGGCGACGTGGTGCTCCCACTCGAGCCGCAGCTCGCCCTGCCCCTTGCCCTTGTCGGCGATGGTGTACTTCAGCGTCTCGACCAGGGCCGGCGGCTTGCTCATCGTCATCTTCACGCGCCCGAGATCCTGCTTCGGCGTCGTAGCAGAGGCCCCACTGCCCGGTCTGCTTGTTGATGATGAGGTCCCACGCGTTCGGGATTCTGCACCCACGCGAAGAGCGTGTAGGTGCCCTTCGGGACCGCCAGGCCGCCGACCACGAGATCGGCATCGGTGGTGAACGTGGTGGCCGCGTTGGCGCCGGCACGCCACGCCGGATAGGTCGGGTCCTTCGACAGCAGGCCGCCCGCGCCGAAGATCTGCCGGCCGCGCACCGAGGGCGCCGAGTAGCGCACCGCGAGCGACTTGCCGTTGATGGTGGCCGTGGCCGTGGCCGACGGGCTCTGCGCCAGGAGCGGCGAGGCCGAGAGCGCCACGAGGGCGACGAGACGAGGATCCGTTTCCAGCGCGCAACACGCAGCATGCCTGCCTCCATGAGAGTGTGGGCAGCCGCCCTCCCCGCCCCGCCGGTAATACGGGCCGCAGCGCCGCGGTCTTTACTGGCGGGGCTGAAGCCCCGCCCTCTCTACCCGACTCTGCCTACTCTGCCTACTCTGCCTTTCGTGGCCGTTGAACAACCTATGCGGAGCGGACATAATTCGCGGCGACCGCTATGCACAAACCACTGCTCGTCCGTGTGGCGCTGGCCGGCGCCGTCTTCGCGTGCACCGTGACGGCTCTTGCTGGTGCGGGCTACTCCGCCGTCGGCGACTGGCTGAAGCTACCCGCCGGGCGTCCGCAACTCGGCAACATGCACGGCGACGTCGCCGTCAGCTCGAAAGGCGAGGTGTTCGTCAGCGTCCAGGACCCGACCGCGGGCGTGCAGGTCTACGCGCCCGACGGCACTTTCCTGCGCAACCTGCCCGGCGCGCCGAGCGACTTCCACGGCTTCGTCATCCGCACGCAGCCCGACGGCGAGTTCCTCTACGGCGCCACGCTGCGCGGCCAGACGATCGTCAAGATGAAACTCGACGGCACGATCGTGATGACGATCGGCTCGTCGGCGGTGCCCGACGAGTTCAAGGTGCGCAACGCGCGCAGCAACGAGCTGCAGCTGCTGCTCACCGGCCTCGACGTGGCGCCCAACGGCGACCTCTACGTGGCCGACGGCTACGCCAGCGACTACATCCACCGCTTCGATCGCACCGGCAAGTACCTCGCCTCGTTCGGCGGCAAGAAGGCGCCTTACAACTTCAACACGCTGCACAAGCTCGCCGTCGACACGCGCTTCCAGCCGGCGCGGATCATCGGGGTCGACCGCGCCAACAACCGCGTCGTGCACCTGTCACTCACGGGCGAGTTCCTCGGCGTCGTCGCGACGGACCTGCTGCTGCCCGCAGCGATCACGATCAACGGCGACCACGCCATCGTCGGCGAGCTGACCGGCCGGGTGACCGTTCTCGACAAGGCCGGCAAGGTCGTCGAGCGGATCGGCGCCAACACCGAGCAGGGCGTCGGCACCAATCAGGTGAAGCCCGAGCAGTGGCGCCCCGGCTTCGTGCTGTCGCCGCACGGCGTCGCCGTCAACGCGCAGGGCGACGTCTTCGTCTCCGAGTTCAACCAGTACGGCCGCGTCCACCGCTTCAACCGTCAGTAGCCGGAGCAGACCCTCATGATGAGTCTTGGCATCGCGCTTCTCACCGCGGCGGCGGCCGCTGCCCCCGCCACGACGTGCGAGTCGCTGCAGTCGCTGTCGACGCCGCAGGTCGCCGTCACCGTGCAGGCGATGCCGGCCGGGCCCGTTCGTGCCGCCGGGCGCCGCGGCCGCTCCGGCCGCGCCGCGCGCCGGCGGGCCCGGCCGCGCCGGCGGCGCACCCGCGCGCCGCCGCCGCTGCCCGCGCACTGCCGCGTGAAGCTGGTGCTCAAGCCCACCGCCGACTCGAAGATCAACGCCGAGCTGTGGCTGCCCACGCGAGAACTGGAACGGCCGGTTCATGGCGGTCGGCAACGGCGGCTTCGGCGGGTCGATCCAGGGCTTCGGCGAGATGCAGACGGCGCTGCGGCTCGGCTACGCGACGGCCGGCAGCGACACCGGGCACGACGAAGCGACCGAGGGCCCGGGCGGGATGTTCGCGCTGGGGCACCCGGAGAAGATCGTGGACTTCGCCTACCGCGCCGTCCACGAGATGACCGCGACGTCGAAGAAGCTGATCGACCGCTACTACGGCAACGCGCCGCAGTTCTCGTATTTCAAGGGCTGCTCCACCGGCGGCCGCCAGGCCGTGATGGCGGCGCAGCGCTATCCCGAGGACTTCGACGGCATCATCGCCGGCGCGCTCGCCAACCGCCACATCCAGATGCACACCGCCGGCGTCGCGCGCAGCATCGAGCTGGCCCGCCATCCCGAAGCCGCGATCCCGCCGGCCAAGGCGGAGATGGTGAGCAAGGCGGTGATGGATGCCTGCGACACGATGAAGGAAGGCTTCCTCAACAACCCGCGCGCGTGCTCGTTCGACTTCGCGAAGCTGGCGTGCAAGGGCGCCGACAGCGACAGCTGCCTGACGGCGCCGCAGCTCAAGACGGTCGAGGCCTTCTACGGCGGCACGAAGAACAGCAAGGGCGAGCTGATCTTCTCGGGTCAGGCGCTCGGCAACCCGCTGCCGGCGCTGCGCGGCGTGCAGCCCGGCGGCGTGCCCGGCGGCGGCTTCGACACCGTGCGCATCTGGGGCTTCCAGGACGCCAGCTACGACTGGAACACGTTCGACCTCGATCGCGACATGCCGATCATCAACAGCAAGGTCGGCTTCGTCGACGCCGTCGATCCCGACCTGTCGAAGTTCAAGGCGCGCGGCGGGAAGCTCCTGCTCTACACCGGCTGGGGCGACACCGGCATCACGCCCGAGAACACGGTGCTCTATTACGAGAGCGTCCTGAACAAGATGGGGCGTAACCAGGGCGACTTCGTGCGGCTCTTCATGGTGCCGGGCATGGGGCACTGCCGCGGCGGCGACGGGCCGCACACGTTCGACACCGTCGGCACGCTGGAAGCCTGGCGCGAAAAGAACGTGACCCCAACCCAGATGATGGGATTCAACCCGCAGTCGAACCTGTCGCGGCCGATCTGCGCGTATCCGCAGGTCGCGCAGTACAAGGGCACGCGGCAACCGCAAGGACGCCTCCAACTGGTCCTGCGCCGCGCCGCAAACGTGCACACGCTGATTCTTGTCGGCTTAGGGCTCAAGGCTTAGGGCTTAAGGGCTTGTCAGGCGGGTCTAAAGACCCGCCCCTACGAACGCGTCCCACCTGCCCACCTGCCACCTGCCTACGCTGCCGCCAGCTCGCCGCGCTGGGTTGGGCGTAGACTGTCCTTCATGCGTCTGACGACTACTCTCACGCTTCTCGCCGGCACGGCCGCACTCTGCGGAGCGGCGGTCATCGTCGGCCATGCGCAAGCCCCACAGGCGGGTGACGTCCCGACGTTCGCGAAGGACATCGCGCCGATCCTCTACGCCAACTGCGCGAGCTGCCATCGGGCCGGCGAAATCGCGCCGATGTCGCTTCTGACCTACGCCGAGGCGCGGCCGTGGGCGCAGGCCATCGGCCGGCGCGTCGCCGAGGGCAGCATGCCGCCGTGGCACGCCGACGCGCCCCACGGCACGTTCGTCAACGAGCGGCGGCTGTCGGCCGCGCAGAAAGACCTCATCGCACGCTGGGTGGCGGGCGGCGCGCCGCAGGGCAACCCCGCGGATCTGCCGCCGCGCCCGACGTTTGCCGACGGCTGGAGCATCGGCACGCCCGATCAGGTGTTCGAGCTGCCCGAGGACTACGCGGTCCCCGCGCAGGGCACGATTCAGTACGAGAACTTCTACGTCCCGACCGGATTCACCGAGACGAAGTGGCTGCAGGCGATCGAAGCGCGGCCGGGCAATCGCACGCTGGTGCATCACATCCTCGTGTACTACCAGGCCCCGCCCGACGGCACGGGCGCCGCGCCGATCATGGTGCCCAACCGCGAGGACAACATGCTGCCGCGGCGGGAGACCGGCAATCGACCGCCGCAGCGGCCGATCGGACCGTCGCGCCTGCTGGCCACCTACGCCCCGGGCACCGATCCCCAGGTCTTTCCGCCCGGCACCGCCCTGCGCCTGCCGCCGGGCGGCGTGCTCCAGTTCCAGATGCACTACACCACCAACGGCACCGCCGGCACCGACCGATCGAAAGTCGGACTGATCTTCGCGAAGCAGCCGCCAGCCACCGAGATGCACGCCTCGGCGTTCCTGAACGCCAGGCTGGTGATCCCGCCCGGCGCCGCCGATCAGGCGGTCACGACCGACGCGACGTTCGCGCAGGACGCGATCGTGTGGGGCCTGTTCCCGCATACGCACGTGCGCGGCAAGCAGTGGCGCTACGTGCTGACGCTGCCCGACGGCACCTCGACGCCGATCCTGGCGGTGCCGAAGTACGACTTCAACTGGCAGACCTACTACCTGTTCAAGGAGCCGCTGCAGGTGCCGAAGGGCGCGCGCATCGTCTCCACCGCGTGGTACGACAACTCGAAGGCGAACCGGGCCAACCCGGATCCGTCGGTCGAGGTGCACTGGGGCGATCAGACCTGGGAGGAAATGCAGTACACGGGCATCTTGTACTCGGCTCGCACGCCACCGCGGTAGCGCATGCTGCTGCGGTGCGCCGCCTGCCGGGGCAGCCGCGCCGCCTGAGGGAGCTGCCCCGCTACGTCTTCACCGCCACGAGCCGCATGCGGTAGCTGTCCTTGCCCGCCGTTGACGACGGCCGGTCGGTTTCACGCTCGGCAAGGCCGCCGCCCTCGTCGGCCAGGCGCACCTCGAAACCCACGCGCTCGAACGTGTCGGCGATCGCCTGCGGCGACGTCACAACGTACGCCCCCTTGCGCAATGCGTACTCGAACGTCGCCTGGCTCAACGCGTCGGGCGTCACGCCCAACGGCCCTGAGTAGGCGGCCGCCGCCGCTGCGACGGTGGCGCCGAGCTCTCTCGCCTGCTCTTGCGTGTACGAAGTGCGCATCTCGCGGAGCGCCATCGTCACAAGAGCCTGGCGGAACACCGGCAGACGGGGCATGTCGAGGATTCTCACACTCTCGGTTTCGGACCGTGGTGACGTGAGGAATACGGATTCACGGTTTTGCAGGTGTGGCGATGTCCCCTCACGAGCAAACGTGACGTTACGTCGTTGCGCGATCGAGCCACTTCTCGACCACCGGCGGCCGGTGCACCGCCAGGGTGTCGAGCAGTGGCCCGGGCGCGTCGGCGACCGCCATCATGCCACCGTGCTCGGGCCGCACGAATCCCTCGGCCACGCTATGCGCGGCAAACGCCAGCAGGCCATCGAAGTAGCCGCAGACGTTCAGCAGGCCGCATGGCTTCCGATGCAGCCCGAGCTGCGCCCAGGTGAGCACTTCGAAGAACTCCTCGAGCGTGCCCCATCCTCCGGGCAGCGCGACGAAGGCATCGGCCAGATCGGCCATCAGCGCCTTGCGCTCGTGCATCGAGGCGACGACGCGCAGGTCGGTGAGGCCGGTATGCGCGATCTCCTTGGCGACCAGCCCTGACGGAATCACGCCAATCACCTCGCCACCGCCCGCGAGGGCGGCGTCGGCCACGGCGCCCATGAGCCCGACTCGCGCGCCGCCGTAGACCAGGCCGATGCGCCGCTCTGCCAGCACCTGTCCGAGATGCTCGGCGGCGCGGCGATATTCCGGACGCACGCCGGCGCTCGAGCCCGAGAAGACACAGACACGCGTCATCGACACCTGCCTCGCGGTCTAGTCGCGGCCACACCGCGGCGCGCCGCGGCGATGAAGCGCGTCCAGGTCTCGTTCGGTTCCCAGATCCGCCGGATGTGCGCGTCACCCTCTGCGGGCGACCAGCCGAGCCTGGCCTCACCGTAGAGGGCCACGAAGCTCGACACACGGTAGTTGGCCGCGCAATGGACGAACACTTTCCGGTCGCCGGCGCCGTCCATCACCGCGAAGAACCGCCGCAGGTCGTCCGCCTGGGGCGCGTTGAAGTCCACGGGGATGTGGTGATACGCGAGGCCGAGTCGCGCCACGGTGCCCGCCTCGTCGGCCAGGCAGTAGCGCGGATCGAGCAGCCCGAGATTGACCACGACGTCGAAGCCTGCGTCGGCGACGTCGTGGAGCTGGTCCTCGGACGGCTGGCCGGCAGTACCGAGGCGATCGGACACCGCCACGAAGTTCTTGATCTCGTCGAGCGCCATCGCGTCTCGAGGCGGGGCGGCGCGCAGCTCGAGCGACTTCATGTCGTCGCCGATTTCCGACAGGCGTCCGGCGTCACTTCGTGGTGCCTCGCCGCACGCTGCCATGCTCGACGCAGCGGTTGCCGCCTGGTCGTAGAACCCACGCTGTCGTCGGGCGATCGAACTGATCCGGCGGATCGCGCGGCCTCCGTGCCACTCGCACGATCGCGACCATGCCAGACCGTGGCTTTGATGCCGGCATTGAGGGCGGCTCGTCGGATATTCTGCCTTCACCTCGCTGAGGAGCTTGGGCATCACGACGTTCTGTCGCAGGACGAGACCAGATCAGGCGGCAAATCCTTCGGTTCGTCTACGCCGCTCGCGTCGAGATCGATGGTGGGATCCTCGACCAGAACGATGAACCTAATCCCCTGACGGCTGATCGGCCCGGTGGCACACACGTTGCGGCCGAGCGTGCGCCGTTCGACGCGAGCGGAAACCGCGCGCGTGCCCCAGGCGGCACCCGGATGGTCGCACCGGGCTCAGTGGGGAAGAGCCGGCCGGGAGCATCGGCGCTCGGGGCGACACACATGTTCGACAACGGCGCCGCAAAGCCTGGCCGTCTGGCCAACGAGCTTCTCGAGCCTCGTAACGGCCGCGTCCGTCGTTGAATCCGCCGTCCGGCTCTGAGCCACGAGAGCGGCAGACGACACGTCGCGAACACCGGGCAGGGCCGTCACTCTTCGCATCGCTCGTCCTCTCTCCATCGAGGACCGCCGCTCAGGGATTCCCCCTTCGCTACCAGCCCCTCTTTCTTAAAGAACTCCCGGATGGTCGCCAATATCTCGGCCGGTCCTCGGGCGTAAAATTGCCGTCTGGCCGCCCTGGGCGTCAGCAACTGATTCGGCACGCCGGCTTTGGTCAGCGCCCGAGCAGGCGTGACGCATGGTTGCCAGGTCCAGGGTTTCAAGACCGCCCTCGACGTATCCCCTGAGGCGGGTCTCAAAGACCCGCCGCCACGTGGGGAATCAGTTCTCCGGCGCGGGGCCCGCGCCGCGGCCACGCCCGGCCGGTGCGCCGCCCGCAGGCGCCGGGCGCGGCAAGGCGAAGGCCACGAGCTGCGCGCCCGAGTTCGCGGTGCCGCGGACGCCGACCACCACGTACTGCCGGCCCTGATGCACGTAGGTCATCGGCAGGCTGGTCTGGGGTCCGGGAATCGGCGTCTGCCAGATGTCGGCGCCGGTGGCCTTGTCGTAGGCGTGGAACACCGGCGTGGCCGCCCGGCCCTTCACCGGCAAAGAGCAGCGTCTTGGTCACGAGCAGGCCGGCCTGCGACGCGCTGCCGGTCTTGGGAATCGTCAGGCCCTTCAATGCCGCGTTGTCCTTCACCGCCTGCGGCGTGTCGCCGTTGGGAATCTGCCAGGCGATCTCGCCGCGGTTCATGTTGTAGGCGGTGATGCGGCCGTACGGCGGTTTCAACACGCGCAGCCCCTGCACCGTCGGCAAGGTGCCCGTCATCGTGTAGTCGGAATCGACCCGCGACTTGACGCGGTCGATGTTGGGCTCGAGGCCGATGGCCGTCGGGTTGGTGTTGGAGCCGACGTAGACGAAGCCGGTCTCCGGGTCCGACGCGCCGCCCGGCCAGTTCGCGCCGCCGCCGAACCCGGGCACGACAATCGTGCCCTTGTTGGTGGGCGTGACCAGCGACGGCGGCGTGTAGATCGGACCCAGCGTCCAGCCCTGCAGCGGCCTTGATCGCTTCGGCGCGCAGCTCCGGCGTGAAGTCGATCAGGTCGTTGGTGCTGATGCCCTGCAGGTCGAACGCCGGCGGCTTCGACGGGATCGGCTGCGTGGGCGAGGTCCACTCCTTCGGCACGTCGCTCTTGCCCACCGGCTTCTCGTCCCACGGCCACACCGGACGGCCGGTGGTGCGGTCGAACACGTAGGCAAACGCCTGCTTGGTGAGCTGCACCACCGCCTTCACGGGCTTGCCGTCCACCGTGAGGTCGATGAGGATCGGCGCCGGCGGCATGTCGTAGTCCCAGATGTCGTGGTGCACGAGCTGCTGGTACCAGATCATCTTGCCGGTCTTGATGTCGAGGCACACGAGCGAGTCGGAGAAGAGGTTGTTGCCGGGACGGTGGCCGCCGTACACGTCGTTGGTCGCCGACTCGACGCTCAGATACACGTAGCCGAGCGCGGGGTCGGCCGAGAACGGGCCCCAGATGCCGGCGTTGCCGGTGTACTGCCGCGAGTCGCCGAGCCACGTCTCCGCGCCGGGCTCGCCGTCGCGCGGGACGGTGTGGAACGTCCACAGCTTCTTGCCGGTGCGGACGTCGAAGCCCATGATGTCGGCCTTGACGTTGGCGATGTTGACGCGCCCGCCCGGCGTGAGCGCCGGGCCGACGACGATGACGTCGTTCGAGATGACCGGCGGCGAGCTGTTGCCGATGCGGCCGGTGGGATCGAGCTTGGTGTCGTTGTCGAGCTGCGTGAACAGATCGATGATGCCGTTGCTGCCGAAGCCCGGCACCGGGCGGCCGGTCTTCGCATCGAGCGCCACCAGCTGGAACCCCGGCGTGACCACCACGACGCGCCCTTCCTTGCCGTCGGTCCAGTAGGCGACGCCGCGGTGCACCTTGCGCGGGGCCTGGTCGAACCGCGCGCCCTCGTCGGGCCGCCAGGTCCACAGCGTCTCGCCCGTGTCGGCTTTCGCGGCCACCACCGTGCGGCGGGCACCGGCGGTGAAGTAGAGCACGCCGTCCACCATGAGCGGCGTCGTCTCCGTCGCGACGGTCTCGGACGCCGCGCCGCCGTAGTTGTCGAACTTCCAGGTCCAGGCCACCTGGAGGTTCTTCACGTTGTCGCGGGTGATGAGGTCCGCCGGCGAGTAGGCGGTGCTGGCCTCGTCGCCGCGGTAGGCCCGCCACTCGCCGTTCTTGGCTCCGGTCTGCCCCTGACCGGTGAGCGACCACGCCGCGAACGCCACGACGAGTCCGAGAAGAACGTGCCGACGACCAGGTCGAAGCATGCAAAGGCCTCCAGAAACAGACGGGGTTCCGCGCGTGGATCTTCGTCTGCGCGGATGGCGGTGTCAACGAGGAGGGCTCCCGGCTCCCGGCTTCAGGCTTCAGGGCTTGTCTCCTACGCAATGTGTGCGCCCGCTGCGTTCACGTACACGGCGTAGAGCGACTGGCTCGCCGTCATGAACAGACGGTTGCGACGGGCACCGCCGAAGCAGACGTTGGCGCAGACTTCCGGCAGGCGGATCATGCCGATGGTCACGCCATCGGGCGCAATCACCAGCACTCCCGGACGGGCGCCAGCCCAGATATTGCCGTCGGCGTCGCACCGCATGCCGTCGGCGGCTGAAGGCGCACCGCTGCCGGGGATGGTCAGCTGCGCATGGCGCTTGCCGTTGCGCAGCGCCTTGCCGTCCACGTCGTACACCTTGATGTCGCGCGACATGCCGGTGTCGGCGACGTAGAGCTTCTTGTAGTCGGGCGAGAAGCACAGCCCGTTGGGCTGATCGACGGCGTCGGTCACCTTCTCCACCTCCCCGGTCTTCGGGTCCGCGCGATACACCGCTTCCTTCGTCTCCGATTCCGCTTTGAACCCCTCGTAGTTGCCGCCGATGCCATAGGACGGATCGGTGAACCACACGCCGCCGTCGGGATGCACCACGACGTCGTTCGGCGAATTCAGCCGCTTGCCCTGGTAGCGGTCGGCGATCACGGTCACCGTGCCGTTCGGCTCGTAACGGGCCACGCGGCGCCCGCCATGCTCGCAACTGATTTGGCGGCCCTCGTAGTCGAACGTGTTGCCGTTGCTGTATCCCGAGTTGTTGCGGAAGGTCGTCACGCGCGCGTCGTCTTCGATCCAGCGCATCTGGGCATTCGCCGGAATGTCGCTCCAGACCAGGTACTTGCCCACGCCGTTCCACGCCGGACCCTCGGCCCAGCCGGTGCCGACGTGCAGCCGCTTGATCGCGGTGTTGAACACGACGTAGCGGCGGAAGCGCGGATCGAGCGCCACGAGATCCGGGTCGGGGTACGCCATCGGCGTCTGGTTGGTCCAGTCGCGGGGCGTCGCGACTGGCGACACGGGAGCCGCGGGGGGGCCCTGGGCCGCGGCACGTGCGATGGCGGCCACGCCCGTGGCGGCAGCGAGGAATGCGCGACGGTCGAGGCGGGACGGATCGACGATTCTCATGGCGGCAAATCTACAATACGCGCGTTGCCTATGAAACCTCTGATCCTCCTCGCCGCCTGCAGTTTCCTGGCGGCGGTGCCGGCCCTGGGGCAACCGTACGCGGCGACGCGCGACGGCGAATCGCTCAGGCTGTCCGACGCCAGGACACAAACCGACGTCTGGATGATGCCGTCGGTCGGCAACATCGCCTACCGGATGACCGTGAAGGGGCACGACGTCCTGCGCTGGCCCCACGAGAGCCTCGACGCCTTCAAGGCCAGCCCCAACGCCACCGGCATCCCCTTCATGGGGCCGTGGATCAACCGCCTCGACGAGCAGGCGTTCTACGCCAACGGCACGCGCTATGCCTTCGACATGTCGCTCGGCAACGTCCGCGGCGCGATTCCGATTCACGGCTTCCTCACCACCACCGACCGCTGGCAGCTCACGTCGAGCGGCGCCGATCGCGACTCGGCGTGGGCCACGAGCCGGCTCGAGTTCTACCGGCAGCCGGCGTGGATGAAGCAGTGGCCCTTCGCGCACACGATCGAGATGACCTATCGCCTCCGCGACGGCGTGCTGGAAGTGGCGACGTCGATCGTGAACCTGAGCGCCGAGCCGATGCCGGTGACGGTCGGCTTCCATCCCTATTTCCAGCTGACGGACTCACGCCGCGACGACTGGACGATCGCGGTGGGCGCGCGCACGCGCTGGAAGCTGCTGCCGAACAAGGTGCCCAGCGGCGAGACCGAGCCGATCGAGCGCTTCTTTCCCAACCCGGCGTCGGTGGCGCTGCGCGACCACGACCTCGACGACGACTTCAGCGATCTGGTGCGCGACGCACGGGGCCGCGCCACGATGACGCCTGCGCGGGAAGGCCCAGCGTCTGGACGTCGAGTTCGGACCGAACTACCGGGTCGCAGTCGTATGGGCGCCCAAGCCCACGCCGGGCGGGCCGGAACGGAATTTCATCTGCTTCGAGCCGATGGCCGCCATGACCAACGCCACCAACCTGGCGCACCAGGGACTCTACAAGGAACTGCAGTCGATTCCGCCTGGCGGCACCTGGGCCGAGAGCTTCTGGATCCGCCCGAGCGGCTTTTGAGAGGAAGGAGTCTTCATGCGCGCCCTGCTCATCGCAATTCTGTTGACGGCCACCGTGCACGGCCAGGACACCTACGACGCCGCACTCGCGGCCAAGCTCAAGGCCGACGAGAACGGCATGAAGGTCTACGTGATGGCGTTTCTCAAGGCGGGCCCGAACCGCGATCGCCCGCGCGAAGAGGCGCAGAAGCTCCAGGCCGCGCACCGCGCCAACATCAATCGCCTGGCCAAGGAGGGCAAGCTGGTGCTCGCCGGGCCGTTCGCCGACGACGGCGTGCTGCGCGGCATCTACATCTTCGACGTCGCGACGGTGGCCGAAGCGGAGGCGCTGACGAAGACCGACCCCGCGATTCAGGCGGGCCAGCTCGTGATGGAGCTCCACCGCTGGTACGGCACCGCCGCGCTGATGACCGTCAACGACGTGCATTCCAGGATCGAGAAGAGGAAGTAGTAGCGTGCGTCAGCGCGACGTAGAGGCGGAGTCAGACGACGGGCGATCGGGCATGGCCGGTCCACACCAGGATCTCGCCCTTGCCCACGTCACCGGCATCGCCGCAGTACCGATCGTAGGGGCCGGCGAGCAGCCCCGGATCGCAGGGGAACCCGAAGCGCCGGCGCAACGAGGTGAGCAGCAGGCGGACGTGCGGCGGCTCGTAGGTGCAGGCGAGGCGGTAGGTCGGCGGCACGGCCACGCCCGCGCCGGCGATGATCGAGCCGCGCTTGCTGCCCAGCCCGGGCTGATCCCCGATCGGCCCGAGCGCGAGCAACGTGCCGGCAATCATGCCCCGGCCCGCCAAGGGACCGACGCCGCCGGCCACGGCCACGAGCCCGCGCCGCATCAGCGCGGCCGCCGCCGCGCCGGCCGCACCGAACACGACAATCTCGCCGCCGGTCATCCCCTTCGAGGCGCCGGGCGCCGCACCGCCGAGGCGATCGCCGGCGTTTCCGTCCGCGCGCAGCACACCACCGGCCATCGCCTGACCGGCGTCATCGCCCACACGGCCCTGCACGTGCACGAGCCCGCCGCTCATGCGCGCGCCCACTTCGCGGCCGGCGTCGCCGCGGACCACCACCTCGCCGGCCGCGGTGCCCGCGCCGAGTCCGTGGACGTCGCGCGAGATCGCCCTCGACCTCGAGCCGCAGCGCCCGCTCTCCGCGTACGTCGAACAGCTCGCCCAGCCGCGGCGCGGGTGCCCCCGACCCACACCTCGAGCGCCGCAATCTCGGAACGCGACAGCGCCGCGCACCGATCCGGCGTGACGCCGCTCATGTCGAGCGGGCCCTCGAGGCGCGCCCGCAGCGACGAGCACGACGGCGTCGCTCATGCCGGCGCGCCCATGATCTGGCGCAGGTGGAAGTGATGCGGCCCGAGCTTGCCGCCGTAGTTGCCCGGCGGAGATCGCGCGGACGCCGCGGCCGGCAGGCGGCGTCGATGCCGGCCCGCATGGCGCGCCTGATCGCGTCGGGCGACAGCCCGTCGAGCACGATCTCGAGCACCGAGTTCACGCCATCGGGCAGCGCGGATGTCGTGAGCGGGCGGAGGGTGGGACAGTAGGCGTCGTTGGTCGAGGCGATCATCCCCTTGTAGCCGCGCGCGCCCACCTTGCTGCCGCTGCGGACGACGCCGCCGGGAAACGGCAGGATCACGCCGGGCATGCCGTCGATGGCCTCGACGGCGGCCTCGGCGGCGGCCAGCGCGCTGTCCACATCCTCGGCCAGGATGAGGAAGTTGCCGCCGCCCACGCCCTTCTTCTGCATGCCGAAGCTTTCCTGCAGCAGGCACTCCCCTTCCATCACCGGTACGCGCCAGTAGCGCTCGCCGTCGATCACCTTGCTGATCTGGAAGCGGTCGCCGAAGGTCCGCAGCGCGCGCGCCGCGGGCAGGCGATCGGGTGCATCGGGCAGGCCGTCGAAACAGCTGGCGGTGGGACAGGTGAGCACGGTCTGGCCGATGCGCTCGGTGAGGCGCTTGCCCAGGCTGTCGGAGTCCATGGTGAAGAGGAGCACCGAGACGCCGGGCCGCGCGTCGGGCGTCTCGTCCGGCGTCAGCTCCCGCTCGATCGCCGCCTCGCACTTGCAGGCGATGACCGAAGTGGCAAACCCGGTGAGCTTGAGTGCCGCGGCTCGCGCCCACTTCATCGTGCGCGCCGTGATCACGATGCGGGCCGCGCGCATGCCGAAGGCCTCGGCGAACGTGTCCTCGATGAAAACGCCGCGTATCTCCACGCAGCGACAATATCGTACGTCAGGGGCCGGCTTTAGCCGGCCCTGGGCGCCTACGTCCACGGCCGACGGGCACAGGCGCGTCGCGAAGATCGCCGATCGGGTAGTTGCGGAACGACACCGTCGAGTGCCGATCGAAGAACGCCTCGACCCCGCGCTCGATCGTCGCGTCGTAGCCCGGCCTCACGTGCAGGCGCGCGCCGCGCGGGGCGCGCCGCAACTGCCCTTCCTCGACCACCAGCACGCCGCCCTTGAGCACGTAGCGCGGCGTGGCGAACATCGACGACACGTCCGGATCGCGCGCATACACCGTGACGTCGGCGTCGGCGCCCGGTCCCAGGTGGCCCTTGCGCGACGAGGCCGAGCAGCCGCGCCGGCGCCGCGCGCGTGACGATGGCGATCTCGTCGAGCGTGTACTCCCGCGCGAGGCCGTCGGCCATCGCGCTGCCCGCCAGCAGCGCCGGGTTCACCCGCGCCAGGCACGCATCGCGATAGGTGCGGTCCATCAGCAGGCGAATCAGCTCCGGATAGGCCAGGAACGAGCCGCCGTTGGGATGATCGGTCGAGAGCACCACGCGCCAGGGATCGGCCGACAGCAGGAACAGCTCGAGCCCGACCACCCACTGCAGCGCCGACACGGCGCTCTTTTCCTTGTAGGTGTGGGGCACGATGCCGCAGCCGGTCTCGAGCTCCACGTCCACGTTCACCCAGCGCCGCCCGCTGCTCTTCTGCAGCAGGTACTCCACCGGCCCGTCGGCGGTGAGGGTCGTGGCCGGCCCGAACATCACCTGGCCGACGTCGCCGCTGACCTCGGGATGCGCGTTGATGTACTCGATCAGCGCGCGCGCGCCGGAGCGGCGCGTGCCGTCGGGCGCCGCGTCGTAGGCGTGGAACTGCAGGTGAGTGAAATGGGCGCGACGTCCGTCCACCGCGCGCATGCTGGCGAGCGTGGTGGCGACGTTTCCGGCCACGCCGAGGTCGTTGCAGTGGATGTGGGCCGCGTGCGGCAGCGCCAGGCCGTTGGCCGCCTCGACCAGCGTTTCGAGGATGGCGCGCGGCGTCACGCGATCGGATCCCACCGGCGTATCGAGCCCGACGCGATCGCGCGCACCGCGCTTCCACAGCTCGATGCCGCCGGGATTGACCACCTTGATCGCATAGCCGCCGGCGGCGGCGAGCAGCCACGCGGCGTATTCGCGCGCCTGGGCGCGCTCGCCGGCAGCGAGCAGCTGCAGCAGGTACTCGTCGTTGCCCATCAGCACGAAGAACCCGGCGTCGACGATCGGCGTGTCGTCGAGATCGGCGTGCGACGCCGCGCGCGAGCAGCGGCGCGACGGCGGCATCGAACACGGTGGTGTAGCCCAGGCCCGCGTAGCGATACCCGGTGGTGAACGTGCTCGGCAGGGTGCCGCCGGTGCCCGAGCGCGCGAGCGGCTCGCCGTCGGCCAGGACCGGGGCAGGTGCGGGATCGCGGTCGTGCTCCTCGGGCAGGAGGCGCCGCGCCAGGTTCACCGTGCCGCCGGCGACGTGGCTGTGGATGTCGACGCCGCCGGGCATCACCACCATGCCGGAGGCGTCGAGGCGCGGCGCCGACGCCGGGAGGTCGGCGACGATGCGGTCGCCGTCGATGCAGATGTCGCGCACCTCGCCCGAGACGCCGTTGGCCGGGTCGAAGACGGTGCCGCCAGCCAGGCGCAGTTGCGAGTTCGACATGGGCGTGGAATGCGAGGCCGGGGCGGGCCGCGGCCCGCCCCGCGTCAGCGGCGGCTACTTGCGGCCGAGCGTGGCGTTGAGCTCGGCGACCGACGTGAGCCGATCGGGGTTGAGGCTGTGCACCGACATGATGCGGTCGGGCGTCAGGTTGAGCCGGGCGATGTTGTCGGAAAACACCATCGTGCCCACGACCGGCGGGTTCGGCACCTGCGGGCCGTTCGCCGGCGGCAGGTTGAACATGTCGGCATAGACGAGAAGCTTCTCTTTCGGGAGATACCCCACCACCAGGCCGTCGGCGTGCGGCAGCCCCTTGATGACGTGGATCTCCACGGTGCGGGTGGCGTCCGAGAACACGCGCTTGTCGCCGGTGAAGCCTTCGACGATCGGCTTCTTGCCCGACTTCGACAGCGCGTCGCCGACCAGCGTACGCGGCGCCGAGAGCGCACGATCGAGGAAGGCCTTGTTGACCTGCGGCGTGACGATGGTGATGCCCTCGTTCACCACCGCGGCAATGCCGCCGGTGTGATCGAAGTGGTGGTGCGAGATCACACCGTAGCGGATCGGTTTGTTCGGAATCACCTTCTTCGTCTCGGCGATGATCGCCTGCGCCCGCGCCTCGTTCTGCGGGCCGGGCTCGAAGAGCAGGATGTGATCGGCGAACTCGACGGCGAGCGCGTTGTAGGCGCCGTTGATGCGGAACACGCCCTCGGCGAGCTTTTCGGACGTCGGGCCCGCGGCGGCACCCGGGCCCGGACCTCCGGGAGGCGGACCGCCGGCGCGGCCGGCGGGCGGCGGTGGCGGCGTGACCAGCGCCTGGATGTTGTCGGGGTTGGCGCGGATGCCGAGCGTCTGCAGCTCGAAGGTGGGCTGGCCGCCGCGCTTCTGCACCCACTTGGCCGGGTACATCACGCCGTTGGCGTCGCGGTACTCGGTGTAGATGTTCTCGACGAGCATGTCGCCGAAGACCGGGTTCTCGAGCCAGGTCTCGACGCGATCGACCAGCCCGCGCGGGCTGATGTAGCCGACGACGCGATAGGCCGGGCCGCCCGGCGACTTCTGCGTCGTCATCCACGTCACCACCTGGTAGCGCGTGCCGGCGACCGTCTGCGCGCGCGCGGTCGCGTTGTTGGCGGCGGCGCCCTTCAGAAAGCCCCACGGCGTGGTCCAGATCTCCAGCTGCTGCGCCCACGAGGCGGCCTGCGCCGCGCCGATGTTCTGCTGGAACTGCCCCTGCACCGCCACCGGGCCGGTGACCGGCGCCGCCCACGTCACCGCGGTCGCCCGCGACGTGGACGGAGGCGAAGTCGATCGCGCGGACGTAGTCGTTCAGGTTGGTGCGCGGCCACTCGCCGTTGGCGTTGTTCGACTGGCCCAGGCCGAAGTTGGCGCCCGACCCGTAGAACATGATCGAGTTGAGCCCATCGACGCCCATGGCTTTCGAGGCGTTGGCGATCACCGTCTTGGCATCCTGGGCCAGGGCGGTCACCGGCAGCAGCACGCACGAGAGCCGTCGCGGCGATCCACGCTTTCTTCATGACGTCCTCCGGGTGAGCAGCTTACTCGTATTCGCTGTGCGGGTTACGACGGCCTCGGTCAGCGCCTTTACGACCGTGGCCGCCGCCGGCGGACCCGCCACGAGCGCCCGCACCGGCAGTGCCACGTCGTCGAGTCTCAGCACGGTGCCCTCGTCGTGGACGCCCGCCCGCCCGGTGTCGATCGCCACGCTCGCGCCCGCACCGGCGCCGCCTCCGACGCGCCCGGTCCGATCACGACGGCCGGGACTGCTGCCAGCGCCGCCGCCAGGTCCGGGGCAAGTCCCTCCGCGCTGCCGATCACGATGAAGGCGTCGACTTCGCCGCGGCGAACCAGCTGCGCCGCGGTGCCGTCGTAGGGCCGATAGCGCGGCCACCCCCGCGAGAAATCCACCGCCAGCGGATATCCGGTCTGCGCCGTCAGCACGGCGTCGGCGCCCGAGCGGTTGCCGCCGGCGCGCAGCAGGCTCAGGGCGCTGCGCGTCGGGTCCGTTGAGCGCCTGCGCGAGCGCGATGAGCGCCGAGAGCCGCGCGTGATCCGCGTGCGGGTCCACGCCGGGCGCGCGCTCGCCGTCGGCCACGATCCACACGTAGCGTCCCGCCGCGAGCGCCGGCGCCAGCACGCGCGCACGCGCCCAGATCGCGGCTGCCGAGCGGATCGGCAGGCGCCGCCGCGCCGCTTTCGGCAGCGGGCGCCGCCGCACGAAGCAGGGCCCGCAGCGCGGTGAGCGTCGCAATCTCGTCCTCGCGCGGCAGCGGCGAAGCGCCGATCCGCATCGGCCGGCGCCGTCGCCTCGCCCACATCCACCGACAGCACCGTTCTCGACGCGCGCCCGTCGGGCGCGTGCAGGCCGATCGGGAGCGGCGCGTACCGCTCGGCGTAGCGGGGATACCTGCGTGCGGGATCGATGCCCCACCACACGACGACGTCCGCGCGGTGCCGTCCCTCGCCGAGAGTGGCGGACGCCCGGCCGCGCTCCTGCGCCGCGAGGATGGCGCCCCACGCCGTATCGGAGGTGACCGTGTCGAGCGCGGCACCGATCGCGTCGGCCAGCGCGACGCCCTCGCGCTGCGCCTCGCACGTCAGGTCGGGCGCCAGGTAGACGAGCGGACGGGTCGCGGCGGCGACCACGCCAGCGGCCACGGCAAGCGCCTCGTCGATCGAAACGGTCTGCTCGCCCACCCGCGCCCGGGCCGGCGCCTGGCCGTCGCCGAACCAGTCGGCCCCCAGCGCGCAGGCGTTGGCGGCCTCGACGATGCGGCCATCGCGCACGGTGACGGCGATGTCGTCGCAGGCACATCCGCACCCGAGGCACGTGGCGTTCGGCTCGACGCGAAAGCTGGTGTTGGGGAGCGACCGGCGGGGGCGACACGGCCGCACATTATCCCTTGCAAAACCCGGCTTGACTTTATAAGCAGATATCTGCATATTAACGCCGTGCGCAGGAAATCCGGGTCGCTGGTGCCCCTCGAGCTGGCTATCTGCACGGCCGCCGTGGCCCTGCGCGCGCGCGGCGTCGAACCCTTCCACGGCTACCTCATCGCAAAAGAACTGAAGGACGCGAGCGACGCGAAACTGCTGACCGCCTACGGGACCCTGTACCGGGCGCTCGGCCGTCTCGAGCAGATGGGGCTGATGACGAGTGTCTGGGAAGACCCGCAGATTCCCGCCGACGAGAACCGGCCGCGCCGGCGCCTCTACGCGATCACCCACGACGGCCAGCTCGCGGTGGCCAACGCCGTCCGCGAGGACGCGGCGCCACTGGCGGCCCCGCGCGTCTCCACCCCATGACTCCCCAGGCCGCGGCGGGCGTCGCGCGGTGGTGGACGCGCTGCTACACGGCGGGGCTGCCCCTCGACCTGCGCGAAGCCCGGCGCGCGGAAGTCGAATCCGACCTGTGGGAATCGCTGGCCGACGGCAGTACCACCCGTCACATCCTCGCCCGCGCTGGTGCTGGGCATCGTCGATGACCTCACCTGGAGTCTGACGCTCATGGATACCGATTCACGCGCCGCAACCACCTGGTCCATCGGATCCCTGCTCGTCTTCGTCCTCTCGTGGCTCTGGCTGTCGCTCGCGCCCGAGAGCGTCGTGATGCGCGAGTCGGTGTGGGCCTTCCCCGCCGCGCTCACCGTTCATCTGCTGGGGCTGGTGCTGTTCGTCGGCATGCGGCTCGCCATCGACCTGCGGATGACAGGCTGGGCGTTCGGCGGCGTCGCCGCGTCGCAACTGGTGCGGCGCGCCGCGCCGTGGAGCCTGATCGGCGCCATCGTCACCGTGGTGTCGGGCATGGCGCTCTACTCGACCGACGCGGCGCGCATGGCCGCCAACCCGGTGTTTCAGATCAAGCTCGCGGCGCTGGCGGCTGGCGCTGGCCAACGCGTGGTTCTTTCACGCCGTGCTCGGCCGCCGCATGCGCGACTGGGACCTGCAGCGGCGCCGCCGGCCGCGGTGCAGGCGTCGGCGTATCTGTCGCTGGCGTTGTGGACGCGTGATCCTGGTCGCCGGCCGGCTCACGCCGTTCGTCTCGCCTAATCGCGGAGGCTCTCATGCGACGCTTGCGGATCGCCGTGATCGGCGGAGCCTTGCTCTCCGCCAGGGCACGGCCGTCGTCGCGCATGGCCGGCAGATTCCCGTGCCGCCGCCGGGGCGCACGTATGCGTTCGAGGTGGCCTCGGTGAAGCCGAGCGCGCCCGAGGAGCGGCTGCGCGTCTTCGATTTCAAGCCGACCGGATCGCTCACGGCGCAGAAACCAGACGCTGCGGCAAGCTGATCGCCGCGGCCTACGGCACGCCCTTCCCGATTCCGCTCCCCGACGAGCGGATCGTCGGCGGTCCCGAATGGCTGGGCACCGCGCGGTTCGCCGTGGAGGCGCGGAGCGCGCGGCCGCCTGATGCGCGCGACCGCCGCGCGCGACATCGGCTTCATGCTGCGCACGCTGCTCGCCGACCGCTTCGGGCTGGCCGTGCGCCTCGAGCCGCGGCCGCAGCGCGTCTATGCGCTGGTGCGCGCGCCCCGGCACGCGCAGCGCCCGCGTCACGCTCCGTCCCTCGGAGGCGGACTGTCTGAAAGAGCACTGCGGCATCGGCGGCGGCGCCGGCCGGATGGAACTGCGGGGCGCGCCGCTCGATCTGCTGGTGTTCGCGCTGGCGGAAGCCGTGGGACGTCCGGTCGTGAATCAGGCCGGGCTCGACGGGCCTCTACGACGGCACGCTCGAATGGGCGCCGTCGCCGGAGGAGATGCAGGCCATCTTCGGCGGCGCACCGGCCAGGCTGCGCGATCCGCAGGCGGGCGCGTCGATCTTCACCGCGATCGAAGAGCAGTTCGGGCTGAGGCTGCGCGACGCGCGCGCGCCGACTCGAAACGCTCGTCATCACGAGCGCCGCACTGCCGGAACCGAACTGATCGCAGGGCGGACTGAAGCCTGCCCTCTACATCCGCTGGGTTATGGTTGCGGCCGGGAGCGCCGGGCCATAATGCCGCCACGATGCTTCGCACACTCCTGCTGGCGGCGTGCGCGCTCGGCGCCGCCGCTCCGGCTCTCGGCCAGACCCACTTTCATCACGCCCACCTGAACTCCACCGACCCGGCGGCCGCGATCGAGTTCTACACGACGCACCTCTCCGGCGAGAAGGCGGCGTTCGACGGCAAGGACGCCGTGTGGACGCAGAAGTCGTGGCTGCTCTTCACCAAGGTGAAGCAGCCGCCGCCGCACGAGATCGTGTCGCCGCTCTTTCACATCGGCTGGGGCGCCGAGGACATGAAGGCCGAGTTCGAGCGGCAGATCAAGCTCGGCACGACGTTCCAGACGGTGCTCACCGACGGCGTCGAGCTGTTCGGCGCCGGCACGCGCGACCGCAACTTCTTCATGTATCTCGACGGCCCCGACCACGTGACGATCGAGGTGCAGAGCGCGATGCACCACGACTTCATGCACGTCCATCTGTTCAGCGACAATCCGGTGGCGACCGCGGCGTGGTACGAGAAACACCTGGGCGTGACCACGCGGACGAAGCTCGAGACCGTCCGCGCCTTTCGCGGCATTCCGACCGGGCCGGCCGCGTCGATGCAGCTCGACGCGGTGACGATCTGGATCTATCCCACCGCGCACGTCAAGGCGCTGTACGGCGGGCAGTGGAAGGGGCGGACCGGCTATGCCTCGAACCGCGGGCGCGCGCTCGATCACGTGGCCTTCAGCGTGGACGACCTGGACGAGACGCTGGCGCGGCTGAAGCAGGAAGGCGTCACCGTCGTCTCGGGTCCGCGCAAAGCCGACGGCCTGCGGTCGGCGTTCATCGAGGCGCCCGACAAGATGGAGCTCGAGCTCGTCGAAGGCCACGCGAAGCGCTAGCAACTTTCCCCCGGGTTTCCTCGTCCATTGGAGGCATGATGCGCACCGCTCTTCTCGGCGCCGCCTGCCTGACTGCTCGTCTCCGCCACCGCCTTCGCGCAGGCCAAGGCGGCCTTCGAAGTGGCGTCGATCCGGCCGATCGCCGACCCGTCCGCCAACGTCCGCATCGGCTTCCAGGCCACGGGGTCGCAGGTGCGCGTCGCGGCGATGTCGATCAAGGACTACCTGGGCATCGCCTACGGCATGCGGCCGCAGCAGATCGAGGGGCCCGACTGGATCGGCCAGCAGCGGTTGTCGACGTCGTGGCCACGATTCCGGAAGGCGGCCGGGATCGAAGGTCCCGGAGATGCTGCAGACGCTCCTGGCCGAGCGGTTCCAGGTGAAGCTGCACCGCGAGACCAAGGAGCTGCCGGTCTACGTGCTCGGCGTGTCGAAGGCCGGCGCCAAGCTCACCGAGTCGGTGAACGGACCCGAACGCGCCGGCCGCACCGCCCGACACCGTCACCGTGACCGGCGGCGGCAACAGCTCCGGCGTCGGCGTGGACCTCGGCGGCGGCAAGTCGTTCACGATGGACAACAACCAGATTCAGATCCGGCGGATGACGATGTGCGACGTGGCGGAAATGCTGACGCGCTTCGTGGATCGCCCGGTCGTCGATCAGACGGCGCTGACGAAGACCTACGACCTCACGCTCGACGTGACGCCCGACGAGTTCAACGCCATCCGCATCCGGTCGGCCGTGAATGCCGGCGTGTCGCTGCCACCGCAGGCCATGCGCGCTGCTCGACAACGCGTCGCCCGACACGATGTCGGGGCCGCTGTCGAAGTTCGGCCTCACGTTCGACGCGCGCCGCGCGCCGCTCGAGGTGCTGGTCGTCGATTCGGCGTCGAAGACGCCGACGGAGAATTGAGAGTCAGATGTGGGGCCGTCTGAAGACGGCCCATGTACGGCCGGCTAAAGCCGGCCCCTACGTACCTGTCCATGCCGGCACTCGACGCGGCCGAGCACGCCGAAGTCCATGCGCACGTGATCGCCGGGCGCGATCTCGAGCGGCACGAGGCACGTGCCCGTCGTCACCACCTGGCCGGCGCGCAGCGTGATCGCCGAGCGACGACAGCTCGTTGGCGAGCCACGCCAGCGCCACGCGCGGATCGCCGAGCACGTTGGCGCCGACGCCGTCGCGCGCCACGCTTGCCCACCACCTCGCCCGTCACCGCGTGCGCCGCCAGATCGATCTCGCGCCACGACTCCGGAGCCGCCTCGCCCAGCACGAAGTAGTGCGCGCAGGCGTTGTCGGCGATGAGCTGCGCCGCGCCGACCATGCGTGAAGTCGTCGTAGCGTGAGTCGGGAATCTCGATCGCCGGGTGCAGCGACGCCGCGGCGTCGACGACCTCGCCCACGGTGAAGGGCCCCCACTGCGGCGTCAGATCGCGGCGCATGCGGAACGCGAACTCGGCCTCGGCCACGCGCATGTGGTTGTGCGCCGAACGGCACGGTCGCGCCGCTCTCGAACGCGCGCTCGTGCAGCAGACGCCCGGCAAGCGGGCCGTCCACGTTGATGTGCTTCTGCCCGGCGATGCTGGTGGCGGCGATCTTCCAGCCGAAGAGCGGCGCGGCGCTGCGGCGCTCGAGCGTCGCCTGCACGGCGTAGCCGTCCGTCGCGCGACGCCGGACGGATCGACTCGGGAATCGCGGCCAGGCGGCGTCCGCCGGTCCAGTGGTCCCACAGCAGGCTCGAGGCGTCTGAACGGCGTCGGCGTCGTCAGGCATGGTCGGCATGAGCGCGGTCGAGAGGCGACGGCGCACTGCCACGCGCGCACCTCGGTCGTATACACGCTCGGCGCGGCGCACCAGCGCGGCGGTAGCAGGCCGAGGGGTCGTCGGCTTCGGCGAACACCGTGCAGATCGGGCCGCCGCGGCGGATGCGCGTCACCGGGCGCGGGATGTCGGCGACGTCGCGGTCACCACAGCCACTGGCGTGCGTGCCGCCGACCACGTCCGCCACGCGCGAAGACGATCGCCTTGCCCACGGCGCGCCGCAGGCACAAGGCGAGCGCGATCCGACGGGCAGCGCGCCGCGCGTGCACGCGTCGGCGTGCAGCCGCGAACATGGAGAACCCGTGCGCGCGTTCGACGAGCTCCATCGACGCGCACCAGCGCGGGTTCACCTCCAGCGGATACGCCACCCCGCGGCTGCGCCACGAAGTCCATGCCGTTGAGGCCCACGAGCGCGTAATCCCCGCGTCACGGCCGCGCCAGCGCGTGCGCCGTGGCCGCCATCGACACGCCGTGCTCGAAGAGCTCGCGCGGGGTGCGACAGGATGCTGCCGCAGTAGCGGGAGCCGCGTCGGCGCCGAACGCGGCGGTCGCCCGCCAGCTGGCGCGAGATGACCGAGCGGCACCGCGCGGCCGCCCCTGGCCGCGAAGACAATCGAGCCGGGCACGCCGTCGATGAATTCTTCGAGATACGCAGCCGCGGACGGAACCGGCGAACCGCTGAGTCCACGGGCGGACGCCGTGTCCTCCGCCGGATCGAAACGGCTTCTCCAGCCACGCGACGCTCGCGGCGGCGGCACGCATCCGCTGCCGGGCTCGAACACGCGCGGCACGAGGAAAGCCGCGGTCGCGCGAGTCCGCGCGAGCAGCGTCGGCGGGGCGAGCGGACCTGCCGCAGCACGTCGGGAGGATTGCCCCACAAGCGCGCGGCCCGCGAGACAGCTGACACGGCGCGCGGGTCGTCTTCGAACGCCCGAGCCGTAGACGACGGCGTCGGCCGGTACGTCGCGCCACCACCAGCGCGAGCCGGGCATCGAAGCGCCCCCCGCGTCGGGCGGGTCCGCTGGCTTCTTGGACCGCGGCAGGTCGAGGTCGCGCGAACGCGTCGATCGTGTGCGTCGATAGCCGGCCTCGAACGCGCGGATGGCCGCGGCGGCGCGCATCGAGACGCCCGCGAGCAGCACGTCGGGCTGCGCGCGAAGATCGCGTCAGGGCTTCGGCGCCGCGCAGCGCCTGGGCGACGTCGGCGATCGTTTCGGCGTCGAGCACCAGCGTCGTTGCTCTCGAACAACCGGGCGATGCAGGCCTTGTGAATCTTCATCTTCAGCCCGCCGACGCCGAGCGCGCCGAACACGACGACGCCATCGCGCTCGGCGCCGTTGTCCTGCACGTCGATGCCCTCGATGCCCTGCGGCGGCACGGCGTTGAGGTCGGCCGCGACGCGCAGGCCCGGCGCGCCCGGCCCACGCCGCGCGCGGCACCATGCACACGCCGGCCGGCCCGGCGCTGATGAGCAGCGCGGCGCCGTCGAGCACGCCGCGCCGCCTGCGCGGCGTCGGTCATCGTGACGGCGCGAATCGTGCCGCCGAACCGCTTCTGCAGCGCCTCGAGGAACGCGGCGTCCACCTCGCGGCGCGACGTGATCGTCACCTCGGCGCCCGCCTTGGCCAGCAGGCCCGCGGCGCGCATGCCGACGGGGCCGGTGCCGGCGGTCACGACCGCGCGCGCGCCCTTCACGTCGCCGCCGGCGGCCTGCGACGACCTTGGCGACGGCGGCCACCGCCGTCGTGTTCGAGCCGTTCGAGTCGAGCATCACCGACACGCGCATCGGACCGAAGAACGCCTTGCGCGCCGCGGCGAACAGCCGCTCGCCCGCCGCCATGTCGGTGCCGCCGACGAAGATGGCGGTGTGGTGCAGGTCCTTCGGGCCGCGCGTGAAGATGCAGCCGTGCACCAGGTCGCGCACGGTCTCGGGCGTGACGCCGCCGTAGCTCATGACGTCGTCGGCGCCGCCGTCGTGCGCGACGACGCGGTCGAAGACGCTGGGCAGCGGCGAGGTGTCGAGTTGCAGGAGCAGCTTTTTCACGGATGACTCGGGTGACGACAAACGACAACGGCCGGCGGAACGGCGCACGCTGCCACTCCCGCCGGCCGGCTGGTGTGACCCGGCCGCAGCTTACTTCGGGCTGAACGGGTGCTTGGCCGTCTTGGCGCCGGCGAGCACTTCGTCCACCGTCGGCTTCTTGCCGAGCGCGCGCGCGATCGACTCCATCGTCGCCTTGTAGTTGTAGTCGAAGATCTTCGTGTCGTCGGCCGCTTCCCAGTGGATGAACACGCCCACGAGGATGCACAGGTCGTCGGCCTTGCTCTTGTCGATGGCGCCGTTCGCGACCGAGTCGACGACGGCGCGGGCCACGGCGGCCTGGGCCGGTCCGAACATCTGCACGGCCTGCTTGGCGCCCTTGATCGTCACCTTGTTGAAGAGAACCGTGTCGGGCTTGCAGGGCAGGTTCGGCGCGACGACCGCGAGGAGCGTCGTGAACCCGTCCTTGTTGTTGGCGAGGGCGTTCGCGAACGCGGCGCCCGCCGGGCCCGACTTCGAGCCGATGATCAGGTCGATGTGGGCGACCTCGTTGCCGTCGCCGACCAGCGACTCACCAAGAAAGAAGTCCGCTGCCATGTCGTTGAACTCCTGTTCGGAAAATGTTCGTCTGTCTGGGATCAGGCCGTGTCTCTACGAGCAGCGGCACGCCCAGGAGCCCTGGAAGTCTACTTCACGATCGCGGGGTGGCGCGAGCCCCAAACGGGCCTGAAGACGCGGATTCGGCGCCCGCCGATGCGCCGAGCCGAGCCGGCTTCAGCGGCCGCACGAGCAGCGTCAGGACGAAGCCGACGGCGAGGAGACCGGCCAGCACCTGTAGCGGCTGGTCGTAGATGTTCACGCGGTCGGCGCCCGGCGGCAGCGCCGCCTTCGCGCGGTTCGAGAGCTCGGTGATGATGACCGGGCCGGCCACCGCCGCCACGCTCCACGCCGTGAGCAGCGCGCCGTGGATGGCGCCCACGTTCTGCGGGCCGAAAATGTCGGCCAGGAACGCCGGGATGGTCGCGAACCCGCCGCCGTACATCGTGAACACGACGAACAGGCTGGCCTGGAACGCCCACCAGTTGCCGCGGGCCGCCAGGCCGGGAATGAGCAGGAACAGCACGAACTGGACGGCGAAGAAGATGGTGTAGGTGTTGCGGCGGCCGATGTAGTCGGAGCCCGACGCCCAGAGGAACCGGCCGCCGGCGTTGAACAGGCTGATGATCGACACGACCGCCGCGGCCTCGAGCGGCGTGCGCTTGAACATGTCCTGCATCATCGGCGACGCCTGCGCCAGGATGCCGATGCCGGCGGTGACGTTGATGCAGAGGATGCCCCACAGCAGGTAGAACTGCGGCGTGCGCAGCGCCGCGTTGCGCGACACGCTGGCGGTCGCGATCATCGCGTTCGTCGAGGCGCGGCGGCGTCCACCCCTCCGGCCGCCAGCCCGGCCGGCGGCGTGCGCATCAGCCGGGAACCGGCCAGCATGACGACCAGGTAAATGGCGCCGAGCGATCATCACCGTGGTGGCGACGCCCGAGCCGCTCCATCAACGCCACGTTGAGGTAGCCGGCGATGAACGCGCCGCCGCCGAACCCCATGATGGCCATGCCCGTGGCCATGCCGCGCCGGTCGGGAAACCACTTCACGAGCGTGCTCACCGGCGAGATGTAGCCGAGGCCGCAGCCGATGCCGCCCACGATGCCCATGCCGAGGAACACGAGGACGCGACTGGCGCAGCATCAGCCCAGCGCCGCCGATCACGCAGCCCGGTGCCGAAGAAGAGCGCCGCGGCGGTGGCGGCCACGCGCGGGCCGCGGCGCTCGACCCAGGGACCGCCGAACGCCGCGCTCAGGCCAAGCAGCGCCAGCGCGGTGGTGAAGGTGGTGTACGGCGGGCTGAACCACCACGGCGAGTCGGGAAAGAGCGCCTGGATCGGCCGGTTGAACGTGCTCCACGCGTAGACCGATCCGATGCACACGTGGACGAGCACGGCGCCCACGGGAATGACCCAGCGATTCTGCGGCGAATTTGACGGCGGACGCGTCGCGGCGTCCGACATGGCGGGAACTATACTAGCGAGCGCTTCGGCTCGCTAGTATCTCCATTCAATGGCCCGCGCTTCGCGCGGGCGTAGGGTGATGATGTCCTCTCCTCAATCGGGTCCAGTTGGTTCTTCTCGTTGGATTGGCGTCGGTCTCCGCCGCCGTGCTGACGGCGCAATCGCGCGCGCCCGAAGTGTCCGGCGACTGGCCGATGTACAGCCACAGTCTCTCGGGCCAGCGCTATTCGCCTCTGACCGAGATCACAGCCGGCCAACGTCGCGCGCCTCGCGCCGGCCTGGACCCTGCGGCTCACGCAGCCGGCGCGGACGGCGCGGCGGCGGACCGCCGCCGGCCGCACCCGCCGGAGGCGCCGCCGCGCGCGGCACGCCGCCGCGCACCGCGCGAACCCGGAGGAAGCGGGCACCGGGCAGCAACCCGCAGGCCACGCCGATCGTGATCGCCGGCGTGATGTACCTGCCCGCGCGCGGCAACCAGGTACTCGCGCTCGACGCCGACACCGGGAAGGAAGTGTGGCGCCGGGTGCTGCCGCGCCACGTCACGACGACGGCGCGCGGCGTGGCCTACTGGCCCGGCGACGGCCAGACCGGCGCCCGCATCCTGGTGACGGCCGGCGCGCGGCTGGTGGCGCTCGACGCCGCCACCGGACAGCCGTCGGCCGGGCTTCGGCACCGACGGCATCGATCGAGATCGGCGTGCCCTGGAACGGCGTGCCGACGATCTACCGGAACGTGGCGATCCTCGGCGCGACGACCGGCGAAATCGCGCTCGGCGAGCCCGGCGATACGCGCGCCTTCGACGTCCGCACCGGCAAGAAGCTGTGGGACTTCCACACGGTGCCGCTGCCGGGCGAGCTCGGGCACAACACCTGGCTCGACAACGGCTGGCGCGCGCGCTCCGGCGTGAACGTGTGGGCGTGGTACATGACGCTCGACGCCGAGCGCGGCCTCCTCTACATGCCGGTGGCGGGTCCCGCCGGCAACTACTGGGGCGGCGATCGTCCCGGCAACAACCTGTTCGCCAACTCGATCGTCGCGGTGGACGCCGAGACCGGCCGGTACCGCTGGCACTTCCAGACGGTGCACCACGACCTCTGGGACTCGGACATGCCGAACCCGCCGGTGCTGGTGGACATCATGCAGGACGGCCGGCGCGTGCCGGCGTTGGCGTCGGTCGGCAAGACCGGCTGGATGTTCATCCTCGACCGGGTGACCGGCAAGCCGATCTTCGGCGTCGAAGAACGGCCGGTGCCGCAAGGATCGTGCCCGGCGAATGGTATTCGCCGACGCAGCCGTTCCCGGTGAAGCCGGCCAAGCCACTCGTGCGCGTGGACTTCGTCAAGGAGCGCGACCTGGTGCGGCCCGAGGACACGTCGGCCCAGCACGTGGCCGAGTGCGAGGCGCTGTGGGAGCAGGAGCGGCGGCTTCGCCAACGCCGGGCCATTCACGCCGTTCGGCTATCAGGAGGAAGGCGCGCCGCCGAAGAGCACGATCCAGTTTCCCGGCGGCACGGGCGGCGTGAACTGGGGCGGCGCGGCGGCCGATCCCACGACCGGCTACGTCTACGTGAACGCGCACGACACGTCGCTCGTGGGGTGGATCGAGGCGAGGCGTCCAGGCCAGAACTACGGCAACGGCATGCAGGGCACGAAGACGCCGTACGACCGCGGCAGCGTCAACGGCGCCGGTCCGTATTTCTCGTTCAGCGCCCCGTACAAGGACGCGACCGGGCGCACGCTCGCCAACCTGCCGTGCCAGCGTCCGCCGTGGGCACGGCTCGTGGCCGTCAACGCCAACACCGGCGAGATCGCGTGGGAGTCGCCGCTCGGGCTCACCGAGGCGCTGCCCGAAGGCAAACAGCTCACGGGCAACAGCGGCAGCGCCGGGCCGACCGTCACCGCCGGCGGCCTCGTGTTCGTCGGCGCGACGAGCGATCGGCGCCTGCGCGCGTTCGATTCGAAGACCGGCAAGGAACTGTGGTCGGCGCGGCTCGACGCACAGGTCAACGCGAACCCGATGACCTATCGCGGCCGGAACGGCAAGCAGTACGTGGCGGCCGTGGCCACCGACTCGCTCGTCGTCTTCAGCCTGCCCTAGGGCCGCGGCGGTCTGAAGACCGCCCGCTACGTCGCGCCGCGCCACGCACCGCCTCACCTCCTGCGCCCTGTCTGCTATTCGTCCCAGCTATTTGCCGGGCCGTTGAAGTCGCTGTGGACGGCGAATAGCTGAGCAATAATTCTGAGACCCATCCAGTCACCACGGTGGGCCATCCGACTGGCCGGCCACGACTCGCTCTCAAACACCTCTAACTCTGAAACTTAGCCTGAGCGCTCGAGCCTGGAGCGCTGCCAGCGTTGGCCCGAATCGGGCCGGTGAGGCGTGCGACGGCGTGTCATCAGTCAGCCGAAAGTGGTCCCAAACTGGTACTAACAGTGACAAGCCGTTATCCTTGCATTACGAAATGCTTTGGATCCATGATTTTGGTCATTCAGAGTGCTTCCGATGGATCGCTTCATCACGATCCCGGCGTCCCAGAGACGTAACCCACTGACGCACAAGCGTTTGGTCCCGCATCCCGCGCTGGTACGCCTTTTCCTACGCGAGTAGGTCAAATCGAGAAGCAAAGCCTCACAACGAAGTCGTTTCGAAGGAGTGACAACCGATGTACGCACGTATAACCGGCTTTCTGCTGGCGTTTGCGTTGGCCGTTACAGGCCTCGCGGCGGCGCAGGAGCGATTCGGCGCGCTGACCGGGAAAGTGACCGACCAGCAGGGCGCCGTCGTCCCCGGCGTCACCGTTACTACTGTCAATACCCAGTCCGGAGAGTCCCGCGTGTTCGTCAGCGGGGCCGACGGCATGTTCCGGGCCCCGGACCTCGTTCCCGGCCGCTATACGGTCCGGTTCGAGCTGAGCGGATTCACGACGGTCGAGCGAGCCGACGTGCTCGTCATGCTCGGGCGTGAGTTCGAGATCGACACGCAGTTGGGCGTCGGCGCGCAGACGGAAACCGTCCAGGTCGTCGGCGAGGCCACCCCGCTCGTCGACACGCGCAGCACGCTGATTGGCCACAACGTCAGCGCCGAGGAGTTCGACCGGCTGCCGAAGGGCCGCTCCTTCCAGTCGATCGCCTTCAGCGCGCCGTCGGTCAGCCAGGGTGAAGTGGAGGGCGGCTTCCAGGTGAACGGCGCCAGCGGCGCCGAGAACTCGTTCACCGTGGACGGCATCGTCACCAACTCGCTGGTCAACGGCCAGTCGCGCCAGAACACGGTGTTCGAGTACCTGCAGGAAGTGCAGGTCAAGACGAGCGGCATCTCGGCCGAGTACGGCGGCGCCCTCGGCGGCGTCGTCAGCGCGGTCACCAAGAGCGGCGGCAACACCTTCCGCGGCGAAGCGCACTACTACTTCGAGGGCAGCGCGCTCGCGGCCGGCCCGGTGGAGCGCCTCGTGCTCGATCCGCTGACCGAGCGCACCGGCTTCTACGTGCAGGACGAGGAGCAGTCGAACAAGACCAACGAGATGGGCGGCTCGATCGGCGGCCCGATCGTCCGCGATCGCCTCTTCTTCTACGGCGCCTACTCGCCGCGGAACCAGAAACGGACCAACACCTACAACTTCAGCGACGGCACCGGCGACATCGACCGCAGCATCTGGACGCAGCAGACCTTCGGCAAGCTGTCGTTCGCGAGCCGCCGCGTGAATGCCAGCTTCTCGACCTTGTGGACGCCCACCGACGCCAGCGGCACGCTCATCGCCTACGACGGTGCGGCCCCGAACGTGCTCAACCGCAACATGTCCGGTGCGGCGGCGAACCTCGACCGCGGCTACGAGATCAACCAGGTCAACACGAGCGGCACGGCTGACGTGACGCTGTCCAACGCCTCGTTCATCAGCTTCAAGGGCGGCCAGTTCCACGACCGCTACACGCGACACGGGCGTGTCGACGGTGACCTCGTACACCTACGGCAACCCCACGACGTCCGTCAACGCCATCATCCCGCCGTCGCTGCAGGGCCCGACGGGTTTCGTGAACACGCCCCGCGCGCAGATCACCGAGTTCGACACGACCAAGCGCAACGCCTTCAACATCGACTACAACCACTCGTTCTCCGGTGGCGGCTATCACACGCTGAAGGGCGGCTACGGCTACCAGCACACGGTCAACGACATCGACTCGCACTACCCGGGCGGTTACGTCAACATCTTCTGGGGCAGCTCGTTCACGTTCGCCGGCCAGACCGGCACCGGCACCTACGGCTACTACGAGGTGAACGATCGCCGCATCACCAACCAGGCCGGCAACAACATCCACTCGCTCTACATCCAGGACCAGTGGACGGTGGGCAACCGGCTGACCCTCAACCTCGGTCTCCGCACCGAGAACGAGAAGGTGCCGACGTTCCGCCCGGATTACCTCGAGTACGCGTTCGAATTCGGGTTCGAGGACAAGCTCGCCCCCCGTCTCGGCGCGGCCTTCGACGTCAAAGGCGACGGCACGCGTGAAAGTGTTCGGCAGCTGGGGCCTCTACTACGACTGGACCAAGTTCGAGCTGCCGCGCGGATCGTTCGGCGCCGAGACCTGGTGCATCTACTACCGCGGCCTGAACGACCTCAATCTCGGGGCGATCAACCTGAGCAACATGCCGGGCAACGACATCTGGTTCAGCAACCCCGGTGGCTGCCGCGATCGCCGCGTCGCGGCGTTCGGCGGCGACATCGATCCGGACACCAAGCCGATGAAGCAGTCGAGCTTCAGCGCCGGCAGCGAGTTCCAGGTCGGCCGCAACAGCGTGTTCTCGGTGCACTACATCCACAACGATCTGCTGGAGACGATCGAGGACGTCGGCTTCCTCAACGCCGACGGTGACGAGGGCTACATCATCGGCAACCCCGGCAAGGGGCTGGCCGCGACGCAGTTCCCGTACCGGTCTGACGCCGGCCGGGCAGCCGATTCCTCGTCCGAAGCGCCAGTACGACGCGCTCGAGTTGAGCTACAACCGCCGGTTCGCGGGCAATTACTTCTTCAGCGCGAACTACACCCTGAGCCGTCTCTATGGCAACTACGCCGGCCTGGCCTCGTCGGATGAAGTCACCACGCCGACGACCGGCGGCTGCTCCGCCACGGCGCAGCAGCAGGCGGGCAGCATCTCCCGCCCGGGCGGCAACGTGAACCGCGTGTGGGACTCGGACGAGCTGCTCTTCGACTCGCGCGGCAACCTCGACGTCCTGGGCCGCCTGGCGACGGATCGTCCACACGCCCTGAAGATGTATGGCGCGTATGACTTCGCGTCCGGCACGCAGATCGGCGCGTTCTTCTACGCGGCCAGCGGCACGCCGATGTCCACGCTGGTGACCTCGACGCACAGCGCCGACCTGCTGGTCTTCGGCCGTGGCGACATGGGCCGCACGCCGTTGCTCAACCGCACGGACCTGATGCTCAGCCAGGAGGTGCCCGTGGGCGGCACCAAGCGGATGCGCTTCGAGTTGAACGTGACGAACCTCTTCAACCAGAAGACCACGCGTCACGTCTACAACTACCTCAACAAGGGCGGGATCATCCCCGACCGCGCGTCGTCCTACATCGATCTGTCGAGCACGGACCTGACGAAGGGCTACAACCCCGACGCGCTGATCCGTGCAACGACGGATGGCGCCAACGCGTTCGATCCGCGCTACGAGCATGGCGGACCTCTTCAACGACGGAACGCAGGCGTACTTCACGGCGAAGTTCCTGTTCTAGTCACCACGCCGCCGGCCAGCCTCACGCTGGCCGGCAACTACACCGAAGAAAGGGGAGCCTCTGGCTCCCCTTTTTTTTGTCAACGCGCCGCGACTTTTTGTCAGCCCATCCGGTGCAGACGTGCGCGATCGACGGCGCATCCAGGTCATCGCGCGCGAAGCGTGCGCAGTGTGCGAGTGGGCGTGCACGCGCGCTCCCGCACAGCTGCGTGACGCACTTCGGAAATCAGAACGCGCCCGGAAAGTCTGTCGTCGGATTGTCGAACTGCACGCGCGTCGGCACCGGGGTTCGCCTGGGGCCGACGCGTTATGGTGCACGACTTACGGCCTGATTCCGCGCGCGTTTCAGCGAAGCAGGACAGTAACGCGCGACGCTGCACTTTCACGCGGGAATGCTGACGGTTTCGTCGAGTCCGCCGTGGCACGTTTCCTGAATTGAGAGGGGCCAGAGGACGCCACCCATCATGTATCACATGAGCGAGATTTCACAGCAGCCGGTGCAGAAGGTCGTCGTCGTCAACGGCAACGCCGAGGTGCTCGGCATGCTCGAGACGGTGCTCGACGCCGGCCGCTACGACATGGTGTTCGTGGAATCACCCGACCACGCGTATTCGAACATTCGCAAGGTGCAGCCCAACCTCGTGATTCTCTGCACGCGTGTCGAAGACCTCGATGGCTTTCAGCTGCTGACGATGCTCAAGCTCGATTCGGTGACGCGCGACATCCCGGTGCTCACCTACACCACCGAGAGCGAAGAAGGCGATTTCGACGCGGCGATCTCCCAGATGGCCGACGACGACGAGCAGAGCATGCTGCCCGCGCGCCCGGCGCCGCAGATGAACTGAACCCCGGGTTCCCCCCAACGGCAGCCTCAACGTAGCGGGCGGTCTCCAGACCGCCCGGCATTCCCTGAAGCCCGAAGCTCCATCTCCTCCGTGTTATAGTCCGCCGCCAATGCCGGGTATCCGACACGGTGAACGCGTTCCCATCCTCGGCGAGCTGCGCGGGGAGATCATGGTGTTCGAGCCGCTGCAGGTGAAGGAGCTCGGCACCGGCGGCGCGACGATCGAGACGAGCTTCCCGCTGCCGCCCAACTCCCTGCACGACCTGCGGCTGACGCTGGGCACGAACGCCGTGGTGGTGAAAGCGCGCGTCGTCCACTCGCATGTCGGCGAGGTGGACGGCGAGGCGGTGCGCTACCGGTCGGGGGTGGAGTTCGTCGAGCCGCCCGCCTACGTGGGGGCGGCGATTACGACGTATCTGGAGGCGCTGCGGGGCCGGTCGATCTAGTGGCCTGGTGCCCGCGGGCGATCAGGTCAGGGCGCCGGGACCGGCTCGGCCTCGGGCGCGTCGGGGGCATCCAGCGACGGCTCCTGGGCGGCGCGCGCCGCGGCCAGGTTTGCGAGCTGATCGATGGCTTCGATGGGAACCGCGAAGGCGAGCGACACGTTCTTGCCCTCGCCGCCCAGCTCGATCGAGTTGACGATGGCCGCCAGGTCGGCGCGCTGGCCGGTCTGCAGCTTGGCGAGCGCGAGGATCCCCTGCAGCACGTCGCGCAGGTTCTGGGCCGCGGTCTCGTCGCGGGTTTCGGCCCGCAGGGCCGCCCGGACGCCGCCGTTGACGTGACCGGTGACGCTGACCCAGTTGATGGCCGGCAGGCGCTGCAGCATGTCGCTCGGCACCCGGCCCCCGTTGACCAGCGCGTCGAACTTGGCCACGGCCCAGGCGTTGCCGCCGGCGTTGGCCTCTTTCACCAGCCGCATCAGGTCTTCGTTCGCAGTGACGCTGGCCGTGGCCCCGGTGCGCACGTCGATGGCCGCGCGGACGGCCGAATCGGCGCCCATCGCCACCAGCCCGGGCTCGAGGAAGGTGAGCGCCACGCCGACCACGTTCCGGTCGGGGGCGGCGTCTTTATAGGTGAACAGCCGCTGGCCTTTGTAGTCCTCGACCACTCCGCCCTTGGACCGCACCAGGCCCTCCACGCGGACCTCGTCGAACCGGCCCCGGGCCATGACCAGGGGCGGTCCCTGGTGCTCGCCGGAGACAGTGCCCTCTCCGCCGAGGACGGCGACGACGTAATCCACGTCGCGGGTCACGTCCACGCCGGTCTCGGCCTCGAACCGCGCCAGGCCGTCGCCGCTGCGCGACTGGTGCAGCGACTGCAGCTTCTGGTGCAGCTCCGAATCCATGATTTCGCGAACGTTGGCATAGGCCACCACCCGGGCGTCGGACGGGACGTAGGCCAATTCGTTGGGCCCGGAGGCGCCGATGAGGGTGAGGTTCTGGAATCCGCCGACATATGCGGCCACGAGGCCCGTGCCCAGGCCTGCCACCAGGATGCCGCCGGATACCGTCAGGAAGAGTCGGGTACGTTTGGTCATATGGGCCTAACGGCAGTATACGGAACCCGGCCGCCGGACGTTCCCGCCGGCCGGTCCGGCCGCTCCTGGCCTACTGATCGAGGACGTACTCGCGGGATTCGACCGTGTTGGCGGCCAGCCACAGGGTGGCGACGATGATGGCGGCCAGCACGAGCAGGCACACGAACACCGGCGGGTTGTCCCTGAGGACGCTCTGGAGCAATGACACCACCCCGTCCGACGGCATGGCGTGGGGCACCAGCGACTGGACGTAATGGGCCACGGTGAAGCGTCTGAAGTAGCCCGGCACGAGCAGCGCTATCTGTTCCCACCCGAAGACGAAGACGAGCCCCGACACGAGCGGCCGCTTGAGCGCGGCGCCGACCAGCGCGAAGAGCGCGCCGTAGGCGGCCAGCCCCAGCGCCAGCAGCCCCAGGTCGGCGGCAAACGACGTGAACGTCCGCGCCACCTGGCCAAGCGGCACGAGCAGGAAGTAGACCAGCACGACCGACGGGCAGCACCACGAGCGTGGTGCACACCAGATACGCGAGGTACTTGCCGACGAGCACCGCGCCGCGGCGGATCGGCCGGGTGAACAGGTAGGTGATCGTCCGGTCCTCCACTTCGTCGGCGATGAGCGAGGTGCCGTAGAACACGCCGAGCACCGGGACGATGAAGCGGAGGAAGAACACCCAGATCATCATCCCGAAGATGCTGGCCCCGTCCACCGGCACGCCGTTGACGCGCAGCGGCACGACGCCGCTGCCCTGGACGATGCGGGCCACGAGGGCCAGGAACACCGGCGCCCCGGTGACGAGCAGCAGGAAGACCGTGCGCCGCGACCAGAGCATCTCGCTGAGCGAGAGGCTGAACACCCGGATGGCACCGTCGGCAAACGTCGGAGGGGCGGGAAGCGTCGGGCGCGTGCTCATGCTTTCACCAGGTACTGGAACACGGCCTGCAGGTTGTCGTCGGGCGAGGTGATCTCGTGGATCGGGCCGCACTGGCCGCTGGCGGCGAGGTCGGTCACGCGGGCGTAGAACGCATCGGGTCGCGCCGTTTCCACCACCAGCCCGCCGGGATCGAAGCGCACGCTCACCACGCCTTCGTCGCCGAGCAGCTCGCGCGCGACGGCGTGCGGGTGGCTGGTGCGGATCGACACGGTGTGCGGGTGCTCGTCGATGAGGTCGCGGATCTGGTGCACGTCGCCTTCGGCGACGATGCGGCCGTTGTTGATGAGGACGATGTTCGACGTCATCGCCTCGACCTCGTGCAGGATGTGGCTCGACACCAGCACGCTGGTGCCGCCGCGCGCCCACTCCTTGATCTGCCGCACCGTGCGGCGCCGCATGATCGGGTCCATGCCGCTCAGCGGCTCGTCGAGGATGAGCAGCTCGGGCTGGTGGGCGATGGCCTGCGCGAGCTTGATCCGCTGGCGCATGCCCTTGCTGTAGGAGCCGATCTTGCGGTCGGCGGCCTCGGCCAGGTCCACCGCCTCGATCGCGCGCGCGGCCGCGTCGGCGGCGGTCCGCTCGTCGAAGCCGTGGAGGCCGGCGAGCGCGCGTCACCCACTCGCGGCCGGTCATGCGATCGTAGAAGGCGTCCTGTTCCGGGCAGAAGCCGATGCGCTGATAGAGGGCGGCGTTGCCCCAGATCGGCTCGCCGAGCACGCGCACCTGGCCCTTGCTCGGGCGCAGCTGCCCGGTCACCAGCTTCATGAACGTGGACTTGCCGGCGCCGTTGGGCCCGAGCAGGCCGGTGATGCCGGGCGGCACCGACACCGAGACGTCGTTCAGCCCCGACACCTGGCCGTACCACTTCGAGAGGTGCTCGGCGGCGACGATCATCAGCGCACCACCTCGACGCCGCGCACGCGGCGCTCGAGCACCAGGATCGAGACGCCAATCATGACCGCGACGGCCAGCAGCGCGGCCCACACCGGCACCGCGCGCGGACCGGGGGTCCGGAAGGCGGCGTCGCCGATCACGCCCAGCAGGTCGCGGGGCGAGAGCAGCGCCCACAGGCGGCTCCCGGTGATGCGCTGCAGCGCCTGATACATCGCCGTGGTGAAGAAGAACGCCCCGGTGAAGGTGAGCGCGGTGAACCGGCGGCTCTTCGAGAGCGACGACAGCGCCACCATCGTGAAGGTGCCGAGCAGCGCCTGGGCCAGCGAATAGAGCACGATCGCCGGCAGCAGGTAGAGGTTCTGCACCACGAACGTCAGGCTGCCCGAGAACGCGACGTGCACGATCAGCAGCAGCAGCGCCGGCAGGAGCGTGATGCCGAGCACGAACGCCAGCGGGGCGAAGAGCTTGCCGGCGATGTATTCGACCCGCGTGAGCGGTTTCGACAGGTAGACCTGCAGCGCGTTGGCACGGCGGTCGTCGGCAATGGCGCCGGCGGCGCCGACGATCAGCAGGAAGACGAACAGCCCCTGCTGATCGAGGAAGCTGCGGAACAGCTGCGCGCTCGTCGCCAGGAACGAGGCCTGCTGGAAGTTGGCCGCCAGATAGATCTGCACCACCCGGCCGACGAACGGCGTCCAGGCGAGGAGCAGCAGAATCATGTAGCGTTTCTGCGACACGATCGTCCGCATCTGCTGGCGGGCGATGACCCACCAGGCGGTGCCGAAGGCACGGCGGCCGCCTCCGTAGCGTCGATACCCCTGATCGTGGATGGGCATGCGGCTCAGACCTCGCCCACGGCCTTGGCGAACACGTCTTCGAGCGTCTCGACGCTGGCGCGGAAGTGCCGCACCTGGATGCGGTGCGACGAGGCCAGGGTGAAGATCGCCTGCGGGTCGTGGCCCACGGGCACGAAGACGCGCATGATGTCGTCGTCGTTGTCGGTGGCCTTGAACCCGGCGCCGGCGAGCGCGGCGAGAAACGGCGCCGCCTCGCCCTTGAACCGCAGCTCGACGACGCTGCCGCCCGTGCCCTTGAGCCCTTCGATGCGCCCCTGCGTGGCCACGGCGCCCTTGTCGAGCACGATGACGTGCTCGCACGTGTGCTCGACGTCGGGCAGCAGGTGCGACGAGAGGATCACGTTGAGCCCCTTGTTGCGGGCAATGTCGGCAATCAGCGTCAGCATCTCCTCGCGGCCCTTGGGGTCCATGCCGTTGGTGGGCTCGTCGAGGAACAGCAGATCGGGGTCGTGCACGAGCGCCTGGGCCAGCTTGATCCGCTGTTTCATGCCCGGTGGAGTAGGTTTCCAGGTTGCGGTAGCGGGCCTCGCCGAGCCCGACGTAGAAGAGCACCTCGTGCGCCCGCTGCATGGCGTCGGCCCGGGGCAGACCGGACAGCTCGCCGCAGAAGGCCACGAACGACACCGCGTTCATGCCCGGAATGTGCCCGTCGGTCTCGGGCATGTAACCGATCCGCGCCCGAATCGCCAACGGCGACTTGGCCACGTCCAGACCGAGGACGGTGAGCTGGCCCTCGGTCGGCGGCACGAAGCCGAGGAGGGCGCGAATCATCGTGCTCTTGCCCGCGCCGTTGGGCCCGAGCAGCCCGACGGCGCCGGTCGGGAACACCGCGCTGACGTCCTGAAGGGCCGTCCGGGCCCCATAGCGGACCGTCACGCGCTGCAGTTCGACCACCGCTGGCATCAATCCCCCTTACGTAGCCCCAGTCACGATCGTTCGGGCGCCGCGGCCCGCGGAGCCACGCTCCACCCGGCGTCGGCGGCGAGGGCCAGCCCGCGGCCAATCACCTCGGTCGCCTTGTCGGTGAGACCGAAGGCCGGCAGATCCGCCGCCGGGGCCCAGGCCACGTCGGCCACGTCGGACGCCGCCGCCAGCGTCCCGCCCACCGGCCGGCACACGTAGTCCACGAGCACGAAGTGATACTGCACCCGGCCCTCGCCGTCGTGGGTGATCCGGTCGAAGACCTCGATCACCGGGCCAATCTCCACCTCGAGTCCGGTCTCCTCGCGCATCTCGCGGATGACGCATGCCGCCAGCGTCTCGCCCACGTCCACGGCGCCGCCGGGCAGGCTCCACTGGCCCGCCAGCGGCTCGAAGCGGCGCTTCACGAGCAGCACGCGCGCGGCCCCATCCACGATCACCGCGCCCACGCCGACGAACGGCCGATCGGGATAGGCGCGGCTGCTCACTCGCCCATGACCTTCACGACGACGCGCTTCTTCCGCCGCCCGTCGAACTCGGCGTAGAACACCTGCTCCCAGGGGCCGAGATCCAGCGTGCCGTTGGTGATCGGCAGGATGACCTGATGGCCCATCAGCGTGCGCTTCAGGTGGGCGTCGGCGTTGTCTTCGCCGGTCTGGTGATGGCGGTAGTCGAGGCCCGACGGCGCCAGCTTCTCGAGCCACACCTGGAAGTCGTGAATCAGGCCGTTCTCCCAGTCGTTGACGTAGACGGCGGCGGTGATGTGCATGGCCGAGACGAGCACCATGCCCTCGCGCACGCCGCTCTTTTCGACGATGGCGGCCACCTGGTCGGTGATGCGCACGAACTCCTGGCGCGCCTTGGTGTTGAACCAGAGGTACTCGGTGGTGGTCTTCATGGCGTTTTCTACGTAGGGGCCGGCTTTAGCCGGCCTTGGGCGCCTGAAGGCAGCCCCTGCATCGCTCAACGGCAGCGACGCGTCGGCATTGACGCGCCCAGTCGCCGCGCGCCCCGGCGCGAAACGCGCGCAGGCCCGCCGCCGCAATCATCGCCGCATTGTCGGTGGAGAGGCTGAGGTGCGGCACGAACACCGGCAGGCCGGCGGCCGCGCCCCGCGCCACCGCGTCGCGCCGCAGCCGGCTGTTGGCCGACACACCGCCGGCAATGCCGACCGAACGCGCGCCCAACGCCAGGGCCGCGTCGAAGAGCGCGTCGAGGAGCGACCCCACCACCACGCGCTGGAAGCTGGCGCACAGGTCGCGAACTTCGCTCGGAGGCAGCGGTGCCTCGGCGGCCGAGGCCGAGGGCCGTGCGGCGCAGCGCCACGTGCCGCGCCACCGACGTCTTGAGACCGCTGAAGCTGAAATCGCGGCGTCCGGGCAGCTCGGGGGCGTTGCGGTCCGGGTGCGTGAGCCGCGTTTTCGGCAGCGCTACCGCGCGGTCATTGCCGTCCGCCGCCAACCGATCGATCACCGGGCCGCCCGGATAGCCGAGCCCGAGCAGCTTGGCCACCTTGTCGTACGCCTCGCCGGCGGCATCGTCGCGCGTGCGGCCGAGACGCTCGTAGGCGCCGGGCGCCGCCACGCGGTACAGGCTGGTGTGGCCGCCGGAGACGACGAGCACGACGGCCGGCAGCGGCATCTCCCCGCCCTCGAGCACGAGCGACTCGATGTGGCCCGCCAGATGGTGCACCGGCACGAAGGGAACGCCGTGCGCCCACGCCAGCGACTTGGCAAACGACAGGCCGACCAGCAGCGAGCCGACGAGGCCCGGGCCCTGCGTGACCGCAATCAGGTCGTAGGGCCGCTCGCCAGCCGCCGGCGGCCCGGCGTCGTCGACCGCGCGCTCGACGACGCCGCAGATGTCGCGGATGTGCTGCCGGGCCGAGAGCTCGGGGACGATGCCGCCCCAGGCCCGGTGGATGTCGACCTGCGACGCCACCACGTTGCACCGCACGCGCCAGGGCCGCGCCGCATCGTCGCCGCTCTCCTCGACAATCGCGGCCGACGTCTCGTCGCACGAGGTCTCGATGCCCAGTACCCGCATCTGCTAGATGGGCGCGGCGTCGGCCGGCGCGGACGAGCGCCGCGAGCGACTCGCCGTAGGGCGCACGCGCGATTCCCTGCTCGGTGATGATGGCGGTGACGTACTTGGCCGGCGTGACGTCGAAGGCCGGGTTGCGGATGCGCGCGCCTTCCGGCGTCACGCGATAGCCGCCCACGTGCGTCACTTCGCTGTCGTTGCGCTCCTCGATCGGGATGCCGGATCCGTCGGCGGTCCTCAGGTCGATGGTGGAGAGCGGCGCGGCGACGTAGAACGGAATGCCGTGCTCCTTGGCGAGGACGGCCACGCCGTAGGTGCCGATCTTGTTGGCCACGTCGCCGTTGGCGGCGATGCGATCGGCGCCGACGACCACCAGGTCGATGCCCGCCAGGCGCATCATCGACGCGGTCATGTTGTCGGTGATGACCGTGGTGTCGATCCCGTCCTTGACCAGCTCCCAGGCCGTGAGCCGCGCGCCCTGCAGGAACGGCCGCGTCTCGTCGGCGAACACCGCCACCTTCTTGCCGCCTTCGGCGGCGGCGCGGATGACGCCGAGCGCGGTGCCGTAGCCGGCCGTGGCCAGCGCCCCGGCGTTGCAGTGGGTGAGGATGCGGGCCTCCTGCGGGCACGAGCGTCGCGCCGTGCGCGCCCATGGCGCGGCAGCTCGCCACGTCTTCGTCGTGGATATGGCGGGCCTCCTCCTCGAGGACGCGCTTGATCTCGTCGACCGAGGCGCCGGCCTGCACCATCCGCGCGAAGGTGCCCTTCATCCGCTCGATCGCCCAGAACAGGTTGACCGCGGTGGGGCGCGTCGCCGCCATCTCGTCGCACAGCCGCTGGAACTCGGTGGCGAACTGCTTGGTGCCGCTCGCCGTGCTGCGCTTCATGCCCAGGGCCAGCCCCATGGCGGCGGCGACGCCGATGGCCGGCGCGCCGCGGATCACCATGGTCTTGATGGCCTTGGCGACCTCTTTCGCGGTCTTGCAGGTGACGTACAGCTCCGACGCCGGCAGCTTGCGCTGGTCGATCATCACGACGGCGTCGTCTTTCCACTCGATGGTCGGCAACATGCGGATGGGTCCCAGTGTAGTAGACGCGCCCGGCGCTACTTCAAGAGCCGGGCGTCGAACGGCAGCGGCAGCAGCGCGCTCAACCGGTGGCGGCCCTTCTCGGTGCGCAGGTTCGCGAGGATCACCTCGAGGTCGCCGCCGAACTCCCAGAGGATCTGCCGGCACGGCCCGCACGGCGGCGTCGGGTCGGCCGTGTCGGCCACCACGGCAATGCGGCGGAAGCGGCGGTGCCCGTCGGAGAGCGCCTTGAACATCGCGACACGCTCGGCGCACACGGTGAGCCCGTAGGTGGCGTTCTCGATGTTGCAGCCGGTGATGACGGTGCCGTCGGCGGCTTCGAGCGCCGCGCCGACCTTGAAGTTCGAGAACGCGGCGCTGGGCGTGCTTCCGCGCGCGCCGCGCCGCGCCTGCGACGCAGACGCGGACGTCAGACGTCTTGAGCCTCAGAGGCGGCCAATGACGCCCTCCAGCAGCGCGATGAACGAGCCGCGGACGCGGCGCGCCGTCTCCATCACCTCGTCGTGGACGAGCGGCTGGTCGAGCACGCCGGCGGCCATGTTGGTGATGCACGAGATGCCCAGCACTTCCACGCCCAGGTGCCGGGCCGCGATCGCCTCGGGCGCCGTGGACATGCCGACGGCGTCGGCGCCGAGCGTGCGGAAGGCGCGGATCTCGGCCGGGGTCTCGTAGCTCGGGCCGTGGACGGCGACGTAGACGCCATGCTGAACGGCACCCCCGCGGCGCGCGCCGCCTCGTCGGCGAGCGCCCGCAGCCGCCGCGAATACACCTCCGACATGTCGGGAAAGCGCGGGCCGACCCGGTCGTCGTTCGGCCCGATCAGCGGGTTGCCGCCCATCAGGTTGATGTGGTCGTCGATGACCATCAGCGCGCCCTGGCCGAACGCCGTGTTGATGCCGCCGGCGGCGTTGGTGAGGATCAGGCGCTTGACGCCCAGCCGCGCCATCACCCGCACGGCGAACACGACGGTCGCCATCGGGTGCCCTTCGTACACGTGCACCCGGCCCGCGAGCGCCGCGACGCGTTTGCCCGCGAGGCTGCCCACGACGAGGCGGCCGGCGTGCCCGACGACGCGCGACTGCGGCCAGTGCGGGAGCGCCTCGTACGGCACCGTCACGGAGTCGGCCAGGCTGTCGGCAAAGTCCCCCAGACCCGAGCCGAGCACCACGGCCACGTCGGGCGCGGCGCCACAGCGGGCGCGCACGGCCGCCGCGGCCTCGTCGACGCGGTCGAACTCGCCGGCGCTCACAGCAGCATGCCCGCGATGGTCGCGGTGAGGAAGTTGGCGAAGGTGCCGGCGAGCATCGCCCGCAGCCCGAGGCGCGCCAGGTCGTGCCGCCGCTCGGGCGCGAGCGCGCCGATGCCGCCGATCTGGATGCCGATCGAGCTGAAGTTGGCGAACCCGCAGAGGGCGAAGGTCGCAATCGTGAACGACTTCGGATCGAGCGTGTCCTTGAGCGGCCCGAGCTGCGAGTAGGCGACGAACTCGTTGAGCACCATGCGCGTGCCGAGCAGGTTGCCGATCGTCGGCGCGTCCTGCCACGGCACGCCCAGGCTCCACGCGATCGGCGCGAAGCCGTAGCCGAGGATCTGCTGCAGGCTCACGCCGGCCAGCCCGAGGATCGCGTTGATCAGCGCGACCAGCGCCAGGAACGAGATCAGCATCGCGCCGACGTTGAGCGCCAGGTGCAGCCCCTCGCCGGTGCCGCGCCCGACGGCGTCGATGACGTTGACGTCGGTCCGCTCCACCTCGAGCTTCACCGTCCCCATCGTCTCCGGCTCGCCGGTCTCGGGGACGAACAGCTTGGCCATCATCAGCGTGCCGGGCGCGGTCATGATGACGGCCGTGAGCAGGTGCTGCGCCTCGACGCCGAACAGGATGTAGGCGGCCATGACCCCGCCGGAGATGTGGGCCATGCCGGCGGTCATCACCGTCATCAGCTCCGATTCGGTCATCCGCGGCAGGAACGGGCGGATGGTGAGCGGCGCCTCGGTCTGGCCCATGAAGATGCTGGCCGCCACGTTCAGCGACTCGGCGCCGCTGGCGCGCATGAAGCGCCGCATGACCACCGCGAACAGCCGCACGACGAACTGCATCACGCCGAAGTAGTAGAGCATCGCGAACAGCGCCGCGATGAAGATGATCGTCGGCAGTACCTGAAACGCGAAGATGCTGGCGTACTGCTGCCCTTCCTGGCCGAGCACGCCGGTCATCACCCGCGGCCACACCTCGGGATTGCCGAGCGGGCCGAAGACGAACGACGACCCGACGTAGGTGAAGTCGAGCAGCTTGGTGATGAGGCGGCCGGCGGTCTGGAAGACCGCCCGGCCGATCTCGGTCTTGAGCACGATGAGCGCGAAGACGAACTGCAGTGCCGAGGCCCCAGCCGACGGTCCGGTAGTCGATCGCGCGGCGGGCGTTGGAGAGCAGATAGGCGAGCGTCAGGATCACGGCGAGTCCGGCGACGGGCTGCACCCGGGTCAGGCCGATCGCCCCGAGCCCGATGGCGACCGCGGCGACCGCCGCGAGGGCGGTGACCACCATGCGAGTCGCGGCCGGACCAGGCTTGCGCCGGCCGTACCTGCGTGTGTGTCTCGGTCATCGCACCTCGCCCAGAATGCGGTCGCCGGGGGCGGCGGCCCCGCCCGCGTCGTCGATGTGAATGGCCTCGCGAAGCAGCGCGCGCGCCGCGTCCAGGCCCCGGCCGGCCCGGTGATGCAGTTCGACGAGCGGCTGGCCCGGCTCCACCCGCTCCCCGCGCGCGACGAGCATGCGGAGCCCGACGGCGTGGTCCACCGGCTCGCCCACCACCGTACGGCCGGCGCCGAGCTGGTGCGTGGCGCGGCCGACCGATCCGGCGAGCACGCGCGTGATGACGCCGCCCCTCCACGCCGTCAGCGTCTCGCGGTCGGGCGCCACCGGCATGAGGGCGTAGTCGTCCACGACTCCGGGGTTGCCGCCCTGCCGCTCGACCATGCGGCGGAACACGTCGAGCGCGCGGCCCGACGTCGAGGGCCGCGGCGACCCGCGTGCTGGCGGCTTCGGGCGTACGCTCCACGCCGGCCAGCACCGTCATCCGGGCCGCCAGGCGGGTCACGACCGCGGTGAGGTCGTCAGGGCCCTGACCCTTGAGCGTCTCGAGGCACTCGGCGATCTCGATCGCGTTGCCGACCGTCCGGCCGAGCGGCGCATCCATGTCGGTGAGAAACGCCTCGGTGCGGACGCCCGCCCGCGTGCCGATGGCGACCATCGACTCGCGCCAGCGCCTCGGCCTGGCCGCGGTCCTTCATGAACGCGCCGTCGCCGCTCTTGACGTCGAGCACGAGGGCGTTGCTGCCCTCCGCGAGCTTCTTGCTCATGATCGACGCCGAGATGAGCGGGATGCTCTCCACCGTCGCCGTGACGTCGCGCAGCGCGTAGAGGATCTTGTCGGCGGGGACGAGCGACGCGGTCTGGCCGATGATGCTGGTGCCGACCTCGCGCAGGGTCTGCTTGAACTCGTCGATGGTGAGGTCGACGCGGTAGCCGGGAATCGACTCGAGCTTGTCGAGCGTGCCCCCGGTGTGCCCGAGGCCGCGGCCCGACATCTTCGGGCACGATCACGCCGCACGCGGCGGCCACCGGCGCCAGGACGATCGACACCTTGTCGCCCACGCCGCCGGTGCTGTGCTTGCCCACTTTGACGCCCGGCAGGTCCGACAGGTCGATCCGGTCGCCGGACCGCACCATCGCGTCGGTCAGCCAGGCGGTCTCGTCGTCGGTCATCCCGCGCAGGACGATCGCCATCAGCAGGGCGGACGCCTGATAGTCGGGGATAGTCCCGCGGACGACGCCGTCCACGAACTGGTCGATCGCCTCGCGCGGGAGGGCCTGCCCGTCGCGCTTGCGCGCGATGACATCGACGAATTGCATTGGGTGTGGGCTCGTGGCGCCGCAGGCCCGTGGGGCGGGGCGGCCTGTCCCGCCGAACCCCGAGGGGCGAAGGCGGACCCAGTATACAGGGCGAAATATGCTGCCTCTGCCGTAAAGCCCCAGGGCTTCGATTCGATAACTTTGTACGACTCGTGGATAGACCACCCGACTGCGCGGGTGGCCGGCTCCAGACGTGACAACGGCTCAAGCTACCCCTCCTCAGCCGGCACAACGGCAGCCGATGCCGGGCGACCAGAGCGCGGCACTGGCCGAATTTGCACGCGCCTGCAAAGCGGCCGCGCGGGCGGTGTCGCTTGTACCCGGGCGCCCATCCCGCCATTGGCATCTCGCTCACCCGGCTGGCGTCGTCGGTCCGGACGGCTCTCGGGCCCGAGCGAGACAGTGCTCGTCGTCCACCCCACCACCCTCGTGATCGACGACCGCGCCCCGGTGCGCCCGGATGCGGCCATCGTCGAGCTCGCGGAGCTGCTCCACGGGCGCCTGATCGGGACGCTGCGCGTCCAGCCGGGCGCCAGCGCCGACGACTGGCGCGCGCTGCTGCTCCTGCTGGCGCGGCCGGTCGAGGAACTGCTGGCCGACGGCGGCATCCACAAGGCGTGGGTGGCCACCGGCCGCGGGCAGTTCGAGATCCAGGAAATCGACTATGCGGAAGTGCTGCGCGAGCGCCGCGGGTCGGACGGCGCGGACTGGGACCGCGTGCTCGCCTTCTGCCTCAAGGGCGAAGCGGTGGAGCTCGACGACGCCGTCATCGACTCGCTGCTCGAGGCCGTCGGCTCCTCGGACAGGTTCGGCGAGCTGCTCGACCGGCTGAACGAGCGCGCCGAAACCGAAGGCTCGAGCGTCAGCGCGCGCATCGCGGCGCTGATGCACCTGCTGCGCGCCACGATCCGCGCCGTCGAGGCGCGAAACCCCGGCGCCGTGAACGACGCGCTCGCCACCGTGGCGCGCGCCACGCCCCACCTGTCGCCCGACATGCTGATCGGGCTGCTCACGAACCGGCAGGCGGCCAAACCGGAGGACGCGGCCATCGCCAAGCGGCGTGATCGACCGCATCGACGACGGGACCATCGCCTCCATCGTCGCCCAGTCGGTGGCGACCGAGCGCGGCGCGTCCGAGCGGCTGGCCCAGGTGTTCGAAGCCCTCGTGCCGGATGCCGGCCGCAAGGGACCGCTGCTCGATCAGGCCCGCGCCGAGGCCGAAGATACCGAGTTCGGGTCGGACCCGCGCTTCCCCGAGGTGTGGCAGAGCGCGGTGATGATGCTCAACTACTCGGACAAGGGCTTCGTGTCCTCCGACTACGCCCGCGAGCTGACGGCCGCGCGCGCGCAGGCGACCGAGGTGGAGCGCCTGTCGGACGACCCGCCGGAGCGCATTGCCGCGTGGCTCGCCTCGGTGAACACCGCCGGCGGTCAGCGACCTCGACCTGCAGCTGACGCTCGACCTGATGACGATCGAGACCGACCCGGACAACTGGAGCGGCGTGGCGGATCTCACCGTGCGGGAAATCGAGCGGCGGTCGCTGCTGGGCGACATGGCCGGAGCGCAGCGGCTGGTCGAGGCCCTTGCCGGCACAGCGGGCGGTCCGCCCGGCCCGCTCTACGACGAAGCAAACGCGGCGCTCGACACGCTCGCCCACGGGTCGCTGGTGCGCCACGTCATCACCCAGTTCCGCAAGGCCAGCGACGCCGAGGCGCAGTCGCTGACCCGGATGTGCCAGGCGATTGGGCCGCGGCTGGTGCTGCCGTTCGCCGAGGCGCTCTCCACCGAGGACCATACCCACACCATCCGCCGCATCCGCGAGCTGCTGATCTCGTTCGGCGCCGAGGGGCGGCGCGCCGTCGAACCGCTCAAGAACTCGACCAAGCCGGCCGTGCGCCGCACCGCCGTGGACCTGCTGCGCATCTTCGGCGGCAACGACGCGCTGCGCGAGCTGTCGCTGCTGCTCAACGACGCCGACCCGCAGGTGCAGCGCGACGCCGTGCGCGCCATCGTCCAGATCGGCACGCCCGAGGCGTTCGCGGTGATCGATCGCGGCTGCGAAGCGGGCGGGGCCGGCCGCGAGCTGATCGTGCGCGAGGTGATCGGCCTGCGCGACAGCCGCGCCGTGCCGTCGCTGGCCGCGGTGCTCGCGACGACGGCGCCGCGCGGCGCGCTGGTGGGGCTGCACGAAGCCATCATCGACGCGCTGGCCGGGCTCGGCGCCCACACCGACTCGACGACGGCCCTGCGCGCGGCGCTCGAGCGCGGCGAGTGGTGGGCCCCGCGCCGCACCGCGCTCCTGCGCAAGGCCGCGGCCGCGGCGCTCAAGCGCATCGGCTCACCCGAAACCCTGGCCGCGCTCGAAGAGGCGACGCGCGCCGGCAGCCGCGGCGTCCGCAACGCCGCCCGGCTCGCGCTCGGCGGCGAGGAGCGGCCGATGACCGGCACCGATCGCGCAGCCCTCGCCGAGGAAATCGTCCGCCGTCTCGCCGCCGCGCTGCGCGGCGGCGCAGCTCTACGCCGCCGGGCACCCGCTGGTCGCGCGCAGCGTCGGCGCGCTGCCGAAACGCTGACGGTCACGCTCGCCAACCTGCCGTCGATCACGATCGGCATCGTCGGCGACGACCTGGTCGTCGGCGACTATCCGATTCCGCGCGCCGCCGAAACCCTCGGCGAGCTGATGCGCCGGCTGAAGCAGTCGGGGATCGAGCGCATCGCCATCCAGCGCGGCGTCGAGATCGACGAGATCGAGCGCCTGATCGCCAGCGTCGCGAGCGGAGAAACCGGCAAGGACGCGCTCGATCGCGAGCTGCCGCACGTCCGCGTCGGACGGATCGAGGTGGAGGAGCGCATCGAGAACGTCGGCGACATGGCGACGTTCCAGCAACTCTACGCCGACGCGTCGCACGTGGCCAGCGTGCTCTGGGAGAGCGCCGCGATCGAAGGCAAGCCGGATGCGGATGCGGCGCGCAACCTCGTCGACTCGCTCGCCCAGGCCGTGGCGCAGAACCGGACGGCGCTGCTGGCGCTGACCGCGCTCAAGAACTACGACAACTACACCTTCACCCACATGGTGAACGTGTCGATCCTCACGATGGGACAGGCGCGCGGTCTCGGGATCGACGGACCGCTGCTGCGCGAGTTCGGTCTGGCCGCGCTGATGCACGACATCGGCAAGGTGAAGACGCCCAACGAGGTGCTCAACAAGCCGGGCAAGCTCACCGACGCCGAGTTCGACATCCTGAAGCGGCACACCGTGGACGGCGCCGAGATCCTCAAGAACACGCCGGAGATTCCCGCCGCTCGGCCCCATCGTCGCCTTCGAGCATCATCTCCGGAGCGACGGCACCGGCTATCCGATCGGCGCCGTGCGTCCCCAACTCAATCTGGCCACGACGTTGTGCGGCATTGCCGACGTCTACGACGCGATGCGCTCGCAGCGCGTCTACCAGCAGGCGCACCCGACCGATCGCATCCTGGCGGTGCTGCAGCGCAACGACGGCAAGCAGTTCGACCAGCATCTGGTGAAGCGGTTCGTCCAGCTGGTCGGGATCTATCCCGCCGGCAACCTTGTGCGGCTCGACACCGGCGAGATTGCCGTGGTCCTCAAGGCGTACGCGCCCGATCCGTACCGGCCGCGCGTCAAGGTGCTCACGCGGCCTGGCGGCCAGAAACTGGAGCATCCCTACGACGTGAGCCTGTGGGACGCGCGCGAAGGCCAGCCCCAGTCGGTGCAGGCGCCGGTGGACGCCGCCGACTACGGCCTCGAGCCGCTGTCGTACCTCTAGCCGTAGCGTCACGTACGTAGAGTGCGCTCGCCGCGCGCGTCTCCAAACGCAGGCTACAATTGGCCTGCCGCTCTGTCTGTCCGAACCGAGGAACGATGCGTCCATTCGCCCGCATGAGCGGCCCTGTCGCTCCCCTTGCGCTTCTGCTCGCCGCCGTCGTCGGCTGGCTCTCCACCCTCACGGCGCAGCAGTCCGACCGCGGCCCCGGCAGGCAGATCATCTCGGATCTGACGGGACCGGCGATCGACCGCGGTCTGCGCGCGAACGACCCGCCGCGTCCGGCACGTCTGGCGGCCCGGCGGTGGGTCGAGGCCGCCGGCAGCAGCGAGTATCTGCGCCGACAGCCTGATCGTGCGCTTCAGGCCCGGCACCTCGAACGCGCTGCAGCGGGCGATGCTGGCGCAGGTGGACGGCACCGCGGGGCCCACGCTGTCGTACGCCGACTTCGAGATCGTGACGCTCGCGGGCGGTGACCCCGAAGCCGCGGCTCAGCGGCTGCGCGTGCAGCCCGACGTCGAGTACGCGCAGCCCCGATACCGGGTGCGGCGCGATGTCCGCGCCGAACGATCCGCTCTACACCCTCCAGTGGAACTATCCGCAGCTCGGCATGGACCGGGCGTGGGACATCAACAATGGCGGCTCGTCCAACGTCGTCGTCGCCATCCTCGACACCGGCGTGGCCTTCCGCAGCGCCGTCCTGCGCTTCACCGGCATCGCCTGGCAGCGTGCCGACGGCGTCACGTTCCCCGCGCTCGGGCCGGTGGACATTCCGTTCGCGCCGGCCCCGGACCTCGGCGCCGATCGCTTCGTGTCGCCCCGCGATTTCATCTGGGACGACCAGCTGCCCTTCGACATGGCGGGCCACGGCACCCACGTGGCGGGCACCATCGGCCAGCTCACCAACAACGGGGTCGGCGGCGCGGGCATGGCCTTCAACGTGCGCCTGATGCCGGTCAAGGTCCTCGACAGCGAGTGGGACTTCATCTTCAACAGCCCCTTCGTCGGCACCGACGACACCGTGGCCCGAGGCATCCGCTACGCGGCAGACAACGGCGCCGACGTCATCAACATGAGCCTGGGACGCACGGCCCTCCGGCGCCGGTCGGTGGAGTCGGCGGTTGCCTATGCCGTCTCCCACGGGTCCTTCGTCGTGGTGGCCGGCGGCAACGAGTTCGACGGCGGGACGCAGCGGCTAGCCGAGTTCGCGCCGCGGATCGACGGCATGGTGGCCGTGGGCGCGACCGGACGCGATCGTCTGCGAGCGAGCTACTCGCTGGCCGCGAGCTACATCGAGCTGGTGGCGCCGGGAGGCGACTTCACGCGCGGCGGCGCGGCCGGCGGGATCCTGCAGCAGACGCTCGACCTCGAGCTCGTGGAGACCTACACCGGCTCGGTCGCCCGCTATCGGGCGCCGCGCTTCGACGCCTTCGCCCACTACTACTTCGAAGGCACCTCGATGTCGACGCCGCATGTGTCCGGCCTCGCGGCGCTGCTGGCCGATCAGGGCGTCACCAGCCCCGGGGCCATCGAAGCCATCATGAAGCAGACGGCCACGGACCTCGGGGCGGCCGGCCGCGACGACGAGTACGGATACGGGCTCATCAACCCGCGGGCCGCGCTGCGCGGCATGGGGCTGGCCAAGTGAGCGCGCCGGGCCATTGCCGGGCGGGATGGCTGGCCGGGCTGGCGTGCGCCGCAGCGATGGCCATGGCCCCGCTCGAGGCACGGGCACAGGCGCGCCCGGCGCCGGCGGCACCGGAGCCCGCCGTGCGGGTGCGCGGCTTCTTCGAAGTCGGCGCGACGGACGTTCACCGCGTCCAAGAGCTTCGAGGCGGTGCTCGGATCGAGCAGCGGTCTCATCTTCGGCGCCGGCGGCGAGGTGCTGTTCGGCCGCAACCTCTTCGTGTCGATCGGCGTTTCACGCTTTCAGAGCGACGGCGAACGCGTGGTGGTCTTCGAGGATGAAGCCTTCCCGCTCGGCATCGACACCACCGTCTCGGTCGTGCCGATCGAGGTGTCGGCCGGCTGGCGTTTCGCCAGTCCGCGGAGCACCGTCATTCCCTATCTCGGTGCCGGGCTCTCATGGCACAAGTACACGGAGACATCGGAGTTCGCTGACGCGGGCGAGGACGTCGAGTTCACGAAAGCGGGATTCCAACTGCTCGGCGGCGCCGAATGGCGTGTGGGGCGGTGGCTCGGCATCGCCGGCGAGGCCGGCTGGATGAGCGTGCCCGACGCGTTTACCGAGCCCACCGGCGCGGCAGTCGCCTTTGGCGAGGACGACCTCGGCGGCGCGGTGTTCAGGGTCAAGGTGGTGATCGGGCGCTGATGGCGCGTGCTCCCCGTCCGGCGGCCGGGCGGACGGCCACGGGCTTCCGCGCCCGGGTACTGGCGGCGGTCCGCTCCATTCCCCGGGGACGCGTCGCCACCTACGGCGACATCGCCACACTCGCCAAGGCGCCGGGGGCCGCCCGCGCCGTCGGCAACGTCATGCGGCAGTGCAACGACCCTTCGGTTCCCTGCCACCGGGTCATCGCCTCGGCCGGGGGCCTCGGAGGTTTCGGCGGCTACCTCGAGCGTAAGCGACAGCTCCTGCGAGCGGAGGGGCTCGAAGTGACCCGGACGAGCGTCCGGGGCTTTGCCACCGTGCGCTGGCCTGCGACAACGCACGCAGGGCGCCGCGCGCCGGCAACCAGACCGCGCCGCCCGCCCGTCTAACCCCCAGCGAGGCTCCGCTGGCATCGACGAACATGAAGCTCCGCCCCGCTTGGGCAGCGTTCGATTGCCCGCCCTCCGGGCGGGTGATGTGAGAGCCGACGACCTCGAGCTGGCGCGCCGGTGCCGCGACGGCGACGCGGCGGCCTTCGAGGCTCTGTACCGCGCCCATGCGGGGCGGCTCTTCGGGCTGTTGACCCGCATGACCGGATCGGCCCAGGACGCCGAAGACCTGCTGCAGGACGTCTTCGTCCACGCGCACCGGAAACTGGCCAGCTTCAGGGGCGAATCGAGCCTGGGTACCTGGCTCTACCGGCTGGCCGTGAACCAGTGCCTCGACCATCTGCGGAGCAAGCAGTCACGGGTGGCGCGGGCGACCGACTCGCTCGACGACGAAGGCGCGGCCGAACCGGCCGCGGCCGCACCGGCGCTGCCGCAGGCCATCGCGCGCATCGATCTGGAGCGCGCGATCGCCCAGTTGCCCGACGGCTGCCGCGCCGCCTTCGTGCTGCACGACGTCGAGGGGCTCGACCACCGCGAGGTGGGCGTCGCGCTCGGGATCTCGGAGGGCACGTCGAAATCGCAGGTGCACAAGGCGCGGATGAAGCTGCGCGTGCTGCTGCGCGGTATGGGGGCCGTGCCCCGTGGCGCGCTCGAGACAGTGTGATGGCTGACCAGACGACTCTGACGTGCGCGCATCTCGCGGATGCGCTCGACGACGTGCTCGACGGGCGCGCCCCCTGGAGCGCGGCCGCCATCGACACCCACCTCGCGGGGTGCCCGTCGTGCCGCGCGCTGGTGGTGGACGTGCGCGCCATTCGCGCCGCGGCGCAGACGCTCGAACCGATCGAGCCCCCGCCCGCGGTCTGGGCCGCGGTGCGGGCCCGCGTCAGCGGCGAGCGTGAGGTGCGCGCCGCGGCCTCGCCGCTCGATCGCCTGGCGGCGTGGGCCGGCAGTTGGGGCGGCCTGTTCCAGCCGGCGGCGGCCGCCGCCGTGCTGGTGCTGATGGCGTCGGCGCTGATCTGGGTCGGGGCGCGGCTGGGCGAGGCGCCTGTGCCGCCAGTGGGGAGGCGCGGGACGTGCCGTCACCGAATTCGCCCTGGCGGAGGCCGAGTACTCCGACGCCATCGCGTCGCTGGAAGAGGCAGCCGCCGACGCGCCGCGCGGGCTCGACGCGGCGACGAACGCGGCGTTGCGCGCCTCGATCGACGACATCGACTCGGCGATAGGCGAAGCCCGCGAGGCGCTGGCGCGCGAGCCCGGCGACCCGTGGTCGCAGGACAGTCTGCTGGAGGCGCTGGGCAGCAAGGTCGCCCTGCTGCAGGACACGGTGGCGCTGCTCGGAGACGACGGCGGCGCGGAGGACTTCAACCCATGACCATCGCACGAGCCGCGGCGGCGCTGACGATTGCGGCCCTGACCGCGGGCATCGCCCCGGCGGCGGGCGCGCAGCAGCCGTCCGACCCGGCAGCCGTGAGCGCGGCGGCCCAGGCCAAGGCCGACAGCGTTCGCGCACGCCGCGACGAGATCCTCCGGCGGCGCGAGGCGCTGCGCCAGCGGCAGGAGGAATTGCGGCGCCGCCGCCAGGCCGCGCGTCGCGGGCCGATGGCGTCGGAGTTCTTCACCTGGGTCGGCAAGATCGGGCGTCAGGGCACCCTGGACCTGGTCAACGCCTCGGGCAGCGTGACGATCACGAGCGGCGGCGGCGACGACGTCCGCATCGAAGCCACCAAACGCGTGTGGGAGTCGACCGACGCCGCGGCCAAGGCCGCCCTGAGCGAGGTGCAGATCGACGTGACGGAACGCGCCGATGCGGTGGATGTCCGCGCCGCGTTCCCGCGCCGCAACCGGCTCGACGCCGAGGTGGACTTCACGATCACGGTGCCGTCGGGAGCCAGCGTGTCGGTGCGCAGCGGCTCTGGTGACGTGACCGTGACGGGTGTGAGGGGCGAACTGCGCGCCGAGGCCGTGTCGGGCGGCATCACGGCGACGTCCGTCGGCCAGGTGCGATCGCTGCGGACGCTCTCGGGCGCCGTGCAGCTGGAGAACGCCGACAGCAGCGACATCACCGTGTCCACGCTCGGCGGACCGGTGACGATCCGCCAGCTGCGGACCCGGTCCGCGGATCTACGCACCATCGGCGGCGACCTCATCGTCTCGGACAGCGACGCGGAGCGCCTGTCGGCCCAGTCGCTCACCGGGAGAATCGAGCTCGCCGGCCGGCTCGCGCGCACTGGCCGCTACTCGCTCCAATCGCAGTCGGGCGACGTGCGGCTGTCGCTCTCGGACGACGACTTCGAACTGGAAGCCGCCACGGTGAACGGCACCGTGCGATCCGAATTTCCGATCACGGCGGGCGATCGCCGCGAGACCGCGGCCGGGACCCGGCCGCGTCGGTCGCGCCGGACGAGGCGGCCGCGGCGCGCATCTGCTGCGCGGCCTGTCCGGCGACGGTGGACCGCTCGTCACGCTGCGAACGTTCAGCGGCGACATCGCGATCGCGCGACGCTGACGCGCGTCACGCGGGCCGTTCCACGCAGCGGGGCAATGGGACACTGCCGCGAGCAAGGCGGAGCGTGGAGGATCAGACGCGCAGCTTCGCTCGCCGTGTGGCACTTGTGTTGCTATCCTGAGCCACATGCACAGCCTCCGTTCAGATCGGCTCCTTCGTGCGCGCCGTGCGGTTCAGGCCGCGGGCGCCCTGCTCATCCTGCTTGGCATGGCCAGCGAGATCGACGCACAGACGCGCCTCCGCACGCCCGACAAGGGCGTGATCGGCTACGGCTTCGATGTCGGTGTTCTGTTTCCGGACGACGAGTTCGAAAATACACTGACGATTGATGGGTTCGGCGAGTACTACGTCACGCCGCGCGTCAGCGTACGAACTATGCTCGCCTTCGCCAATCCCGGCCTCGCCGGGCGCACCGAGGATCATTTCCGGCAATGGAGGCTGCTCTTCGCCGGCGTCTACAACTGGGAGAAGGGACCGTGGCGTCCGTTTGCCACTTTCGGGGCGGGCGTACACTTCGTGCGCCTGCACCTCGACGAGGTTGACGATCCCGACGGAGAAGCGCGCGGCGGCCTCAACCTTGGCGGTGGCGTCGAATTCATCATGAACGACGAGTCGGCCATCAAGACGGAATGGCGCTGGGATATCGTCAGCCACCCGCCTTCGCTGCCGGATGCCACCGGCGGCACGCTCACATTCGGCTACAAGCGCTATTTCTAGATAGGGGCGCCCGCGGTAGGATCTGCGCCGTGACCACCTGGCGAACCGCACCCATCCTGACGCTCCTCATGCTTTCGGCCGCGGCTGCCGCCGCGCAGGGGCCGCAGGCCCCGCCGGCGGCGGCGCCCGGCCCGGCGCAGCCGCCGGTGGCCCCGCCTCCTGGCGCCGCCACGGCACCGCGTCGGGTGGGCTACCTCGCTCCGGGCACCGCGCCCGACGTGCGTCGCGTGCTCGCGCCGCCTCCGGTCGAGGGCGACAGCCGGGACGCCGCGGACCTGACCGTGTTCCGCAACACTCGCCGCCTCCAGGGCACGCCGCGCTGGGCGATGGCGCTGCGCGACAACGCGCTCGGCACCCCGGCGCTCCTGCAGGCCTTCAGCTGCGCGCTCGACAGCGTGATCGCGCCAGCCGAGGCCCCAGCGCTCGTGCGGCTGCTCTCGCAATCGAATTTCGATGCCGGCGGATCGTCGGTCGTGGGCAAGAACACGTGGCGGCGCAAGCGGCCCTACGAGCGCGAAGCGGGCGCAGTGTGCCTGTCGGCCGAAGAGGTCGAACGGCTGACGCGAAGCAGCCCCGACTACCCGTCCGGCCACGCCACCGCCGGCTGGATGGCGGGGCGCCTGCTGGCCGCAGGTGGCACCCGATCGCGCCACCGAGATTCTGGAGCGCGCGCGCATGTTCGGCGAGAGCCGCGTCGTGTGCGGCGTGCACCACGTGACGGCGGTGGAAGCCGGACGCCTCACCGCCGAAGGCGTGCTCGCGGCGCTGCACGGCGTGCCGGCCTTCCGGGCCGACCTGGACCTGGCACGCGAGGAGGTCTCGCGGCTGCGCGGCAAGGCTGAAGCCGTCGGCCGACGCCTGCGCCGCCGACGCGGCCGCGTTGTCAGAACGGCCGTACTGATCCTTGCCAAAATGTTCGTGGGGGCCGGCTTCAGCCGGCCCACTGGCCGCCTGAAGGCGGCCCCTACTTCGACAACGCGAGCCGCGCGCCGAGGCCGACGAAGATCGCGCCGGTCGCGCGACGCAGCCGCCGCGTCCCCGCCGGGTTGCCACGCAGCCGCGCGCTCAGCGCCGACGCGCAGAGCACGAGGACCAGGCACCACAGCGTGCCGTTGACGACGAACACGGCACCGAGGAACAGGAACGGGGCGACGCGCCCGGCGGCGTCGGGCGCGACGAACTGCGGCAGGAACGCGAGGAAGAACAGCGCCACTTTCGGGTTGAGCAGGTTGGTCAGCAGGCCCGCGCGGTAGACGTCCCACGCCCGCTCGGCGGGCGGCACCGACGCCGGGCCGTTCTCCGCGCGCGTCCGCTCGAGCAGCATCCGCACGCCGAGATAGACGAGATAGGCCGCACCCGCGAGCTTCACGGCGACGAACGCGCGCGCCGAGGTGGCGAGAATGGCCGACAGGCCGAACGCCGCGGCCAGCGTGTGGACGATCGACCCCGACGAGATCCCGAGCACCGACCACAGGCCGGCGGCGCGGCCCTGCGCGACGCTGCGGGTCACGATGTACAGCGTGTCCTGGCCCGGCGTGAGGTTGAGCAGCAGGCCGCTGACCACGAACAGCCAGAAGTGTTGAGTCCCGAACATCACGCCTCCTGCACGAACCCCTTCCACGTGCGCATGTAGGCGGCAAACGGCTCGCTCAGGCCTTCCTCGCGCAGGTCGGCCAGCGTGACCGGCGGACGCCGCGGTTCCCACGCCTGCTGCTGCGCCCGCAGCGGCCAGTCGCGGTTGACGATGGCGGAGCGGCCGAGCGCGACGCCGTCGGCGCCCAACTCGATCACGGCCTCGGCCTCGGCGCGGGTCCAGACGGCTCCGGCGGCAAGGATGGCCACGTCGGCCGGCAGGGCCGCGCGGAAGATCGGCAGCGGATGCTCGGCCGGGCGCTTGGCCGTGGGCTCGAGCGCGCGCCAGAGCGAGAGATGGATGAAGTCGGCGCCGTCATCGGCGAGCCAGCGCGCCGTCTGCACGCTCTCGTCGAGGTCGAGGCCTTTGGCGTTGCCGAAGTTCTCGGGCGAGAGCCGGACGCCGACCGTGAACGACGGGCCCACGCGCGCCCGGACCGCGCGCAGCGCCTCGCGCAGCAGACGCGCGCGGTGGGCGAGCGGTCCGCCCCAGCGGTCCGTGCGGCGGTTCTGCTCGGCGCTGAGGAACTGCGTGAGGAGATAGCCGTGCGCGCCGTGGATCTCGACGCCGTCGAATCCGGCCGCCTGCGCCCGCCCGGCGGCGGCGGCGAACTGACCGATCACGCGCAGGAGGTCGTCCGTCGGTGGCCTCGCGGACGCCCTCGGCCGCGCTCGCGCTCCACGGCGTCGCGCCGCTCACGGATGGATCGGCGCGCAGGCCGCCGTGGAAGATCTGCACCATCGCCACCGCGCCACGCTGGCGAACGGCGCCGGCCAGCGTGGTGAGGCCAGGCAGCAGCGCGTCGTCGAAGATGCCGAGCTCGCCCGGCCAGCCCTGGCCGTCCTTCGCCACGTGCGCCGCGCAGGTCATGACCAGGCCGAAGCCGCCCTCGGCGCGCGAGGAGAGCCAGCGCAGTTCGTCGTCGCCGAGCGAGCCGTCGGCGTGGCTCTGCTTGTTGGTCATCGGTGCCAGCACCACGCGGTTGCGTGCGGCGAGTCCGGTGCGAAAGGTGAGGGGATCGAAAAGGCTCAAGGCTCAGGGCTTACCGCGCTCAAGGGCTCGACAGCCTGACGAGCGCGTCGAGCGCTCCGCGCAGCGCGCCGCCAGCGCCGGATCGGCGGCGATGCCGGCGGCGTCGAGGCGGCGGCCGTCGAGCGGCACCACGATGACGCTGGCCCGGCACGAGCGCGGTGGACATCGTGCGCAGCGTCTCGGCGAGTGCGGCGTGCGCGACGATCGAGCGCGCCGACGCGTTCAGCAGGCCGACCGGTTTGCCCATCATCTCGGCGTCGCTCACCAGCCAGTCGAGCGCGTTCTTCAGCGAGCCCGGCACGCCGTGCGCGTACTCGGGGCTGCAAATGAGGAGCGCGTCGGCCGCGGCGATCCGCGCGCGCAGGTCGCGCACCGGCTCCGGCGGCGTGCTGCCTTCGGCGTCGAGATCGGGATTGAAGTGCGGCAGCCGCGGCGAGCCCGTCGTAGAAATCGAAGGTCCACCCGGCCGGCGCGACGAGCGCCGCCGCGCGCAGCAGCTCGGTATTGCTCGACCGCGCCCGCAGGCTCCCGGAAATCGCGAGGATTTTCACTGCTGGCGGGCCGGGCCTGAAGGCCCGGCCCCACGAAGGATGAAGAGGCGGGTCTAAGACCCGGCCACGACCTACCTGCCTCACCCGGCTTACCTGCCCACCTGACCTGCGACCTGCGGCGACCTAGCCGAGCGCCATGACGTCGAACTGCTCGTGGTGCAGCTGGGGATCCGGGCGCAGCGTGACGTCCTTGCCGATCGACTGCTTGAGGTCCTTGAAGACGGCGCGCTCCTCGTCGGTGAACGCGCGGGCGATGTCGGGGTTGACGCGCAGCAGCAGGCTCTGGCCGTTCAGATCGGCGCCGATCTTCTTCACCTCGGCGAGGATCTCGTAGCAGATCGTGGTGCTCGACTTGATCACCGAGCTTCCGGCGCAGTACGGACAGGGCTCGGTGAGCGTGCGTTCGAGGCTCTGCTTCACGCGCTTGCGGGTGATGATCACCAGACCGAAGTCCGACACCTGGAGCGCCTTCGACGGCGCGCGGTCCTTGCGCAGCTCCTGTTCGACCGCGATCAGCACCTTCTGCCGGTTCTTCTTGTCCTCCATGTCGATGAAGTCGAGGACGATGATGCCGCCGAGATCGCGCAGCCGCACCTGGCGCACGATTTCCTTGGCGGCCTCCAGGTTGGTCTTGAGGATGGTGTCCTCCAGCCGCCCGGCGGTCTTCTTGCCGACATACCGGCCGGTGTTGACGTCGATGGCCACCAGCGCCTCGGTCGGGTTGATGACGATGGAGCCGCCCGACTTGAGCCACACCTTGCTGCGCAGCGCCTTGTCGATCTCGGCCTGCACGCCGTATTCCTCGAAGATCGGGAACGGCTTCTCGTAGAGCCGCACCTTCGGCGCCAGCGACGGCATGATCCGCTCGATGAGCTCGAGAATCTTGCGGTATTCGTGCTCGTTGTCGATGCGGATGGCCGAGAACTCCTCGGTGAGCAGGTCGCGGAGGAGCTTGGCGACGAGGCTCGCCTCCCGGTAGACCACGGCCGGCGCCCGCGACGTCTCGGACTTCTGGCGGATCTCGGTCCAGACCTTGTGGAAGTAGCTCAGGTCCGACACGATGTCTTCCTTGGCCCGCCCGCCGGCCGCGGTGCGGATGATGACGCCGCCGGTAAAACCGTGCTGCTCGCGAAACTCGCGGACGATGCCGCGCAGCCGGCCGCGCTCCTCGCGCGATTCGATCTTGCGCGACACGCCGACGTGGTCCACGGTCGGCATGAACACCAGGAAGCGTCCCGGCATGGTGGCGTGGCAGGTGAGGCGGGCGCCCTTCGTGCCGAGCGGCTCCTTGGCCACCTGCACGATGATCTCCTGCCCTTCCTTGACCAGCTCTTCGATCTTGGGCTCGGGGCCCTTTTCCCGATCGCGCCGGTGGCCGCCGCGGCCGCCCTGGCCCGGCGCCGGCCGCGGCTACCGCAGCCGGACTTGTTGCCGTTGCCGCTGGTGGCCTCGTCCTCGTCGGTTTCGAGGCGGTCGAACTCCTCGAAGGTGGCGACGACGTCGGAGACGTAAAGGAATCCGTCGCGTTCGAGACCGAGGTCAACGAACGCCGACTGCATGCCGGGCAGCACTTTCGAGACCCGGCCTTTGTAGAGGTTGCCCACCACCCCGCGCGATCGCTCGCGCTCGATGAATACTTCGGCAACCTGGTCCTCCTCGAGGATCGCGACCCGTGTTTCGTGGGCGCTCGAGGAGATGATCATCTCCTTGGTCATGCCCGATGCTCCGTTGCGGGCCCGTCGATCGCCGCCGCGCCGCGTGCCCCGGCACCGCCAGCGCGGCGGGACGCACGACGTGCGCCGCGAGCAGGCTGGACAGGAGGAGGACGAGGAGCAGCAGCGGGAGGCCCATAAAGTGTGTAGGGCGGGGCCTCAGCCCCGCCGGTGATCTCAATTCGTGAAACGACGCATCCGCACGTTGAGGATCAGGCCGAACCCCGCCAGCGTGGCAATCATGGAGGAGCCGCCGTAACTCATGAGCGGAAGCGTCAGTCCCTTTGACCGGCGCGAGGCCGGCCGACATGGTGATGTTGTACACGACCTGGAACGTGAAGCTGGCCAGCACGCCCAGGACGAGGAACGAGCCCAGGCGGTCTTTGGCCAGAGCGGCCGCCTCGAGCGCGCGAAGGATGACGAAGAGATAGAGTCCGAGCGCGACGACCACGCCGGCAAAGCCGTGCTCTTCGGCCAGGACCGAGAAGATGAAATCGTTGTGCGCGACCGGAAGGAACCGCAGCTGACCCTGCGTGCCCTTCTGGAAACCCTTGCCCCACACCCCGCCCGATCCGACGGTGATGCGGGCCTGAATCTGCTGGTACCCGGCGCCCTTGGCGTCCTGCGACGGGTCCAGGAACGTGGAGATGCGTTCCTTCTGATAGTCCTTGAGCGCGAACTTCCACGCCACGGGCGCGATCGAGCACGCCGGCAAGCGCGAGGATGCCGAAGATCCGCATCGGCATGCCCGCGACGAAACGCGGTGGCGAAGAGCACGGGCACGAGCGTCACCGCCGTGCCGAGGTCGGGCTGCCGTGCGATGAGCACGAGCGGCACCGTGGTGATGGCGCCTGCGATCAGCAGGTCGCTCCGTGAGAGCGCCGCCGCGCCGGCTGTCGGCGAAGAACTTGGCCAGCACCAGCGCCAGCGTCGCCTTGGCGAATTCCGAGGGCTGCAGGTTGAGCGGTCCGAAATCGATCCAGCGCCGCGACCCGCCGCGCACGACGCCGAGGAAGAGGACGTAGACGAGGAGCAGGATGACGCCGCCGTAGACGAAATGCGACTTGTCGGCGAGCGTGCGGTAGTCGATGGTGAGGCAGATGGCGAGCGCCACCAGGCCGAGCACGATGCCGTAGATCTGCGTGACGTAGACGTTGGTCGGCCCGCCGGTGGCGCTGTAGATTTGGCGAGGCCGAGCAGGCACAGCGCCGCCACCGCGATGAGCATCGCCCAGTCGATGTGGAAGTGCAGTCGGCGCTCGAACATCAGTCGGTCTCGCGGACGGGGCCGGCGGCGCTCAGGATGCCGGGCACGGCGCCGCGCGCGTCGGCGACGTCCACGGCCGGCAGCGCCGGCGGCGAATCCGGATCTTCGTCGGTCGCCCGCCGGCGGGGCCGGCAGCGGCAGGCGCGGCAGCGGCCGGCCTTCCTTCTTGGCGAAGAACGTGTCGATGACGTGCTTGGCGATCGGCGCGCCGAGGTAGCCGTGCTCGCCGTGCTCGGCGAAGATCACGCCGGCGATCTGCGGGTTGTCGCGCGGCGCGAAGAACACGAAGAAGCCGTGGTCGCGCAGGTCGCGGTCCGACCCCTTCGCCGCCTGCCGGCCCTGGTTCGAGATCACCTGCGCGGTGCCGGTCTTGCCGGCCACGTCGTAGCCGGGCAGGCGGGCGCGGCCGCCGGTGCCCGACGCGTTGACCACCATCCACAGCCCTTCACGCAGCGCCGCCAGCGTGTCGGGCTTGAACGCGACCGCGTCGGCTACCGCCGGCGCCGGCACCGGCTTCCAGCCCTGGCCCTCGTCGATGGCCTTGAGCACGTGCGGCGTGACCCGCGTCCCGCCGTTGGCCACGGTGGAGATCATCACCGCCAGCGACGCCGGCGTCACCGTCACCTGTCCCTGGCCGATCGACACCGAGATCGTCTCGCCGGCGTACCACTTCTCGCCGTAGCGCTTCATCTTCCACTCGGTGGAGGGCACCAGGCTCTCCTGCTCGTTCGGCAGGTCGATGCCGGTCTTGCCCACCATGCCGAGCTTCTCCGCCCACTTGTGGATCCTGTCCACGCCGAGCATGTTGCCGAGCGTGTAGAAGTAGACGTTGCACGACTTCTCGATGCGCGTGGCGCATGTCCACGCTGCCGTGCCCGCCTTTGAGGTGGCACTTGAAGTAGCGCCCGAAGAAGTTCGCGCCGCCGTTGCAGGTGATGCGGTGATCCGGCGTCACCACGCCCTCTTCGAGGGCGGCCGTGGCGACGACGATCTTGAAGATGGATCCCGGCGAATAGCGGCCCTGCAGCACGCGGTTCTGCAGCGGCTTCAGCTTGTCGGTGTTGAGCGAGGCCCAGGTGGCGCGATCGATGCCGACCGAGAAGTCGTTCGGGTCGTAGGACGGCAGGCTGGCGTAGGTGAGCACCTCGCCGTTGCGCGGGTCCATGATCGAGCGCGGCGCCGTTGAAGCCCGGCGAGCCGGAAGCCGTCTTCGGCCGCGCGCTGCAGGTCGGCGTCGATCGTGAGCTGGACCCGGCGGCCCTCGACCGGCGGAATCTCCTCGAGCGTGCGGATCTCGCGGCCGACGCTGTTGACCACCACGCGCTTGGCGCCGTCGGTGCCCATCAGCAGGTCGTTGTAGGCCTTCTCGAGGCCCTGCTGGCCGACGATGGCGCCCTGCATCGCGCCGGCTTCGACCTGCGCGTCGTTGGCCTGGCCGACATAGCCGAAGAGGTGCGCCGCCATCGCCTCCGCCGGATAACGCCGCGCCGGCACTTCCTCGACGACCACGTCCGGGAGCTCGGTGTCGAGGCGGCGCGCGGTGACGGCGGCCACCTGCGCCAGCGTCGCGTCCTCGACGACCACGATCGGGCGATAGGACGGCTCGGAGCGGTGCCGATCGACGATCTGCTGGACCTGCTGCGGGTCGAGGTGCGCCACCTGCGAGAGCAGCCGCACCGTGTGCGACAGGTCCTTCGAGTGCTCCCGCACGATCGAAATGGTGAACGAGTGCCGGTTCTCGACCAGGACGGTGCCGTTGCGGTCGAACAGCACGCCGCGCGGCGCCCGCAGTGCGAGCGTCCGCTGGTGGTTGTTCTCGGCCATCTCCTCGTACTTGGCGTGCTGGACGACCTGGAGGAACCAGAAGCTCATCGCCAGCGCCGTGAAGACGCCGACGGCGCCCCACTGGAGCACGTTGAGCCGAACCGCGAGGCGCCGGCGATCTTCCGCTACCGACATAGGTGATCCTTGTAGCCTCTAGTCTCTCTTTTCTATGGCCTGCCTTAGCCTCTGCTGGCCTCCAGCCTTCGGTCTCTGGCCTGTGGCCTCTCGCCTCATACTTTCGGTCGCCGCGACAGGCGGCGGCGTTCGACCACGCCCGGCAGCGACTCGACGGTCGCAAACGCCACCATGCCCACCACGGTGTTGCCGAGGGCCTGCGTCGCCACCGCCGCCCATGGCGACGAGAACGTCCGCAGCCCGAGCGCGGCGTAGAGGCCCTGGAACAGCAGGGCGTGCACCGCCGTGGCGGCCATGAACACGAACAGCCGGGGAATCGCGGACGTCACGATGAACTGCTGCCCGATCGCCCCGACCACGAACCCCACGATCGACTTCGCCAGCCCGCCGATGCCGATGATGTCGCTCGCCAGCGCGTCCTGCACCAGGCCGGCCACGCTGCCGGCGAGCATGCCGCTCGCGGCCCCCGACGTCAACGCGACGTAGACGACGGCGACGAGCACCAGATCGATGGGCGTGCTCCCTCCCACAACGAACCGGGCCAGCGTCGTCTGCAGCGCGAGGGCGAGCGCAATCGCTATGAGGGCGCCAGCGGCCCTCACGCGCGCGTCCCCGGCCCGGCGGTCACATCGCTCACTCGGGCCTCGCCGTCGCCGGTTTGGCCTTCTCGGCCGTGATCCGATCGGCCTTCGGCACCTCGGTCGCCGACGTCACCACGAGCACCGCCTCGAGCGCCGACAGGTTCACCGAGGGGCGGATGAGGACGGCGCTGAACTCGCCCGCGGTCCGCTCGATCGATTCTATCTGACCGATGACAAAGCCCTTCGGGTAGATGCCGTCCATGCCTGAGGTGACCACGCGGTCGCCCGTCTTCAGGTCCGCCGTCCCGGGCACGTACTCGAAGCGCATCCGGTCGCCGCCGGTGCCGACGACCACGCCCTGGGCCCGCGTCCGCTCGACGAGCCCGGCCGCGGCGGCGTTCCGGTCGATGATGAGCTGCACCTTCGCTGCGCGCGGCGTCGGCAGAATCACCCGGCCGACGATGCCGGACGGCGCGATCACGGCCATGTCGGCGGCCAGCCCCTGCGAGCTGCCCTTGTCGAGCGTCATGGTGCGGAAGTCGGGGCTGGCGCCACTGGCGATCACGGTCGCCGGCGTGGTCGGCAACGGGGTTTCCTTCTTGAGGTCGAGCATTTCCTGCAGCACCCGGGTCTGCCCCGCCAGGGCGCGCTCGCGCTGCAGCGCCACCTCGAGCTGCGACAGGCGCTGCTTGAGCTCGTCGTTCTCACGGCTGATCTGGCGCAGGTTCACGTAGTTGTGCCAGGCCCCGCGCGCCTCGCCGATGCCGCCGGTGGCCACGCGCTGCACCTCGGCCACCGCGCCGAAAATCGCCTCTTCGAGCAGGGGCACACCGCGGCGCGAGTCTGACCTGCGCGGAGATCAGGATGAGGTGCGCGACGATGACCGTCATGAACAGCCATCCGACGCGCTGACGGATATCGAGAAGCGCCATGTTGGAACGGAGCTAGTCGATCGAAATCTTCCGCAGCAGGTTGAAGTCGGAGAGCATCTTGCCCGCGCCGAGCACGACCGACGACAGCGGGTCCTCGGCCATCGCGAGCGGCAGCCCGGTCTCCTCGCGCAGACGCTTGTCGAGGTTCTTGAGCAGCGCGCCGCCGCCGGTGAGCACGATGCCGCGATCGACGATGTCGGCCGACAGCTCCGGCGGCGTGCGCTCGAGCGCGACGCGCACGGCGTCGACGATGACGTTGACGGTTTCGGCCAGCGCTTCGCGGATCTCCGCGTCGGACACGGTGATCGTCTTGGGCACGCCCTCGATGAGATGGCGGCCCTTGATCTCCATCGTGATCTTCTCGTCGAGCGGGAAGGCCGATCCGATCTCCATCTTGATCGTGCTCGGCGGTCCGCTCGCCGATCAGCAGGTTGTACGCCTTCTTGATGTACTGGATGATCGCTTCGTCCATCTCGTTGCCCGCGACGCGCACCGCCTTGCTGTAGACGATGCCCGCGAGCGAGATGACGGCGATGTCGGTGGTGCCGCCGCCGATGTCCACGATCATGTTGCCCGAGGGCTCCGTGATCGGCATGCCGGCGCCGATGGCGGCGGCCATCGCTTCCTCGATCAGGTGCACCTCGCTGGCCTTGGCCCGGTACGCGCTGTCCTTCACCGCGCGCTTCTCGACCTGCGTGATCTCGGACGGCACGCCGATGACGATGCGCGGGCGCACCCAGACGTTGCGGTTGTGCGCCTTCTTGATGAAGTAGGTCAGCATCTTCTCGGTGACCTCGAAGTCGGCGATGACTCCGTCCTTCATCGGCTTGATGGCGACGATGTTGCCCGGCGTGCGTCCGAGCATGTCCTTCGCCTCGCGGCCCACGGCTTCGACGCGGCCGTTGGTCTTGTTGATGGCGACGATCGACGGCTCGTTGACGACAATGCCCTTCCCGCGCGCGTACACGCAGGTGTTGGCGGTGCCGAGATCGATGGCGAGGTCGCTGGAAAACAGCGAAAACAGTGAACCGAGAGGCACTTAACTACTCCTGCTGCGCCACATGAATCCCGTCTTTACCGGCGGCTTTCACCTTGTACATGGCCATGTCGGCCGCTTTCAACAATTCTTCGGCCGTTTGCGCCGCGTCCGGGAGGGTGGCAATGCCGATCGAGGCGGTGAGGCGGACGGAAAGGCCGTCCGACCGGAGGAATGGATGAGCCCGCACCCGCTCCCGGATGCGCCAGGCTACCGCCCTGGCGCCTTCGGGACCGGTGTCGGGAAGAATCAGGGCGAACTCGTCGCCGCCGAACCGGGCGACGACGTCGGTTTCACGGGCGCAGTCGCGGATGACCGCGCCGGCCTCGACGAGCGCCTTGCTGCCCGCCAGATGGCCGTGGTTGTCGTTGACCGACTTGAAGCCGTCCAGGTCGAGGAACAGCATCGAAAGCGGCCGCTTGCTGCGCATTGCCCGCTTGGTTTCCTGGCGGAGCACCTGGTTGAGGTAGCGGGAATTCGACAGCAGCGTCAGGTCGTCGGTGACCGACAAGGCCTCGGCGCGCTGCAGCGCCAGGGCGTTGTCGAGGGCGATGGCCGGAATCTCGAGCACCGTCTTGAGCGCCAGCAGCAGCGTGCCGCCCAGAGCCGGGGCCGTCGAGGACGTCTGCGGATCGAGGCCGATCAGCACGCCAGCCACCTGGTTGCGGCACTGCAACGGCAGGGCGATGACGGTGCCGTGGCCGCGCGCGCTCGAGCGCAAATCCTTCGACAAATCGCCCGAAAGCAGGTCATCGCCGTGGCTCATGACCCACTCGGCGGCCGCCCAGAGCGACGGACTGAGGTTGGGATTGAGGCCGTTGTCGGCCATGACGGTGAGCCGGTCGGTGTTGTCGCGGGCCACCACCGCCCAGCACGGGGCCGGCAGCCAGCTGTTGGCCTGGCGCACCAGCCACTCGGCCACGCGCGTGGCCTCGGTGGAGGCGTTGGCCTCCCGGGTCACCTGGAGCAGCACTTCACGGCCCGAAAGCCGGGTTCTGAGCGTTTTGAAGCCGGGGCTTCCACCGCGCGGACGGATCCATCCGTGCGGTCCCCCGGACCACGCGCGGGGCGGGCCCTTTGGAGGCCAGAGACTTCACGGCGCGCTGCGGCGGTCGTGCGGGCAAGGTATCGCGGCGATTTGCCGCTAAGTCCTTCTAGACTCACTAAATATACCACGGTCGGCGGCGTGGCCCGGCCGGCCGACGGCGGCAGGCCGGCCTGGGTAAGTGGTTGCAGCCGCGTCAGTTGATGGCGTACGATCTGCGGCTGCGCCGCTCGCGGCGCGCACGAGGGACCTGACATGACGATGCTCGACCGGATGCGCCGGCGGAAGAACATCCTGAAATGGCTTTTGGCGGTGGTCGTGGTGGGCCTGAGCCTGTACCTGATCCCGGTGGACTGGCTGCAGACGCAGACCGCCGTGGGCGCCCTGCCGCGCGAAACCGTGGCCAGCGTCGACGGGCACGATCTCCTCGCCGGGGAGTTCCAGCAGCGGTATGTCGCCCAGATGCAGGCGTACCAGCAGCAGTTCGGCGGGTCGATGAACGCGCAGCTGCTGCGGCAGCTCGGCGTCGATCAGCAGGTGCTCACGCAGATGGTGGACGAGCAGGTGGCCGTGCTCGAGGCCGAGCGCCAGGGCATTCGCGTCAGCGACGACGAGCTCGCGCAGCGCATCTTCGCCATCCCCGGCCATGCAGGAGAACGGCCAGTTCATCGGCGAAGCGCGCTACGAGCAGCTGCTGCGCCAGCAGCGGCCGCCGCTCACGAAGGCGCAGTTCGAGGATCGCTTCCGCCGCGGCATCGTGGTGGAGCGGCTGCGCACCGCCCTCACCGACTGGATGGCGGTGTCCGACGCCGAGCTCGAGGCCGAGTACCGCAAGCGCAACGAGAAGCTGAAGCTGCAGGTGGTGGCGCTCACCGCCGACAGCTTCCGCGACAAGGTGTCGTTGAGCGATGCCGACGTGGCCGCGTATTTCGAGGCGCACAAGGCCGAGTACCGCGTCGGCGAGCAGCGCGCGATCAAGTACCTGCTGATCGACCGCGACCAGGTGCGGCTGAAGACGGTGGTGCCGCCGAACGACGTCCAGCGCTACTACAACGACAACATCCAGCAGTACCAGACGCCGGAACAGATCCGCGCCAGCCACATCCTGCTGAAGACCGACGGCAAGGACGAGGCGGCGGTCCGCAAGCGTGCCGAGGCGCTGCTGGCCCAGGTGAAGGGCGGCGCCGACTTCGCCGCGCTGGCGACGAAGGAATCGGAAGACGAGGGGTCGAAGGCCGCCGGCGGCGACCTCGGCCTCTTCGGCCGCGGCCGCATGGTGCCCGAGTTCGAAACCGCGGCGTTTGCCATGCAGCCGGGACAGACGAGCGATCTGGTGCGCTCGCAGTTCGGGTTTCACATCATCCGCGTGATCGAGAAGAAGGCGGGGGAAACGCGGGCCCTCGACGAGGTGCGGGCGCAGATTCAGGAACAGCTCGCGCAGCAGCAGGCCGATCTGCAGGTGTCGCAGCGCGCCGAACAGCTGCAGGCCCGCATCAAGGATCCCGGCGATCTGACCGAAGCGGCCGGCGAGCAGGGGCTGATGGTGCAGGAGTCGGGCTTCTTCCAGCGCGGCGATCCGGTGCCGGGGCTCGGCAACGCCCCGCAGGTGTCGGCCGCGGCCTTCACGCTCGGCGACAACGCCGTCAGCGGCGCGCTGCGCGGCGCAGCGCGGCGCGGTGTTCATCACCGTGTCGGGCAAGAAGGATCCGTACGTGCCGAAGCTGGAGGAAGTGAAGGAGCGGGTGCGCCAGGATGCGATTCGCGCCAAGGCCTCCGAATTGAGCCGCGCGCGCGCCGCGGAAGTGGCCGCCGCGCTGAAGTCGGCGCCGAACTTCGCCGCTGCCGCCAAAGCGCAGGGGCTCGAAGCCAAGGACACCGATATGGTGACGCGCGGCGCCGCGCTGCCGGACGTGGGCGCGAGCGCGGAGGTGGACAAGGCCGCCTTCAGCCTGCCGGTCGGCGGCGTGAGCGGGGCGATCTCGACGCCCAACGGCACGGTGATCGTCAAGGTGGTGCAGCGCGACGTGATCACGCCGGAGCAGGTGAAGGCGGGCAGCGAGACCTTCCGCGCCGAACTGCTCAACGAGCGGCGCAACCAGTTCTTCAACGCCTACATGGGGAAGGCGAAGGAGCGGATGAAGGTCGAGATCAACGCCGAGGTGATCTCACGCGTGACGAGCGCGCTGAACCTTTAGAAGGCTCAGGGCTCAGGGCTTAAGGCTCAGGGCCTGACAAGAGCACCTGTTACAAGCGTAAACACAACGCGCCCGCACCGCCGGGCGCGTTCCCGCCTTGAGCCCTGAGCCTTGAGCCGACAAGGCTCTCACCTCACGAACGCAAACGGCATCAGGGCGAGCGGCTCGCCGCGGCGGAACAGGCGGCCGGCCACGGTGGCCGACGCGAGCGCGCGGCGCAGGACCGCGCGCGCCGCCGAGCGCCTGCACCAGGCTGACGCCGCCGGCGCCGCTGAACTGCTCCGAGAAGGCTTCGTAGAACGTGCGGCGGCGCGGGTAGACCACCGTCTCCACCGCCTCGTCGGGCCGCAGGCCGGCGCGCTCCTTCACCGCCCCCAGCGCCGTCTCGAGCCCGCCCAGCCGGTCCACGAGGCCGCGTTCCTTGGCCTGCGCACCGGTCCACACCCGTCCCTGCGCCAGCGCGTGCACCTCGTCGCGCGTCTTGTTCCGCGCCGTTGCCGTCTTGTCGAGGAACCCCGTGTAGAAGTCCTGCATGAAGGCACGCACATGCTCGCGCTGCGCCGGCGTGAACCGCGCCAGCGGCGAGTAGATGTCGGCGTTGGCGCCCTGGAGCACGGCCTCCGCCGTCACGCCGACCTTGTTCAGCGTGCCGCCGTAGACGAACTTCCCGGTGTAGATCCCGATCGACCCGGTGAGGGTGCCGGGCTGCGCCACGATCTCGTCGCCCGCGAGGGCGATGTAGTAGCCGCCCGACGCCGCGAGATCCGACATCGACACCACGATCGGGCGCTCGGGATTGCGCTCCTTGGTCAACATCAGCTCCCGCAGGATCACGTCGGAGGCGACCGACGATCCGCCCGGGCTGTCGATGCGCAGCACGATGCCACGAATCGACCGGTCGTCGCGGATGCGGCGGATGTCTTCGACGATGGACTCGCTGCCGACCAGATCGCCGTCGGTGGCGTCGAAGCCGCTGCGGCCGGAGACGATGGTGCCGACGGCGTAGAGCACGGCCACGCGCGGCCGCCGGCGCAACCGCACGCCGGCGCTCCCGGCGTCGTAGTCCTCGGCTTCGATCCAGTCCACCGCCTCGGCGTCCCGGCGCAGCGACGGCTCCAGGTCGTCGAGCTGATCCTGGTAGGCGAGGCCGTCGACGAGCCCCGCCTGCACCGCCGACTCCGCGCGGAACGGGCCGCGATCGACGAGCGCCCGCAACTCGCCGTGGGTCTTGCGGCGGCCATCGGCAATCCCGGTCACGAGCTGCTCGAACATGTCGCGAGTGAGCGCTTCGGCCATCTCGCGATGCTCGGGCGTCATGCCGGTTTCGGTGAGCTGATTGGTGGCCGTCTTGTAGTCGCCGACGTGGATGAAGTCCGGATACGCGCCCACCTTGTCGAACACGCCGCGCAGGAAGATCTCGTAATTGGCGATCCCGGTCAGGTCGAGCGAGCTCGTCGGCAGCAGGTAGACCTTGTCGGCCGCGCTGGCCAGGTAGTACTCGCGGTCGCCGCCGTATTCGAGGAACGCCGTCACCGGCTTCCCGGAACGGCGGAAGTCGAGCACCGCGTCGCGCAGCTCCTGCAGCTTGCCCCAGTAGGGGCTATCGAGGCTGCCTGGAATCACCACCAGGCTCGTGATGCGCGGGTCGGCCTTGGCGCGCCGCATGGCGCCCACCATCGCCTGCAGGCTGTCGTCGCGCCGATCGACGAACTGCCCCACCACGCTGTCGGACGCGCGCTCGGGCAGCGCGCCGGAGGGGCGCAGCACCAGCGCCGCCGCCGACGGCAGCCGCGTGCCGCGTCCAGCGCCGCCGACCATGACGTAGAGCACCACGAGCGCCGCCACGGAGACGGCGAGCGCGAGCCCGATGAGTGCGAAAACGAAGCCGACGCCGCGGCGCAATGTCACGGTGCCCTCCTGGATGGAAGCAGTGTACTGAACTTGATCGGCTTCAGGCTTCGGGCTTCGGGCTTCAGGCTGCGCGGCTTGCGCGGCTTCGGGGCTGCAGCCTCGGGCGCCGCGTATAATTCGGCGGATGCGCACTCGTTTCGCGTGCCGGCTGATGCTGGTCTGTTCGCTGGTGCTCGCCGGGTGCAGCTCATCCACGCCAGGTCCTGGAGAGGGAAGGTCGAACGTGACACAGCTGCAGATGACGGACGGCAAAGTGGGAACGGGCAACGAAGCCGCGGCGGGCCGGCGGGTGACCGTCCACTACACCGGCTGGCTCTACGACGAGGCGAAACCCGACCACAAGGGGCGGAAGTTCGACAGCTCGCGCGACCGCAACGAGCCGTTCGAGTTCCAGCTCGGCGGCGGCGAAGTGATTCGCGGCTGGGACGAGGGCGTGGCCGGCATGAAGGTGGGCGGCCAGCGGACGCTGACGATCCCTCCCGACATGGGCTACGGCGCGCGGGGCGCGGGCGGCGTGATCCCGCCGAACGCGACGCTGGTGTTCGACGTGGAGCTGCTCGACGTGCGCTGAGGCGCCGCCTGCGGAGTCGCCCCGGCGCGGCTCAAGGCTCAGGGCTCAAGGCTCAGGCGCTTGCCAAAGAGCCCGCTTCATCCCGTCACGGTGACACCGATCGACGTCGAGATCGAGTCGCTCGATCTCTCGGGTGACGGCATCGCGCGCGCCGGGACGGCGCAGGGTCGCGGTGCCGTTCACGATTCCGGGCGAGCGGGTGCGCGTGCGGCTCGCGCCCCGGGCCCGCGCCGACGGCGTCGTGCCCGCGGACCTGGTCGAGGTCCTCCGTGCCTCGCCCGCGCGCGTCGCGCCGGGCTGCCGGCACTTCGGCCCGCCAGCCGCAGGGCCGCGACGCCTGCGGCGGCTGCGCCTGGCAGCACATCGCCTATCCCGAGCAGCTCCGTCTGAAGACCGTGCTCGTCACGCGGCTCGTCCGAGCCGCGGTCCCCCGCGCGCCCGAGGCGCGACCCATGCTGCCGGCCACGCCTGGCGGCGCGCCGTGGGGCTACCGTCACAAGGTTCACTTCGTGTTCGGCGGCGCGGGCGGACGCCAGCCACGCCTGATCATGGGGCACTACGCGCGCGAGCTCGCGCCGTGTCGTCGCCGTCGAGGAGTGCCCGGTGCATGCGGCGGCCGGCAACGAACGCGCGTTCGCCTTTCTCGACGCCTGCGTGAGCGCGGGCGTGCAGGCCGCCGGCCCGTCGCGCGCCCGCGGCTCGCGGCGGCGTGCTGAAGAGCCTCGCCGTGCGCGTGGCGCGGCGCACCGCCGAACGCATGATGACGGTGGTCGTGACGCGGGACGCCGACCGCGCCCTGCGCGTGGCGACGCGGCGGGCGCTCGCGCACGCCGGCGCCGGACACCGCGCTGCACGTCAACCTGCATCCGCGCGCCGACGCGTTCGTCTTCGGCCGCGACACCCGCCGCATCAGCGGCAGCGCGCGGCTCCGCGACGAGGTCGGGCGGCGTCTCGTTCCTGATCTCGCCCACCGCGTTCTTCCAGACCAACGTCGATGCCGCGGAGCGGCTGGTCGCAGCTCGTGCGTGCGCGCCGTGCCCGACAGGGTTCCGGTGCTCGACCTCTACGCCGGCGCCGGGCTCTTCGCGCTGCCGCTGGCGCAGGCGGGGCACGACGTCGTGGCGGTCGAGGAGAACGCGGGCCGCGGTGGCCGACGGCGAGGCCAGCCGCGCCCTCAATCGCATTCCCGCCGGCGCGGTGCCGCTGGGTCGCCGCGACGGTCGAAGACGGCCCTCGCCCGCGTCGCCGCCTGCGACACCGTCGTGCTCGACCCGCCGCGCGAGGGGTGCTCGCCCGGCCGTGCGGACAGCGGCTGTTCGCCGAGCGGCGGCCGCGCCGGCTGGTCTACGTGTCGTGCAATCCCGAGACGCTGGCCCGCGACCTGGGCGACGCGGCCGCCCACGGCTACGCCGTCGAGTCGCTGCAGCCGGTGGACATGTTCCCCCACACCCCGCACGTGGAAACCGTGGCCGTCCTGCGCCGGACCCGGCCGATCCCGTCTGACCGGAACTTCAGGAAGTCTTCAGGCGCGCCGGCGCGGATTTTCTGTAGGATCCGGGCATGAAGTCCCTGCGCAAGTGGCTCATCCTCTCGCACCGCTATCTCGGCATCGGCGCTGTGCCTGCTGCTCGTGATGTGGTTCGGGTCGGGGATCGTCATGATCTACGCGGGCGGCATGCCGTCGCTGACGCCCGAGGCGCGCCGCGCCCATCTGCCGCCGCTCGACTTCAGCCGCGTCACCCTGAGCGCCGCCGACGCCGCCGCGCGCGCCGGGCTCGACGCGCCGCCACGCGCCACGCTGGTGTCGGTGCATGGACGCCCGGCCTACCGGTTCGGCGGCCGCACGCCCGTGACGGTCTTTGCCGACACCGGCGAGACGCTGGCACCGGTGGCGGTGGCGCAGTCGCGGACGCATCGCCAGCCGCTTCCTGGGCGTGCCCGAGAGCGCTGATTCTCGACGCCGGGCAACTGACGGCGCCCGACCAGTGGACGCTGCAGCTGGCGCGCCGCGGCGGCCTGCAGAAGTTCGTCGTGGACGACGACGCCGCGCACGCAGGTGTACGTGTCGCCGCGCAGCGCCGAAGTGGTGCTGGCGACGACGCGCCGCGACCGCACGCTGGCCTGGATCGGCGTCATCCCGCACTGGATGTATTTCTCCTGGCTGCGCGACCAACCAGCCGCTCTGGTACCGCATGGTGGTCTGGACGTCGGCCGTGTCGTGCGTGCTCGCCGTGCTCGGCCTCGTGCTCGGCGTCACGCAGTGGCGGCGCACGCGGCCATTCCGCCTGGCCGCCGCCGTGCCCTACGCCGGCTGGATGCGCTGGCACTACCTCACGCGGCGCGGTCTTCGGCGTGTTCGCGCTCACGTGGGCGTTCAGCGGGCTGCTCTCGATGGAGCCGTTCGAGTGGACGAACGCGACCGGGCTCGAAGTGGACGGCGAGGCGTTCACCGGCGGCCCGATCGAGCTGTCGCAGTTTCCCGCCGCCGACGCCGCGGCCTGGGCCGCCGTCGCCAACGGCCGGCCGATCAAGGAAGTCGATCTCGCGCGCATCCAGGACGAGCCGTATTACGTCGTGCACCTCGACACGCCCGAGCGGAAGCTGCGGGCCGAGCGGCTGCACCAGCCCTATTACGTGACCGGACGCGCCGAGCGCGATCGACTGCTGGTGGCGGCCGGCACCATGCAGCGTCCGCGAGCAGCCGTTCAGCGTCGACTCGCTGATGGCGCGGCTCGACCGCGGCGCTGCCCGGCGAGACGGGTGGTCGAGCAGACGCTGCTCAGCGAATACGACTCGTACTACTACTCGCGCGGGCGCCAGACGCCGCTGCCGGTGCTGCGCGTGAAGTTCGCCGACGCGGCGCAGACGTGGATCTACGTGGACCCCGAGATGAGCCGCGTGCTCGGCTCGGTGCCCAGGCTCGCGCGAGTGGAGCGCTGGCTCTACAACGGCCTCCACAGCCTCGACTTCGCGTTCTGGTACTCGCGTCGCCCGTTGTGGGACATCGGCATGATCGTGCTGCTGCTCGGCGGCCTGGCCACGAGCGCCATCGGAGCCTTCCTGGGCGGCCGGCGGATCGTCCGCGCCTCGCGCAAGGCGGTCGCGTCGGTGTCGGCCCCCGCGCCGGCCGCGGTCGATAAGTACGGAACGTAGCGGGAACGTCAGCGGGCGGTCTTCAGACCGCCCGTCCTCTCTTTACGACTGCTGCTCGATCAACCGCGCACTGAACTGAATCAGCCGGAGCAGCGGACCGCGGCGCCGCCACTCGTCGAGGTCCAACGCCGACGACCGGGCGACGTCGGCGAAGAACCGCTGTTCGAGCTGCCTGCCCAGCGCGCGATCCAGAACCGCCAGCGCGTTCTCCTCGTCGAGCCGGCGCGAGCGCGAGTTCAGGTTCGGCGAGCCGATGACGCTCCAGCGGCCGTCGATGACGGCCACCTTGCTGTGAATGAAGGTGGGGCCGTACTCGTAGATCTTCACGCCCGCCTCCAGCAGCGTGGCGTAGGCATTCTGCCCGGTGAAACGCGTCACGACGTGATCGGTGCGGGCTCCCGGCACCAGCAGCCGCACGTCCACGCCCGCCTGCGCCCGCTCGCGCAGCGCCTGCTTCAGCGGCTCGTCGGGAATGAAGTAGGGCGTGGTGAGGTAGATCGACTCCCGCGCCGCGAGAATCGGCAGCAGATAGAAATAGGCCATCGACCGATCGTCGTCGGCCGGTGAATTGACGTGATGGATGAAGCGCTCGACGCCGCCGTCATCGAGCGACGTCGCCTCGGGCGCCGGAGCCGCCGCCGCCGGCTGCACGACGATCTCGCCCGAGGAGCTCACCCACGACCCGACGAAGGCGGCCTGCAGCCGCCGCGCCATGGGTCCGGTCACCCGGAACATCATGTCGCGCCAGTGTTCGGCGTCCTGCGCGTGCCCGAGCCACTGGTCCGAGATGCCCATGCCGCCGACGAACCCCACCTCGCTGTCGATGACGATCGCGCGCCGGTGGTTGCGCCGGTGGAGGCGCGTCCAGGTGCCGAGCGACGCCTCGCGGTAGCGCGCCACCCGCCCGCCGGCCTGCTCGAGCGCGCGGAAACCGTCGTCGGGCGCGCCGTCGCCGCCGATGCCGTCGAGGAGCACGCGCACCGCCACGCCGGCCCGCTGCCGCTCCAGGAGCGCGTCGAGCACCTGGTCGCTCATGCGGCCGTCTTCCCACACGTAGACCTGGATGTTGATCGTCGCGCCCGCGCCGCGGATGTCGCGCAGCAGCGCCGGCAGGAAGCCGTCGCCGTTGTCGAGCACCTCCACGCGACCGCCGCGCTCGAGCGGCGCGTTGACGAGATGCGACAGCGACGTCGGCAAACTGCGGCGAATCCACCGGGCCGAGCGGCTGGTTGGTCCACACCACGCGGGGCGCGCTGTCGGCGCCGAGGAACGCCACGCTGAAGACGGTAATCAGCGAAACGAGGCCGGTAAAAAATACAGCGTTCTGCCACCACTTGTGGCGCCGAACGAAGGCTCGCAGCGCGTCAATGGAGGCCATGCCCCCGGCAGTGCAAGAGGGAGGCCGCGCGCCCTCCCGATCAGCTAGGACATGAGGCCGAAGAGAATCGCCGCCGCCGCGCCGGCTCCGGCCGCATGCCAGACCAGCTCGACCGGCTTGCGCACCAGCAACCCGCCGGCGCAGAGCACCACCGCCGCGGCAATGAGGAAGCGCTTGTAGAGCTCCTCCACCGCCTCGACCGCCTCGAGCGGCGGGCTCTGCCGCCGCAGCCGGTCGACGATGCGGAACGCGACGACGCGATCGGGCTCGTCGCCGATCTCGAAGTACTCGCCGCCGCCCGCCACGGCAATCTGCACCAGCGAATTGCGATCGAGCGTCGAGCGGACCACCGGCGGCGGACGCGTGCCGTCCGCCGACAGCGGCTCGGGAATCATGCCGCCCACGCTCGTGCCGATGCCGACCACGTGCACCGGAATCTGCCGCTGCCGCGCCGTCTGCAGCGCCTCGGCCACCTTGCCGCTCCACGACTGGCCATCCGAGATGACGACGAACGCCTTCGGGTTGCCGCTCTTGCCGAACAGCTCCTCGTCCTTCTCCACGAGGCGCAGCCCCCACCGCAGGCCTTCCTCGATGTTGGTGTCCCAGGTGGGCGCGTTCTCGAGCGGAAACGGCGAGTGGTCGCCGAGGTGATCGATGAAGAAGAAGAGCGAGTTGGGATCCTTGGTCAGCCGGACCTGCGGCGCCGCAAGCTGCGCGAACAGCGCCAGCGCCACGCGATCGCCCTGCCAGCTGAGCGACTCGGCAAACGTCCGGAGGAACAGCACCGAGCGCCGCCACCGATCGGGCTGGACGTCGTTGACGTACATCGACGCCGAGGCGTCCTGCAGGATGACGATGTCGGCGCTTCCCCGCCGCACGAGCGTCGTGAGCGCCTGCGGACGCGCCAGCGCCACGATCACGAGGCTGGCGGCGATGAGCGCGCACAGCCAGAACGCGAGGTCGCCGAACAGGCTGAACCGCTCGCGCAGCGGCAGCACGCGGCCCTGCCGCATGCGCCGGACGTCACGGCGCCGGCGCACCACCCGCCACATCCAGACGGCCAGCAGCGCCGCGCTTCCCGCGAGCAGCCAGAGATAGGCCGGCTCGCCGAAGCGAAGCGTGCTGACGTCGAGCGTGGGGAGGCGCCACATCGACGTCGTCAGCCCTTGCGGTCCTTGCCGGGGGCCTTGCCGGCGTCGCCGCCGAGCGGCTTCTCCTGGCTCTCGAGCGGGATGTAGATCTGGAAGCCCTTCTGACTGGTGGCCTCGGACGGCTGTCCGCCCTGGCCCATCTCGCCCTTCGACGCGTCGCCGCCTTCGGGCGGCTGCTTGCCCTTGGCCTGCTCGTCGCGCAGCCGGATCGCGTACTCGTAGTTGTAGGCGGCGTCTTCGTGCCACGCACTGTTCTTCAGCACCGCGAAGTAGGCCGAGGCCGACTCCTCGAGCGCCTGGCGGGTGGCGTCGCGATCCTTGGCGACGTACCGCCCCTGGTTCTGGCGGAACACGGCGTTGGCGACGGTCAGCTTCAGTTCGAGGCTGCCTTCCTCGATGGCGGCCACCGGGTCGGCGCCCTCGGGGAGCAGCTCGTCGTACTGCCGCTGCCAGTAGTGCAGCGCGCCGCGTCGCGCGCGCACCTCGTCGAGGGCACCGGACCCGAAGCCCGGCACCCATCGCGCCAGCCCGATCGAGGCTTCGGCCTCGTCGAGGCTCTGCGCGGCGCGCTCGTAGTTGAGCGTCGCCAGGTCCTGCTGCGCGTCGGCCACCAGCCGCTCCACCGTCGCGATGCGCAGGCAGACACGCCGACGACGGCCAGCACCGCCGCCGCGACTCCCCAGATGATGGTTCCCTTCATGGTGCTCCTCTCAGGCAGGTCTAAAGACCTGCCTCTACGTGACTCACGGCGGGCTGAAGCCCGCGCCACGTGCGTCGCAAGCGCTTTCCCTACCCGACCCACCTGACCCACCTGACCTACCTGACCCTGCCTCACGGAAACGTCCTGAACACCGGCAGCGACAGCTTCAGCAGCGCCGCGAGCATCCACAACGCCACCGCCGCCAGCGCGTAGGCGGAAAACCGCGGGCGCTGCACGCTGTACTCGCGCGTCTCGATGCGCCCGGGCGACAGCCGATCGATGTCCACCAGCGCCCGCGACAGCGACTCGTCGTCGTAGGCGGCGTAGAAACGGCCGCCGGTGCGCTCGACGGTGGGCTTCCAGATCTTGTCCTGCGGCACTTCGCCGAAGCGGTAGTTGTAGGCGGTGCGGATCATGTGCACCGGAATCTTCAGGGTCCGCGCCTCGTTCACCAGCTTGTCGAGCGGCTTTTCGGCGCGGTTGAGCTCCGAGTCGCGCCCGTCGGTGAAGACCACCATCAGGTTGCCCGAGGCGTTGACGAAGTTGAACGCCTTGAAGAGCTGCGTCGCCTGATCGATGCCTTCGATGATCGTCGTGCCCCAGTCGCTGAAACGGCCCCACTCGCGCGGATCGCCGATCAGCCGCACGCTGAGCAGGATGTTCTCGTAGTCGGTCGTGAACGGCGTCACCACGTAGGCCTGGTTGCCGAACTGGATGAGCGCGACGACGTCGCGATACGGCCCCTTCATACGCCGCTGGATGAACGACTCGGCGCCGGCCACCGCGGTGAAGAACGTCGACTCGCCCTGCGTCTTGAAGGTCGTGGACTTGAAGCTCATCACCATGCTGGTGGAGGCGTCCACGAGCAGGGCGATCCGGCGACCCGGGTAGCGACACTTCCTCGCGCGTGAAACCCGTGTGCGGATCGGCGAGCGCCATCGCGAAGAGCGGCACGCCGATGACGAAGAGCAGCATCGGCACGTAGCGGGCCGCCGAGAGCGGCGACACGTGCATGACCGGCAGCAGCGCCGGCAGCGCGATGTGGGTGCGGCCGGCGCGACGGCCCTGCACCGCGCGGACGAGCAGCACGAGCAGCACGATGGCCAGCAGCGCCGCGCAGACGAGGAGGGCGCCGCGGGCGTCGGAGAACCGCAGGTCCTCCCAGCGGGTGCGGCTCCACTCGTCCACGGTGCGCCGCAGCGCATCCGGCAGCAGGCGGATGTCGGGCACTAGTCCTGCTCCCCCGGCACCGCGGTCACCTGCATGACGCTAGGCTCCGAACACCGAGCGCGCCACACCCTCCACCGCGCGCATCGGCCACAATGCGCCGACCCGCAGGCGGCCGACGGCGTCGATCGCGTCCTCGAGCGCGCGGTCGAGCGAGGCGCCGTCCACGGGCTCGCCGTTCTGACGGCCGTACGCGGCGCTGCCGAACGCCTGCAGCGCGCCGCCGAGCTGCGTCAGCGCGGTGCGGACGCGGGCGCCCAGTGACGGGCCGGTCGAGCGCGCTCGCGATGGCCGACGGGGTGGTGGACGCCGAGAGCACGGCGCGGCCGAATCCCAGCCGGCCGGTGCGCACCATCACCTGCCCCTCGCGCGACGCCACGTCGCCCGCGACGCGACGCTGCGCGATCGGGCGGCCGAGCGCCGAGGCGCCGGCAACGCGCATGGCCGGCAGCGCGCGGCGTGCCAGCTCCGGCGTCCAGCCCTCGGCGCGCGCGTCTTTCTGCACGCCCCGCAGCGCCGAGGCGCACCCGGCCAGCAGCGACGCCGCCGGGACGGGGCGGGCCGATGCCGGGGTCCGCACCCGGAAGCGCTGCGCGAAGCGCAGGACGGCAAGCACCGCGAACACGGCGGCAAACACCAGCGCGATGGACGCCGCGACCCGCGCCGCGGTGGCGTAATAGCGCCGCGACTCGATCTCTTCGAACGTGAGCGACGAGGCGTCGCGGATGTCGTTGGCCGCCCGCGGCACGAGCGACAGGATGCGCATCGGCAGCGCCGGCAGGACGTAGCTCTGATCACGGCCGGCGCTGTCGGCGCCGGCGCTCTTCAGGTTGTAGGTCACCGTGAGCGCCGGCAGGTTGATGTCCTGGCCGAAGTAGCCGTCGTTGAGCAGCCGCACCGCGTACTCGAACTGCACGTAGCGCCACGGCGCCACGACGACGTCCGTCGCGCCGCGTCGCGCTCACCACCTCGAACGGCGTCAGCTGGATGGCGCCGCCCTCGAGCTGCGTGAGCGCGGGCACCACGGCAATCGGGCCGGCCTCGATGACGCCGCACGTGAGCGTCAGCCCGAAGGTCTCGCCCACCCTGACGGAGGTGCGATCCGTTTTCCACCAGCAGCGGATCGGATCGGATTCCACCTGGCCAGGCTTCGGCGGCAGCTTGGGAGCAGCGGCGGGCGGACGGGGGGCCTGGCGCGCCGGCGCGGGCGCTGTCACAGGCGCAGACGCAGCGCCCACCGGTGTGGCTGGGGGAGCCTGGGCCATCGCGGCCCCGGCCGCGGCCACTATTCCCACTGCGACCGTGACACCAAGCATCGAGGATTGAAGTCTTGTCATTTCGTCTTCCGGAGCCGCCGCTCGGCCGTGAACTCCACGAGCGCCGTCTCCATCTCCCATCGATCGAGTCCCACCCGTACCACGTCGAGCCCGGCGTCGCGCGCCTGGCGCGCCACCCCGTCCTGCCATTCGCGCACGCGCCCGGCCAGCTTCGACAGCTCGCGGCGCGACAGCACCCGCGTCCGGCCGGTTTCCACGTCGAAGGCCTCCACCCAGCCGTCCGAGACGGCGGGAAGATCGTAGGCGAAGCCGACGTCGGCCATCAGCAGGAACACGTCGTGCACGGCGTTGAGCAGCGCGAGCTCGCGCACCACGCGGTCCGCGTCGTGAAACAGGAAATCGGAGATCACCGGCACGAGCGACGCCCGGCGCAACTGCCCTTCGAGCGCGGTGGTGACATCGCGGACGCCGCCGGGCACGTCGAGCGCGCGCCGGTTCTGGTAGAGGTCGACGCAGTAGATCACGTGCGAGCGGCCGATCTTCGGCCGCGCCGCGGCGAGCTGCTCGAAGCGGTCGTCGAAGGTGACCAGCCCGAACATGTCCTGGAAGAACACCGCCGACAGCCCGACGGCGGCCACGGCCCGCGCAATCGCGGTCTCGATCGCGACGCCGTGGGCGCCGCAGCGCGTGGACATCGACGCGTCGGCCACCGCCACGATGGAGGCATTGCTGTCCTGCTCGAACTCGCGGGTGATGAGCGGGCTGAAGTTCGTGAGCGACGACTGCGCCCAGTCGATCGACGACGGCCGATCGCCCGGCTCCCAGTCGCGGACGCCGACGAAGTGGAACCCGGGCCCCTTGAACACGCTGGCGTGGTCGCCGAGCGTCAGTTCCTTCATCCGGCGCACGATGAAGAGCTCGATCTCGGCGATCTCGCGGAGATTGACCAGCGACGTGTCGGCGGAAACGGCCTTCACGGCACCGGTACCCGGGCCACCAGGTCGTCGATCACCATGTCCACCGTGACGCCATGGCTGGCGGCGTGCGGGCCCAGCCACACGCGGTGGCCCAGCACGTACTTGGCGAGCGCCTGCACGTCCTCGGGATACACCTCGGAGCGCTGGTGCAGCAGCAGCGCCCACACCTTGACGAGACGGCCCCAGCAGATGGTGGCGCGGGGCGACGCGCCGAGGTCCACGCAGGTCTCGACCAGCTCCGAGGGCGAGCGGTCCAGCCAGTCGGTCTCGGCGTTGTAGGGCCGCGAGGCACCCACCAGCCGGCGGATGTACTTGGCGAGCGACTCGTGCAGGAAGACTTCGCGCGTGATGACGCCGCGCAGCTCGATGATGCGCTCCTTCGACATCAGCGGCTTCAGTTCCACGCGCTTGAAGTCGAAGTTGACGAGGCGCTCCTCGTCGGCGGGCGAGAGATAAGGGACGTTGACGAGGATGGCGAAGCGATCGGCCGCGGCCTCGGACAGGGGAAAGGTGCCCTGCCCGAGCTCCACCGGGTTCATCGTCGCGATCGCGAAACTGAACGCCGGCAGCACGTAGGTGGCCTTGCCCACGGTCACCGTGCGGTCCTGCAGGCCCTCGAGGAACGCGCTTTGCGACTTCAGCGGGATGCGGTTGATCTCGTCGAGCAGGATCACTTCGGCGGAGGCGAGCGGACCGAACTCGGTGATGAACTCGCCCGTCGCCGGGTTGATCATCTGGAAGCCGACGATCTCGGTGGGCTGCAGATCGGCGCGGCCCTGGAGCCGCGCGAACTTGGCGTTGCTGATCGCCGCGAGGATGACGCCGAAGAACGTCTTGCCCACGCCCGGCACGCCCCGCAGGAGCAGATTGCCGGCGTTCACCTGGCGGTTCTGGTCCTTGTCGTAGGTGGTCGGGATCTCGGACAGCAGGACGACGTTGGCGAGGGCTTTCTCCGTTGCGTACCCGACCAGGGCATTGCCGGCTTCTGCAACGATGGCGTGGTGCAGATCGACCGCTTCTTGGAGCTCTGGGTGCATGTACCGCCTTGGGGAAGGTGACAGACCGTGAATCATACGTAGCCGGCCCCGCCGGGGCCAAACCCTTTTCCTGGTGATGCGCGCGCGGGCCGCCAGCGGGCCGGGAATTAGCCACAGCTGACCTTTGTTGGCACCACTGACAATTTGTGGCCGCCGGCGGGTGCAGGAGGGTGCAGAATCCGCCGTTGCGGGTCACAGGCCTGACTGCTGCTGCACATCGTCGATGTGGCAACGATTCTTGTTCTCTGTTGTGCCGAACAGGAACACTGATGACGACGCGATCTCCCCAACTCGCCCGCACCGCCCGCGACAGGCGGCTTCACGCTGATCGAGCTGCTGATCGTCGTCGCGATGATCGCGGTGCTGGCGACCATCGCGTTCCCGATTCTGCTGCGCGCGCGCATCTCCTCGAACGAAGGCGTCGCGATGGCCTCGCTGCGGACGATTCACTCGGCCCAGGCCGCGTACGCGTCGACGTGCGGCTCCGGCGGCTACGCGCAGACGCTCGAGGACCTGTCGAAGAAGCCGCCCGACCAGCGCGGTGGGCTTCATCCAGGAGCCCTATGTCACCAACGGCGTCATTCAGAACGGCTATGTCGCCTCGATGATGGCCGGCCGACGGCGCCACCACGATTCTCGCCGCGGGCAACACCTGCAACGGCTCGGCCGACGACGCCGATGACCGGCTTCGTGGCCGAGCGCCACCCGCGTCACCGTGGCCGAGACCGGCGTGCGCGCGTTCGCCATCGACACGCAGGGCACGATGTACATCGAACAACGACGGCGACCCGATCGACAGCGCGCTGACGGGCACGATCATCCTTCACTGAGCCCTCCTCCGTCCCCAATCTCTCCCCACCGGCGCCGGCTCCCCACGCATCTCTCCGGCGCCGGGCCCCTTCTCACGCTCCGGGTCCGGCGCGCCGCACGCGCTTCGGATATAGTCTCCGGATGTCCGCGCCTCCGCGGGCACACAGGAGCCCGTCCGGCGCGTCGAGGGGCTTCACGGAACGCGACTCCATGCAGACGATGACAGCCGCCGTGCTGAACGCGGCGCCCGGCGGCCTTCAGATCGAACAGCTGCCCATCCCGGAACCGCGGGCCAACGAAGTGCTCGTGAAGGTGCACTCGTGCGGCGTCTGCCACACCGACCTGCACGTGATGAAGGCCGAGGTGGCGTTCCCGACGCCCGCGGTCATGGGGCACGAGATATCCGGCACCGTCGTGGCGCTCGGTCCCGGCGTGAAGGGACCGGCCGTCGGGACCAGGGTCGTGTCGGCGTTCGTGATGCCGTGCGGATTCTGTCCGGCCTGCGGCGCCGGCCGCGACGACCTCTGCGAGAACTTCTTCGGCATGAACCGCCTGAAGGGCACGCTCTTCGACGGCACCACGCGGCTGCGCCGCGCCGACGGCACGCCCGGTGGCGATGTACTCGATGGCCGGGCATGGCGGAGTACTCGGTGGTGCCCGCCACCGACGTCTTCCCGCTGCCCGACAACCTGCCGCTCGAGGAGTCGGCGGTGCTCGGCTGCGCGGTGTTCACCGGCTACGGCGCCGTGCGGCATGCGGCCGACCTGCGCGGCGGCGAGCGCATCGCGGTGGTGGCCACCGGCGGCGTCGGGCTGACGATCGTGCAGATCGCCAAGGCGTTCGGCGCCTCGCAGATCATCGCGGTCGACGTGCGCGACGACAAGCTCGAGGCGGCGACGAAGATCGGCGCCACCGACGTCGTGAACTCGACCAAGGTGGACGCGGTGAAGACCATCCGCGAGATGACCGGCGGCGTGGGCGTCGACGTCGCCTTCGAAGTGCTCGGCCGGCCCGAGACATTCGTCCAGGCGTTCGAGAGCATCCGCGACGGCGGCCGCATGGTGGGCGTCGGCATCGCGGCGGGCAAGAGCGCCGCGCCGATCGAAATCACCCGGCTCGTGCGCCGCGGCCTGCGCATCGTCGGCTCGTTCGGCGCACGCACGCGCTCGGACATGCCCGAGATCATCCGCCTGGCCGCGCAGGGCGTCTTCCGCCCTGCCGACATGGTGACGCGGCGGTTCAAGCTGACCGAGGCCGACGAGGCCTACCAGTTGCTCGCGCGCGGCGAGATTCTCGGCCGCGCGATCGTCGTGCCCTGACGAGCCTGCAGGCTCTCGGCTCATGGCTCAGGCCTTGGCGGCTCCGGAGACTCGGAACGGCTCGAAGCGTTCGTAGCCAGGCCTGAAGCCCTGAAGCCTTGAGCCTGAAGGTCATGAGTTCGCCCATGATTGAACAAGGAACACTGCTCAACTTCGTCGGTGGCAGCTGGCAGCGGGCCGATGCGCCGAGGCATCGCCGTCCACAACCCCGCGACCGGCGAGGTGCTGTCGCAGGCGCCGCTGTCGCCGGCCGCCGCGGTGGCCCAGGCGGTGGAGGCGGCGCAGAAGGCGCTGCCGGCGTGGCGGCGCACGCCCGCCGGCGATCGCATCCAGCCGCTCTTCCGGCTCAAGGCGCTGCTCGACGCGCAGTTCACGCGAGGTCGCGCGCCTCATCACGCAGGAATGCGGCAAGACGCTGGCCGAAGCCGAAGGCGAGCTGCGGCGCGGCATCGAGAACGTCGAGGTGGCCAGCGGCATCCCGTCGCTGATGATGGGCAGCAACCTCGAGGACATCGCCTCGGGCATCGACGAGCTGATGATCCGGCAGCCGGTGGGCGTCGTCGGCGTCGATCACGCCGTTCAACTTCCCCGGCATGATCCCGCTGTGGTTCCTGCCCTACGCGGTGGCCTGCGGCAACACGCTGGTCCTGAAGCCGTCGGAAAAGACCCCGATGACGATGGCGAAGATCTTCCAGCTCGCGGAGCAGGCCGGCTTCCCGCCCGGCGTGCTGAACCTCGTGCACGGCGGCAAGGACACCGTGGACGCGCTGCTCGACCACCCGGCCGTGCGCGCGATCTCGTTCGTCGGCTCGACCCCGGTCGCGCGCTACATCTACAGCCGCGCCGCGGCCAACGGCAAGCGCGCGCAGTGCCAGGGCGGCGCCAAGAACCCGGTGGTCGTGCTGCCCGACGCCGACCTGGAGATGACGACGCAGATCGTCGCCGACTCGGCGTTCGGCTGCGCCGGCCAGCGCTGCCTGGCGTCGTCGGTCGTCATCACCGTGGGCGACGCCACCAAGCGTGTTCACGCGAGCAGATCAGCGACGCCGCCGCCGCGCGCAAAGTCGGCTACGGCCTCGAAGCGGGCATCGAGATGGGCCCGGTGATCTCGCCCGAGAGCCGCGCGCGCATCGAAGGCCTGATCGCCGCGGGCGTCGCCGCCGGCGCCAGGCCGATCGTCGACGGCCGCAACACGAAGGTCGCCGGCTACGAGAGCGGCAACTTCGTGCGCCCGACGGTGCTGGCCGACGTCGATCCGGCCAGCGAGCTGGCGCGCACGGAAGTCTTCGGTCCGGTGCTGAGCCTGATGCAGCGCCGAGACGGTGGACGACGCGATCGCGCTCGTCAACCAGGCGGCCTACGGCAACCTGGCGTGCCTGTTCACGAGCAGCGGCTCGGCGGCGCGCAAGTTCCGCTACGAGGCGCAGGTCGGCAACATCGGCATCAACGTCGGCGTCGCCGCGCCGATGGCCTACTTCCCGTTCTCGGGCTGGAAGGAAAGCTTCTTCGGCGACCTGCACGCGCAGGGCCGCGACGCCATCGACTTCTACACCGAGAAGAAGGTCGTGGTCGAGCGCTGGCCGGCCACCTGGAGCCGCAAGTTCTAGAGGACTGGCCGCTCCTGATCTGGCGCGCCACCACCGCCGCGCTGCTCGTCCTGTCCGCGCTGCTCGCGTGGCCGCTGGTGCAGCGGTACCGCGAGCAGCCGCCGCCTCCCCCGCCCACCCTTCGTCTGGCATGGACCGCGCCGCCCGGCACCGAGCTCGGCACCGGTGACGACGGCCTCGACGCCGCGATCTCGCCGGACGGCGACGAGATCGTCTTCGTCGCCACCGCCGAACGGCCGCGCGCAGCTGTGGCGACGCCGCGTCGATACCGAACGCGCCGAGCCGATCGCCGGCACCGAGGGCGGGCACGCCCCGGCCTGGAGTGCCGACGGACGCACGATCGCGTTTCTGGCCGCCGGCCGGCTGAAGACGATTTCGCGCGCCGGCGGCGCCGTTCGCGATCTCGGATCGCGCGCACGACGGCCGCGGCGTCGCGGCACTCGACGACGGCTCGCTGGTGTTCGCCCCCACCTCTGCCGCGTCGCTGACGCGCCTGCGCGACGGCGCCACGACGGCCGCGACGGCGCTGCAGCCAGGCGACCGCGAGCACGCGTGGCCGGCGCGAGCGCCAGGCGGCTTCGTCTACGTCGCCGTGCGCGAGGACGGACGGCGGGTGATGCGTCTGGCGGCCAACGGCACCACGCGCGATCTCGGGACCACCGACGGTCACGCGATCGTGGTCGGCTCGATCCTGCTGCACGTCCGCGGCGGCGCGCTGCTGGCCCAGCGCTTCGACGCCAGCACCGGCGCGCTCACCGGCCGCGCGACACCGGTCGTGAGCGACGTCGGCGTCGCCGGCGGGCGGGCGCTCGGCGGCCGCATCGGCGCGGCTGCTGCTCGGGTCGGCCGGCCCGCCGCAGAGCCGGCAGCTGCTCTGGATCGACCGCGACGGCGCGCGCGGCCCGCCGCCGCGGATCGTGGCGACTACTGGCAGGTGCGGGTGTCGCCCGGACGATCGCACCGCCGCCGTCACGCATGCTCGAGCCGCAACTGCGCACGCTCGACGTCTATCTCCTGCCGCTCGTGCCCGGTGCCGTGGCCAGCGGCCTGACGCTGGCGCTCGCGGCCGACACCGATCCCGTGTGGGCGCCCGACGGCGCGCCGGTGCTGTTCCGGTCGCTCCAGGGCGGCACAGCCGCGGCTCTGTTCATGCGCGAGGCCGGCGTGGCCGGCGCGGCGATCGAAGAACTGATGGCACCCGTCGGATCCGGACGCCGTGCCCACCGATTGGCGCGGCCGGCTCCGGCGCGGCGAAATGCTGTTTCAGCGACCACCACGGCGCGGCACGACACCGACGTGATGCTGCTCGATCCCTCCGCCGGCATCATGCGACCGGTCGCGGCGCTCCGCGCTTCAACGAGTCCGACGGCCGCTGGTCGCCCGACGGCGCGTGGCTCGCCTACGTGTCGGACGAGTTCGGACAGCCCGACGTGTTCGTGCAGCCGTGGCCGGCCGGGCGGCGCGTACGCGTGCTCGCGCGCCGGCGGCGTCAAGCCGCGATGGGGCGCCGACGGCCGGCGCGCTCTACTTCTCCGCGGCACCGAGATGCTGCGCGTCACGGTGAGCCCGGTGCGACGCCATCGGTGTCGGCACCCGCCCGGATGGCGCTCGTGCCCGGGTCTGCGCGACTTCGACGTGGCCCACGACGCGCGAGCGCCTGCTCGTCATCGGCCCGCGCCTGGCGACCCGCGCCGCCCGACGGTGCGCGCGCTCGTGGACTGGCAGACGGGCCGCGCCATGGCCGCCCTTCCTCAGTAGAACCAGTCCACGACCGCGTCGCGGATCGCGTCCTCGACGCGCGTCACCTCGTGCAGCACGGTGGCCGGAAACGCCACGAGCGTCCCCGCCCGGGCACGATGTCGATCGGCGCCGACGGATCGCTCCGGATAGAGCCGCAGCACGCCGCCGTCGAACCCCTCGGGGTCGCCCGCCTGCTCTGGCGCGTGTTGAGGAACACCACCACCGCCAGCTGGCGGCGCGCCGCGCCCGGCCACGACGGCAGGTCGCCGCGGTCGCGATGCGGCCGGTAGAAGCCGCCCGGCAGGTAGCGCAGGAACCCGGCGCCCTCCCGCGGCCCGAGGGGCAAGCCCGAACCGCGCCGCCAGATCCGCCCGAGCGCCTCGATCGCATCCTCGACCAGCCGCACCGTCGCCGGCGTCACCTCGATGGAGAGCGTCCGCCGGACGTGGTCCTGGTGCTCGATGGCGTCCTCCAGGATTTCGGCCGGGTCGGCGGCCCCGCGGTCCATGGCCGCCCGGACGCTGGCGCAGAACGCCGGGCTCACGGCGCCTGGCAGCAGCTGAACGAGGTCGCGGGGGGTGATCGGGTGCACTGTGGAGTGCCCAGTCGTATCCAGGCTGGACGTGCCTGTTAGACGGGGCTGGGAACCTTTCAGCCGGGCTGGCTCGTATATGATTTCAGTTTGATATCGTTATGACAATCGACTGGAGGCGAGAGTTATGGTCCGCGAGCGTGAACGAGAATGGATGCCCCGGCGTTCCGGTCCTGGTGCTCCTGTCTGCTCCTGGGGGTCGGGCTGTTCGCTGAACGTCGTGCGGCTCATCGCCGTGCGCGCGCACCCCGGCCTCATCGCGCTGAGCATCGTCGCGCAGCTTCCTCACCTTGGTGTTCCTGATGAGCGGCCTCTTCATCGTGAACCCGAACGAAGCGCGGGTGCTGCAGCTCTTCGGCACCTACGTCGGCACGTCGCCAAAGTCGCCGGACTGCACTGGGTCGAATCCCGTTCTACACGCAAGAAGCGCATCTCGCTGCGCGTCCGCAGCTTCGAGAGCGCGCACCTCAAGGTGAACGACAAGGACGGCAACCCGATCGAGATCGGCGCCGTGGTGGTGTGGAAGGTGGTCGACACCGCCGAAGCCACCTTCGAAGTGGACAACTACGAGGCCTACGTGCAGGTGCAGAGCGAATCCGCGCTGCGGAACGCCGCGACCAGCTATCCCTACGACTCGCACGACGAAGCCGGACGTGATCTCGCTGCGCGGCACGCACCGCTGCCGTCGCCGAGCACCTGAAGGAGGAAATGCAGCAGCGCCTGCAGAAGGCCGGTGTCGAGGTCGATCGAGACGCGCATCAGCCACCTCGCCTACGCGCCGGAAATCGCCGCCGCGATGCTGCAGCGCCAGCAGGCCGGCGCCATCATCGCCGCGCGCACAGCGCATCGTCGAAGGCGCGGTCGGCATGGTGGAGATGGCGCTCGACTCGCTCTCGAAGCGCGGCGTCGTGCACCTCGACGAGGAGCGCAAGGCCGCGATGGTGAGCAACCTGCTGGTCGTGCTGTGCGGCGAGAAGGCGGCGCAGCCGGTCGTCAACGCGGGGACGATCTACCAGTAACGGCATCCGGGAACCTCGTGGCCGAACGAAAGTCCTTCCTCCTTCGCGCCGACGCTGCCGTCCTCGAGGCGATGCAGCGGTGGGCCAACGACGACCTGCGCAGCCTGAATGCGCAGGTCGAGTTCGTGCTGCGCGACGCCCTGCGCGCCGCGGGCCGTCTGCCGACGCCGGCGGCGCTCGACGGCGCAGCGCCGCCAGAGGGGTCGGGTGAGTCAGGTGGGTCAGGTGGGTAAGAACGCGTGCGATTCAGTCGTTACAAGCGTTCTACCTACCAGACCTACCTGACCTACCAGACCTACCTGACCTGCTCTCGCCTCAGGATTCCCCATGGCATCGACCATCTCGCTCCAGTTCGATCCCTCGGCGCTGCACATCGGGACGGTCGATCTCAGGACCGGCCTGTCGGCCGATTGCGCTCGACGGGGACACGCTTGTGGCTCGCCTGCGACGAGGGGTGCCGCCTGGAACGCGCTCACGAGGGACGGCGACGCCTTCTCGTCGCACACGTCGTCGGCCTGAGCTCGCTGCTCACCCTGCCGGCGGCCGACACCGAGGAAGCCGACATCGAAGGCATGGACATCGCCGACGGATGGCTGTGGATCGTCGGCTCGCACAGCGTGAAGCGCAAGAGCGCCAAGCCGCGCGACAAGGCTGACGCCGTCGCCGAGAAGCTCGCCACCACTCAGCCGCGACGGCAACCGCCACCTGCTCGCGCGCATTCCGATCGACGGCGCCACGCTGCGGCGCAAGCACGGCAAGCGGCGCGCCGCGTCGATCGACACGCGGCCCAAGTCGAGCGCGCTCCTCAAGGCGATCAAGCGCGGCGCCGACGGCGAGGGCGATCCGCACCTCGCGCCGTTCGTGCCCGTGCCGGGCAAGGACAACGGCTTCGACATCGAAGGCCTGGCCGTGAACGGCGACCGCGTGTTCGTCGGGCTGCGCGGGCCGGTGCTGCGCGGGTGGGCGTGCGTGCTCGAAGTGCACCCCGTGGACGCCGGCGATCACCTGGAGCTCGAACGCGTCGACGGCCGCCTGCCCTACCGGAAGCACTTCCTCGAATCTCGGCGGACTCGGCATCCGCGATCTGCTGGTGCTCGGCGACGATCTCCTCATCCTCGCCGGCCCCACGATGGCGCTCGACGGCGCCTGCGCGATCTGGCGATGGAAGAAGGGCGCCGTGGGCGGGCCGGAGTCGGAGGTCGACGCCGCTGCGCCTGCTGCCGACGCGCGACACGGCCGATCGCGCCGAGGGGTTCACCGACCTGCCGGACGGGCGGTCGGTGATGGTGGTCTACGACACGCCGCACGCGGAGCGGCTGGGTGACGACGGCGACGCTGCAGCGACGGACGTCGTCCGGCTCGTGAGGGCGCCGGCGGCCGCTGCTCTAAAGTGCACAATCGTTCCCCCCGATACACGGCTCGTGCGGATGCAGACCCCTCCGGCCGTCGCGGCGCCCGGCCGCCCCCTGCTCAAGTGGGCGGGCGGTAAACGTCAACTGCTGCCAGCACTTGCGGCCTACTACCCGGCGCGCTTCGACCGCTACATCGAGGCGTTCCTGGGCAGCGGCGCGGTGTTCTTCGACCTGCTCGCCCAGGGCCGGCTGGCGGGCACGCGGGTGACGCTCGCCGACGTGAATCCGGACCTCATCGGCTGCTACCGGACGCTCCGCGACCACACCAGCCAGGTGATTGCGGCGCTCGCCGCGCTCGAAACCGAGCACCGATCGCTCGGCGAGGCCTGCTACTACGACGTGCGCGACCGGCGGTTCAATCCCGGAGCGCGCCGAGCCGTTCGCGGAAGGCGCCAAGGGGCGCGAGCGCCTCGCGGCCTCGTATCCGCCCGACCTGGCGGCGATGCTGATCTTCCTCAACCGCACCGGGTTCAACGGGTTGTTCCGCCTCAATCGCAGCGGCGCGTTCAACGTGCCGGCCGGCCGCTACGCCGAGCCGCGGATTTGCGATCCCGCCCACCTGCGCACGGTGGCCGAGGCGTTCCGCGCGCCGGGCGTCACGCTGGAGTTGAGCGGCTTCGAGGCCGTGCTGGCCGACGCCGGTGCCGGCGACTTCGTCTACTGCGATCCGCCGTACGCGCCGTTGAGCCGCACGGCGAGCTTCGCGAACTACACCGCCGACGGCTTCAACGGCCGACGACCAGGCGCGCCTGGCGCGGCGCGGTCATCGCCGCGTGCGCCCGCGGCGCCGTGGTGGTGCTGTCGAACTCGAGCGCGGACGAAATCGTGGCGCTTTACGGCAGCGAGGCGGCCCGGCGGGCCGGGCTCGCCGTGCACCGCGTCCCCGCGCGCCGGATGATCAACTCGCGGGCCACGGCTCGCGGTCCGGTGGACGAACTGATCGTGACCAACAGCCGGCCGTCGCTCGCCGCCGTGCGGCCGCGGATGCTGCCGGCTCTGCCGGCGCGGCGCCGGAAAACCGCCTGACCTCGGGAAACCCTGTGGTGGAGGGCCTTTCCAGCGGTCTCGGTTCCGGGGTACGCTGCGGAGACGCGAAAGTGGCGGAACTGGCAGACGCGCCAGACTTAGGATCTCGGTACCCGAGAGGGTGTGTGGGTTCGAGTCCCTCCTTTCGCACTCCTCACGCCTTACGCTCGACAGCGTTTGTGCCCGCTCGAGCCTGAGCCCTGAGCCCTGAAGCCGACCATGAAGGCCGACTTCGTCGACGTTTCCGACACCCAGAAGACCCTCACCGTGGAGATCCCGAGCGACCTGGTGGACGCCGAGATCGACCGCATCGCGAAGGGGTATGCGCGGCAGGCGCGCCTGCCCGGGTTCCGTCCCGGCAAGGCGCCCGCCTCGGTGATCAAGCAGCGCTTCCGCGAGCAGATCCACCACGACGTGATGCACGGGCTGATTCCCAAGGCGGTCGAGGAAGCGCTCACCGAGCGCGGCATCGAACCGGTGAACACGCCCAACATCACCAACGTCGCCCTTCACGAAGGGCAGCCGCTGACGTTCACGGCGGCGGTGGAAACGGTGCCGGCGTTCGATCCGGGCGACCTGTCCACGCTGGCGGTGACGCGCACGATCACCAACGTCACCGACGCCACGGTGGACGAGACGCTGCAGCGCCTGCGCGAGCGCGCCGGCAAGTTCGAGCCGGTCGAGGCGCGGCCGGTCGGCCGACGGCGACACGCTGGTGGCCGACCTCGAGCGCACCGACGCCGACGGCACGTCCGAGCCCCACAACGACGTGACCGTTCAGATCGGCTCGCCCGCCAACCCGCCGGGGTTCGACGCGAACCTGGTGGGCATGAACGCCGGCGACACCAAGTCGTTCGAGGTGCACTTCCCCGCCGACTACGCGGTGAAGGAGCTGGCCGACACGACGGTCACGTACAAGGTGACGGTGAAGGAGATCCGGCACCGCGTGCTGCCCGAGCTCGACGACGAGTTCGCCAAGGACGTCGGCGCCTTCGAGTCGCTCGGCGCCCTGCGCGACCGGGTGCGCGCCGATCTGCAGGAAGAGTCAGCCGAGGGCACCACGCGGCAGCTCCGCGCCGACCTGCTGTCCCAGCTGGCCAAGCGCCTGAGCTTCGACCCGCCGGCCTCGCTGGTCGACCGCGAGATGGATCGCCGCGTCGAGGAATTCGCCCGCCAGCTGATGCAGCAGAACATGGATCCGCGCCAGGCCGGCATCGACTGGGACCAGTTCCGCGAAGCGCAGCGCGAGCCGGCCATGGCCTCGGTGGCGAGCGCGCTCGTGCTCGACGAAATCGCGCGGCGCGAACATCTGACGGTGGCACCCGAAGAGGTCGATAAGGAGATTGAACGCTTCGCGGAACGGGCCGGCCGGACGCCGGCGGCGCTGCGCGCTCAGCTCGAAAAAGAAGGCGGCGTGTCGCGGCTCATGGTGGGGCTGCGGCGGGAGAAGGCGGTTGACTTGGCGATGTCCCGTGCTACGATCACCGAGACCCGCCGAGATGCTGACGGCGCGTGAGGAGTCGAGGCAGACGAATCGCGTGTTCCCGTACGCCGACCGCTCGCACTTCACTCTGGACGCTTAACGAAAGATGACTGCGTTACCCGCCGCGCGGAGCGCGGGTCAAGAAACCATGAGCCACGCCCAGCTTGTGCCGATGGTGGTCGAACAGACCAACCGCGGTGAACGCGCCTACGACATCTTCTCGCGGCTGCTGAAGGACAGCATCATCTTCATCGGCACCCCGATCGACGACTCGATTGCGAACCTCGCGATCGCGCAGATGCTGTTCCTCGAGGCGGAGGATCCCGGACAAGGACATCATGCTGTACATCAACAGCCCGGGCGGCTCGATCACCGCGGGGCTGGCGATCTACGACACGATGCAGTTCATCAAGCCCGACGTGCAGACCATCTGCATCGGCCAGGCGGCCTCGATGGCGGCGGTCCTGCTGGCGGCCGGGGCGAAGGGCAAGCGCTACTCGCTGCCCAATTCCAGAATCGTGATCCACCAGCCGCTCATGCAGGGGCTGGCGGGACAGGCCACCGACATCGACATCCACGCTCGTGAAATCCTGCGCATGCGCGAGCGCCTGAACGAGATCCTGGTGCACCACACCGGGCAGTCGTTCAAGCGGATCCAGGAGGATACCGAACGGGATTACATCATGTCGGCGGACCAGGGGAAGGAATACGGGATTATCGATGACGTCATCCGGAAACGGGTGTAGACTCGATTTTCAGGGCGCCGGGCGTTCGCAACGATAAGCGTAAGCGTTACAAGAGTATAGGCCCGGAACAGACGGCCATCGGACCGACCACAGCAGGCGGCTACAGGTAGGCATAGGACGCATGGTCAAGAAGAACGGCGAGACCGAGATCCTTCGCTGCTCGTTCTGCAACAAGGATCAGAACGACGTCCGGAAGCTCATTGCCGGACCGACGGTCTTCATCTGCGACGAGTGCGTCGAGGTCTGCAACGACATCATCGCCGACGACAACCGGTTCGAGAACCGCGGCGTCCGCTCGTCCCTGCCCTCGCCCCCGGAAATCAAGAAGTTCCTCGACGAATACGTCATCGGCCAGGAACGCACCAAGAAGAAGCTCGCGGTCGCGGTCTACAACCACTACAAGCGGATCGAGATCCAGAAGCAGCCGCGCGGCCGCAACGACGTCGAGCTCAACAAGTCGAACATCCTGCTGGTGGGCCCCACCGGCACCGGCAAGACCCTGCTCGCGCAGACGCTGGCCAAGCTCCTCTCGGTGCCGTTCACGATCGTGGACGCCACCACGCTCACCGAGGCCGGCTACGTCGGCGAGGACGTCGAGAACATCATCCTCAAGCTGCTGCAGGCCGCCGGGGGCGACATCGAGAAGTGCCAGCAGGGCATCATCTACATCGACGAGGTCGACAAGATCTGCCGCAAGGACGAGAACCCCTCGATCACGCGCGACGTGTCGGGTGAGGGCGTCCAGCAGGCGCTGCTGAAGATTCTCGAGGGCACGGTCGCCAACGTGCCGCCCCAGGGCGGGCGCAAGCACCCGCACCAGGAGTTCTTCCAGATCGACACCACCAACATCCTGTTCATCTGCGGCGGCGCCTTCGTCGGGCTCGACAAGGTGATCGACCGCCGGGTGGGCAAGAAGACGCTGGGCTTCAAGGCCGACGTGAAGTCGGTGAGCAAGCGCGAGGTCGGCTCCACGCTCGAGCAGCTCGAGCCGGAAGACCTCATCCGCTACGGCCTGATTCCGGAGTTCGTCGGCCGCCTCCCGGTGGTCGGCACGCTGCACGAGCTGGACAAGCCGGCGCTCATCCAGATCCTCACGCAGCCGCGCAACGCGATCACGCGACAGTACCAGAAGCTCTTCGAGTACGAGAACGTCAAGCTCCGGTTCACGGACGACGCGCTCGAGGCCATCGCCGAGTCGGCGCTCTCGCGCAAGATCGGCGCCCGCGGCCTGCGGATGATCATCGAAGACCTCATGCTCGACCTGATGTACTCGGTGCCGGGTCAGAAGAAGCTGCGCGAAGTGGTCGTCACCCGGGAGATCGTCGAAGCGAAGGACAAGTCGATCACGCTCATCGAAAAGGCTGGTTAGGCTCCCGGCCCCGGACGTCGGATCTCAGGCCGCTCCTCCCGAAGCCTGAAGCCCGAAGCCCGAAGCCGACAAGGAATCTAATGGAAGTCTACGAAACGCTACCCATCGTTCCCCTCCGGGACGTCGTCGTTTTCCCTCACATGATGATGCCGTTCGTAATCGGACGGCCCTCCTCCACCCGCGCGCTGGATCACGCGCTCGGCAAGGACAAGCGCATCTTCCTCGCGGCGCAGCACGACGCGTCGATCGACGACCCGCGGCCCGACGACATCTTCACGATGGGCTGCGTCGCCAACGTCGTGCAGCACCTCCGGCTGCCGGACGGCAACGTGAAGGTGCTCGTCGAGGGCATCGACCGCGCCCGCGCCGTGGAGTGGAAGGAAGACAAGGGGTTCTTCCGGGTCGTCGTGAAGGTGCTGCAGAAGCAGAAGGAAGCCGGCGGCGACGTCGAATCGACGATGGGCCGCGTGGTGTCGCTCTTCGAGCAGTACGTCAAGCTGTCGAACAACCTGCAGTACGACGCCATGGTGGCGGCCGTGCGCGTCGACGATCCCGGCAAGCTGGCCGACACGATCTCCGCGCACCTGGTCGTCGGCGTCGACGAGAAGCAGAACCTGCTGGAAATCATCTCGCCGCTCGAGCGCCTCAACCGCATCGCCGGCATCCTCGAAATCGAGGTCGACAAGCTCCAGGTCGATCGCCGCATCCAGTCTCGCGTCAAGAAGCAGATGGAGAAGGCGCAGAAGGAGTACTACCTCAACGAGAAGATGAAGGCGATCCAGAAGGAACTGGGCCGCAAGGACGAGAAGGGCAACGAGATCGACGATCTGAAGAAGAAGATCGAGCACTCGAAGATGCCGAAGGACGTCGAGGAGAAGGCGCTGCAGGAGCTGAAGCGCCTCGAGGCGATGCCGCCGATGTCGGCCGAGGCGACCGTCTCGCGCAACTACCTCGATTGGCTGATCGCGGTGCCGTGGCACAAGCGCACGCGCGAGAACCGCAATCTCAAGCACGCCGAGCAGGTGCTCAACGAGGACCACTACGGTCTCGACAAGATCAAGGACCGCATCCTCGAGTTCCTCGCCGTGCGCTCGCTGGTGAAGAAGCCGAAGGCGACGATCCTGACGCTGTCCGGACCTCCCGGCGTGGGCAAGACCTCGCTCGCCAAGTCGATCGCGCGGGCGATGAACCGCAAGTTCGTGCGCCTGTCGCTCGGCGGCGTGCGCGACGAGGCCGAGATCCGCGGCCACCGCCGCACCTACATCGGCGCCTTCCCCGGCCAGATCATCCAGATGATGAAAAAGGCCGGGACGCAGAACCCGGTGTTCCTGCTCGACGAGATCGACAAGATGTCGATGGACTTCCGCGGCGACCCGTCGGCGGCGCTGCTCGAGGTGCTCGACCCGGAGCAGAACGGCACGTTCCTCGATCACTACCTGGACGTCGAGTACGACCTGTCGAACGTGATGTTCATCTGCACCGCCAACGTGCTGCACACGATTCCGCAGGCGCTGCGCGACCGCATGGAAGTGCTGCAGCTGGCCGGCTACACCGAGCAGGAGAAGATCGAGATCGCCAAGCGCTTCCTGGCGCCCAAGGCCGTCGAAGGCGCCGGCCTCACGGCCGAGAACATCATCATCAAGGAAGACGCGATCCAGACGCTCATCCAGCGCTACACGCGCGAGGCCGGCGTCCGCAACCTCGAACGCGAGATCTCGTCGATCTGCCGCAAGGTGGCGCGCAAGGTGGTCGTCGAGGGCAAGTCGTTCTTCGAGGAGATCGGCGGCGAGCAGGTGACGTCGTATCTCGGCGTGCCGCGCTTCCGTCCGTCGCTGGCCGAGGAGCACGACGAGGTCGGCATCGCCACCGGGCTGGCGTGGACCGAGGTGGGCGGCGAACTGCTGGTCACCGAAGCGACGCTGATGCCGGGCAAAGGCAAGCTGACGCTCACCGGCAAGCTCGGTGACGTGATGCAGGAGTCGGCCCAGGCCGCGCTGAGCTTCGTGCGCTCGAAGGCGCCGGAACTCGGGCTCGCCGAAGATTTCCACTCCAAGCTCGATATCCACGTGCACGTGCCCGAGGGGGCGATCCCGAAGGACGGCCCGTCGGCCGGCATCACCATGGCCACCACGCTGGTCTCGGCCCTCACCAAGATTCCGGTGCGGCGCGACGTGGCGATGACCGGTGAGATCACGCTGCGCGGCAAGGTGCTGCCGATCGGCGGCGTGAAGGAGAAGGTCCTGGCGGCCCACCGCGCCGGCGTGAAGAACATCATCCTGCCGCGCGACAACGAGAAGGACCTGGCCGACATCCCGAAGAACGTGCTCGACGTGATCGACACCCACCTCGTGTCGCAGATGGACGAGGTGCTGAAGATCGCGCTGGCGGCGCCGCTGCCGTCGCGCCTGCCGGCCGTGGTGGCGGAGGTGGCGGCCGACACCGGCGAGTCGCGCACGCACTGATGGTTGGGCCACCTGAAGGTGGCCCCCTACAAGAGAGGCCGCCTGAAGGCGGCCCCCACTACGCGAGATTGCAGTCGACGGACGGTCGTAGGGGCCGCCTTCAGGCGGCCCACCGATGAACATATCCGCCGAGTTCGTGACCAGCGCGGCGGGAGCCGAGGGGTTCCCCCGTGACCGGCTGCCGGAAGTGGCCATCGTCGGCCGGTCGAACGTCGGCAAGTCGAGCCTGATCAATGCCCTCGTGCGCCAGCCGCTGGCGCGCACGAGCGCCGCGGCCGGCAAGACCCGCCTGGCGAACTTCTTCCGGGTGCGCCGGGGAACGGCACCGGCTTTGTATCTGGTGGATCTGCCCGGGTACGGATATGCGCGGGGGGGCGACGCCTCCGCGGAGGAATTCACCCGCCTGACCGACGCCTATTTTGCGCGGGACGTCGCCGTGCTGCTGCTCGTGGACTCGCGTCACCCCGGCCTCGAATCCGACCTCGAAGCCTGGAACTGGCTGGCGACGCGGCAGTGCCCGAAACTCGTCGTGGGAACCAAGGTCGACAAGCTGACGCGGGCCGAGAGGACACGGCACGCACGTACGTTTCATTCGTTGTTTGACGCCCCGGTGCTGCTGGTCTCGGCGCACACGGGGGAAGGACTGGAAGAACTGTGGAAGACGATCGTAAGGCTGCCAAATCGAACGGCGGCGTAGCCACCGCCCCGCCCCCCGAAGAATCCGCTCCGGCGCCCGACGCGCCCGCCGCCCCGGCCGCCCCAGCCCCGCAGGCCAGCAGTGCCCCGGCGCCGGCGGCGCCGGCCCAGCCGCAGCCCAGCCCGGCGCAGACGATCTCGCTGTCGGCGATGAAGGAAATGAGCATCGCCGCCCTGACCAAGATCGCCAAGGATCTCGACATCGCCGGCGCCACCGGCATGCGCAAGCAGGAAGTGATCTTTGAAATTCTGCGCGTCCGTGCAGAAAAGAGCGGCGCCGTGTTCTCGGAAGGCGTCCTCGAAACGCTCCCCGACGGCTTCGGCTTCCTGCGTGCGCCCGACTACAACTACCTGCCCGGTCCCGACGACATTTACGTGTCGCCGTCACAGATTCGTAAGTTCGACCTGCACACCGGCGATACCGTGTCGGGCGTCATCCGGGCGCCCAAGGACGGCGAGCGCTACTTCGCGCTGATCAAGGTCGAGGCGATCAACTTCGAACCGCCGGAGAAGGCCAAGGAAAAGATCTTCTTCGAGAACCTCACGCCCCTGTATCCGCAGGAAAAGCTGAGTCTCGAGACCGACGAGCGACAACCTGTCGGGCCGCGTGATGGACCTCCTCACGCCGATCGGCAAGGGCCAGCGCGGCCTGATCGTCGCGCCGCCGCGCACCGGCAAGACGATGCTGCTCCAGAACATCGCCAACAGCATCACCAGGAACCACCCCGAGGTCTATCTGATCGTGCTGCTCATCGACGAGCGGCCGGAAGAAGTGACCGACATGCAGCGCTCGGTGCGCGGCGAGGTGGTGTCGTCCACCTTCGACGAGCCGGCGCAGCGCCACGTGCAGGTGGCCGAGATGGTCATCGAGAAGGCCAAGCGCCTGGTCGAGCACAAGAAGGACGTGGTCATCCTGCTCGACTCGATCACCCGCCTCGCCCGCGCCTACAACACCATCGTCCCGGCGTCGGGCAAGATCCTCTCGGGCGGCGTCGACAGCAACGCCCTGCAGCGGCCGAAACGCTTCTTCGGCGCGGCCCGGAACATCGAGGAAGGCGGCTCGCTCACCATCGTCGCCACCGCGCTCATCGACACCGGGTCGCGCATGGACGAGGTGATCTTCGAAGAGTTCAAGGGCACCGGCAACAGCGAGATCCATCTCGATCGCAAGCTGGCCGACCGCCGCGTGTTCCCCGCCATCGACATCCAGAAGAGCGGCACCCGCAAGGAGGAGCTGCTGCTGCCGAAGGACGACCTCAATCGCGTGTGGGTGCTGCGCAAGGTGCTCACGCCGCTGTCGCCGACCGAAGGCATGGAGCTGCTGCTGTCGAAGCTCGGAAAGACCAAGGCGAACGCCGACTTCCTGGGGGCCATGGCCTCGGGTAAGAGCTGTAGCCTTTGGCCTCTGGCCTCTAGCCTCTGGCAAGAGCTCCGCTGCAAACGGGGTATTACCTGAAGGCAAAAGGCTAAAGGCAAGAGGCTGGCGTTATGCTCTAACCCGTGGTGGCCGTCTTCGAGCGCGCGAGCAGGATTGCGCTCGTCGCCTCCGTTGCCGCCATCACGGCATTCCAGCTTCTTTTTCATCCCGATCTGACACCGGCCCTGCGCTGGGCCGGCATCGCCGCATTCGCGGCCGGCGTGCTCGCCGGACCGGTGTCGTCCGGCGTGGGCGTGGCCGTGTGGGTGGTGATGGCGCCGCTCGCCCCCGCCCTGCTGCGGCGCGCGACCGGCCTCGAAGGTCCCGTCCTCGACGTCGTGTGGATGGCGGGCCTGGCCGGGGCGCTGCTTCGCGTCGCGCCGCGGCCGGTGTGGAGCCTGCCGCCGGCGTGGCGGGCGTTGCTCGGGGCCTGGGCGCTGATCCTCTCGCTGGCCTGGCCGATCGTGGTGGCGCGGGAGCTCGCCTTCGACTGGCGCACGCTGGGCGACGAGGCCGCCGTCAACTCGTGGGCCCTGCTCAGCGCCGCCCGGGTCGTGGCGTGGTCGCTCTACGTCGTGCAGACGCAGCTCCTGGCCCTGTTGTGGTTCGACTGGCTGTGGGGCCGGTTCGCCCCTGCGGAGCCGTCGCCGCCCCGGCCCTTCCACGCGCTCTGGATTGGGGTGACCGTCGCGAGCGCCGTCGCGGTGTACCAGGGCGCGGTGGACCTGAGGTTCCTGAGCACCGACTTCTGGGCCAACGAACGGCGCGCCGCGGCGACGCTGCTCGACGCCAACGGCTACGGCATGCTGGCCGCGCTGGCCGCACCGGTCGCGGCTTGGTGCCTGCGCGCGCGGCTGCCGCTGGCGCTGGCCGTGCTCGCGGTGAACGGCATCGGGCTCTGGGTCTCGGGGTCCCGCACGGCGCTGGTGTGCGCGACGGCCGGTGCACTGGGCCTGGCCGCCGGGCTCGCGTTCGGCGGACGCCGTCCGGTCTGGCGGGCGTCGCGGGTCGCGACCGGGCTCGTGGCCGGCGCGATGCTCGTGGGCGCGCTGGCGATGGCGGGGGGCGCGGTCGGCCCGCTGCAGCGCATCGCCGAGGTGCCGCTCTCGCGCGCGGGCGTCGCGGAGCTGTGGCGCCGCGGCGGCTACGGCACGATTGCCGTGCAGATGATCCGCGACACGCCGTGGACCGGCGCCGGACCGGGCATGTATCACGTGATCGCGCCCGACTACTGGCGCGTGATGCGCCAGATGGCGCTGGCCTTCGACAACGCGCAGAACTGGTGGCGGCACCAGGCGGCAGAGCTCGGCGTGCTCGGCGCGGCGCCCGTGATCGCGTGGTCGCTGCTCCTGGCCGCGGGCTTGCTCGCGGCCGCGCCGCGCGAGGGGCGCGGCGACGCGTGGCTGCCGCGGGCGCTGCTGCTCGGCATCGGGGCGGCGTCGCTCGTCGGCATGCCGACGCAGAACCCGATCGTCCTCCTGTGGTTCTTCGGCCTCGTCGCGTGGTGGGCGCGCGCATCGACCGGTGCCATCGCCGAAGGCCGGATGACCGGCGGGCGCGGCCCGGGCTGCGGCCGTGGTCCTGGTGGCCGTGGTGCTGGTGCATGCGGCCGGCACCGCGGTGCTGGCGCGCGGCTGGCTGAGCGTCCCGGAGCGCGCCAAACGTGCGCAGCGCGAGTACGTGCGTCGGCGCGTACGCGCCCGAGCCGCTCGAGCGGATCACGGAGTTCCGGTGGACCGGTGGCGGAGGCGCGTTTCACCTGGACGCGGACCGACACGGTGGCTGATGGTGCGCGCTGTGGGTGCAGCACCCCGACGCCGCGTCGTCGCCGGTGCGCGTCACGCTGACCACGCAGTGCCAGACCCTCGCGGACGAGGAGTTCAGCTCCTCCACGCCCACCAGCGTCGGCATCGAACTGCCCGAGGGCAGCGGGCACGCTGGAGGCGACACTGCGGTCGTCGCGCACCTGGCAGCCGGCGCCCGCGGGGTCGAGTGGCGATTCGCGGCAGCTGGGCGCCGCCATCGTCGCCGAATTCCTGCACGACGCCGAGGCCGTGCGCACGCAGAACCGCTTCGTACAGGCCAAAAACTGCCCCTCGTAGAGGCGCCGGGCGTCACGGCTCAGCCCCGTCGCAGCGTCCTGGGCATCCCGCTGCCAGTGTTACAATTGGGGTTTCCGCCCACCCGCGGAGAGCCGTTCGTGCCGGCCCGTTGCAGTCGAGGAACCAGGGCCTCCGAACAGCGGTCGGGCTGGCGGCAAGGAGCACATCGTGAAGGAAGGCATCCACCCCGCGTACAAGGACGTCGAAGTCCGGTGCGCCTGCGGCAACACGTTCAAGACGCGCTCGACCAAGCCGGAACTGCACCTCGAAATCTGCTCGGCGTGCCACCCGTTCTTCACCGGCCGCCAGAAGCTGATCGACACCGAGGGCCGCGTCGAGCGGTTCACGAAGAAGTTCGGCGCGCAGACGTCGGAGCAGCGCAAGACCGCCGAGAAGGCTGCCAAGGCCACCAAGGCGGCCGCCGCGAAGAAAGCCAAGCCCACCTCCGCGACGACGTAACGTGGCTGCGGGTCTTGAGACCCGCCCTTCCATCTTAGAATTCAGCGTCATCCAGTTTCCTCGCGAAACTGGATGACGTTCCCTTCGGGGTCGAGCGCGTCGCACACCGTGACGCCATTGAACGACCATTCCTGACTGGCCGGCTCGAGACCCCGCCATGCGCTCGGCGACCTGCCGAAGCGCCGACAATACTCGGCACGAAGAAGACCGGCTTGAAGGCGGCGGACGCGCGTCGAACCGGCGGGCGGGGCTGGCCGCGGCGGCTGAGCCACCGCCGGGGATCCGATGGACCACCAGTTGGAATCCCGGCGATTCCAGCAGGATGTGATCGTCGGCGCGAGCCACTTCGGTCAGGCCCAGCACGCGCGAGTAGAACGTCGCGACCCGATCCAGCTGCGTCGCATAGAGCACCGCGCCCGCTTCGAAACGGCCGCTCATGGGTGGCCTGCGACTGCGAAGACAGCACCCAGTTCAACGCCTCGGCGTCATCGGCGAAGATGGCGATGGCGATCTGCGGGTGATCGTTGAGCGTCTGAAACATGCGCGCGAACCCGTAGTGGACCGGGGTCGTCGCGATGATCGCGGTCTTGAACTGGTTCCGGAATCGCTTCTGCCGGCGCACTTCGGTGAACGACAACATGCCGGCAAAGTCGATCGCGAGCCGTTCGATGCCCCTGAGATCCGCGATTCGGTTGGGTGCGATGGCGCTCGCGTCTTCGAACTCCGCGAGGTCAGCCGCGCCTTGGACGAGATCCTGGACGGTAAAGGTTCCAGAGAACTCGAGACGCATAATCTCGCCGTCTCTCTTCAGCACATACGCCATGCGCTTTGTCTTGTACATCCAACTTCTGGCTTGACCGAAGGGCACCCTCCAGGGCGTCGGCAAGGAACCGCTACTTACCGCGGAGCTGAAAAAAGGCGAGGACATACCCGTCGGCGTCGGTGATCTCGAAGCCCCACAGGCCATCGTCGATGGACGACAACTCCTTCACGAACGACACGCCGCGCTGGCGGAACTCGTCGAAGAGCGTGTCCGGGTCCAGGGTGTAGATGTACAGCGTCCCAGCGAGCCCATGGGTGGCGGGTGTGGTTGGGACACGGAAGCACGTCGGGAAGGATGGCCTTGAGCATGATGCCGACCCCATCCCGGCTCACGCCGGTGTAGTACACGTCGCCGTCCGGACCCTGGAAGTCGAGCTGAAAGCCGAGGCGCTCGCGGTAGAAGGCGATCGACACCTGAGGTCCTTCACGATGAAGAACGGACTGATCGAAACGAGGTTCTTGGCCGGCGGCATGCCAGGCACGAAGAGCATCAGTCGTGTGCGCGCGGCGGCCCTGGTCAGCCCTTGGGCAGTTTCGCCAGCGCCGCCTTCGGCAGCTTGGCGGCGATGCTGACCTGCGTGCCCACCAGATCCACGACGTCGTACTTCACGGCAAAGCCAAGGACCATCGCGGCCTCGCTGGGGTCAGCTTGTAGTCGCGTTCGAGCCAACGGACCATGCCGCTGGTGGCCTGCTGCAGCGCCTGGTCGAGCGAGCCGCCGATGCCGATGCTGATCAGGAACTCGGCATTCTCGGCGAGCGGATGGCCGAAGTTCCGGTCACGAATGAGGTCGACGGTGAACTCGAAATCCATCGAGGTCTCGAGCGCGTCGCCCGTCAATTCTCCGTCGCCCTGCGCGGCATGCCCGTCGCCGAGAAACAGCAGCGCGCCGGGATGGTGACACCGGCAGGTAGAGTCGTGTCCCTCGCGAATCTGGTTGTAGTCCATGTTCCCACCGAAGCGGCCCGAATCGGTGGTGCGCACCGACGACTCGCCTGGCAGGCGCCACGGCCACGCAGCCCAGCATCGGCTGCAGCGGGACGTGGAAGTTCTTGAGCGCGTCGGTCGGCTTCTCCAGAAACGCGACGTCCGCCGCCGCATCGAGCTTCCATCGGCTGTTGAACCCTCGTCCCACTTCAGAGACCCGAGCGACCCCGGCTCCAGCGCATTCCGCATGATGGTGCTGCCACTCTGCGCCCAGTCGCGATTCGTGCGCACGCGGTTCAGCCGCACGACGAGCGTGTCGTTCGGCATGGCGCCTTCGACATAGAACGGGCCGGTCTGCGGATTGCCGCCCGGCTGAACGCTGATTGCCCTGCTTGTCGCGGCCGCCGGCATCGACGCTCCACGTTCGCACGGTGTCTCCCGGATGAATGCGGAGCACCGGGGCGACTTTCGACGAGAAATACAGGTGGAACTGCGGTCGGCTCGAAATCGTGTGTCGTCGGCGCGGCCGGCCGCGGCGGCATCGCGCACGGCGGTCCATTTCACGGTCCGGTCGGGAAACACCGCCTCGCCGTTCAGCGCGGATCCCACGAGCGATCCGCTGACGGTGAAATTGCCGCTCTTGAACTGGATGGTCGCGCCACGAACCGTTCCCTCGATCGAGCGAGTGCCAGCGGTGCCGGTCAGCTTGTCGCCGGCGACGGCCAGCGAGAGGCGCATGATGTTGGGCCCGAACCGATCGTCGAGGGTGAGCATCCACTCTCCGGCGACGGTCGCCTGTCCGGTCAACTGAGGGGGCGAGCAGACCAACGATCATCGCGACACGAATGGCGGTTCTCATGCCCGGTTCCTCCGTTCGTCCGGAGCCATGTCGGGAACCTGGGATCAATGTTCAAGGGAGTATACGGCTCGCCTGGCGCGAGATACGCCGCGAACGGCGAGCTCGAAGGGCTAGAACAACGAGGCGGACGTCGGCAGCGACGCGTCGGCCAGCTTGCGCTCGAGACGCGCCACGCGGTGGTGCAGCGCGTCGCGGCGCGACGCACTCAAGCGGCAACTGCAGCGACTGCAGCGCAAAGCCACGCGCGCTGAACGGATCCCGGCGGCGGTGCTCGTGATGCACCGCCAGCGCTTCGGCGGCTTCGTGCTGGATGGCGGCCGGACATCCCGGGAGCGTCAGCAGACAGGACCACGCGGCGGCCGCGTCGTCGAAGTAGCGGGCCCGCCGCGACAGCCGCGCAAACGAAGAGAGCGCCTCGGCGCGCAGCTGCGCTCCATCGCCGCCCGCCGGGAGCGGCACGCCGGGCTCGCTCGCATCGAGGCCGCAGGCCAGGCCGAAGCAGCGCCGCGCGTCGTCGAACCGCCCCGCGAGCTGATAGAGCCGCCCGAGCCGACGCGCTTCGCGCGCGGTCCGCACGGCCGGCGGCCCGTCCTCGAGGAGCTGCGCCGCGCGCGCCGTGAGCAGCGCCAGCGACAGCAGGTCGAGCCGGTTGTGCTCGAGCACCGCCGCGAGCGGCCGGGCGTCGCCGGTGCGCACGAAGTGGAAGTAGCGCGACGGAATCTCGAAGCCGGGCACATCGCCTTCGCGCTCGTAGCCGCACAGCGTGCTGCTCGAGCGTGCTCAGCCGGCAGCCGCCTGGCGCTCGAACATCGGCGCCGGACGTCGTCGCCGTCGTCGCCGTGGCCGCGCCACAGCCGCCGCGCCGGGTGCAGCATGTCCACGTGCGGCACGCCGGCAAACGGCGTCTCGAGCCGGTGAAACAGAAAGCGCGTCTCGATGAGCGGCAGGTCGAACGACTTGCCGTTGTAGGTGACGACGGTGCCGCGCGTCGGCCGCGATGCTCGGCGATGGCCTCGAGCAGCGACGCGCTCCGCGCATCGAAGTTCGACAGGAAGAACTGGCGGATGCGGAACAGCCGCCGTCGAACCACGCACAGCCGACGAGAAACGCGTAGGTGCCGGCGCCGCCGGCAAGGCCGGTCGTCTCGAGATCGACGAAGAGCATCCGCCCCGCTCGCGGCACGCCGTCGCGCGATGCGAGGAGCGGGAGCGCGGCCACGCGCCCGTCCTCGGGCGGCAGCGCTGTCGGCGACGGCCACGTGCGCCATGGCGATGCCCGGGCGGATACTTGCGATCGACGACGAGGTACCGCTGGCCGCGCAGTTCGCGCCACTCGCCGCCGAGGATTTCGGCGGTGTCGGTAGCCCGAGTCGCCGGCGCGCGGACGTCATCATCGTCCGGTCTGGCGCGTCCGACCCGGCGGGCTCGCCACGGCGCCTGCGACGTCGCGGAGGCGGTCCTGAGCGCGGCCACGAAGCGATGCCGGCCACGACTGCCGCGCAGGCGGTCGGCCAGCGAGCTCGACGCCGGCGCCTGCCTGCGGCCTGCAGCGCGGCTCGCCAATCAGATCGAGGATCCGCAGCGCGACCAGTCTTGGCGAGCGGACCGGTGTTGCCGACGGCCGACGCAGGTCGGGCAGCCGTGCTCGCACTCGCAGCCGGCGATCAGCTCGCGCGTGCGCGCGCAGCAGGTCGTCGTGCATGGCGAACAGCGGCTCGCTGAAGCCGATGCCGCCTGGATAGTTGTCGTAGATGAAGATGCGCGGCTCGTCGGACAGCGTCGTCGGGCAGCCGAGCGCGATTCAGATCGGTGTCGTCGCCCTGCTCGCCGCTGCCGATCGAGATGCCGATGTCCTGCCGATCGCACATCAGCAGCAGCTGCGCCACCTGGCGCATCGCGAACGACAGCCCGACCACGCCGTCGCGGCGATCGTCGGCGCGCATACGGCAGCGCCGCCATCACCGCCTGCGGCATCGTCAGCCAGTAGGCGGTGGTGTGCATCTGCTGCTCGGGCAGATCGAGCTCGCCCGAGCCGACGTTCTCGTTCGTGTAGAACTTGATCTTCTTGAAGCCGACGACGCGCGACGACGACGTGGACCTCGCCGTGCGAGCGCAGTCGCCGTGCCGGATCCGGAGCCTCGGCATCGGCGACCCGCCGTCCGTGGCAAACGTCTCGAGCACCGTCGACCTTCGTGTAGGTGATCGCGTCGGTGTAGTAGTCGCAGTCGATCTGCGCGCACGTAGGCCTTGCGCCCCTCGAAGTCGAGCCGCTCCACCTGATACAGCGCGCCCTCGATGCAGGTAGATCGCCTTCTCGTGCAGCGTGGACGGGCCGCTGTTGAAGCTCGTCTCGCCGATCACGTCGGCGCCGTGCGTGGTGTCGACGACCACGAAGTTGTCCGACGAAATCGACCGCAGGCTGACGGCGTCGGCCGGATACGACTCGTTGGTCCACTGCCAGTGCCCGTCGCCGTCCGCCGCCCTCGGTGCGGTGCACGAGGCCGCTCTCTGCAGCACGCCGAGCACTTCCTGCACGTCGTGGCGGCCGAACTGCTCCGCGGTCGTGAACGGCAGCTCGAACGCCGCGCACTTCACGTGGTCGACCAGGATGTGCAGGTTGTCGGGATTGATCAGCGCGTGCTCGGGCGACGCGTCGAAGAAATACGACGGGTTGCCGCACGACGAACTGATCGAGCGGCGCGCTGCTGGCCACGAGCACCGCCGCCGAGCGGCCGCTGCGGCGGCCGGCGCGCCCCGCGCGCTGCCAGGTGGCGGCAATCGTCCCGGGATAGCCGGCCATCACGCACACGTCGAGCGCGCCGATGTCGATGCCGAGCTCGAGCGCGTTGGTCGACACCACCGCGCGCACGCTGCCCTCGCGCAGCCCCTTCTCGATCTCGCGCCGCCGCTGCGGCAGATAGCCGCCGCGATAGCCGCGGATCTGCGTCGCGCGCTGCCCGGCGGACCGTCGAAATCGTCCTTGAGATACGTGGTCAGGATTTCGGTGGCGAGCCGGCTCTGCGCGAACACGATCAGCTGCAGCTTGCCGCTTCAGGAACTCCGCCGCGATGCGGCGCGTTTCGGCCAGATACGAGCGGCGGATGCCGAGCTGCTGGTTGACGACCGGCGGGTTGACGAACAGGAAGAACTTCTCGCCGCGCGGCGCGCCGCTCTCCGACACCAGCTCGAACGGCTGCTCGACCAGCGCCTCGGCCAGCTCGCGCGGGTTGGCGATCGTGGCCGACGAGCAGATGAACGTCGGGTTCGACCCGTAGTGCCGGCAGATGCGCCGCAGCCGCCGCAGCACGTTCGTGAGGTGGCTGCCGAACACGCCGCGATACGCGTGCAGCTCGTCGATCACGACGAAGCGCAGGTTCTCGAACAGCTTCGCCCAGCGCGGATGGTGCGGCAGGATGCCCGAGTGGATCATGTCGGGGTTGCTGAGCACCACGTGCGCGCGGCCGCGGATGGCGCGCCGCGCGTCCTGCGGCGTGTCGCCGTCGTAGGTGAACACGCCGATCTCGAGCTCGGTCGCGGCGCGACAGCCGGTCGGACAGCTCGTGCAGCTCGGCCAGCTGGTCCTGCGCCAGCGCCTTGGTCGGAAAGAGATACAGCGCGCGCGCCGACGGGTCGCGCAGGATCGCGCTCAGGACCGGCGCGTTGTAGCAGAGCGTCTTGCCCGAGGCGGTCGGCGTGGTGATCACCACGTGGCGGCCGGCGAGCGCATGGTCGATGGCGGCCGCCTGATGCGTGTAGAGCTGCTCGATGCCGCGGTCGCGCAGCACGTCGCGGAGCCGCGTCGTCGACCGCCTCGGGAAACGGCGCACAGCGGCTGGGGCCGCCGGCAGACGCCGGACGGCCGTGACCCAGCCGTCCGGGTTGTCGGCGCTATCCTGCCCGGCCAGGCCGCCGGTGAGGCGGTCCAGGACGGCATCGAGGGCCAGCGCGCGCGCGGGATCGCTGCGTCGGGCGGGCAACATGGCCTGACGAATATAAGGCGAAATGCCGCCCGGCCTCAATAGGCTTTCGTCCAATTGATCGTCACCCGCCGGAGAGGATCGCCAGCTCGGGCAGGGCCCACACGACCTGGTCGTCCTGCCGGTCTGGCGCAGCCGGACATAGCGCGCCCGGCGCGGGGAAAACGGGATCGTCGCCGGGGCGAGGAGCGGCTCCGCCAGGCTGCCTTCGATGGTGGGGGCAATCACGTCGCCGTCCCACGCCGCCTCCCACGCCTGCCCGTCGAGCGACGTCTCGACGACGAGCACACGCGGAAAGTCGCGATACGACTCGCCCATCATGTAGCGGACCGCGGCCACCTGGTCGGCGGGCGCGCCGAGGTCGGCCTGAAACCATTCGTCGCCGCGCTGCGGCCCGCACGCCCATCGGGTGTCGAGCCGGCCATCGATCGCCGCCGCCGCGCTCCGCCACACGACCCGGTGACACTCGCGATTCGCAACGGGACCGCCGCCGCGTGGCGCGCCGGCGCGCGCGCGCGGACTGTCGCGGCAGGCGGTACTGCAGGATGCCCGTGCCGATCGCCGATGCACACCGCGCCCGGCTGGCGCTCGATCAGCGCCCGCAGCCGCGGCTGATCGACGTTGACGACGACGTAGAGATCGCCGCGCGCACGGAACGGCTCGAAGCAGTCCGTCGATCTCGAAGCGCGCGCCCTGCCGCACGCGCCTCGTAGAAGCGCGGCTCGTAGCCGCTGTAGCCGTTCACCGATCGCCACCCGCCGGCCACCGCGCGGTACTGCGGCGCGAAGTCCTGGAAGTTGCCGATCGGCAGCTGCAGCACGGTATGCCCGCGCAGCGCCGCCGGCGTCGGGAAACGCCGCCGGCGCGGGCGCCGCCGGGAATCGTCGCCCAGCCGTCGGAGAGCAGGCCCGATCGACGAGCAGCGCGGTCAGCAGCACGCGCGGCTCGCGGCGCCGGCGTGCGAGCAGATCGCTGGCCGTCGAGCCCGGCCACGACCGCGAGGCACAGCGTCGCCATCAGCCAGAACCGCGCCGGCGCGCGAATGCCGTCGCCGCCGGGCAGCAGCAACAGCAGACGGAACGGCCCCGGCACGCCGCGGGCCACGCCCATGAACATCACCGTGGGGCCGAGCGCGAGCAGCCACATGACGAACGCCGCCAGCAGGTAGAACCCGGCGACCGACCGCTGTCGAGCCGCCGCGATCGCCGTGCGCGACAGCACCATCGCCACCAGGCCGGCGCCGGCCAGGATCAGCAGCGGCTTGTCCACATCGCGACGACCGAGAGCCGCAGCCCCGCCAGTTCGAGGCGCCAGGGTCCGAAGAACGACGACGCTGAGCGCCCCGGCCGCGCCCACCGCCGCCACCGAACCCAGGACGAAGGCGCGCAGCAGGCGCAGGGCGCGCGTCGCGCGGGCTCGGCGGCGCCCTCGCGCCGCAGCGCCACAATCGCGATGCCCACCAGCACCATCAGCACGAGGCCGGGAAACAGCGCCGCCTCCGGCCGGCATCCGACCTGAGCCAGCTCCAGAGCGCCGTCTCGGCGGCGCGCACAGCAGGCTCGGTGAGGTCGGCGCTGAACGCCTGCGCCTCGTCCGCCGAGCGCTGAAGCCATGACGCGCGTGCACCGTCACGTAGGTGCCGATGGTGGGCGCCAGCGGCACGGCCGCGAGCAGCGTCGCGACGGTGATGTCGCGCAGCTGGTCCACCGGCGCGGCAGCGACCACGAACCACAGCGCCCAGAGCCCACGAGCGCCGGAGAAGAAATACAGGCTATAGAGGTTCGCGAGCGCCTGCAGCAGCCACGCCGCGCCGAAGAGCGCGAGCCAGGCCACGACGGCCCGAGTCGAGATAGCCGTGCAGCCCCAGCAGCGCCAGCGGCGCCCAGAACGTGGCGAGCATCTGCAGATGCGGCATCTGCGCCGCGCGATACGGGCGAGAACGCAAGGCGAGCCCGGCGAGGAAGGCCGCGGCGGGGCTGCCCGTGAGCCGCCGGACCAGCAGGAACATCGCGACACCGCACAGCGGATACGTGAGCAGCGTCACCAGGTTGGCCGCGGCGAGCGGGTCGCGCACGAGCCACTCGACCGGCGTCGCCACCACGCTCAACCCGAGAAGGTGCTCGGAAAACGCCAGCACGTCCGGCGTGGGCGCGAAGATCGGCAACTGCCACCAGGCGTGCGTGAGCGGCAGTGTCCACGCGTTCCAGTGCAGCAGCGCGGCCGTCAGCAGCGGGTCGCCGACGTCGTGCACGATCGTCGAGGCCGGATGCGCGAGGACGTGACGGCCCGAGCACCGCCGCCATCGCCGCAGTAGGCGAGCGCGCTGGCCAGCACTGGCCAGCGCGCAGACCTCGATCACGCGTTCCACGGTGCGTGCGCATTGGCCGCGATCGTCGCCGTATGGTACCGTGCAAGCGAACCTCGAGGGTGCGTGGACTACACCGATCGGCGACAGACGCAGACCGCCGAACAGTACGCGGCAGACGACCTGGAAACGATGCGCGAGGCGAAGCGGTATGGCGCGCATCTCTTCGGCTTCTTCACGCCTTACGTCGGGCGGCGCGTGCTCGAAGTGGGGTGCGGCATCGGCACGATGAGCCGGCGCCTCACCGAGGTGGCCGACGTCGGTCGTCGGCATCGAACCCAATCCCACTGCGCCGGGCTCGTCGGCGACGAGATGCGCGGCGAGCCGAAGTTCAGCCTGCGCACCTGCCATCTCGAGGAATGCGATCTCGCGGAGCTGGCCGCGCTCGCTTCGACACCGTGTTCTGCATCAACGTGCTCGAGCACATCGAAGACGACCGCGCCGCGCTGCGCACGTTTCACCGCGTGCTCGTGCCGGGCGGGCATGTGCTCATCTGGGTGCCGGCCGTGCAGGCCGCATACGGGCCGCTCGACGCCGAGCTGGGCCACTTCCGCCGCTACTCCAAGGCGTCGCTGGGCGCGGCGTTCGCCGCCGCCGGCCTCGACCTCGTGACGCTGCGCTATTCCAACCCGATTGGTCTGCTGGGATGGATGTTCAATGCGCACGTGCTGAAGACGCGCGCCCACAGCCTGACGCAGGTGCGCGTGTTCGACACGGTTCGTGGCTCCGTGGGCGCTGCCGCTGGAGCGGCTGGTGCCGCCGCCCGATCGGGCTGTCGCTGATCGCCGTGGGGCGGCGCCGATAGCCCGATGCGCCGCCAGCCCGGCACCTGACCGCGCAGGCGCTCGCGGACTTGTGCCGCGCGCGGAGGCTGCTGCGCTCGTCGGGGGTGGGCGTTCGCGAGGCGGCGGCGCGCGCCCGCCTCTCGCCGTTTCAGTTCATCCGCCGCTTTCACGCGCTGTTCGGCGCGACGCCGCATCAGCTCCGCATCGCGGCGCGCCTCGATCGCGCCCGACGGCTTCTGGCGCTGACCGATCGTCCGGTGACCGACGTGTGCCTCGACGTCGGCTTTTCCAGCCTGGGCAGCTTCAGCGCGCTCTTCGCGCGCCGGGTTGGGGCGTCACCGTCGGCCTACCGGGCCGCATCCGCGCGACGACCGCCGCGCGACCGGGCCGCCACGCTCTATCCGGCTGCCTCAACCTGATGGGCGCGGCCTACGCAATTCTGGAGAAGCAGACGACGGCGCTCCGGTGGAGACTGGCCCATCGCCGCACGCACGCAACCCGCAGCGCAGGAGAGCGATGCGCATCAAGCTGACCAGCATCATGGTGGACGACCAGGCCAAGGCCCTGCGGTTCTACACCGAGGTGTTCGGGTTCGTCGCCAAGCACGACATTCCGGTCGGCGAGTACCGGTGGCTCACGGTCGTGTCGCCCGAAGCGCCCGACGATCGGAGCTGTCGCTCGAGCCCAACGCCAACCCGGCCGGGCGGGCGTTTCAGGAGGCGATGTTCACGCAGGACATCCCGATCACCGCGTTCGAGGTGAGCGATCTGGCCAAAGAGGTCGAACGGCTCCAGGCCGCCGGCGTGGTGTTCACGAAGATGCCGACCCAGATGGGGCCGGTATCGATTGCCGTGTGTGCCGACACCTGCGGCAATCTGATTCAGCTCTATCAGCCGACGCCGCGCTGACGCCAACGCGTCTTTTCCGTCGAACGTCTGCGTCTCGCGGGTCCACCCTTCACGACCCGCCTGATTACGAACGCGCACCCACCAGTCTGCCTGCCATGGCTCGATGAGTCGTCCCGCGCATGCAGCGGCGGACTGGGTAGCGGCGCAGCCTCCGCCGATGTAGTCGGTGACATCGACGTCGGTGTAGACGCGCCCCTTGAACCACGCCTTGCTGAACCCCTCACCCTGATACGTGAGGAGGTAGACCGTGTCGCCGGGCGCGAGGTGAATCGGTCCGCTCAGGCTGGCGAGCATCGCCGCCTCGTGAAACCGCACGCGGCCGGCTCGGCGAGTCACCACCACTCCGGTCAGTGCGGTAACTCGTTCGCCAGCGCGGACGCGAAAGGCGACAGGCGCGCCGTCCCGGCGCTCGGTTCGAATCGTGACGGGCGCAGTCGCGACCCACTCGCGATAGGAGCACCCCTCGAATGGGCAGGCGCCATCGTCCTCATACGGAAGGGGTGGCAACGCGCTCTGCGGCTGGCGCGCGGTAATCAGCTGCAGGCCCGAGACAACGGCCACCGCGACGAGTATTGCGCGCCTACCCGGGCCTGACCGGCTCACGAAGTAACATACGATCTCGTATTTGATGCCGGCCGGAATCTTGAAGTAGCACCGCGTAGTAGCCGGCCGGCGTGTATTCGGGATACTCGCGCGGCGGGCTCACGATCGTGGCCCCGATGTCCTTCAGCTCCTGATGAAGCCGATCGACGTCGGCCCGCGACGGCACCCTGAAGGCAAGGTGATGGAGCGACCCCGGCTCCGGCGATTGATGGCCTCGCCGGCAAAGATTCGTCGCGGCGAGGTAATCGCAAAGCCCAGGCGCCGGTACTCGTAGGACACGACGCGTTTTTCGTGCGGCTCGATGGCGACATCGCTTCGATGCTTCGAGATCAAAGCCCAAAAGCGGAAGCAGCCGGTCGTAGAAGGGCACCGCCGCGTCCATGTCACTGACGGTGATTTCTATGTGATCGATGAGCGGTTCCATCGCGGCACGGCTACCAAGACCCGGCCTGGTCGCTCCCGTCAGAATCAGGTTGCGCACCGCGTCGATAGTCGCCAGGCCCGCCAGCACCGCCCCCTTCGAGCTTCGTCCCGGCCGGCGTCCAGTGAAACAGCGCCGCGTGCCACGAGTGGGCGCTCCCGCCGCGCTCGTGATAGACCAGACAGTGATCGATCGAGCACCACGCCGCGGCTAGCCGGCGATTCGGCAGCTTCGCATCGACGGCCGCATTGGTCATCTGAAACTCGGCGCCGGGTTCCGCGATGTCGAGTCCCCCGCTGCCGAACAACATCTCCAGCGTGTTCCGAACGCCGAGGGGCAGGCCTCTGATCGACGTGACGATGTCGAACCGCTCCCCCTGCAGGCGGGCCCGTAATGGCGCGGACAGCGCGCCGGCGCCCGTCGCCTGGCTCTCCAGAGCCACGGCCGACGAAAGGCTCAGGGCGATGGCGCAAAGAACCGGTGTCCGGCCCTTGTCCCTCAGACATCAGACCCTCGTTGGCGCCGATGTCCCAGAAGACACTGTTGGGCAGGAAGCCATCGATCCACTCGATGGTGGCCGGCGGCTTGGTCAGCATCTTCACGGCACGGCCGGCGCTGGTGCGATTGAGCGCGACGAACGCGACGCGCCCGCGCGGCGTGTTCACCGCGATCGTGCGCTCGAGCAGCGTCTGCGTGAGTTCGCCCTGCAGCCGGGCGCGCACCCCTTCCGACAGGCCCTGCAGGCGGTACAGCAGGACCTGGATTTCTTTGAGTGTACCTCGATTCGAGGTCCTCGGGCGATTCGAGCGCGTCGATCAAGTCCGACATGGAAGAGCTCGCCAGGGCGAACTCTAGTATGACGAAGCACGGCTAGAACGCGCGACTCTGGCAGCCGTCCACGACGATCGACGTGCCGCTGATCCAGCTGGCGCGCGGCGAGGCGAGGAACGCGACCACGTCGCCGACCTCCTCGGGCCGGCCGAAGCGGCCGAACGGGATCTCGCGCTTGACGAACTCGGCGATGCCGCCGGGATCTGCCTGCTGCCGCTTCCACCACGATCCGCCCTCGAACAGGATCGATCCCGGCGACACGCTGTTGACGCGGATGTTCGACGGCGCCAGCTGCTGCGCCAGCGACTTGGCGAGGCTGATCTCGGCCGCCTTCACCGCGTTGTAGGTCATGCGGCCGCCGGCCTCGCGGCCGAAGATCGACGCGATGATGACGATGGCCCCGCCGCCGCGCCGCTGCATGTGCGGCACGGCCAGGCGCGACGCGCGGATCGGCGGGCAAGAGCGTCTGGTCGAACGCCTCCTGCCACTCCTCGTCGGTCGTGTCGAGCAGGTCCGCGCCCCGCGGCCGAGGCCGACGTTGTTGACCAGGATGTCGATGCCGCCGAACGTCTCGACGGTCGCGTCGATGACCGCGCTCGACGCCCGCGGCCGTGCTGACATCGGCCGCCACGGCGAGCACGCGATCGGCGCCGCCGGCCGTCTCGGCGACGGCTGCGGCCGCCGCGTCCGAGGCCGGCCTCGCGTCCGCGCGCACAGCGTGACGCGGCATCCTTCGGCCGCCAGCGCGCTGCGCGCTGGCCAAGCCCGAGCCCGCGGCTCGAGCCGGTGACGATCGCCACCTTGTCCGTCAGTCCGAGATCCATCGACTTGCATGATATCTGAGCCGTTCACGCCGTCGCAGTCGCACGTGCATTCGACCGACGTGGGCAAGCGAGCGACGCACGCATGAGATGGCAAGGACGCGCAGGGAGCGGCAACATCGAAGATCTCGGCCGCGGCGGAATGCGGCATGGGCCTGCCGGTTGGCGGCGGCATCGGCGGCCTCGTGCTGCTGCTGCTCATCTCGGCGCTGACGGGCACGAACCCGCTCGACCTCATCAGTCGGCGGCGGACCCGGCGGCGACTCCGAGCCGGGCCCGACGCGGCGCTGCGCCGACGACGACCCGCAGGCGCAGTTCATGTCGCGTCGTGCCTGAAGGACACCGAAGACACGTGGACCAGCGTCTTCCGCGAGCGCGGCGGCACCTACCAGCCGCCGACGCTGGTGCTCTTCACCGACGCCACGCAGTCGGCGTGCGGCGTCGGCCAGTCGGCGATGGGGCCGTTCTACTGCCCCGCCGACCGGAAGGTCTATCTCGACCTGTCGTTCTTCCGAGGAGCTCGATCAGCGGTTCGGCGCGCCCGGCGACTTCGCGCAGGCGTACGTCGTCGCCCACGAGGTCGGGCATCACGTGCAGACGCTGACCGGGACTGTCGGAGCGCGTGCAGCGCGCGCGGCAGCGCGCGAGCGAGCGCGAGGGCAACGCGCTGTCGGTGCGGCAGGAGCTGCAGGCCGACTGCTACGCCGGCGTCTGGGGCCATTACGCGGCGCAGCACGATCTGCTGGAGCCCGGGCGACGCCGAAGAAGGGCTGCGCGCCGCGGCGGCGATCGGCGACGACCGGCTGCAGCGGCAGTCGCAGGGCCGCGTGGTGCCCGAGTCGTTCACGCACGGCTCGTCCGAGCAGCGCGTGTCGTGGCTGCGCCGCGGCCTCGAAAGCGGCCAGCTCGAAGCCTGCGACACGTTCTCGGCGAGGCGATAGCCGGCTGGACGGGTCTAAGGACCCGGCTGCCACGTACGGCGCGAGCCACCGTACGAGAGCCGTGTCATCAGCTGCCTGCGCACCGAGCTGAGTCCGATAGAATAATCGGCTGCAACCTCGTGGCCGATGCGGAGCGTTGAATCCGGGCGGGACCTCAGGGGTCACTCGACAGGGGTTCAACTCGATGCGCATCGGCATTCCTGCCGAAATCTATCCGGGCGAGACGCGTGTGGCCGCCACGCCCGAAACCGTCAAGAAGCTCGTGCGCCGGCGGCCGTCACACCGTGATCGTCCAGTCCGGCGCCGGTCGAGCGCCAGCATTCCGCGACAGCGAGTTCGAGGCGGCCGGCGCCACGCATCGTGCCGCCGGCGGCGCGACGTCTACAGCCAGTCCGACATCGTCCTGAAGGTGCGCGGCCCGGAGCCGCCGGAGCTGCCGCTGCTGCGGCGCGGCAGCCATCCTCGTCGGCCTGCTGACCCCGCACGAGGGCGTCGAGGCGCTGGCGCAGACCGGCGTCACCGGCGTTCGCGATGGAGCTGCTGCCGCGCATCTCGCGCGCGCAGGCGATGGACGTGCTGTCGTCGCAGGCCAACATCGCCGGCTACAAGGCGGTGCTGCGTCGCGGCCAACGAGTACGGCCGCTTCATGCCGATGCTGATGACCGCCGCCGGCACGGTGAAGGCCGCGCGCGTGCTGGTCCTCGGCGCCGGCGTCGCCGGCCTGCAGGCGATCGCCACCGCCAAGCGCCTGGGCGCCGTGATCGAAGCCTTCGACGTGCGGCCCGCGGTCAAGGAACAGGTCGAGTCGCTCGGCGCCAAGTTCGTCGAAGTGCGCGCTGTCCGACGAGGAGAAGCGCAAGGCGCAGGCGCCGGCGGCTACGCGCGCGAGATGAGCGACGACTACAAGCGGCGCCAGGCCGCGCTCATCGCCGAGCGCGCCAAGGCGGCCGACATCGTCATCACCACCGCGCTGATCCCCGGCCGGCCGGCGCCGATGCTGGTCACCGAGGAGACGCGTCGCAGGGCATGAAGCCCGGCTCGGTGATCGTCGACCTGGCGGTCGAAGCAGGGCGGCAACTGCGCGCTGCAGCGAGGCCGACCAGGTCGTCGTCAAGCACGGCGTGAAGATCGTCGGCGCCGTCGAGCCTGCCCGCGACGGTGGCCGCCGACGCGAGCGCGCTCTACGCGCGCAACCTGCTCAACTTCGTCAACCTGCTGCTCGATCCCAAGACCGGCGAGCTCGAAGCTCGATCGCCGCGACGAGATCATCGCCGGCGACGCTCGTCTGCATCGACGGCGCGCGGCCGTCGAGGAGCTGACGTGCACGGCAGTCGCCGGTCGATCCGCATCGTCACCAACCTGACCGTCTTCGTGCTGGCGATCTTCGTCGGCTACCACGTCGTCTGGAACGTGACGCCGGCGCTGCACACGCCGCTCATGAGCGTGACCAACGCCATCAGCTCGGTGATCATCGTCGGCGCGATCCTGGCGGCCGGGTCGGGCACGGCCGGACTCGGGCTCGCTGCTCGGCGCCGTCGCCGTGGCGCTGGCCGCCATCAACACCTTCGGCGGCTTCCTCGTCACCCAGCGCATGCTCGAGATGTTCAAGAAGAAGGAGCCGAAGGAGAAGGCGACCGCGAGACAGCTGCGTGATCCGCCAACCAGGTCGCCCTGCTCTACCTCGTCGCCAGCGTCCTCTTCATCCTGGCGCTCAAGGGCCTGTCGCACCCGCTGACGGCGCGCCGCGGCAACCTGTTCGGCATCGTCGGCATGGTCGATCGCCGTCGCTGATCACGCTTGGCGATCACCAGCAGCATCGACGTCGTCGCTCGGCGCGCTGGCCGTCGGCGGCGCTGATCGGCTGGTATCGTCGCCAGGCGCGTCGAGATGACGCAGATGCCCGAGCTGGTCGCGGCGATGCACTCGCTGGTCGGCCTGGCCGCGGTGCTGATCGCGGTCGCCGTCGTCAACAACCCGCTCGCCTTCAACATCGCCGGACCCGATTCCGCGCCGGCAACCGCGTCGAGCTGTTCATCGGCACCTTCGTCGGCGCGATCACCTTCTCGGGCTCGGTCATCGCGTTCGGCAAGCTGGCCGGGCTCGGCAAGAACTTCCGGCTGTTCTCGAGCGCGCCGGTCGTGTTCAAGGGCCAGCAGCTGGTCAACCTGCTGCTGGCGCTCGTGATGGTCGGCGTTCGGCATCGCGTTCTTCGTGCGCCGGCGCCGACGCGCAGCTGGCCGCCGTTCATCGCGATGACGGCGATCGCGTTCGTGCTCGGCGTGCTGATCATCATCCCGATCGGCGGCGCCGACATGCCGGTCGTGATCTCGATGCTGAACAGCTACTCGGGCTGGGCGGCGGCGGGCATCGGCTTCTCGCTCAACAACCCGATGCTGATCATCGCCGGCTCGCTGGTCGGCTCGTCGGGCGCGATCCTGTCCTACATCATGTGCAAGGCGATGAACCGCTCGTTCTTCAGCGTCATCCTCGGCGGCTTCGGCGCCGCCGAAGGCGCGGCGGCGGCCGGCGGCCGAGCAGAAGGCGGTGCGGTCGGGCTCGCCGGACGACGTGGCGTTCCTGCTCGGCAACGCCGAGAGCGTGATCATCGTGCCCGGCTACGGCCTCGCGGTCGGCGCGCGCGCAGCACGCGGTGAAGGAGATGGCGCAGAAGCTGATCGCCAAGGGCGTCAACGTCCGCTACGCGATCCATCCCGGTGGCCGGCCGCATGCCGGGCCACATGAACGTGCTGCTGGCCGAGGCCGAGGTGCCGTACGACCAGGTGTTCGAGATGGAGGACATCAACAGCGACTTCGGCACCACCGACGTCGCCTTCGTCCTCGGCGCCAACGACGTCGTCAACCCGCTCGCCGAGACAGCCGGGCAGCCCGATCTACGGCATGCCGATCCTCGAGGCGCACAAGGCGCGCACGGTCATCGTCAACAAGCGCTCGATGGCGTCCGGCTACGCCGGCATCGACAACCCGCTCTTCTACATGGACAAGACGATGATGGTGTTCGGCGACGCGAAGAAGGTCGTCGAGGACATCGTCAAGGCGATCGAGTAGGATCCGTAGCTGCAGGCCTTCAGGCCTGCCAGAACATGCTCGCTGACCTTTTTCGCCGGCTGGACGGCCTGAGACTGAAGGACGAGGACGGCCACGACGAGGTCCTCGCCCTCGAACCGCCGGCCACAGACGAAGAGATCGGCGCCCTCGAGGCGCGGCTCCCCTGTCCCCTCCCCCAGGATATCCGCGACGCGCTGCGCGTCGGCAAGGGGCTGGCCAACGGTCCGCTGGAGTCGTTCTCGCTCGTCGACCTCGAGGGCTTCGGCCTCGACGAGATGCTCCCTCACGCGTATTCAATCGCCCACGACGGCTTCGGGAACTACTGGGTGCTCGATTTCCTGCCGGGCACCACGACGTGGGGCCCTGTCTTCTACGCCTGCCACGACCCCGCCGTGCTGGCCTACCAGGCGCCCACGATCGAAGAGTTCCTGAGCGACGCCATCGCCATGTGGCAGGCGGGTCCGCGCAGCCGCGTGGACGTCGTCCATGAAGACGTGGTCAATCGGATCTGGAGTGAGAATCCGTACGAAACGGCTCCAGAGGCTCTGCGGGAATCACCGGACGAGCTCGTGCGATCGTTCGCGGCTAGCCTGCCGCCGTCGGCGCGGGTGGTCGATCTGCGGCAGGCGGACCTCGGTCACGGCTTCTCGTGGGGCCGCTTCGGGCCGAGGACGACGATTCGCCGCGCGGGAGAGGCGCGTGTGTGGGCGCTCATCCCCCCAGAACGTCAACCGGGACTCTTGACGCGCCTGTTCGGAAAGGGCGGCTAAATCGAGACCGTCACGCCATTGCCGCGCGCAGCGCGGCGTCGACGTGAATGCGCGTGGTGTCGAGCAGCGGCAGCGGGAACACGACGTCGCGCAGGATGAGCGGCAGTTCGGTGCCGCCGAGAATCACGCCGTCGATGCCGGCGCGGTCGCGCATGCGCTGCATGACGCCGACCAGCCCCTCGCGCGTCGAATCGAGGAACCGGCCCTCGACGAGCTCGCCAACGTACTTCTCGTGCACGTACTCGAGGTCGGGCGTCTCCGGCACCACGATCTCGAGCCCGCGCGCGGCAAACACCTCCGGGATAGAACCGCGCCTGGGTGGTGAACCGCGTCCCCAGCAGACCCAGCCGCCGCAGCCCCTGCGCCTCCGCCGCCGCGCGCGTCGCCTCCACGATGCTGACGAGCGGGATCGCGACGCGCGGCTGCACGCGGTCGAACACCATGTGCGGCGTGTTGGCGGCGATGATCGCCAGCGCGGCGCCAGACCTGGCCAGCACGTCGATGTCGCGCACCAGCATGTCGGCCAGGCCCGCGTCGTCGCCCGCCTCGAGCAGCCGGCGCATCGCCCAGAAGTCCACGCTGTTGATCACGATCTGCGGCGACCGTGTTCCGGCGAGCTCGGGCGCGCGCGCGAGCAGCAGCCGGTAGTAGTCGATGGTCGATTCGGGGCCGATGCCCCCGACGATGCCGATCGTCTTCACTTCACTCTCGAGAAGTGCGGACCGTCCACCGTGCGGTGCGACAGGTACTGCCAGCGGCCGTTGCGCTTGGCGTAGACGCGCTCGAACCACAGATCGAACTGCTGGCGCTCGGGGTCGCCGCCCTTCATGCGCGCGACGTAGCGCCCGTAGGTGATCGCGACGTCGCCGTGCATTTCCACCCGCACGCGATCGAGCTCGCGCGACGCGTAGGGCGCCGCCTTCACCACCGCCAGCCACTGCGCGCGGTTGTCCACGCGGAACGGGTCGCCGCCGGTGGTCCAGCCGTCGCCGTGCGAGAAGACGAACGTCGGCGCACAGGCGCGCTCCATGAACTCGACGTCGCCGCGGACGATGGCGGCCTCGACCTCGCGCTCGAAGGCCAGCACCTCGGCCGCCGCCGGATCGCCGGGCGCCGTCACCGGCCTCTGCGCCATGCCGAGCGCAGGCCCAGCGAGCGCGAGCAGCGCGGCGAGCAGCGAGACGCGGACCACCGTGCGATCCTCCGGATCCAGAGGCAGGCCTGAAGCCTGCGGCTACGAAACATCCCACCGGTCCTACTTCATGCCCATGTGATGCGGCCGCGAAGGCCCACTGGTCGGCGCGCTCGGCGATCAGCTTGTCGGTCGGCCGGTAGCCGTGCGATCCCTGCACCTCGACGCGGATCAGCACCGGCTTCGTCGCAACCCTGGGCCGCCTGCAGCGCCGCCGCGAACTTGAACGAGTGGCTCGGCACGACGCGGTCGTCGTGATCCGCCGTGGTGATCAGCGTGGCCGGATAGCAGGTGCCCGGCTTCAGGTTGTGCAGCGGCGAGTACTTGATGAGGAACGGGAACTGCGCCGGGTTCGACGCCGAGCCGTACTCGGTGGTCCAGTAGCGGCCGCCGGTGAAGCGGTCGAAGCGCAGCATGTCCATCACGCCGACGCCCGGCAGCGCCACGGCCATCAGGTCCGGCCGCTGCTCCATCACGGCGCCCACGAGCAGGCCGCCGTTCGAGTCGCCCACGATCCCGAGGCGCGCCGGCGACGTGTACTTCTCGCGCACCAGGAACTCGAGCGCGGCGATGAAGTCGTCGAAGACGTTCTGCTTCCGCTCCAGCATGCCGGCCTGGTGCCAGGCCTCGCCGTACTCGGCGCCGCCGCGCATGCTCACCGTCACCCAGATGCCGCCGCGCTCGAGCCACGCCGGGCACGTCGGGCCGGTAGGCCGGCAGCATGCTCGACCGCGAACCCGCCGTAGCCGTAGACCATCGTCGGGTTGTTGCCGTCGCGCGCCAGCCCCTTCTTCGCGGTGACGAAGAGCGGCACCCGCGTGCCGTCCTTCGACGTGGCGAAGAGCGCCAGCGTCTCGTAGGCGCTGGCGTCGACCGGCGGCGTCGGCCGCCTCGAACGTGGCGCTCGGCTGCCGGCGCGCGGCGTCGAACCGGTGAATCGTGGTGGGCGCCAGCGGCGAGGTGAACGCGTACCAGATGTCCGGCGCATCGTCGCGTCCGCTGAAGCCGCCCACGGTGCCGGTGCCCGGGCAGCGCGACGTCGCCGTGCGGCCGCGCCGTCGGGCTCGAACAGCGACAGCCGGCTCTGCACGTCGACCAGGTACTGGGCGACGATGCGGCCGCCGATGAACCCGACGCTCTCGATCGCCTCCTTGCGCTCGGGCACGATCGTCTTCCACGCCGCCGTGCCCGGCGCGCCCAGCATCGGTGGTCGACGACCGCGCGGTTCGGCGCGTTCTTGTCGGTGCGCACGAACAGCGTGGACCCGCTGCGTGCCGAACGGCAGGTATTCGGCGTCGCCGCGTCTCGTCGAGCGGCGCGGACCGGCGCGTCGATCTTCGGCGCCTTCGGGTTGCCGAGGTCGGCGTAGTAGAGCCGGTTCTTGTTGTCGGCGCCCTGGTACATCAGCACGAACAGGTAGCGGCCGTCCTCGGACACGGCGCCGCTGACGATCCACTCGGGCAGGTCCTTGCGCTCGTACACGAGCACGTCCTGCGACTGCGGCGTGCCGACGCGGTGGTAGTAGAGCGCGTGGTTGGCGAGCGCCGCCTCGAGCACCTTGTTCTTCGGCGGCTCCGGATAGCGCGAGTAGAAGAAGCCCTTGCCGTCCTTCGTCCACGAGATGTCCGAGAAGCGCATCCAGCGCACCTCGTCGATCGAGATCCTGCCCGGTGGCGACGGTGCGCACCTTCACCGTCTGCCAGTCGGCGCCGCCTTCGGCCAGGCCGTAGGCGAGCAGCGATCCGTCGGGCGACGGCGACCACTGCCCCACCGAGACCGAGCCGTCCTCGGAGATGGCGTTCGGGTCGAGCACCATCGACGGCTCGGCCGTGAGCGAGCGCGCGCCGGTAGATCGGCGCCTGCCGCTGCAGGCCGGAGTTGCGCGCGTAGAAGAGCGCGCCCGAGTCCACCACGTAGGGCAGGCCCACGCGCGGATAGTTCCAGAGCGCGGTGAGACGCGTGACGAACGGCTGCCGCAGCGGCAGCGCCTTGAGATAGGGCTCGGTGACCGCGTTGGACGCCGCCACCCACTCGGCCACCTCTTTCGAGTCGAGCGACTCCATCCAGCGGTACGGGTCGGGCACCTTCGTTCCGCCGTAGTCGTCCACGACCGGGCCGGTGGCGGCCTTCGGGTAGGCGAGGCGCGGGGCCGGAGGGTCCGCAGGCGAGCAGCCGGCTGGCAGCATCGTCATCAGCGGCAACGCCAGGATACGTCGCATGACTCCTCCTGGGAGATCGCATCAGGCGGCGACGCGCTTGTCGCGGCTCGCGCGACGGCGCGCCAGCCGCGCGCGTGAGCGCCACCAGCACCGACGGCAGCCACAGCCACAGCATCTCGTTCTGCAGCACTCGCAGGCCGTACTCGGACAGGAACGCGCCGACGCCGATCGGCGACACCAGGATCGGCTGCCACGGGAAGTGCCAGCGCGCGTCGGAGAGCGGCGCGAAGAACGCGATGCCCTGGCCGCCGTTGGTCATGCGCGTCGAGCACGCCATGCGACGCCATGGCGGCGAAGAACACCAGCCACAGCCGCGTCCACGCCGCGCGCCACTCGCGTCGCGAAAGACGCAGCCGCACGACGAGCGCGGCGAACACGGCGGCAAACGGCAGCGAGTGCGTGAGCCCGCGATGACCGAGGATGTGCGGCGCGTTCAGCCCGAGCGGGATACACCACCACGTCGAGATCGGGCAGCGCCGCGACGATCGCCAGCGTGACCCAATAACGCGCGGGCATCGGACGCGCGGGCGCACCCGGCGGCGCCCAGGCTCGACGCAACACGGCGTGGCTGATGATCGACGGCCATCAGCGCAGCTCCACCACGCCCGACACGGTGCGCAGCGTGGCGACGAGCGCCGGCGCGCGGGCCGGGATCGACCGGCAGATCGATGCCGAGCGCCGCCAGCGGTTCGCGCGCCAGGTCGGGCCGCGGATGCTCGGCGCGCAACGCACTCAGCACCGGGCCGCGCGGCGCCGTGGCGGCGGGATGCGGGCTGCCGGCCCAGTCGATGAAGAACGGCACGAGGCTCAACGTCGGGCGACACGCCAGGATCGGTCAGCGTCCACCGCAGCGTGACGCCATCGGGCCGCTGCACGCGAGCCGCCGACGACGGGACCGAGCGGCACGCCCCGTTCGGCGGCGCGCGGCCGCGAAGCGCGCGAGGTCCGAGCCCTTGGCTGCCCAGCCGGCGAGCCGCGCGGGCGCGGCGGGATCGACGCCAAACCAGCGTCCGCCCGGCCGGCGCCGGCTGCGCCGGATCGGGCGCGAGGATTTCGAGGTAGGACTCGGGGCCAAGCGCGATGAGCGCGTTGCGCGTGCCGCGGCCCGGATGCTGGCCGCCCGGCGCCGCGCGAACGCCGAGCCGCCGCTCGAGGTCGGCGACGCCGGCGTCGAGATCCGGCACCGCGTACACGAGGTGATCGAGCAGCCGCGGCGCCGGCGCCGCCTGCCGCTGACCCGCCTCGGGCCCGCGGCCATCAGCACGCCTGCGAGGACCACCGCCGCGACGCCAGCCCGTCAGCCGCACGGCATCTACATCAGGACGCGGATGATGTCGGAGCGCGTGATGATGAAGGTCTTGTCGGTCTTGAAGTCGCGGACGAGCACGGCCGGGCTCTGCGGGCTGATCATCGTGGCCAGCAGCTCCACCGGCGTCGAGATGTCCACGAACGGAAACGCCGGCTGCATGATGTCCTCGACCGGCTGCTTGCGGATGTCGGGATTGCCCACCAGCTCCTCGTAGAGGTGGGTCTCGTTGAGCGAGCCGACGAGGCGGCCGTTCTTGGTCACCGACACCTGCGAGAAGTCGTGCGTGCTCATCAGCTTGGCCGCGTCTTCCACCGGCCGCGCCGCTTCCACGGCGAACAGCTCGCCGGCGCCGCCCATCGCCACCAGCTCGCGCGCGGTCATGCCCATCACCTCGAAGAAGCCCTTCGACCGCATCCACTCGTCGTTGAACATCTTCGCCATGTAGCGCGAGCCGTGGTCGTGGAACACCACCACCACGACGTCGCCGGCCGGAAGTGGTCCTTGAGCTGCAGCAGCGCCCGCCATGGCCGACCCGGCGGAGTTGCCCACCCAGATGCCTTCTTCGCGCGCCAGGCGGCGCGTCATCAGCGCCGCGTCCTTGTCGGTCACCTTCTCGAAGTGGTCGATGATGCCGAAGTCGACGTTCGACGGCAGGAAGTCTTCGCCGATGCCCTCGGTGATGTACGGATAGATCTCGTTCTTGTCGAAGATCCCGGTCTCCTTGTACTTCTTGAACACCGACCCGTAGGTGTCGATGCCCCACACCTTGATCTTCGGGTTGCGCTCCTTGAGATAGCGGCCGATGCCGCTGATGGTGCCGCCGGTGCCGACGCCGACCACGAGGTGCGTCACCGCGCCCTCGGTCTGGTCCCAGATCTCGGGCGCCGTCTGCTCGTAGTGCGCGGCCGTGTTCGACAGGTTGTCGTACTGGTTGGCCTTCCACGCGCCGGGGATCTCGCGGCCAGCCGCGACGACACCGAGTAGTACGAGCGCGGATCTTCGGGATCGACGTCGGTCGGGCAGACGATCACCTCGGCGCCAAACGCCTTGAGCGCGTCGATCTTCTCCTTCGACTGCTTGTCGGTGGTCGTGAAGACGCAGCGGTAGCCCTTGATGACCGCGGTGATGGCCAGCCCCATGCCGGTATTGCCGGAGGTGCCTTCGACGATCGTGCCGCCCGGCTTGAGCAGGCCCGCCGCTCGGCGTCCTCGATCATCTTGACCGCCATGCGGTCCTTGATCGAGTTGCCGGGGTTGAACGTCTCGAGCTTGGCGAGCACCGTGGCCTCGGTCACGCCCGCGCGTGATCGCGTTGATGCGGACGAGCGGCGTGTGCCCGATGGTGTCGAGGATGTTGTCGCAGATGCGGGTGCCGGGTGCGGAGGACACGGCCCTATTATGTCCGCGCGCGCCCGGGCGGACCGCGTACGGCGGTTGCGCGAGCCGGCTGGACCACGCTGCGCCTTACGAGGTGCGAGGTGCGGCTGTGGGCGAGGCGAGCGGCGCCGGCGCTGGCGTCGAGGAATTCGCGACGCGCGCCGACAGGCGCTTGGCCTCGTCCCAGAGGAACAGGTGGCCGCTGCGGCGGACGATCTCCAGCCGCGCGCGCGGGAATGCGCCGCGCCAGCAGTCTCCGCGTTCGACGACCGGGATCAGCGGATCGTCGTCGCCGCTGATTACCAGCGTGTCGTGCGGGATGCGCGCCAGGAACGGCAGGCTCGACCAGCCGATCGTGCCGAGCAGCTGCATGGAGTAGCCGTAGGCGGAGGGCGGATGGCGGTGCCGCTCGGCCATCATGCGCCGCCGCATCGAGAGGTCACGGCCGGTCATGCCCCCGTACGAGTGCGCCGGCGTTGCGGTCGAAGTAGGTCGGCGAGTAATACCGCAACGGCGTCACCAGGCTGGCCATGGCCGCCGAACGACCCCGGCACGGCGCCAAGGCCGCAGTTGGTGGCCGCGAGCACCAGGCGGCGGACGCGCTCCGGGAGCGAACGCCAGCTGCTGCGCCACGGCGCCGCCGTATGAGTAACCCAGGACGTCGGCGCACTCCACGCCCAGCGCGTCGAGGACGGCCACGGCGAGATCGGCGACGCCGGCGACCGGCACCGGCGCATCGGACGCTCGACAGCCCCATGCCGGGCACGTCAAAGCGGATCACGCGGCGGTTCTGGAACTGCTGGGCGAACGGCGTCCACATGGTCGGTGCTGCCGCCGAGGCCCGTGATGAGAAGCAGCGGATCGCCCTGGCCCGTCACTTTCACGTGGACGCGATGGCCGCGCCACGACACGAAGTCAGGATCCATGGGCCCCCTCTCGCGACGCGGCGAGGAACTCCACCGTCCGCTGCCACAAGGCCGCGGCCGTTCGTCCGGCCACGATCCCGACATGTCCCCCGGGAGGCGAAGCACCTCCGCGTGCGGCACGACCTTCGTAATCGCATCCACGCCTTCGGGCGGCGCAATCAGGTCTTTCTCCGCCGACACCGACAAGACCGGCATCTGAACGGCGGCCAACTCTACCATGCGGTCGCCGATCTTACATCCCGGTCATCAGCCCGTTACGGCCCGGCCCGAACTGCTGGTACAGCTCCGCGAGCAGTCGCCCGGGTGCCGGCACGACGTCGTCCACCCAGGTGGCCATCGTGCGCACGTCACGCAGCCGCGCGGCCGGATCGTCGAGCCGATCCCAGAGATCCGTCACGCGTGCCGACGAGGCTGTTGAGCCCGGCGCCAGCATCTCGAACCAGCTTTTCACCTCGGCGGCCGGCACCAGGCGCGGGTTGTCGTAGCTCTCGCCCGCCAGGCCCATCCGGTGGGCCACCCAGGCAATGCCGCCCTGACGTCGCCGTCCACCATGGTGGTGAGAAGCACGAGCCGGGCCACGGTCTCGGGGTAGAGCGCGGCGTAGAGCAGCGACAGGGTGCCCCCAGGCAGTAGCCGACGACGTTGATGGCCGGCCGGCCGGTGATCTGCGAGACCACGCGGACCGAGCGGCGGACCAACCGTCCACGTAGTAGGCCAGGTCGCGAAGCGGTCTTCGCTGGTGGGCGTGCCGAAGTCGATGACGAAGACGTCGAAGCCGGCGGCGGCCACGTGGCCGGCGAAGTCCGCCCAGGAGCAGATCGACGA
>CAVSWX010000013.1:0-213941 GCA_963731785.1 uncultured Acidobacteriota bacterium
CGAGATTATGAATCGGCCGCCGTTTGAGGATCTCGCCAAGTGGCGCGAACAGCGACTCGGCAAGGAGGGTGGCGCGCGGGCCGCTCGACGCAGGTCCGGTTCCCGGCTGCAGAATGGCTGCTATTCGCTCGGAGCGGTCCGATTTGATGAAACCGCCGTCGAACACCAACCCGTCCCGCTCCTTCCAGGCCACGGCCGCACACACGCCGTGCGCGATGGAGAAGAGGCACAGCGCCGCATCTCCCATCTCTAGCGCCCCCTTAATCAGTGATTCGGTGTCTCGAAGGAGGTCGATCCCGTCCACGCTCCAAGCGAGCGGCGGTGCTCCACTCGCCATCAGATGTTCATTGAGCTTTGCCTGCAGCTCGGCGCGGAGATCTGAGATTGCCGCAATTTGGGCGGCGGTGCCGTCGCCTCGCAGCTGCCGCACCTCTAGCTCGACCTCGACTTTTCGGAGCGCGCCGAGCATCTGCCTCGCGCGATCCGGGTCGGCAAGCCGAGCGACCGCGGAAGCCATCCGCATCCAACCGAGCAGATTTCGCGAGCGTGCGATCTCGGTTGTGGCGATCATCGTCTGGTGATTTTTGGTTTGCGACATGAGCGACGCGAGCATTTCGTGAACTGTCAGGAGGGTAACCGAGACCTGTTGGTACTTCCGCGCTGAGCGTCGCGCTCAACAGCGCTTCGCCGTGCGCGAGGGCCGCCCACAGGACCGTCGTTAGCTAAAAGGTTCCTTCGGACGAGGAGTACGTCTATGCGAGCCCGATGCGAAGCTTTAGGCTTCCTTCAGGAATCTGCGTTCCATCGGCAAGGCGAATCCCGCGCTGAAACGCTCGGATTGCGTCGGCGGTCTGACCTAGCCTGGCGTAAGCTGTGCCGAGGTTGTTCAACTGGCCGATCTCGAGCACGCTCTCGCCGTGCTCGCGCGCCCACACGGCGACGCGTCCAGCCAAATCCCGCGCCCGTTCTGACGCGCCCTGCCTTGTTAGGACATCGGCAATTGTGCCCAACTCGATTGCTGTCACGGTGTCGACGATCGGTCGGGCGTCGACGTCGGTTGGGACAGAAATTTCCCGGCCGTCGAGTGCCTCCGCCTGCATGCGCCATCGGGCGGCGTTGCGCGCATCTCCTGCCGAGTCCGCCAGGTCAGCCGCCTGTCGCAGATATTTCGCGGCCCGCTCGTCTTCGCCCGCTGACTGGTACGCGAATGCTATATCGCTCGTCGCGATCGTCGAAGTGTGGTCGCTCCATTCGCCCGGTGCATCTCAATGAGCTGCAGAAAGGCCTCGGCGGCGACGTCAAAGCTCCCCGCCGTCGAGCGGCAGTGCCCAGATCGTCGAGGAACTCGGCCCGTTCCTGGACCTGATATTCCTCGCGTTCGGAGTCCGAGAGTGCCTGCGCGATTTCCCAGGCATCTTGCAGACGCTCGACGGCGCCCTCGCGGCCGAGGTGCGCCAGCGCCATGCCGAGCCAATTTAAGCCCAGCGCCTGACACGCTCGAATGTCCAGCGCACGCGCGCGCGAAAGGAAACGTTCCGCCGCTGGCAGGACCTCTTCAAACAGACAGCCATCGTAGAGCGATTTGATGCCGTACTTGAGCGCGGTCAGCTCGTGCCAGCGCATCTCGGTATACTTGCGGAATCCCGCCTCGGCCTCGAACAGATAGGGCGCCGCGTCCGAGAACTGGCGCTGTTGCCACATCAGATATCCGAGGCTGAACGTGGCCATCGCGACGTTCGATTCGGATCCCGTCAGGGGCGCCGAAGCTTGGCCGCCCGGAACATCTGCATCGCCAACTCGGGTGATTCGGCCGCCGCGGCCTTGGCATTTTTTGTTATCGTGTTAACGTTCTTGACCAGTCTTCGTGACGGCGCTTAGTGAGCACCATCATAGTAATTGCGATGGCGGCCTCGTCCTCAGGGAGCTGTTCAAGCTCGATCGGCCCCCCCGCAAACAGGACTCGCGCTGCTTCGACGTCCTCGACGAGCTGTTCGAGCTTCGGTGCACCCTGTGCGATCTCGTCCAGCGTCCGATACAACGCCTCGAGACGTGGGTCGCTTGTCAGTCTGGCTCGGGCATCCATATCTCACTACCCACATCCAGTTCTTCGGCCCGACGCTCGATCTGCAGCAAAGCGCTTCGATCGTCGAACACATCGCGGATGGCGAAAGCGACTATGGCGGCCGGTTGAAGATAACCTGGCTGGCTTGCGGCCATCGTAATGTGAACCTTGACGAACTGGTACGCAGCGTTTCGCTGTTCGGCGACAAGCTTTCGCACCGCCGTTTGGTCGGACTTGTATTTTCGGCCGGGTACAAGCTCTAACGCTCGCTCGAAGGCCTGCTCGAATTCACTCAGCTCCTCACGACTCACTGACGGTGTGATACGAGCTAGCAACGCCCGGAGCACCTCAAGATCCGACTTATACGACGAGCGATCGAGTCCGGCCAGCGCCGTCGCCTTCGTCAACACCTCGTCAAGGTGCTCCTTCATTTCCGGAGTGTCCACCGACCCGGCGGCGAGCTGGGTTTCAAGGCCCACCAGAGGTAGCCGCATGACGGCAAGGATTCGCGCGACGAGATTCGGGTCCGCCTTAGCGATCGTCGGTGGAAGGTTCAGCAGGAGCGGCTCTGTCGCTCTGTCCGCGTCGTCCTGGATTCGGTCGCAGAAGTCGGCGACCGCTGCTCTCTTCCGCTTGACCGCCTGCATCAGCTCCAGGCTTGAATAGCGCCTCGCTTCGAGATCGGCGATCGGTATCAGGCACAGCAGGTACATCAGCACGTGACCGAGAGCGGGGTCGCGAGCCAAGAATACGGGAAGTAGGGAAGCGCCTCGTCCAGCTTTCGAACTGTACTGGCGAATCTCTGAGATTGCCCAATTTGGCCGCGGGTCGTCCTCGTAAAACGGGAATCCGACAAAGATGGTGCCCCGCACATGCTTGGCGTCGTCAGGCTGCGCGGCAATCTGGCTGAACACACGTACCAGTGACGAAACATCTGCCGCGAGAACAGCATCCTGTGGAATATCGATGATCCGCGTCTCCGAGGCCATGAACTAGAGAATACGCAGCAGGGCGGGGCCCCGCAAGCAGACTTTCGTGGCTTGTGCGTGTGGAGTGCGGAATCCCGTCATAACGACCTTGAAATGACCGGGAGTCTGGCGGTTGTCGTTGCAGAAAACTTCGTTCTCCTTGACACGCTGATGTTGTCCTCGATCGTGAATACGCTTCTTTACGATGACGCCAATTCTCGTCTTGCTCCTCCTGACGATGCGAAATGGCGTGCGATCACGTGCCGATCACGTGCCGCACTGCGGATCGAGAACGCATCCTGCGCCGGCAGTTGTCGTCTCATCGAGACGCGCCGTGTGAGGTCGCGTCTCTGCAACGACCATCTCATTGGGCTCAAGCGGAAGTATGAAGGATCAGGTCAGCGCGATAGGTGACAACACTCGAGGGCTAGATAGGGCAAGAAATGGGCAACGCCACAAGGATCGTTGATTCGGAACTCGGGCGAAACCGATAAAAAACGCCGAGATTTGTGAAGTAATCCGCGGACGCGACCCTCCGGCTGCCGCCGAATGGAGGCGTGACATAAGGGCTGCCCGTAACTAATTGGAAATAGGGAGATGTGGCTCGCCGCACTGGACGATTTCCGCAACTGGTTGATTCGAGAAGCAGCGTAAATGGCCTGGTTTTGACAGGTTCGCCAAGGTTTCGCGAGGAGGGTCGCAAATGGGGCGACGCCGCCGTCGCGGCTCACGCAGCAAGTGGCCCGCTGACGCTCAGCCGCCCTCCGCGCGACCCACGGGCAAGCTGATCTGAAGACCCCGCAAGCGCGTCAGTTCATCGGGACCCGAGCGATGTTCGGGTCGATCGAGGGCGTGGAGCGGTTCGACGAGCCGCGGATCTCGCTAGCGTTTGACGTGGATTGGAGGGGCCAGCGACCGGAGCGAGCCGCATGCGCGTGACATCGCGCTGCGGAGGCGCGCCAAAGAGGCGGCTGTATTCCCGGCTGAACTGTGACGGGCTTTCGTAACCGACGTGCCCTGCGGCGCTTCCGGCGTCGAGGTCCTCGTTGAGCATCAGTTGCCGCGCTTCCTGTAGCCGCAACTGCTTCTGGTACTGCAAGGGGCTCACGCCCGTGAGGGCCCGAAAGTGTTGCCGAAAAGTCGACGGGCTCATATGCGCGCGATGCGCCAGATCGTCTCCATTCAGCGGCTGAGAAAAATTCTGCTTCAGCCAGGCGACCGATTTCGCGATTTGCTGGCTCGGCGAGCCAGAGGTGACGAGGTGCAGAAGCTGCGGCCCGTGCGGGCCTGTGAGCAGACGAACGATGATCTCTTGCTGAACCAGCGGCGCGAGTCTTGGCACGAGGGTCAGCTCGTCAAGCAAGGACACGAGCCTGACGAGCGCATCGAGCAACGCGCCGTCGAGCACCTCGAACGAGATGGCTCGGTACGCATCGTCTCTCCGCGGCCTGGGCACGTCCATCTCTGACGCGATCTGCACGACGGAGCGCACGTCAAGCGTCAGCATCATTCCCAGAAACGGCTCGCGCGCGCTGGCCCGTGTCACGTGAGAGACGACGGGCAAGTCGATGGTCGTCAGCATCGATTGTCCCGGCCCGAAGCCGATCGTCTCGTTTCCAAGCAACACTTGCTTGTCGCCCTGGGCGACGACGCCGAGACCCAACTTGTAAATGCAGTGCAGGGGCTCAGTGATGGCCGAGCGACGATGCAGCGTGAGCGCCGGATTCGCCGTGTTGTGATCGCCGTCGCTTTGTGCAAACCGCCCAATCGCTCTAGCGAGCGCGTTCCGGTCCGTGCGCGGCAACATATCCGCATTTGCTTTCAGCATGAGCAGTCTCCGCCTCGTGCGGCTCCAGAAACACTTTAGCACCCCGACGACCAACAGAGCGTTCGAACGTCACAGAATCGTCATTTCAGGCAATCAACTCGACGGATCGGGCAAACAGTTCTGGCGCGTTCCCGCTACATTGAAAACATCGACGCTGCCACGGCGCGGCGAGGGGATTCGTTGAACGGGCGGGGTGAGCATGCGCATTGGAATTCTCGGTTCGGGGTTGATGGGCGGCAAGCTCGGGACGATCTTTGCGAAGGTCGGGCATGAGGTGGTCTTCAGCTACTCCCGCAGTGAACGAAAGCTGAAGCGGCTTGCTCGAGAGGCTGGGCCCAGCGCATCGGCAGGCACGACGGGTGAAGCCGCTGCTAATGCGGATGCCCTTCTGCTCGCCGTTCACTGGTCGCGGGTCACCGACGTGTTGAAGCAAGCCGGTGATCTCTCTGGAAGAGTGCTCATCACGTGCTCGATGCCGATGAACGCACGCGATACCGCCTTGGCGATCGCGCACACGTCCTCAGGCGCTGAAGCCCTAGCCAAGAAGGCACTACGAACAAGAGTCGTCTCAGCCTTCGGCACCGTTCCGAGCGAGGTCCTGTTCGACGTTTTTGGGTCGAAGCGTCGCGCGCGCAAGCGCCCCAGTCTTCTTTACTGCGGTAACGACGACGATGCGAAGCGGGTTGCGGCACGGCTGATTCGTGACGTTGGCTTTCAGCCAATTGACGCGGGGCCGCTGCGCACGGCGAGGTACCTCGAGCCGTTCACCCTCGCGATGGCACAGCTCGCCTACGAGGGAGACGGTGGGCCGGAGATTGCCTACCGCATCGAGCGGTTCGGCAAATAGACGCAGGAGACATGCGATGAGCGAACAGACGATCGGGAGCCGACCGACACTATTTCTCTGCGCCGTATTGCTGGTCGTCCTGAGCACGCTGGGCGTCGCCCAGAGCGCGGCTCCTGGCTGGTCTCAGTGGCGCGGTCCCAATCGCGACGGTACGGTGACGACGCCGCTCCCGAGCAACTGGCCGGTGGCGCTGACCAAGCGGTGGGAGCTGTCGGTTGGCGCGGGACAATCCTCGCCAGTGATTGCGGGGAACCGCGTGGTGCAGCACTCGCGTCAGGGTGCGAATGAAATCACGCGCGCAATCGCGCTCGATACGGGCAAGGAACTCTGGCGCGACGAGTACGCCGCGCCGTATAACGCGCACCCCGCCACGCGAAGACACGGCCCCGGTCCAAGGTCCACGCCGGCGGTTGCACGTGGCCGCGTGTTCACGTTCGGCATCAGTGGCATTCTCTCCGCGCTCGAGCTCGAGACAGGCAAACTGCTGTGGCGGAAAGAGGCTCCTGCAGTCGGGCCTGAATTTGGCACCGCGATGTCTCCGCTTGCCGACGGCGACAACGTCATCGCGCACGTGGGCGGCATGAACGGCGGCGCGCTCACGGCGTTCGACGCGGCCACCGGGGCGATCCGCTGGCAATGGTCGGGTGACACGCCTGCGTACGCCTCGCCCGTGATCGCCACGATTGGCGGCACACGCCACGTGATCACGCAGACGAGGAAGGCAGTCGTCAGCGTCAACGCTACCGACGGAACGCTGTTGTGGCAGCTGCCTTTTACCACCTTCGCCGATCAGAGTTCCGTCACGCCCGTCGTGAGCGGCGATCTCGTGATCTACTCGGGCATCGATGCGGGCATCACTGCCGTCCGCATCGCACGGACCGGCACTGAGTGGACGGCCACACGCGTCTGGAAGAACGACGACGTGCCGATGTACATGAGTTCGCCCGTCATCAACGGGACGACGCTTTACGGACACTCCCACAAGAGCAGCGGCCGGTTCTTCGCAGTAGATGTTGCGACGGGTAAGACGTTGTGGACGACCGCAGGGCGCGACGCGGAAAACGCCTCATTCATGACTGCAGGATCGGTGCTGCTCGTCTCGACGACGAACTCCGAGCTCATCGTCCTTCGGGCGAATCTGGAGAAGTTCGAGGAGCTTCGTCGCTACACCGTCGCAGATTCGGCGATGTGGGCGCATCCTGCATTCGCGCAGGGCGTCGTGCTTGTAAAGGACGTCGACAAGCTCGTCTGCTGGGCGACGTCCTAGACGGCAATCAATCTCTACGCGCAACGTCTTAAGGGAGAACATGAGCAATAAGAAGGTCTGGTTCATCACGGGAGCGAGCCGAGGCATGGGGGCCGATTTCGCGAAGGCCGCTCTGGCCGCCGGCCACTCGGTGGTGGCCTCTGGCCGCAGCACCGACCGCGTGTCACAAGCTCTGGGAGACTCGAGCGAGCTCCTTCCCGTCAAGCTCGATGTCACCGTCCGCGCGGATGCTGAAGCGGCAGTGCTGGCTGCGCTCGATCGGTTCGGCCGCATCGATGTGCTGGTCAACAATGCGGCGAGTTTCTACGCAGGCTATTTTGAAGAACTGACGTCCGAGCAGTTCGAGCAGCAGCTGGCAACCAGTCTGTTTGGCCCGATGAACGTAACTCGCGCGGTGCTGCCAGTGATGCGAAAGCAGCGCTCAGGCCACATCATTTCCATCTCGTCTTCGGCGGGCATTTCGGCGGGCTTCGACTTCGTAAGCGCCTATGCCGCGTCCAAGTTCGGCCTCGAGGGCTGGATGGAATCCCTGCAGGCCGAGATCGCCCCGTTCGGCATCAACACGACGGTCGTCAATCCCGGCTTCTTCCGAACCGAGCTGCTCACCGAGCAGTCCACCAACTACGCGGACGCCTCAATCAGCGACTACGACGATCGGCGTCGCCAGGTGATCGAGTACTGGAAGGCCCAGAACGGCAAACAGACAGGCGACCCTTCGAAACTTGCGCAGGCGCTGCTGACTATCAGCAACCAAGAACCCCCGCCGCGCCGTTTCGTCGCTGGCGCTGACGCAATCGCCGGCGCAGAACAGAAGCTGAGCGACCTGAAAGCGGAGATCGAGTCCAACCGCGCACTCTCTACATCGCTCGCATTCGACTGACCGCTTCGGTCAGCTGCAGACTCAGGAGACTAACGTGAACGAAAAAGCCGCCACCGATACGAAGGACACTCGACCGGCCGATCTTGGCCGACGACGATTTCTACTGACGTCCACTCTTGCTGCGGCTGCCGCGTGTGTGAGCTCGACGTGGGCTCAGTCACTTCTGTCCGATGCTTCGCAAGATAGCCGCGCATTCAGGCTCGCACCGACTCATCGCCGCAAGCTCGGCTCGCTCGAGGTGTCGAGTGTCGGCCTGGGCTGCTTGCCGATGATTGATTTTTATGACCGCCCGAAGGATCGAGCCGAAATGGTTCGCCTCTTGCGGACGGCCTACGACAGCGGCGTGACCTTCTTCGACACGGCGGAAGCCTACGGGCCCTTCATCAACGAAGAAATCCTTGGCGAGGGAGTCTCTCCCTTCCGCGATCGGGTCGTCATTTCAACGAAGTTCGGCCTCGTCGGCGGTCTCAACAGTAGGCCGGAACGCGTGAAGGCGGCGGTGGAAGGCTCCCTGCGCCGACTCAGAACAGATCGCATCGATCTGCTCTACCAGCACCGCGTCGATCCGAACGTGCCGATTGAAGACGTCGCAGGCGCAGTCAAGGATCTGATTGCCGAAGGCAAGGTCAAACATTTCGGCCTTTCCGAACCAGGTCTCGGAACGGTGCGCCGTGCCCATGCCGTGCTGCCGCTCACCGCGATCCAGAACGACTACTCGCTTGTGACGCGGAATGCTGAGCAGGGCACGATTGCGCTCTGCGAAGAGCTGGGCATCGGGTTCGTCCCCTGGTGGCCCCTGCACGCGGGATTCCTCGCGGGCGCGATCACCGAAAAGACCCGGTTCAGTCAGGGCGATTATCGCAACGGTCTTCCGCGCTTCGCGCCGGACGCTCTCAAGCAGAACCTGAAGGTCGTGGAGTATCTCCGGCAGTGGGGCCAGCGCAAGAATGCGACGCCTGCGCAAATATCGCTGGCGTGGCTGTTGGCGCAGAAGCCGTTCATCGTGCCGATTCCGGGAACTTCCAACCGGGCCCACCTGGAGGATAACCTCAAGACTGTCGACGTTCGTTTCACGGCGAGCGAGTGGAGTGAGTTCAATGCCGGGTTCGCCAAAATTCAGATCGTTGGAGAACCCAACCATGAAATAACGCTGCGAGGGCACGGCATCGAGGCAAGGCCTAAAGCGGGGCTGTGAGCCCGCCCGACGTGAAGGGCTGCGGTCGCAATCATCAGCCCGCGCATCGGGTCGCCGACTACGACGCGCGCCGAGGGCCACTGGTCGAGTACCTGGAAATCTCAGAATGGCCGACAATCAGGAGACCCAGACAAGCTCGCCCGCGCGCTCATCACGATTGCTGCCCAAAACCCGCCTCCGCGCCGGTTCATCGCTGGTGCGGATGCGATTGCGGGCGCCGAGCAGAAAATCGCCGCTCTGAAGGAGCAGATCGAGGCGAACCGCGACTTGTCGACATCGCTCGCATTCGATTAGGACTCCGCCGTGGTCAGACGAACAACAGACCCTCGATCATTCGGGTCTTGCGCGCGCCCGGCTGCGCGGCAACGGGTGCAATCCGGTACAGGCGCCCACGTGGCGAATCGGACAGCCTGTCTGAGATGCGCTGGATTCTGATTGCCCTGATGGGGGGGCACGGCCTCATTCACTTGATGGGATTCGCGAAGGGCTTCGGCTACGCCGATCTTCCTCAACTCACCCAACCGATCTCACGCGCGTGGGGCCTGGCGTGGCTGGCGGCGGCCCTGCTGGTGACGACGAGCGCGGCCATGCTCGGCGCTGGCGCTCGGAGCTATTGGATACCCGGAGCGTGTGGCCTTCTGGTGTCCCAGGCGGTCATCCTTTCGGCCTGGGGCGACGCGTGGGCGGGCACCGTCGCCAACGTGTTTTTGCTCCTGATCGTGGCATTCGGCTGGCTGACGGAAGGGCCGCGCAGCTTCCACGCGCAGTATCTCCGCGACGCACGTGTTGGTCTCGCACGCGCGGCGCCGGCGCCGATCCTCACTGAAGCGGACCTGGCCCGGCTTCCCGATCCGGTCAAGCGCTATCTGCGCGTCACGCGAAGCGTTGGGCAGCCGCGCGTGCAGAGCTATCACCTGCGCTTCCGGGGCCGCATCCGGAGCGCGCCCGATTCCCGCTGGATGCCATTCGAGGCGGAACAACAGAGCTTTGCCGACGAGCCCACGCGCCTGTTCCTCATGCGGGCCCGCATGTTCGGCGTGCCGGTGCAAGCGTTCCATCGTGCGGTCGGCGGACATGCCACCATGCAGGTCACCGTCGCGGGCGCCTTTCCGCTCGAAAATGCCCGCGGGGGCGAAATGGACCGGGCCGAGACCGTGACGCTGTTCAACGACATGTGCCTGCTGGCCCCAGGCACCCTCATCGATCCCGACATTGCGTGGGAGGCCGTGGACGCGACGACTGCCCGTGCCCGCTTCACCTACGAAGGCCAGACCATTGCCGCGACGCTGCTGTTTGCCGGCACCGGGGAGTTGGTGAACTTCCAGTCTGACGATCGAGCGCACTCTGAATCAGATGGCACGTTCACGCCGCGCCGGTTCTCCACCCCCGTACGCGACTATCGCGATTTCGGCCCCGTGCGGCTCATGTCGTTCGGAGAGGCGCGGTGGCTGCTTCCAGACGGGGAGTTCACGTACGGCGAATTCACACTCGTCGACATCACCTACAACGGACGTTGATGACGCGGCTGGTACAGATCAAGCTTCTGCACACGGCGATCTGGTTCTTTTTTGCCAGCTGCATCGTCGCGATTCCCGTCGTGGGAGGGCTGGGCCACTACCTGTGGGCTGCGGTTCTGATCGGATTTGTTTTGGTCGAGTGCGGTGTCCTGGCAGCGAATCGTGGCCGTTGTCCGCTTACGGGCATGGCAGCACGACACACCGAGCAGCGCTCGGCGAACTTCGACATCTATCTGCCTTTGTGGCTGGCTCGACACAACAAGGCGATCTTTGGGGCGCTGTTCGTTGCGGGCGGATTGTTCGTGCTGGCGCGCTGGTGGACGTCCAGCGTTCGGTAGCGGGTCACGTCGGTGGGAACGCAGCGGCTCTAGAGAACGCTGTAGGCCCGCCAGTTGCGGAAATCGTCCAGTGCGGCCTTCCCCGCGCAAACGACTCACCGAATAGAGCTTACGAGATCAGTTAACAGCGCGTCTTGCAAGTGATTGATTTCATTGATCTTACGGGGCTGGCTCCTCGGGCTGGATTCGAACCAGCAACCCTCCGGTTAACAGCCGGATGCTCTGCCGTTGAGCTACCGAGGAATGAGGCGTGAGTGACCAGCGGCCTGACGGCCGCCGGTCGAGCGAAACCTAAGGATCTTAGCAGATCCGGCGCGGTCCGGACGAACCGCGCTTATTTGGGCGCGTCGATGGAGATCGTCTTGAGATCGTCGATCTTGTCCGGCAGCGCCGCGGCGCCGGCCGGATACTTCGACACGCTCAGCATGTAGGCCGTAACGTGCGCGGTCTGCTCGGGCGTGAGCGTGCCCGGCGCGGTGGCGGGCATCGACGTCTGCGTCTTCTCGAACAGGTCGCCCAGCGTCTTGCCCTGCCAATTCGACAGGAAATCCTTGCCGGCGAGCGGCGGCATCGGGCCGCTGCCTTCGAGGTTGTCGCCGTGGCACGCGGCGCACTGTTCCTTGTAGACGGCCTCGCCTTTCGTGGCCTGGTCGGCCGCGTAGACACCTTCGTTCGTTGAACGCGCTGCCTGGGCTCCAACCGTGGTCGTCAGCGCGGCAGCGAAGACACCGCCCGCCAGCACAATCGCAATCGCAGTCTTGTTCATATCCGTTCTCAATGGTACTCGGTTTTTCGGCCGGCCCGCATCCCTCAGGGCTCGTCTGCAGACGCGCTGCGGCCGACCTACCCGTTTACGCGAGGTCTCCTGTTCCGTCCAACACCCAGAGGCCAAGCTCGGCAAAGGGCCGAGTCATCGGCTGCGCACGGCTGCACACCCTGCCCCATGCGCAGTGGTCCCGGGCCTCTCGCGTCGATAGGAGGAAGAGATGAAGAGAGCACGCGTGGCGCCGGCGCTTCTCGCCGCCGGATGGTTGGCCCTCGGAGTAACGCCTGCGATGGCGCAGGTGGTCGTGGACGGCGTGACCCAGGCGCGGCCGGAGCGGCCCGAGCGCCGTCCGCGTCCGGATCGCCCGGAGCGCCGCGATCGGCCCGAGCGGCCGGAGCACCCGAATCGCGCCGACCGGCCGGAGCGACCGGAGCGACCGGAGCGGCCCGACCGCCCGGAACGCCCCGAGCGGCCGGAGCGGCCGGATCGTCCGGCACGGCGGTGAGATGGCAGGAGGGCGGTCGGAAGACTGCCCTCTCCCCCACGTGGTGAGGAAGCGGGCCATGCGGTCGATCGTTCGCACGCTTGGCGTCCTCGCGGCGCTGTCGGCCTTCGCGTCGCCGGCCGACGCGCAGTCGTGGCAGGTCGGTTTCGTCCCGAGCTTTCTCAGCGGGTCCTACGGGTCTGGTGAGCGCACCGAGATCTTCTACGCGCCGGTCACCGCCAAACGTATCTTCCGCGACGGCGATCTCACGCTGGTCGTCCCGTATCTGTGCGTCCGCGGCGCTGCCGGCGTGACGGTGATCGGCGAGTCGCCGGTCCGCACCGGCGGCGGTGGCGCCACGACGACCACGGTGACCACGCCGACACGTCCGTCGGCGCCGGGCACGCGCACAGGCGCTGCGCCCGCGGGCCAGGGACGTGGCGCGGCTGCGAACGCGACGACGACCTCGTCGCCCGTGCAACGCACCTGCGGGATCGGCGACACGATCGTGCGTGGGCGCTACTACGTCCTCGACGAGCGCGCATGGATGCCCACGGTCGCCGTGCGTGCGCACGTGAAAGTGCCGACCGCCGACGCAGAGCGCGGCCTCGGCACCGGACGGGCCGACGAAGGCGTGGGCGTCGAACTCACCCGGTCGGTCGGACGCGGGCTCTCGGTGATGGCCGACGCCGGCTACACCTTCGTCGGCGAGCCTGACGGCCTCGATCTGGCGCAGCCGTGGTGGTACGACGTGGGGATCGGGCAGGACCTCGCACGCGGCACGATGAACGTCAGCGTGTTCTTCGAGGAATACCGCGCGATCCTGCCCGGCCTTCCCAACGTCCGTGACGTGCTCGTCGCCTTCGCCTTGAAGAGCGGCGGATGGCAGGCGCAGCTCGCGGCGCAGCTCGGCGCCTCGGAGGGCGCCACCGAGCGCGGGTTCACAGTCGGCATCAGCCGCCGGTTCTAGCGCCGTTCCGCATGAGCATCGCGCACACCGACACCGCGCTCGTGCAGGCCGCCCAGCGGGGCGACCGCGGCGCGTTCGGTGTGCTCGTGGCCCGGCATGCCGCGGCGGTGCTGAGCGTCACGACGCGGATGCTCGGCCCGGCCGACGCCGAAGACGCGGCGCAGGACACCTTCGTCGCGGCGTTCACCGCTCTCGCGCGGTTCAAGCAGGAAGCGAAGTTCTCCACCTGGCTGTACCGGATTGCCGTGAACAAGTGCCACGACCGGCTGCGCGCCCGCCGGGCGACCGACGTATCGCTCGACGACGAACAGGACGACGCCGGATGGGAGCCGCCCGACGACGAGACGCCGCACTGGGAGCTGGAACAGAGCGAGATGGCCGAAGCCATCGAGCGCGGCATTCAGGCGCTGCCGCCGCTCTACCGCGAGTCGTTCGTCCTGCGCCACGTCGAAGGGCTCGACTACGACGAGATGAGCGCCATCCTTGACGCGCCGCGCGATACGGTGAAGATGCGCGTCTACAAGGCGCGCGGCCTGCTGTGCCGCGCGCTGGCCCATTTGAGCGGGGCATACCGATGACGAACGGACACACACTCCCCGCGCCGCACGTGCTGGCGCAGCGCTTCGTGGACGCGGAGCTCACCTCCGAGGAGCGGCAGGCATTCGCCGGGCGGCTGGCCCGCGACGGCCGGCTGCGCGATCGCGTCGAGGCCCTCGAGCAGGTGGCCGGCCACGCCGGGCGGCTGCCGCGGCCGGCGGTCTCGGCCGCATTCGTCGGCGGCGTGCTCGAGCGGCTGCCCGTCGCGGCGCCGTCGCGTGCGCGGTTCGATTGGCTGTTCGCCCCACGGACCCTGCAGTGGAACCTGGCGCAGGCCGCCGCGGCTGTCATCCTCGTCGCGGCTGCGACGCTCGCGGCGCTCGGCGTCGTGCGCTCGCGCGTTGCGGGTCCGGCAGCGGGCCTCACCGGGGCCGCCACGATGCCGGTGATGGTGCGCCTCGTGGTGCTGCAGCCCGGCGCGCGGACGGTGCACGCGGTCGGCGACTTCAATGGGTGGGACCCCACGCGCACGTCGCTGCAGCAGGTCTCGACCGGTGTGTGGAGCGTGACACTGCCGCTGGACCCGGGCCGCTACGAGTACATGTTCGTGGTGGACGGCCAGCGGTGGATCGGCGACCCGGCCGCGGCGGAAGAGACCGACGACGGCTTTGGCTCGCGCAACGCGGTGCTCGAAGTCGTGCCGCTCGCGGGAGGTCCGTTGTGAACGGTTGCCTCGATGGCGCGCCTCGACTACCCTGCCCTCCCGATGCGCCGGCTCTGGCCGCTGTTCGCCGCGCTGCTGGTGACCGACGCCTGTGCGGCGGCGCGTTCGAGCCTGGCACCGCTGGTCACGCCGGCCGGCGTGCGATTCGTGCTGGAGCAGCCGGACGCGCACAGTGTCGCGGTGGCCGGGACGTTCAACGGGTGGTCGCCGTCGTCGCACACGCTGAGGCTGGATGGGGCGCGGAAGCGCTGGACGCTGGTCGTCGCGCTGCCGCCCGGAGAGCACCTGTTCATGTACGTGGTGGATGGCGCGTGGCTGACCCCGCCCGACGCAGACGACTACGTCGAGGACGGCTTCGGCGCGAGGAACGGATTGGTGGTCGTGCCACCGGCGGAGCGGTAACGATATGAACACGTGTGGACGGATGCGCGCGGCCTGGCTGGCGTCGCTGTGCCTGGCGGCGGGCGGCCTCCTGCTCGGCGCGGCGCGCGCCGCCGCCCAGCCACCAGTGGCACCGGCGGATCGTGACGCGATCGTACGCCTGGCGGCCGAGCGCGGCGTGACCGTAGAGGACGCCGAGACGCTGCTGCGACCGCTCGACGAGGCGGGCGCGAAAGGACTGCCCGTCGCCCCGCTCGCCAACAAGGTGCGCGAGGGGCTGGTGAAAGGCGCCGATCCCAGGCGCATCGACACCGTCGTGCGGCAGATGGCCGGGCACCTCGGCGCCGCCGACGCGCTCCTGCGCGAGATGAACCTGTCCGCACCGCCCGGACGCGACGAGCCCGTCGTGCTGCTCGCCGACGCGCTCTCGGGCGGCGTGACGTCGAACGAGGTGCGCGAACTGCGCCGCCAGGCACAAACCGCCGGGACCACTCCGCTCGCCTCCGACAGCCTGGCGGGCGCGGCCAAGGGGCTGTCGCTGATCAAGAGCGCGAGCCTGCCGCCAGCGGATGCCACGGCGGTGATGGTGGAAGCCGTGCGCCACGGCTACCGGTCGCACGAGATGCTCGAGCTGGGCCGGCAGGTCAAGCGGCACGAGCGCGACTACCGCGACGGCATCGCGAGCTTGCGCGGGTTGCGCGAGGCGATCGCGCGCGGGGAACGGCCCGAGCAGTTGTTCGCCGGCGGGCGCCCGCCGACCGTGGAACGCCCCGTGGCAGGGCGGCCTGATCCGGCGGTGGAACGGCCAGCGCGGCCCGAGACACCGGAGCGACCGGCACGGCCCGAACGGCCGGAACGGCCGCAGACGCCCGACCGGCCGGAAGCGGGACGCGCGCGCTAACTACGCCGGCTTCGGCTTGCGGCGGCCGATGCGGCCCTTGTCGCCGCCGGTCCATCCCATCTGCACGGCGACGCCGACCAGTCCGAGCACGATCCAGGCAATCGGCACCCAGTTCTGTCCCGGCGCCGGAGCGAACGGGTACAGCACCCACACCGGGCCGGCGCCGGGAAGCCCGAACGATCGGCCGGCGAGGAGCAGCGCGCCGTGGACCATCATCAGCGCGCCCACGAAGCCGGACCCGACGATCACGAAGTAGCGTTGGAGATAGGTCGAGGCCACGGCGCCGGCCACGGCGCACAACAGAATCGCATACACGGGCGGCTCGGTCTGGGCGATGGAGAATCCCACATTGGCCGCCACCACCCCGAGGGCCGCGCCCACCAGCGCCACGCCGATGTAGTACGCCGCATACAGGAGGGCGGCGCCGATCAGGCCGCCGACGAGGCCGGCGACCATCATCGGCATCCGGTCGCTCACACCGAAGATCGAGCTGGCCGCGCCGGCCCCGATCACGAACCCGACGATGGCGAGCGAGGCGCGGAACAGGCGGCGGCCGAAGAAGCACACGACGAGGCCGCCAAGCAACAACAGGAGGGCCGCGGGCAACTGATCATCGACCGGCACCATCTCAGCGACCGCTCCGCATCAGAACTCGCGTCGGCCTTCCATCGCTCGCGACATCGTCACTTCGTCGGTGTATTCGAGGTCCGACCCGACGGGAATGCCCATCGCAATCCGGGTGACGCGTACGCCCAGCGGCTTGAGTAGACGCGCGAGGTAGAGCGCCGTGGCTTCGCCTTCGACCGTGGGGTTGGTGGCCAGGATGACCTCCTCCACCGAGCCGTCGGCCACGCGAGTCAGCAGCCCTTTGATCTTGAGGTCGTCCGGACCGACGCCGTGCAGCGGCGACAGTGCACCCATCAGCACGTGATACAGGCCCTTGAACCCCTGGGTCTTCTCGACCACGGTGACGTTCTGCGGCTCCTCGACGACGCAGATGATGCGGGTGTCGCGGGTGGGCCCGGTACAGAAGACGCAAGGATCGGTGTCGGTGATGTTGTTGCAGACCGAACAGTAGGTGACGCGCTCCTTCACCGCGCGAATCGCCTCGCACAGGCGGTCGGCGTCTTCGCGCGGGTTCTTGAGCACGTGGAACGCGAGGCGCTGGGCGCCCTTGGCGCCAATGCCGGGCAGGCGCTGCAGCTGTTCGACGAGGCGTATGAGCGGTTCGGGGAGCATCAGGGCGCGGACGCGGCTGACCGGCTACGACAGCCCGGGGATCTTCAGCCCGCCCATCAGGCCGGACATCGACTGGCTGAGGCGTTCGTCCACCTTGCGCTGCGCGTCGTTGAGCGCGGCCACGATCATATCCTGCAGCATCTCCACGTCGTCCTTCGACACCACCGTGGGATCGATCACGAGCGACTGCACCTGCTTGGCGCCGTTCATCACCACGGTCACCATGCCGCCGCCGGCCGTGGCCTCGACACGGACCTCGGCCATCTGTTGCTGCAGGCGCTCCTGCATCTCCTTGGCCTGCCGCATCATGTCCATGATGTTCATGGCAGCTCCTCGACGTCCTTGATTTCGCCGGGGAAGACGTCGAGCACGGCCTGCACCGCCGCCGACGACATGGCCTCGGCCTTGAGATCGCGCTTCCCGTTCGGCGGTGACGGTTCGGCGTCGGCGGGCTTGGCCGCGACGGCTGGCGCACCGCTCTCCACCTGAACCGTCGCCACGGCAATCTTGCGGCCCGCCACGCGTGCCGCGGCCGCTTCGATCCACGCGCGGTTCTGCTCGAGCTGCTCGCGCAGGGCGCGGTGAGTGGGCAGGAACGCAAACGTCACGATGTCGCCCGAGACGTCGATCGACTGCGCCTGTGCGATCACTGTGTTGTAGAAGAATCCTTTGCCGCTGCGGATCTCCGCCAGCAGTCCGTCTTTCAAGGCAGAGGACGGCGCCGCCGCAGTTTGTGGCGCCGGGTCTTTGGACCCGGCCGAGGGCCGTGGTGGCACGGCGGCTGGTCGGCCGGCCGGGTCTGAAGACCCGGCCCCACGAACGGGGGATGTGCCAGCCGGACGAGGGACCGGTGCTGGGGACCTCTTGGCCGGGTCTAAAGACCCGGCTCCACGAGCCGGCGAGGCGCGTCCGAAGACGCGGCGCCACGTCCGGAGGACAGCTGATCGAGCAGATCGGCCAGCGGCACCAGGCGCCGCAGGTGCATCCACTTCAGCATCGCCATCTCGAAGTGGTAGCGCGGATGCGCCGCCAGCCGCATGTCCTGCTCGGTCTTGGCGAGGAGGTCGAACGCGCGCATCAGGTCCTCGCGCGAGAACCGGCCCGCCAACGTGGCCAGACGCGCGCGCTCCCCTTCGGCCAGCTCGCCGTCGCCGGCCCGGTCCGGATCGACCGTGACCATCATGATGTCGCGCACCACCCGCGTCAGCTCGCGGACCACCAGCTTCAGGTCGTGCCCCGACTCCGCGGCGCGGTCGGCCAGCGCGAACGCGCGCGGACCGTCTTCGTCGGCCACCGCGTCGAGCAGGTCGAAGAGCAGGTCGCGGCCCACCAGGCCGAGCACCGTGGTGACGTCGTCAATCGTCACCGTCGTGCCCGAGAACGCCAGCACCTGGTCGAGGGCGCTCTGCGAATCGCGCATGCTGCCTTCGGCGGCGCGCGCAATCAGCCCGAGCGCGTCGTCGGGCACCGTAATCTGCTCGGCGTCGGCGATGCGGCGCAACTGCTCGACGATGGCCTTGGTGGGGATGGTCTTGAACTCGAAGACCTGCGAGCGCGACAGGATCGTGTCGGGGATCTTGTCCAGCTCGGTCGTGGCCATCATGAAGACCACGTGCGGCGGCGGCTCCTCGATCGACTTGAGCAGGGCGTTGAACGAGTGCGCCGACAGCTGGTGCACCTCGTCGATGATGAACACCTTGTAGCGGTCGCGCACCGGGGCGATCGCCAGCCCGGCCAATGACGACCTCGCGGATGTTGTCGACGCCGGTGTGACTGGCCGCATCGATCTCGAGCACGTCGATGTCGCGGCCCTGGGCAATCTCCACGCAGGCGTCGCACGCGCCGCACGGGTCGGCCGTGGGCCCCTTGTCGCAGTTGAGCGCGCGCGCCAGGATGCGGGCGGTGGTGGTCTTGCCGCAGCCGCGCGGGCCCGCGAACACGAAGGCCTGCGCGATGCGGCCGCTCGCGATCGCGTTGCGCAGCGTGCGCGTGACGGCCTGCTGCCCGACGACGTCGTCGAAGCGCTGGGGACGCCACTTCCGGGCGAGCACCTGGTAGGACATGCGTGGTGTGGTGTGGAGGCGGTGGGTGGACCCCACCGCAGCCCGGCGCACCTGCGTACACCTCAGGGTCTGTTTAGCGCTGCTGCCTTCCGGCCCTGACGCGGTTCGCAGGCTGAAGTTGCACAGGGTCCGGGCCGCGGTGCGGCTCACCCATTCGCGTGCACTGCCGAGCGCCAACGCCCTCAGCAAACCAGCAGTGTACTTCGCCGGACCCGGCAGGCAAACTCGTCGCGTCGAGGCGCGCATTCGCGCGGCGCTACCATTCATCGGGGATTGACGGGCCCGCGCCAACGGCGGTAGGTTCATCCCGGCGCCTCGACGCGCCCCGGAACCGCTGGCCGATCTCCCAGGAGGTCCCCGATGAGCCGCTCCCGCTGGGTCGTTGCCCTCACGCTTGCAGCCGTTCCACTCACGGCCGTGTGGCTGGCCGGACAGTCGGCGCCTTCCGCCGAGGCCACGCGCCGCGCACACCGTACCGCGCACGCCCGACGGCCACCCCGATCTGCAGGGCTACTGGACCAACGACTCGTACACCCCGCTGGAACGGCCGGCGGAGTTTGCCGGCAAGTCGCACTTCACCCCACAGGAGGCGGCGGCCTTTGTGCGCACGCGGCTCGACCGGCTCGAGAACCAGCCGGCCAACGACATCCACTACGACGACGCGATCTGGCAGAAGGAGAACTACGAGAAGGAAGCGAACCTCCGCACCTCGCTGATCACCGATCCGTCGAACGGACTGCTGCCGCCGATCACCGAGGAAGCCAAGCGCCGCCAGGCGGCCGAAGCGGCGCGCCGCGCCGGCCGCGGCCCCGCCGATAGCGTGCAGGACCGATCGCTCGGCGAGCGCTGCATCACCTGGGGCAACGTCGGCCCGCCGATGCTGCCGCCGACCTACTACGCCAATTTCCAGATCATGCAGACAGCCGACTACGTCATCATCCGCCACGAGTTGATGCACGAAGCGCGCCTCATTCCGCTCGGCGGCCAGCCGCACGCCAGCGCCGGCACGCGATATCTCTACGGCGACGCGCGCGGACGGTGGGAGGGCGACACGCTGGTCGTGGACACGACCAACTTCACTGACAAGACGCCGTTCCGCGGCCCGCCGTCGAACACACGTCAGGACATTCGCTCGAGCGCCGCCTGCACGTCGTCGAGCGCTTCACGTATGTGGATGCCGGCACGATCCGCTACCAGTTCACCGTTGAGGATCCGGGGATGTGGGTGGCGCCGTGGTCGGGCGAAGCGCCGATCCGCCGCTTCGAGGGTCCGATCTACGAGTACGGGTGCCATGAGGGCAATTACGGGCTGGCCAACATCCTCAGCGCCGCACGCGTCGCCGAACGCGAGGCCGGCTCGGTTGATCATCGTAGGGGCCGGCTTCAGCCGGCCCGGCCGCTGAGGCGGCCTCCACGCGTCGAAGACCGCACGCTCTACATACCGCACGCATCCGTCAGCCTGAATGACGGCGCCGTGGCGCGTTTGGATCGATGCGGCCGCCGAGAATCGTATAGATGAACGTCGCGTCGCACGAGGGCGGCAACGTGAACTCGGTGCGGATGGCCCGCACCGACCGGTGCGCGGCGGCGATCGTCCGCGACGCCTCGACCAGCACCTGATACTCCGGCAGGCGGTGCATGGTCGCGGCCAGCGCCAGGCGCGAGGGCACGAGGGACGCGGCCGCGAGGCAGAGCGCGACGCCGATCAGGCGGCCCGCGCGACTGCGGGCCGGAAGCGCCAGCGCGAAGCACACGGTCAGGACCGTCACCGGCATGACCGGGATGTAGTAGTAGTGGTCGAGGGTGTCGAGGAACAAGGCGTAGCCGGCGATCGCGAGCGCCTGCGGGAGCAGCACCAGGGCCGCGATGGCCGGGTCGCGCCGGTAGCGCACCGCGACGATGGCGCCGCACACGACCAGGCCCCACAGCGGCCACGGGGTGTGCCACGGCTCGACCTCGATGTAGTTGAACGCGCCCACGTACCCGGCCACGCTCTTGGCCAGCTCCGGAGGCGCCTCGCCGGACAGGACCCGCCGCACGCCGCCGGTCACGGCGCCCATCGCCGGCCCGCTCGACTCGTGCTGGAGCCGGTGGACGAGATACGGGATCTGGAGCGCGAGCACGGCGAGCGTCACGATCGCGGCGTTACGCCGCGCGGCACGCCAGTCGCGCCTGGCGAGCGGGTCGACGATCAGCGCGGCCAGCACACCGGCGGTGACGAACACGACGCCGGTGTAGACGTGCACGCCGCTCCACGCGAGCGCGGCAATCACGCCCACCCCCAGCGCGCTCGTGCGATGCCAGTTCAGCAGGACCAGCGCAATCGCCGTCTTGCCGAGGGCTGAGGCAATCGGCGGCGTCCAGTCGATCGCGGACAGGGCGACGTCGAACGCGCTGGTCACGACGACGATGGCGGCGGCCACCGCCATCCACACCGACTGCGTGCGGCGCCAAAGCGCCGTCAGCAGCAGCGCGTCGGCCGCGGACTCGAGGATGGCCTGGCCGATGCCGCCCGCGTGCGGGAGGTTGTCGAAGAAGGGGCCGACCACGACGCGGATCGCCCACATCATCCAGTAGTAGGCGGGGCCGATCGTGTAGCCGCCGACGTGCGTCGCGGGCCCCACCAGCGGGAGCTCGTGGAACGGCCGGAGCGCAATCCCCCAATCCCGGATCTGGTCGCCGAGCAGCCAGAAGTGCGTGTCGATCCCGCGGATGCGAATCGCAAGGGCGAACGCGAACAGGGCCCCGGCCACCAGCAGCCGGGGGACGCGCCCGCGTTCGTCGGACTCCAACTCGTACTACGAGGGCACGCTGGACGGGCCCAGAGCCGGAGTGTGCGTGTGCGAGGCCGGCATGCCGAGGCGGCTGACGGTGTCGCGCTCGAAGTCGAACTCGATCATCACCACCGGTTCCTTGCCCACCACCCAGCCGTCGTGACCCGGGTCGATCGCCACGATCTGCGGCGCCCGGTGCTCGATGACGCAGCCGTCCGGATACTCGATGTGGATCTCGCCGTGCACGAGGAAACCGACGTGCGCGTGCATGCAGAGATCGGTGCCGACCACCGGCTTCATGTCCACCGACCAGCGGAAGCCGGGCGGGTACACCATACGCTTCACACGGGCGGCGCCGGCCTTGCCGACCTCGAGCAGGACGTGGCCGATCTCGCGACGGTCCGCGCCCACGACCGGCGCGAAGATCTCGCTCGGGCGGCGCGACGCCCCGGCCTTGCGGGCGGCCGTCCGGGCGGCTCTAGCGTGGCGCGGCTTTCTTCGCCGCCTTGCGTGGCGCGACGCGCTTCGCGGCCTTGCGCGGAGCCGTCTTCTTGGCGACCCTGCGCGCGGCGGGGCTGCGGCGCCGGGATGCGGGCTTCGACGTCTTCGCGGACCGGCGCGCGGCTGGCCGCGCCTTGCGTTTCTTGGCCATAACACCTCGCTCTATAGGCAGTTCGAGGTGCCGATGCTAACACTGCGGCGGTTCGGGCGAGTGTCGGCCGGGTCTAAAGACCAGCGGCCTGGCGAGCGCCGTTCCATGGGGCGGGTCTGAAGACCCGCGGCCACTACCGGTAGTCGGGGCTTCAGCCCCGCCATGCTGCCGGGCGGTCTGAAGACCTGTCCCGCTACGTCACGTCCCAGTAGAGCCGCGTCGGGTTGTCCACCAGGAGCTTGCGCTGCAGCTCCGGCGTCACCGCGATGCTCGGGATGTAGTCCACCAGCAGCCCGTCGTCGGGCATGTGGTTCTTCAGGTTGGGGTGCGGCCAGTCCGTGCCCCACAGCACGCGATCCGGGAACGTCTCGACCAGCCGGCGCGCAAACGGCACCACGTCGCGGTACGGCTGGCGCTCGCCATCGAGCGCCGGCGGCCCCGTCACCGACAGCCGTTCCGGACAGCTCACTTTGGACCAGATGTTCGAGTGCTCCCGCATCATGCGGACGAACCGCTCGAACTCCGGCCCGTCGACCGGTTTCGTCACGTCGGGCCGCCCCATGTGATCGACCACCACGGTCGTGGGCAACGTGGTGAAGAAGTCCCAGAGCTCCGGCAGGTCGGCGGCCTCGAAGTAGACCACCACGTGCCAGCCGAGCGGGGCGATGCGGTGCGCAATCTCGGTGAGGACGTCGCGCGGCGTGAAGTCCACGAGGCGCTTCACGAAGTTGAACCGCGTGCCGCGGACGCCCGCCTCGTGCATCTCGCGCAGCTCGGCGTCGGTCACCGCCCGATCGACGGTGGCCACCCCCCGCGCCCGGCCCTGCGACGCGCGGAGCGCGTCGACGAGCGCGCGGTTGTCCGTCCCGTGGCAGGTGGCCTGCACGATGACGTTCTTGTCGAAGCCGAGCTGATCGCGCAGCGCGAAGAGCTGATCCTTCGACGCGTCCACCGGCGTGTACTTCCGCTCCGGCGCGTAGGGAAACTGCGCGCCGGGCCCGAACACGTGGCAGTGCGCATCCACCGCGCCCGGCGGCGGCGTGAACACGGGGACCGACGGATGCGGGTGGTAGGCCAGCCAGCCGGGTGTCACCTCGAAGGTCATGCGGACGCGCCCTCCAGCGGCAGATGCGCCTGTTCCCAGGCGGCGATCCCGCCCGCCAGCTCCGACACGTCGTCGCACGCCGGCGCGAGCGAGCAGGCTCGCGGCAATCGACGACCGGTAGCCGCCGGCGCAGTGGACGATCACCGGACGGTCGCGCGGTACTTCGGCCAGGCGCGCCTCGAGCTGCGTGAGCGGGATCGCCAGGCTGCCCTTGATGCGCTTGTCGAACCGCTCGTTCGGCGCGCGAACGTCGAGCAGCACCGCCCCCTCTCCCACGCGGCGCGCCGCCACGTCGGGGCCGAGGCGCTCCGTGGTGCGCGTCAGGTCCGGGCGTGCCGCGAGGCTCTCGAGGCCGCCCTCGAGGTAGCCGACCACCTGATCGAACCCGATCCGGCCGAGACGCGTCGCCGACTCGCGTTCGGTCCCGGGCGCGGCCACGATCACGACCGGCTTGTCGTGGCGCAGCACCGTGCCGGCCCAGGTCGCGTACTGTCCACTGAGGCCGACGTTGATGCTGCCGGCGAGATGCGCCGCGGCGAACTCGCCGGGCTCGCGCGTGTCGAGAATCTGCGCGCCCGATTCCTGCAGCGCCAGCACGCCGTCGAGCGGAACCGGCTGCAGCTCGCGCGCCAGCGCCTGGTCGAGCGTCGGCCGCTCCTTGGTGTTCAGCACCGCGTCGTAGGTGAAGTAGGCCGGCGCGTCCGGCTGGTCGGTCGTGACCATCGCGACGAACTCGTCTTTCGACATCGGCTGCAGCGCGTAGTTCGACCGGCGCTGTTCGCCGATCGTCGACACCGTCTCGTTGCTGATCGCCTTGCCGCACAGCGACCCGCCCCCGTGCGCCGGGTAGACGAGGCTGCTGTCGGGCAGCATCAGCAGCTTGTCGTGCAGCGAGTCGTAGAGCATGCCGCCGAGGTCGGCGGCGCTTCCAGCCGAGCGCCACCCGCAGGTCGGGACGGCCGACGTCGCCGACGAACAGCGTGTCGCCGGTCAGCACCGCGGCGGGCGTCTCGCGGTTCGCCGTATCGTCGAACACCAGCAGCGAAATCGACTCCGGCGTGTGCCCGGGCGTCGACAGCGCGCGCAGGCGCACCTGCCCCAGGTTGATCTCGTCGCCCTCGGCGAGCGGCGTGAAGGCGTACTCCGCCGACGCCTGCGCGCCCAGGTAGATGCGGGCACCGACGCGGTCGCGCAGCTCGAGGTGTCCGGCGAGGAAGTCGGCGTGCAGGTGCGTCAGCACGACGTGGCCGATCGTCAGGCTCGTGCTCCTGCGCGAACGCCAGGTACTGCTCGATATCGCGCTGCGGGTCCACCACCACCGCGGCCTTCGACTGCTCGTCGGCGACCAGGTAGGACGCGTGCGCGAGGCACTTCAGGTAGAACTGCTGGAGCAGCATCACTCCCCTGTCGTCAGCAGTCGCGACGCGAGCGCCTCGTAGAGACTCACCGCCTGCCGGAGCTCGTCGATCGACACGTGCTCGTGATCGGTGTGCGCGGTGTGGATCGAGCCGGGCCCGATGAGCAGCGGCCGGCCCCAGCGCGTCAGCACTGGCACGTCGGTGGTGTAGGGAAACACGGCGGTCTCGAACCCCGAGACGCGGTGCATGTGGACGGCGGGAATCTCGAGGATGTGTTCGAGGGCGACGAGTCCTTCGATGACCCGGAGCGCCTCGTAGATCGGCGCGCCGTCGCCGACGATGCGGAACATCAGCTCCGCCGAGGCGTGGGGCGACACGACGTTGGGCGCCACGCCGCCGTCGATGAGCCCGACGGTGTAGTGCGTGCGTCCGAGCTCGGGGTCGTCCGGCAGCTCGAGGCCGCGCACCACCATCAGCGCGTCGAGCAGCTTGTCGATCGCCGACTCGCCCAGCTCGGGAAACGACGAGTGGGCCGCGCGGCCGGTGGCCACCAGGCGCACGCGCAGCATGCCGCGGGTCGCGATGCCGAGCCGGTTGTCGGTGGGCTCGCCGTTGACGAGGAAGCGGACGCCCGGCGGCGCCAGCTCGTTGGCCACCTGGGCGCCGTCGCTGCCGCGTTCTTCGCCGACGACGTAGAGCAGGCCGATGCGGCGCTCCCCCGCCTGCCGCAGGCGCTCGGTGGCCGCGACCTGGGCCGCGAGAATGCCCTTGGCGTCGCAGACACCGCGCCCGAACAGCACGCCGTTCTCGATCCGGGTGGGGAAGAACGGCGGCACGCAATCGTAGTGCGTGGAGAACACCACCTCCGGCGCCTCGCCGAGCGTGGCGAACACGTTGAAGCGATCGCCGGCCACCGGCTGCTCCGCCACGTCGATAGCCGCGTTCGCGGAGCACTTCGGCCAGCAGGTGGCCGGTCTCGGCCTCGCGACCGGTGGTGGAATCGATGTCGGAGAGCGCGCGGGTGAGCGCGACGACGTCGAGCAGATCGACGTCTACCGAATCCATGCCTCGAGCTCCGTGCGCGCGTCGGTCTTCTCGTCGCGGTACTTGACGATCACCGGGGTGGCCACCGAGAGGCCCCATTCGGGCCCCTTCCCGGCCGTCACCGCGCGCGCGCCCGGCACCACCACCGCGGCTTCGGGCACGACCACCGGCTGCCCCGGCTCGGGCTTGATGATCGACACCGTTCACCAGATCGTAGAGCGGGGTGGATCCGGTCACGATCGCTCCCGCGGCGAGCACCGCTCGACGCTTGATGACGGCGCCTTCGTAGACCCCGCAGTTGCCGCCGACGAGGACGTCATCCTCGACGATGACCGGCATCGCACCCACGGGCTCGAGCACCCCGCCAATCTGCGCCGCGGCGCTCAGGTGCACCTTCTTCCCGATCTGCGCGCACGAGCCGACCAGGGCGTGCGAATCGACGAACGAGCCGTCGCCCACGTAGGCGCCGACGTTGATGTACATCGGCGGGGCGCAAATCACGCCGAACCCGAGATAGGCGCCGTCGCGAATCGCAGACCCGCCGGGGATCACGCGCACGCCGCTGGCGAGGTCGAGCCGTTTGAGCGGCAGCGTGTCCTTGTCGAGAAACGGCCAGCGCCCCTTGCCGACGCCGACGTCCACGATGTCACCCCAGCGGAGCCCGAGGAGGATGCCCTGTTTCACCCAGACGTTGACGCGCCAGCCGGTGGGCGACGACGGATCGGGCTCGGCCGCGCGCACGCGACCCGCCGAGAGCTCCGCACGCAGGCGCGCGAAGGTTTCCCGGGCCCGCTCTTTCGGCGCCGATGCCCCCTGCTCGAAGAGACGTGGTGATCTCCTCGGCGAGGTCCGCCATCAGACGCGAGCCGCCGCGCCGAGGAGCCGCAGCTTCTGCAGCACGCTCATGACCTTCTCGCGCGAGGCGGCGGAGATCGGCACGAGCGGCAGCCGGTACCTCCTCTTCGCAGAGGCCCATGGCCGCCATCGCCGCCTTGCACGGGCCGGGATTGCTCTCGCAGAAGTTGACGGTGAGCAGCGGCAGCATCCAGCCCTGGAGCTTGCGGGCCGCGGCGAAGTCGTTCTTCTCGCACAGCTCGACGATCTGCACCAGTTCGGCCGGCGCCTCGTTCGACGCCACCGAGATCACGCCGCGTCCGCCAATCGCCATCACCGGCACGGTGATCGGGTCGTCGCCGCTCAGGAGCAGGAAGCTCTCGGGCGCCGTGGCGACGATGTCCGTCATCTGGACGATGCTGCCCGACGCCTCCTTGATGCCGACGATGTTCGGAGATCTGCGCCAGCCGGATCACCGTGGGCGCCTCGATGTTCACGCCGGTGCGACCCTGCACGCTGTAGAGCATGATCGGCAGCCGGGTGCTCTCGGCAATCGCCTTGAAGTGCTGGTAGAGGCCTTCCTGCGTCGGCTTGTTGTAATACGGCGTGACGTGCAGCAGGCCGTCAGCGCCCACCTTTTCCATGTCGCGCGACAGCTCGATGGCCTCGCGGGTGTCGTAGCCGCCGGCGCCGGCCATCACCGGCACCTTGCCCGCGGCTTCTTCCACGACGAGCTCCACCACCCGCAGCTTCTCGCGATGGGACAGCGTCGGCGATTCGCCGGTGGTGCCGCACGGCACGAGGAAGTGGACGCCCGCGTCGATCTGCCGCTTGGCCAGGCGCTTGACCGCCCCCTCATCGAGCGCGCCGCCCTTGGTGAAGGGCGTGATGAGTGCGGTGCCGACGCCGGTAAACGGAGTACGCATGACGAGTCTCCCTCGTAGGGGCGGGTCTTCAGACCCGCCCGCGTGACGTTCGCTACGCTGGTCGGCGGCGTCTGCAGGACGTCGGCCATGGTGAACCACCCCTGCCGGCCGCGAATCCACTTCGCGGCCGCCAGCGCACCGCCGGCAAACCCACGGCGATCGCGCGCGGTGTGCGAAAGCTCGATCGTATCCGAGGCCGCGTCGAATCCGACGGTGTGAATGCCGGGAATCGTGCCGGCCCGCGTCGACGACATGTCGATGCGCGCGGTCGAACCCGGCGCCGACCATCGCATCGCGCAGCATCAGCGCCGTGCCCGACGGCGCGTCGCGCTTGGTCGCGTGATGCGCCTCGTGGATCCAGGCGCCGTACTGCGGCTGCGCCTGCATCAGCCGCGCCGCCTCGTCGACGACGAGCTGGAAGATGTTGACGCCGATGGAGAAATTGGCGGAGGCGACGACGCCGAGCCCGGCGCGTTCGGCCTGCTCGCGCAAGCGACGGCGGCGTGCGCCGCCCAGCCGGTCGTGCCGATCACCACCGGCATCTTCAGCTGGAGGTAGCGCGGGAAAGTTGGCGACGAGCGCGTCGGCGGTGGTGAAGTCGATGGCCACATCGGCGGCGCGCCACTCGTCGCGCCCGTCGTCGACCCGGCCCGCCACCTCGATGCCCTGCTCGCCGGCGAGGGCGTCGATGAGCTGTCCCATCTTGCCGTAGCCGACGATGAGCACGTTCACCCGAAGAACTCCTCGTGCAGCCGCTGCATCGCGTGCGGCAGATCGGCCTGCCGCATGATGACCGTAATGTTACGCCGCGCGGCGGCCTGCGAGATCATCCGCAGCGGCACTTCCTCGAGCACGCCGATGACGCGCGCGGCGGTCTCGGGCTCGGTGCGCAGCCGATCGCCGACGGCGCAGACCAGCGCCATCTCCGACTCGACCGCCACCTCGCTGAACACCGACAGCGCCTTGACGATGGCGTCGAGGTTGCGGCGGTCGTCCACCGTGATCGAGACGCTCACCTCGGACGTCGTCACCACGTCGACGGCGGTGCGGAACTTCTCGAACACCTCGAAGACCTGGCGCAGGAAGCCGTAGGCCATCAGCATGCGGCTCGACGTGATGTCGATCACGGTCACGTCGCGCTTGCACGCGAAGGCCGTGACCGGCGTGCCGTCCGGAGTGCCGGCGGCGGTGATGACGCTGCCCGTCCCGTCGGGCTTGCGCGAGTTGAGGATCCGCACCGGGATGTCGTGCTCCACGGCGGGCAGAATGGTGGCCGGGTGCAGGACCTTGGCGCCGAAGTACGCCAGCTCGGCCGCCTCGGCAAACGAGAGGTGCGGCACGAGGCGCGGACTCGGCGACGACGCGCGGGTCGGCGGTGAGCATGCCGTCCACGTCGGTCCAGATCTGGATTTCGCGGGCGCCGATGCCGGCGCCGACCAGCGCGCCCGAGTAGTCCGAGCCGCCGCGGCCCAGCGTCGTGGTGTGCCCGTCGCGGGTGGAGGCGACGAACCCGCCAAGCACCGGCACCTGGCCCGCGGCCACCGCCGCGCCGACCGTGGCTTTGAGCGCGGCGTTGGTCAGCTCCGGCCAGCGGACGCGCCGACATGTGGTCGTCGGTGGTGATGATGGCGCGCCGCGCGTCGACCCACGTCCCCGGCAGACCCGGCGTGAACCACGGCCGCCGCCACCAGCCGCGAGCTCAGAAGCTCGCCGACGGCGGCCACGACGTCGGACATGCTCGGCGACAGCTCGCGCAGCTCGACCAGCGTGCGCACCACCGCGACGAGCTGGTCGCACTGCTCGTTGATCTGCGCTTCGAGCGCGGCGTTGCCCGGGCGCCAGATCCCGCGCCGCGGCGAGGTGGCGCTCGCGGATCTTCGCGACGCCCGCCAGCGCGTCGTCGGCCTTGGCGGCGGAGGCGTCGGCAGCCACCTTGAGCAGCGCCGTCGGTGACTCCGCTCATGGCGGACACCACGACGGCCGGGCCGGCGCCGTCGCGGGTGCGCGCAGTACGGACGATTTCGATGAGGCGGCGGATGGCATCGGGGTCTGCCACCGAGGTGCCGCCGAATTTCTGTACGACCATTGGATGCGAAGGGGCCCCCGCGGAGACGGGGACAAACCCCTGTTTATAGCACGCGGCCGCGCTTCCTGCCGAGCTGCAACTTCTGCGCAGGCGGCCCCGTCAGACCTGTAGGCCTTGCAACCTCGTGAGCGTTCCGCGGTCACTCGCGATAGGTGCTGTCTGGTTTCTGACCGGCTGGCGCCGGCCAGGCCGGCGGTTCTTCTCGCGGGGCGACAGGTCGCGCGCTGGCATGCTCGTTGCGCCTGGGGTCGTCATGCCGGACCAGTTGATCGCCCGCGTCGATCTGCCAGGCACCACGCACGCCGACGTCAGCCTGCAGGTGCACCAGACGCGCCTGCTCATCTCGGCGGGTCCAGAAGGCGCGGCGCAGCTGCTGAAGCACCTCGAGGGCGACGGGCACGTCGTCTACCGGCGTGACCGCGGCACGGGCGGCTTCTTCCGCTCGGTGCTCCTGCCCGATGGCGTCAACGTGGACGAGATCAAGGCGACGCTGAACGACGGCGTGCTCGTGGTGACGGCGCCCGGAAAGGCCGGAAAGGATCGCGATGCCTGATTTCAGCCGCGTCCTCTGTGCCATCGATCTCACCGACCCGTCGCGCCGCGCGCTCGACTGCGCGCTGTGGTGGGCGCGCCAGCACGGCGCCGACGTCTCGGTGCTGCACGTGCGGCATCTTCCGCCGCCGCCTGCAGACTCGGAGGGGATCGCCGGGGACGTCACTGCCTCCGCACCAGCGCCGCCGCCCGTGGCGCGCCGGCGCTGACGCCGGACGAGCGCTCCGAGCGGCTGCTCGAGCTGGAAGCGTTCGTGTACGACCGCCGCACCGACGGGCTGCAGGTCGAAGTGCTGCTCGATGAGGATGCCAGCATGGCCGGCGCCATCCTCGCGCGCGCCGACGCGCTCGCGGCCGATCTCATCGTGATCGGCGCCGGCACCCACACCACATCCGATCATCCGGCGCTCGGCCGCGTCACCGCCGGGGTCCTGGCGGGCGCCCCCTGCTCGGTGCTGGTGGTGCCGCCGCCCGCGCCCGACGTGGCGAACCCTGCAGCGGCGGGGTGAATCGCATCATGTGCGCGGTGAGCCTGTCTCAAGCCTCGGTGCACGCGCTCGAATGCGCCACCTCGCTGGCCGGCCAGTCCGCGGCTCATCTCACGGTCGTCCACGTCGTGGAGCTCTTCTCGGAAGTGGCCGCGCTGGCCTACGACTTCGATGCGCACCGCGAGGCGCGCCTGCAGCCCGCCTGCGACGAGCTGGTGGCGCTCGTCGCCATGGTCGTGGGCCGCCAGAAGCCGGTGGAGGAGATCGTGGCGCAGGGCATGGCGAGCCGCGAGATCCTGAAGCTCGCCGTGGAAGAGTCCACCGATCTGATCGTGGTCGGCCGCGGCAGCGGCGCGCGGGCACGCGCCGACGGGCGGCACACCGGTCAAGTCGTGGCGCGCGACGCCCGCTGCCCCGTCCTCGTCGTGCACGCCGAGGCTCCGGTGCCGATGCTCGAGCGGGAGCCGTTGCACGACGCCGAGCAGCCGGACGCGCCGACGAGCGGCGACAAGGCCTGACGCCGCGGCTCAGCCCATCGGTGTCGCCGAATCGCGACCGCTGGCCGACAGCCAGGGGTAGCGCTGCGTATCGCGGCCGGCGTAGTCGGGGTCGAGGTAGATGAAGCAGCGCTGGATGAGGAAGTCGCGCACCTCGAACACGTCGCACCAGCGCCCGGCGTGGCTGACGCCGGCGCGCCACGGCCCCTCCTTGTGCTCGCCCGCGCTCGTGCCCTCGACGGCGAAGACGTCGGTGCCCGTCATGATCCAGTTGAACGTCGCGTAGTCGTGCAGGATGCTGCGGATGCCAGCGCCGAAGTCGGTGAACAGCTGCTCGATCTGCTCCTTGCCGGTCGCGAGGCCCCACTTGGGAAAGAACACCTGCGCGTCGTCGGCGAAGAGATCGAGGATGCTGCCACCGTTCGAGGTCACGCCCTTGTTGTCGAACGCCTTGAGGTATTCGAGCGCCACCGACTTGCGCTGCTCGTCGGTCATGGTCATGCGCGTGATCGCCATAGGCCCGCGATCTAAGACCAGCCGCGGCCCGCGTGTCAAACTGGCGGCGGTGCCTTCGTGGTAGGTTCAGCCATGGCCACCGACGCCTCGCGTTATGCCGAGCGCCGCCGCGCGTTCCGGCGGCTGCACGAGTCGGGCTGCTTCGTGATCCCCAATCCCTGGGACGCCGGATCGGCGCGCTACCTGCAAGGTCTGGGCTTCAAGGCGCTGGCGACCACGAGCGCCGGCTGCGCGTGGTCGAACGGCGCGCCCGACGGCGGCGCCGGGCTCGAGGCGACGCTCGCCAACGTCCGCGCCATCGTGGACGCGACCGATCTTCCGGTGAACGCCGACTTCGAAGCCGGCTTCTCGGGCACGCCCGAGGGTGTCGCGGCACACGTCACGGCCTGTGTGAACGCCGGCGTGGCCGGTCTCTCGATCGAAGACAGCACCGGCCAGCGTGACCGGCCCTTGTACGAACTGCCGGAGGCGGTGGAGCGCCTGAGGGCGGCACGGACCGCCATCGACGCGTCGCAGACCGGCACACTGCTCGTCGGGCGCGCCGAGTGCTACCTGGTGGGGCACCCCGATCCGCTTGGCGAGTCGATCCGGCGCCTGACCGCCTATGCCGACGCCGGCGCCGACGTGCTCTTTGCGCCGGGCGCTGCCACCCGTTCCGACATCGCCGCCATCGTGTCGGCGGTCGCCCCACGGCCCGTCAACGTGGTGGTGTCGCGCTTCACCGGTCTCACGGTGGCCGACCTCGCCGGGCTCGGCGTGCGCCGCATCAGCGTCGGCGGCGCGCTCGCCCGGGTCGCGTGGACCGCCTTCGCGCAGGCCGCGCAGGCTCTTGCCCGCGACGGCGTGTTCACCGGGTTCGAGAGCACGCTGTCCGGCGCAGAGATGAACGGATTCTTCACGCGGTGAGCACGCTGCTGCGGCGGCGCGAGGTGGCCGTCTGGGGTGTCTGCCTCGCCGCCGTGTGGGCGCTGCTGGTGGCGACGGACTTCGTCAGCCGCGATCCCGATTCGGCGTTCTACGCCGTGATGACCGAGCGCGCTGGCCAACGGGCCGGCCTCGGCGTGGATCGCGCCCGAGTGGGGCGGCCTGTGGAACGGCACCGGGCTCTGGCAGGAGCATCCGATCGGCATCTATCTCGTCCCGATTGCGTTCGCGAAACTCGGCTTCCCCGCCGGCCAGGCCGCCTACGCGGTGGGCATTGCGGCCGCCCTCGTGTGCCTGGTGCTGATGGCGCGTCTCGCGGCGGCCACGCACGTCGAGGGGGCCGGGCGCGCCGCGCTGGTGCTGCTGCAACTCGTGCCGGCGGCCTTCGTCTTCCGCGTCCGCGCCAACCACGAATATCCGATGCTGCTCTGCCTGCTGGCCGCGATCGTCGCGCTCGACGGCGTGCGCCGATCCTGGTGGTGGTTGCCGGCGGTCGCGGCGGCGATCACGGCGGCGCTCCTCGATCAAGGGCGTGTTCGTCGCCATCGTGCTGCTCGGCGCCGGGCTGTGGGCGCTGCTCAACCCGCTGCGCGCGCCGGGATCCATGATCCGGCCGCTCGTGGCCCTGGCCGTGGCGGTCGGCTGCGCGGCGGCGGTGGCGGTCGGCTACGACGTGTTGTACGAGCGTGCGGCCGGCACGACATTCTGGGCCGGCTACTGGCGGCGGCAGCTCGGCCCGGTCGCCGAGGCGGCCCCTGGCGCCGGTGTGCTGGCGATCCTCGGGCACATCGGCTTCTACGTCGCCCACCTGGCGTGGCTCTCGGCGCCGTGGGGCGCGGCGCTCGTCGGGCCTGACCATCGTCTGGTGCTGGCGGGCGCGCGATCAGTGGCGGCGCATGCCCGCCCCGCTGCGCGGCACCATCGTGTTCGCGCTCGCCTTCGCGGCCGCGTCGATCCTGATGTTGAGTCCGTCGGGACGCTTCGCCGAACGCTATCTCTTCTCGCCGTTCTTCGTCAGCGCCGCCGCCGGCGTCGCCGCCGCCTGCTACGCCTGGCCCGGGCTGGCGGCGTTCGTCGAGCGCCTCGACCGCCGCATCCCGGCGCTGCCCGCGCTGTTGTGGCTGGTCCTCATGGTGGGCCGCCTCGGATTCGGCCCGCTGCTCCCGCGCCCGCGCTTCTGGTGAGCGTTTCTGACGTCGCCTGGCTGCCGGCGGCTCAGCGCGCGGCGCCGACGCTCTTGTAGACCGCCTCGACGAACATGTCGGTGGTCCAGGCGCCGGTGGCCGCACCGTAGCGCGGGTCGTAGTCGGCGGTCGGACGCGCCGCCTTCACCTGCTCGAGCGTCATCCCCGTCTTCTTCATCGCCAGCACGCGGTCGCGGACGATCGTGACCATGTCGCGGTACTCGAGCACGTCGAACTCGTCGCTGATGCGCCCGTGGCCCGGCACGATGAACGTGCCGCCCTCCTCGTGGTGCGCCGGCACCGCCAGATCGAGCACGCGGTTCAGGCCGTCGATGACGCCCTGCACCGACCCGCCGCGCGGCAGGTCGATCACCGGGTAGCTGTCGGTACGGTAGATGTCGCCCGTGGCCACCACGTCCGACTTGCGGAAGAACACCAGGCTGTCGCCGTCGGTGTGCGCCGCGGGGATGTGGTACATCAGCACCGGCTCGCCGTTGAAGTAGAGCTCCTTCTCGAGGCCGACGAACGTCTCGGTGGGGTGCGCCGTCGAGGGCAGCGCGCTGACCCGTGGCAGCACGTTGTCGTGGGCGATGATCTGCACCGCGTTCTGTGACGCGCCGGGCGTGTTGATGATCGTCCAGTTCGCGAGCGAGCCGAGCGCCGTCGGCGAGCCGCTCGTTGCCGCCGACGATGATCGGGGTCGGCGCTGGTGTTGAGCAGGTACTTGACCGGCTTGCCCGACGTCGACAGCTTCTTCACCTCGGCGAGGATCCGCTCGGCCTGCGCCGCCGACTTCGAATCGACGAGCAGGCCGCCCGACGGGCCCACCTGCACGACGACGTTGCCGCCGGCGCCGGCCAGCACGTAGACGTTGCCCTGCACCGGCAGCAGCTGCACCTCGCCGGTGTCGGGATTCTTCGCCTGGCTGACCCGCGGCGCGTCGGCCTTGGTCTCGGCGAGCGGCGACGTCTTCACGCGCGCGCCGTACTCGGGATAAATCGTCTCCGGCCCACCGCGCACGCCGCCCATCGGCGTCTTGGTGCGATCGGCGAACTCCTTCAGGAACGGATTGGCGCCGGGCTGGTGGTGCGGCACCTCGCCCTTGGGGCGCCCCGAGATCTCTTCGACGTATTCACACGGCCACAGCCAGTTGCCGCCGTCCTGCTCGTTGATCACGAAGTCGGTGGTCCGGATCATCGGCTCGGACAGGTAGACCGGATCCGTCATGATCACCGTGTGCGTCATGTTGCGGCCGTGGCGCGTGAAGCGCTCGTAGAGCGTCGTCTGATCGCTCTCGGGCACGCCGTTGCGGCGCAGCCACCCCTGCTTGAGGTGCGTCGTCACGACGGTCAGCGTCTGACCGTCCCACGTGCCGGTCGAGAAGCCCATGAACGTGTGCGGCGCGTACACGGACGGGTGCGGGCGGCCATCCATCCAGATCGTTCGCGTCTGCTCGTAGGTGCTGATGTAGTTCTTGACGGCGATGACCTGCTGCGTCTCCGGGTCCTTCTCCACCCAGATCCGGAGGTTGAGCGGGCCGTGGTAGATGTAGGGCGCCACGTGCACGCGGCACTGGTGTTCCTGCAGCGTCAGCCGCGAGGCATCCCAGCTGTCGGCAAAGAGCCGCGCCGCGCTGTTGATCGGCAGGCCGCTGTAGTCGCCCAGGTCGGGACCGGGCCCGCGATCCTGCTCGTCCTCGTGCCGCAGCGAGTTCCAGTTGCCCGCGAGCGCCGACTGCGCCCACGCCGCCGGCGCGCCGTGTATCGCCGCGAACGCGAAGAGTCCTGCCAGTAGCAGTGCCGCGCGCCGTGTCATACCCGCCTCGTGGAAATAGGTTCGAAACCCCGACAGCCGCGCCGATTCTGCCACGAATTTGCCAGGGTTTTGACGTGGCGCGCCTGGCATCGTGACCCTTGACGGCTCCCACCTGGCGCATACTCTCGATGCGGCAATGGGCCCCAATCGCCACCGAGGAGCAGCCATGCGACGCATGCGACTAGCAGCCGCCGCCGGACTGGGCGGCCTGATATTCGGTCTCTGGATTGGCGGCGCGGCCACGGGCGCACAGACGCCCACGACAGCGAGCGCCGGTCCGCGCACGCCGTGGGGCGAACCGGACCTGCAGGGCACGTGGACCAGCGAAGGCGAGCTGAGCGTGCCGTTCGAGCGGCCGCGCGAATTCGGCACGCGGCAGACGCTCACCGATGCCGAGCTCGCGACGCGGCGCGCGACGCTGCAGCGGCAGAGCGACTCCGACAACGCCGACTTCGATCTCGAGACCGCCGACCGCTCGAACGCCGGCCAGGTGGGTCGGCCACGTCGCCGCCGCCGCACTGGCTCGAACGCGGCAAGGCCTCACGCCGCACGTCGATGGTGATCGATCCGGCCGACGGCCGCGTGCCGCCCATGACCGACGAAGGCCAGCGGCGCCTGCGCGAGCTGCGCGGCACGTTCGCCAACGGCAACTTCAACACCGCGCTGTTCAAGGGGCCCGAAGATCTGAGCCTGTGGGAGCGCTGCATCACGCGCGGCGTGCCGTCGGCCATCTTCCCCACCGTCTACAACGCCAACACGCAAATCGTCCAGGCGCCGGGCGTCGTCGCCATCACCTACGAGATGATCCACGACACGCGCATCATGTTCGACCGATGGCCGCGCGCACGTCGCCGGCGCCATTCGCGGCTATCACGGCGACTCGCGCGGCCGCTGGGAAGGCGACACGCTGGTGGTGGACGTCACCAACTTCTCGCGCGAAGACCGACTACCGCGGCGCCCGCGAGACCTGCACCTGGTCGAGCGGTTCACGCGCACCGCCGACCGGCCTGCGCTACGAAGTGTCGGTGGACGATCCGCGCACGTGGTCGAAGCCCTGGACCGCCGCGCTCGACCTGACGCCGCAGAGCGAGGCGATGTTCGAATACGCCTGCCACGAGGGCAACAACTCGATGCGCAACATCCTGAGCGGCGCCCGGGCGGCGAGAACAAAGTAGAGGGCAGTCTTCAGACGGCTCTCGCCCTAGTCCACTCCGAACGCGAGCAGCACGTTGCCCGCGCGGCCCTGGAACGCGCCGTAGCCGGAATTGACGAACACCATCCCGCCGGCGACGGCCGGCCCCGGCCCGCCGATCGACGCGCCGGCCGCCGGCACGCCGTTGACGGCGGTGAAGGTGCGGTTCGAATCGAACGACCAGATCACCTCGCCGGTCGCCGTGGAATACGCGCGCAGCGCCCCGTCGAACGAACCCGAGAAGACCACGCCCGGGATCGCGGTGAGCGCCGCCGACTGGGCGGCGTTGCACCCGCGGCCCGCGCCGCACGCGACCGGTGGCGGCGCCGCCGTCCACGCCGGCGCGCCGGTGGCCAGCGTGACCGCGTGCAGCCCGCCCGGCTGCGGATGCGTGGCGTCGGACACGGCAAAGTAGGCGCGTTCGCCGTCCACGGCGGAGCCCCACTCGATGCCGCCGAGAATACCGCCACGACCGGCGCGGTACTGCCACACGATCGCGCCTTCGTTATCGGGATCGAGCGCGTAGCCGAGACCCGACTTCTGTCCGATCACGATCAGATCGCGGCCCGCGCTCGTGCGCGTCAGCATCGGCGGGCTGCCGAAGTCGACGTCGGGCCCGACGACGTCCGGACAATTCGGGTTGCCGGGCCGGCAGTTCGACACGTAGACGTCGCCCGGCGTCACCTGGCGGATCCAGCGCACGGTGCCGCTCTGCAGATCGAGGGCCACGACGGCGTTGGTGGTCGGCGCGGCCGGCGCGCTGTAGGCGTTGCCGGTGCCCACGTAGAGCCATCGGCGCCGCGGATCGATGGTCGGCGCCGACCACACGCCCGAGCCCGATGGCCCCCAAAGCGGCACGCCGGCGGTGCTGGTGCCGCGCCGCTGCAGCGGATCGGTGATGAGCGGCGTCTTCCACACCACGGCCCCGGTCGCCGCGTCGAGCGCGCTCACGCTGCCGCGGAACGTGCAGCACCCATACTGCGGATCGGCGCCCTGCGCTTCCTCGTACGACGAGACGCCGACATAGAGCCGGCCATCGTGCAGCGTCGGCGACGCGGTGACGCGCGCCAGCGGATGGTCGTCGGCGCGCCGCACCCACAGCTGGCGGCCGGTGTCGGCGTCGAGCGCGTAGACGTTGGCGGCCGTGTCGCCGAAGTAGACGCGCGCCGGCGCGGCGCCCGGCGCCGCGTCAATCGTGACCGCGGTGCGCACGCCCCCCTGCGCGGCAAAGGTCCACCGGATGCATCCGCTGCGCGCGTCGAGCGCGTACACGGTGCCGTTCTGGCTCCCGACGAACACGCGCCCGCCGGCCACCGTGGGCTGCGACCACGCCACGGACGCATCGGGAAACCCGAAGCTCCATTTGAGGGTGAGCCTCGGCACCTCCGCCGCCGTCAGTCCGGCCTCGGGCGCGGACTGAAAGCGTGCGTTGCTGTTCGACGGGCTCCAGCCGGTCCACCGGGCCGCGCGCGCGCGATCGGCTGCCGGCGCATCGGCCGCGGTGCAGCGTCCGGTCGCGGCTCCGCCCACGTCGCCGGCGATCGTCGTGCCGCTGAGAAACTCCGCGACGGCCCGGCGCTCCGCGCCCGAGAGACGGGAGCCCTGCACCCGCATCGCGCCCGTGACGAGGCTCTCGACGATCGACTGTGGCGACCGGCCGCGCAGCGCCTCGCGTGCCGGCGCGCGCGAGTCTGCCGCGCCGGCGTGACAACTGACGCAACTGCGTTGGAACACGGCGGCGCCGTCGGGCGCCTGCGCCGCGGCAGGCGACGCCGCGAGCAGCACGAGGCCGGCAACGAGCACGTGGCGGAGACGGCGCGAGGTGCATGATGGCGGCGGAGTGTAGCATCGGCCTGGCGCGGCTGAGCCGGCGCCTCAATCTACAACCTCCACGGCAAGCTTTGCAGCAAATTCGCGGCAATTGCTTGAGTCCGATCGGGCCGCACGCCGCGGCACGCCTCTTGAAGGCCCTATCGATCGGAACGGTTCACGTGGAGGTGACGTGATGACGATTGGCAAGATGACGGCGCTCGCGTTCGGTCTCGTCGGCGGCTTCGCGCTCGGCGTCTGGACCGGCCCGCACCTCATGCAGCGAGCCGATCGCGCCGAGAGCGCGGTTCATCAGACAGTCGTGGTGCCCGATGCGGAGCACCCCCGTGAGGTGATCCTCGAGGCGAAGCAGGCCCGCGCGGCTCGCGCCGCGGCTGCCCGCACTGCGGCCGCGGCGCGCACTGCGCGCGTGAACGTGGACGTCGACGCGCCGGCGCTGCAGGAACGGCTCAAGCCGGTGCTGAACCGCGGCGCCAACATGGCGCTGGCGGCCGAAGGCTTCCGCAGCGCGGAGCAGTTCGCCACCGTCGCGCACGCGGCGCGTAACACCGAGGTGCCGTTCGTGCTGCTCAAGCACCGGGTCCTGAACGAGGGCAAGTCCGTAGCGGAGGCCATCCGAGAGTCGAAGCCCGCGGTAGACGCCGGGGTCGAAGCCAATCTGGCCCGCGCGCAGGCGCGGTCGGATATTGTCGCGATCGGCGGTTAACGCCGGTTCGCTGTCTCGGTTTCGCTACACGCGGCGGCGGGGCGAGCGCACGGTCTGGGATTACCGTGGCCGCTCACCCGCCGCGTTTCCTACTTCTGGAGCACGAAGCGCTGGGCGCGGCGGTTGGTCACGATTTCGGCGCCGTACAGGTTGCCCTTCGAGTCCGTGGCCATGTGGTGAATGATGTCGAACTCGCCCGGCTTCGGCCCGCGCACACCGACGCGGCCAATCTCCACCAGCTTCTCGCGATCGAAGATCACGATCTGCATCGGCCCCGAATCGACGACGTAGAGATACTGCTGCTTCCGGTCCGGGGAGAACGCGAACCCGGCCGGCACCGGCGTCACGTTGTTCGAGCCGGCCAGCCGCACCTGACGCAGATATTTGCCGTCGGTCGTGAACACCTGGATGCGGTTGTTGGTGCGGTCGGCAACGTAGACGATGCCGTCGCCGAGACCTTGACCGCGTGCACCAGGCCGAACGCCGGCGGGCCGTCGCCGTCGTGCTGCGGTTGGGGACGCCGGCGATTCGGCGCGAACGTCGTCGGGCGGCGGGTTGCCAAAGGCACCCCACATCCGCTTGAATTTGCCGGTGTTCGGCGTCGAACACCACGACGCGCTTGCTCGCCGTAGCCGTCGGCCACGTAGACCTCGTTGGCGCGGGTGTCCACGAAGACATCCGCGGGCTTGTTGCACGTTGGCGGTGTCGGTGTTGCCCTTGCTCTGGCCGCGACGGCCAATCTGCATCACCAACTTTCCGGCCGTCGTGAACTTCAGGATCATGTCGTCGCTGCTGCCCTCGCCGGTCGGCTTGGGCCAGCCGCCGTGCCCGCTGATCCAGACGAAATCCTTCGCGTCCACGAAGATGCCGTGCTCGCGCTCGGGCCACTCGTAGCCCTCGGCCGGCGCCGCCCCAGCTCGCCAGCAGCTTGCCGGGCGTCGAACTGCGAGCACCGGCGGCGCCGCGTTGGCGCGCTGCGCCTCGGGAATCGACTGCGGGACATGCAGCACCCAGATGTGGTCCTCGCGGTCGACGGCAATCGACGTCACCTCGCCGAGCACCCAGTTGTTGGGAATGGTCGGCCAGGCGGCGTCCACCTGGAACATCGGCACCTTGAAGCGGCGCCTGCGCGCTGCGTGCGGCGCCAGCCACCGCTGCGAGCACGACGGCGACGAACGATCGACCATGGTCGCCCACCCGTCATGCGGCTCGCGCACGCGCATGACGGCCGGCGCGCGCAGCGCGCCAAAGAGATAGCGGTGAACAGCGCAGGCGGCGCAGCCGCGAAGGCTAGTTCACCTTGTCCAGGCCTTCGGTCAGCTCGATGCGCGTGCCCCACGGGTCGGTGACGAAGGCGATGGCGATGCCGAGCGCCTCGATCCGCCGGTACGACACCGTCGGCTTGGTGCCCTTGGCCTCGAGCTGCTTGGTGAAACGCCTCGAGGTTCTTCACCTCGAACCCGATGTGATCGATCACGCGCCCCTCGGTGCCGCACCACCGACGCCGCCGGCGTGAAGTTCAATGATCACGCCCGGCAGCTGCGCGCTGACGAAGGCGGCCGGGATTGGCCGAGGCGCTGTCCTTGGCGCCGAAGGTCTGCATGTACCAGGCCTGCATCTCCTTGTTCATGCCGGCAAAGTGCACGTGATGCGACGCGACCGGCGCGGTCTGCGCCTTCATCTCGAGCAGCTCCACCTTCATGTCGTCGGGCGCCATGACGTAGGCGATGCCGCTCACCGGTCCGCCGGTCACGACGCCGATGTCGTCCACGACCTTCACGTTCGGCGGCGCCTCGGCCGTCGTGACCATCGCGGAAGCCGCCGGCCTTCACGCGATCGACCGTCTGCCGCAGGTTGCTGCACCGAGAAGGCGATGTGATCGACGGTCGTGCCCTTGCTGCCGCCCGACGGCACCGGCATGTTGGCCGCGCGCATGAAGAGCAGCGCGTTCGGGAACTTGATGATCTCGGTGTTGTTGGTGCCGAACTTCACCAGCACGCCGCCGAGCGCGTCGATCCAGAACTTGCGCGCGGTCTCGGTGTTGGTCGTGTTGAGGTGATGGTGGCCGTAGACGATCGGCCCGTCCTTGGCGGCGAGCAGCTGCGCCGAGGCGCTGGACGCCGGCACGAGGGCCAGCAGGGCGAGCAGGACGAGAGCGGGTCGGCGTGTCATGGCGGGTGATTATAGGGCTTCGGTCGTAGGGCCGCCTTCGGCGGCCCAGGGCTCGCCGCTGAAGCCGGCCGCAACGTTGGAGATACAGTTTTTGGCGATGCGACTTCTCACCACTCTGGCGGGCTGTTTCGTGTTGTCGGTGTCCCTGGCCGCGCAGTGGCCGGCGTTCCTGCGACCCGACGTGCCGCGCAACGCGGACGGCACGCCCAACCTCAGCGCGCCCGCGCCGCGGCTGGCCGCGGCGTCAGCCCGACCTCTCCGGCGTGTGGGAGAGCCGTATCCCGCCGAGCGGGCGGCTGGGCGGACCGATGATTCCCAACATCGGCGACGGCCCGCCGGTGGCCACCTTCGTCAACGCCGGCCGCAACATGCAGGGCGGCCTGCCCTACACGCCGTGGGCCGCCGAGCTGCGCAAGCAGCGGCATGGCCACCTTCTCCAAGGACAACCCGGACGCCAACTGCCTGCCCATCGGGCTGCTGCAGCAGCACACGCACTCGCAGCCGCGCAAGATCGTCCAGACCCGCGACGACATGCTCATCGCCTACGAGGCCAACGGCGGCCTGCGGCACATCCTGCTCGACGGCCGTCCGCTGCCGCCAACGATCCCCAGCCGTTCTGGCAGGGCTACTCGGTGGGCCGCTGGGAGGGCGACACGCTGGTGGTGCAGTCGATGGGGCTTCCGCGACGACGGCTGGCTCGACGTGGACGGCAGCTACTTCGGCACCACGACGCGGATCACCGAACGGTTCCGCCGCGTGACCTACGGCCGGCTCGAGCTCGACGTCACGGTGGAGGACGCCAAGGCCTACACGCGCCCGTGGACGGTGCGCGTCAACTACCGGCTGATCCCCGACCAGCAGCTGATCGAGTTCGTCTGCAACGAGAACGAGCAGTCGTCGAAACACTACGTCACGAGAGTGAGGCTCGTCCGTGGCCACTGCACTCCGCAATGCGCCGCGTTTCTCGATCAGGTGGCCGCCGCTGGCGGCAGGCCGCTGCACGAGATGACGCCCGCCGAGGCGCGGGCCAGGCGATTCCGCCGGAGCTGGCCGGTCCCGAACAGCCCGTGCACGCGGTCGAGGACCGGCGCGATCCCGGGCGACGGCGGGCTGATTCCGGTGCGCGTCTACCGCCCGGTCGGCGGCGACGCCGCTGCCGGCGCTCGTTACTTTCACGGCGGCGGCTTCGTGCTCGGCGGGCTCGACATGAACGACCGCCCCTGCCGCGCGCTGGCCAACGGCAGCGGCTGCGTGGTGATCTCGGTGGACTACCGGCTGGCGCCGGAGCACCCGTTCCCGGCCGCCGCCGACGACGCGTTTGCCGCCACCGTCGTTCGTGGCCGACCACGCTGCCGACTTCGGCGTGGATCCCAGCGCTGATCGCCGTCGGCGGCGACAGCGCCGGCGGCAACCTCGCCACGGTGGTGGCGCTGCGGGCCCGCGACAGCGGCGGGCCGGCGCTGGCCTTCCAGCTGCTGGTCTATCCGCTGGGTGGACTTCACCGACGACAGCCCGTCGATGCGCGAGTACGCCGACGGCCACTTCCTCACCGCCGAGGGCATGGAGTGGTTCGCGCGACCACTACTGCCGCCGGCCGATCGATCGCCGCCAACCCTGGGTGTCGCCCGCTCTACGCCAACCTCGCCGGGCTGCCGCCGGCGTTCGTGCTGACCGCCGAGTGCGACCCGCTGCGCGACCAGGGCGAGGCCTACGCCGCGGCGTCTGCAGCAGGCGGGCGTGCCGGCCAGGTGAAGCGCTACGACGGCATGTTCCATCCGTTCTTCAGCCTGGGCGGGATCATCGACGGCGCGACAGACGGCGATTGCCGACGCGGCGGCCGCGCTCAAGACGCGCGCTGACGCGCTGACGGCTGGGGACCGACACGAAGAAGCGCGCGCCCTCGCCTTCGCGCGACTCCACCCAGACGCGGCCGCCGTAGGCCTCGACGAGACGGCGGCACACCGGCAGCCCCATGCCGTTGCCGTCGTACTCCTCGCGCCGGTTCAGGCGGCGGAACAGCTCGAAGATCTGCGCGTGGTAGGACGGGTCGATGCCGATGCCGGCGTCGCGCACCGAGAGCGTCCACTCGCCGCGCTCGCGCGCTCGCGCCGATTTCGATGCGAGGCGCGGTGCCGGGGCGGCGGAACTTGATCGCGTTGTCGAGCAGCCGCCGGAACACCTGCGTGAGATCCGCTTCCCGCATGCGCACGACGGGCAGCGTCGCCGCGGGTGATGCCGGCGCCGCTGCCCGCGATGTCGTCCTGCAGATCGGCCACGGCGCGATCGAGCGCGGCGCCGCTGTCGGCGGCGACGCCGGCGATCGACCGCCGTGGCGCCGGCTTCGACGAACGCGCGCAGCTCCTGCACCATCGCCAGCATGCGCCGGGCGCCGTCGGCGGCCGCCTCCGCCAGCGCGCTCGACTCGGCGTCGAGCGCGCCCTGACGCCGCGCCAGCAGCTGGGTGTTGAGCGCCACCTCGCGCAGCGGCTCCTGCAGGTCGTGCGACGCGGCCCACGCGAACTTGCGCAGGTCGTCGTTGGAACGGCGCAGGTGCTCGAGCAGCGTCGACGACCTCGAGCGCGGTGGCGCGCGGCGCCCGGCCAGCACGCTCAGCGCCTTGATCTGCCCCGCGCGCATCGGCCGAGGCGGACCGCTGGCCTCGAACACCAGCAGCCCCGTGAAGCGCCCGTCCACCAGCATCGGCACCGACAGGAGCGGCGGCAGCCACGACGGATCCGGCGACTCGGGCGGATCGGTATCAAGCTCGCCGCCATCGAGCCATTCGCGCTGGCGAGGCACCCACGCGGCCACCGCTTCGGTCACGGGCTGCACGGTGCCGAGAGGCGGCGCGCCGGCGCGGCTGCGCGCGGCAGCCAGCATCAGCTCCGTGCCCGCGGCCTTGGTGACGTACACGCCGCACGTCGCCGGCCCGGCTCTGCTGGAAGGCGGCGTCGGCGACGCGTTCGAGCACGGTGGCCGAGTCGAGCGACCGCGCGATGGCCGTGCTGACCTCGTGGATGCCGACCGCTTCCCGGAGGCGGATGTTGTCGAGACGGAGCCGGCGGACGTCCACGGCCCGCGCAAGGACCGGACGGATGGCGCTCAGGTTGAACGGCTTCAGGATGTAGTCGAGCGCGCCGACTTTCATCGCGTTGACGGCCGTGCCCACCGTGCCGTGGCCCGTCATCATCACGCCGACGAGATCGGGATCGATCTCGAGCGCGGCGCGCCAGCAATTCCACGCCGTCCATTCCCGGCATCATCAGATCGGTCAGGAGCACGTCGAACGACTGGTCGCGCAGCGCGGCCAGCGCCTCGCCCGGCGTCGAGCATCCGGTGACGTCATAGCCCTCTGGCGTGAGCGTGCGGCACAGGGCTTCCATCTGGCGCGCTTCGTCGTCGACGACGAGCAGGCGGGGTCGCATCCGAGGCCGATCTTACGACCGCGCGGGGGTGAAAAACGCGTGCAACTTTGCCTTACGTGCCCAACGGCTGGAGTAGACTTAGCCGCCTCCTCCCGTTCGGGCAGACTCGGTGAACCCCGAGCGTGATTTCCCGCGACCCGCCGTGGCCTACGGCATGGCCGTGGCGTGCGTCGGCCGTCGCGCTTCTGCTGAGGTGGTTGGTCGGCCTGTGGCTCGGCCCCACGGTGCCCTACCTCTCGTTCTTTCCCGCCGTTCTGATTGCGTCGTGGTTCGGCGGCTTCGGCCCGGGACTGCTTGCCGCCGGGCTGTCTGCCGCGCATCTCCTTCGTGTGGTTCCTCCTGCCGGTCGGCCTGCTGAAGATTCCCGCGGCCTACGACCTGCGCTCCATCGCCCTGTTCATGATCATCGGGGCCGGCATCGCCTACCTGGCCGGGGCGACGAAAAAGGCCGAAGCGTCGGAGCGCCGCGCGGCGGGCGCGTGGCGAACCACGCTGGCCAGCATCGGCGACGGCGTCATCGTCACCGACACGGAGGGGCGCGTCCGGTTCCTCAACGCCGTCGCGGAGCGCCTGACCGGGCTGGACGACCATCGAGGCGCGGGAGCGGCCGCTCGACGAGGTCTTCGTGATCGCCAACGAGATCACCGAGCAGCCGATCGAGAACCTGGTGCCGTCGCGTGCTGCGCGAAGGCCGCCCGATCGGGCCCGCCAACCACACGATCCTGAAGCACCGGCAGGGCCGGTGGCGGCCGATCGCCGACAGCGGCGCGCCGGTCCGCAACGACGCAGGCGAGATCGACGGCGTCGTGCTGGTGTTCCGCGACCAGACGGCCGAGCGCGACGCCGGACGCCAGCTGCGGCGCAGCCAAAGCCTGCTGCAGGCGATCAGCGACCGAATCGCCGACGGTGACCTACGTCAAGGACCTCGAGGGCCGCTATCTGTTCGTCAACCAGAGCTTCCTGGATCTCTTCCACATCACGCAGGAGGAGATGCTCGGGCGAACCGACATCGATCTGCTTCGGCGCCGAGATCGCCGAGCGCTTCCGCTCGATGGATCGGCGCGTCGTCGAGGCCAACGGGCCGCTCACCGAGGAGGAAGCTGGTGCCGGTCGACGTCGGCGAGCGCACGTATCTGTCGGTGAAGTGTCCGCTCGTGGGACGAGGCCGGCAAGCCCTACGCCGTGTTCGGCGTGTCCACCGACATCACCGACCGCAAGCGGATCGAAGGCGCGCTGCTCGAGAGCCGGCAGCACTATCAGGCGCTGGCCGAATCGCTGCCCCACCTGGTGTGGACGTGCCGCGCCGACGGCTACTGCGACTACCTGAGCCGCCAGTGGGTGGAGTACACGGGCCGCTCCGCCGAGGAGCAGCTCGGCGCCGGCTGGGCCGAGGCGATGCACCCCGACGATCGCGCGCGCGTCGAGCGCGAGTGGGGGCTGGCCGTCGCAGCGGGGCGACACCTACGACGAGGAGTTCCGCCTGCGGCGGCGCGACGGCGCCTATCGCTGGTTCCGCACCCGCGGCGTGCCGCTGCGCGACGCGATCGGGCACGCTCGTCAAGTGGTTCGGATCGAACACCGACGTCGAGGACTACAAGCAGGCCGAGCAGCGGCTGCGCGCGCAGCTGGAGCGGCTCGATCTGCTCGACCGGCTCACGCGCGCGATCGGCGAGCGCCAGGACCTGCACGGCGTGCTGCAGGTGGTGGTCCGCAGCCTCGAAGACCACCTGCCGCTCGACTTCTGCTGCGTCTGCCTCTACGACGCCGTCGACGCACGTGCTCGGTGGTCTGCATCGGTCGCGCGCGGCGAGGCGCTGGCGCGCGCGCTCGGCTCTGGTCGAAGGGGCGACGGATGCGCGTCGACGGCAACGGCCTCGCGCGGTGCGTGCGCGGCCAGCTCGTCTACGAGCCCGACATCGAGCGCGGCGCCACCGCCGTTCGCCCAGCAGCTCGCCGCGCGGCGGCATGCGCTCGTTCGTCGCGGCGCCGCTGCGTGGTCGAGAGCAAGGTGTTCGGCGTGCTCATCGCCGCGCGGCGGGTCGCCGCCGGCTTCAGCAGCGCCGACTGCGAGTTCCTGCGCCAGCTCAGCGAACACGTCGGCGCTGGCCGCGCACCAGGCGCAGCTCTACACCGCGCTGCAGCACGCCTACGACGACCTGCGCCAGACCCAGCAGGCGGTGATGCAGCAGGAGCGGCTGCGCGCGCTCGGCCAGATGGCCAGCGGCATCGCCCACGACATCAACAACGCCATCTCGCCGGTGGCGCTCTACACCGAGTCGCTGCTCGAGACCGAGCCCGGCCTGAGCGCCGCGGGCGCGCGACTACCTCGAGACCATCCAGCGCGCCATCGAGGACGTGGCGCAGACCGTGGCGCGCATGCGCGAGTTCTACCGCCCGCGCGAAGCCGCAGCTGGTGCTGAGCGCCGGTCGACCTGAACGACGCTGGCGCAGCAAGTGATCGAGCCTGACGCGCGCCCGCTGGAGCGACATGCCGCAGCAGCGCGGCGTCGTGATCGAGCTCGACACCGACGCTGGCCGCCAGCGACCTGCCGGTCGTGCTGGGCGTCGAGAGCGAGATCCGCGAAGCGCTCACCAACCTGGTCTTCAACGCCGTGGACGCGATGCCCGAGGGCGGCACGCTCACGCCTGCGCACCCGGCGCACGCCGAACGGCTCGCGACCGAGGCGCTCCGGACCGCGTGTACATCGAGGTGTCCGACACGGGCGTGGGCATGGACGACGACACGCAGCGCCGCTGCCTCGAGCCGTTCTTCACCACCAAGGGCGAGCGCGGCACCGGGCTGGGCCTGGCCATGGTCTACGGCATGGTGCAGCGCCACAGCGCCGAGATCGAGATCGAGAGCGCGCCGGGCCGCGGCACGACCGTGCGGCTCGTCTTCTCCGCGGCCGCGGACGATGCGCCGGCGCCGCCCGGAGCCGGCGCAAGCCGCCCGAGCTGCCGCGCCTGCGCATCCTGGTGGTGGACGACGACCCGCTGCTGCTCAAGTCGCTGCGCGACACGCTGGAGGTCGACGGCCACGACGTCACGACCGCGACGGCGGGCAGGCGGCATCGAGGCGTTTTCGCGCCGCGCGCGAAGCCGAGGCGCCGTTTCGACGCTCGTCATCACCGACCTGGGCATGCCGTACGTGGACGGGCGCCAGGTGGCCGCGGCGGTGAAGGAGCTGTCGCCGGCGACGCCGGTGATCCTGCTGACCGGCTGGGGCCAGCGGCTGATGGCCGACGGCGACGTGCCCGCGCACGTCGACCGCGTGCTGAGCAAGCCGCCCAAGCTGTCGGAGCTGCGCCCGGTGCTCGCGGAGCTCCTGGGAGCCCGGACGCACGTAGAGCGGCTAGACCGCCCTTCCAGAGGCCACGGCACGACTGGGAGGCGTGGCGTTTCCGCGAGGCCGCTTCTCGACCGCGCCGGAACCCGCTGCGATGCCCGGCCACCGCTGGCCGCGGGAATCGCGCCGCTCACGCGTCGCTCAGACCCCGCTGGCCCCCTGTGGCTTCTCGCGGGTTCGTGACACTGATCGGCGCGGCTCGAACGCGGCTCGCGAAAACCCCACGTCCTCCCTTCCGCTTGGCCGTGGCCACCCAGATGGGCGGGTTCTGCCATGCAGCGAGCGGCGCGACCGCGGAGCATGTTTCGCCGGCCGACTATGAGCGGCGCGACGCCAGCGACAGGTGACGACGGAGCGCGCGTTCCCGGGCGCCGCGCGGAGGAGTTTTTCCGCGCCGTCTCATCGGAGGCCCGGCGGAACATGCTCGCGGTCCGGCGCGACGTCGATGCAGGCCGAGTCGAGCAGGGCGGTCTGAAGACCGCCCTCGACATCCGCTAGACGTTTGCGGCTTTGAGCGCTGCCAGCACGCGCTGGTTGCGGAACGGCACGCGCCGCAGGCGCACGCCGGTCGCGTCGTAGATGGCGTTGGCCACCGCGGCGAGCAGCGGCTTGCACGCGGTCTCGCCGGCGCCGTAGTGCGGCAGGTCCGGCCGCGCCGGATTCGGATCGCCGTTGACGTGGATGACGTCGATCGTCTCCGGCGTGTCGAGATGCGTGAGCGTCGGGTGCGACGCCCAGTCGGTGCTCAACACCTTTTCGGTGTCGAAGCGCACCTCCTCGTGGAGCGCGCGGCTGAGCGAGTGCAGCATCGCGCCCTCGAGCGTCCGCGTCAGCGCGTCGGGGTTGATCACCAGCCCGCAGTCGTGGGCGCAGACGATGCGCTTCACCCACACGCGGCCCGTGCGCCGGTTCACCTCGACGTCCACGATCTGCGCCACCACCGTCTGGCTGCGGAACGTGTAGGCCACGCCGCGGCCGCGTCAGGATCTCGCCGCTGCCGACCGGCTTCGGCGACGGCCGCGGCGCCCAGCCGTACTTCTCGGCCGCCGCCTTCAGGCACGCGATCGACCGCGCCCGCTTGTAGCCCATGTCGTCGGCGGGGCTGGCGGTCAGCAGCTTCATCCGGAACGCGAGCGGGTCCGCCTTGGCCGCGGCCGCCAGCTCGTCGATGAACGACTCGGACGCGAACGTGACCTGCGGGCCGTCGGGGTCGCGCAGGTTGCCGGTGCGCAGCGGCGTCTCCCACACGAGCGGCAGGCTCACCACGTGCGTGAGCGTGCGCTGGTTGGGGATGACGTACATGCTCGACGGCGTGGACGAGCACGCCGCGCGACGGCGTCGCCTTGCGCATGTTCGCAAGCTGCGCGATGAGCACCGTATCGGGCTCGTTGTAGCCGACGTGGTTGTGGTCGGCGGCGCGGCCGTCCCATTCGAGCGCGGTGAGGTTGCCCTGGGCGTCGAGCGCGCCGCGCATCTTCACCGCATAGGCCGGGCCCTTGGTATCCCACGCCGTTTCCTCGTTGCGCATCCACTGCACGCGCACCGGGCGCCCGAGCTCCTTGGCCAGGAACGCCGCCTCGAAGCCGGCGTCGTCGGCGGCGGTGCGGCCGTAGGCCTGCGGCCCCTCCATCCACACCACGCGCACCTGCTCGCGCGGCAGGTTGAGGAAGCGCGCCACGCCGTTGCGCAGCCCGTACGATTTCATGTCGTTCGAGTAGATGGTGAGCTGGCCGTTCGACGGATCGGCCAGCGCATGCGCCGGCCCGATGGCCGTGTGCCCCTGGAACGGCACGTCGTAGTCGGCCTCGAGGACGCGCGCCGCCGCCGGTGAACGCCGCATCGGGATCGCCGGCCACCGCCGGCGGCGCGCTGAAAGTCGGCGTGGCGCCGCGCATGTAGGTGAAGAGATCGTCCGAGGCCGGGAACGGCGCCGTGGCCGGCTTCTCCACTCAGCCTTGAGCTGCCGCGCCGCCTGGATCGCCTGCTCCTCGCGCTCGCACACCACGGCCAGGTAGTTGCCCTTGCGCACCACCTTCACCAGGCCGGGCACGCTGCGCACCGACGCCTCGTCCACGCTCACGAGCTGCGCGCCGGCCGTCGGCGGCTTCACGTTGCGCGCGTGCAGCATGCCGGGCACCTTGGCGTCGACCGCCCACTTGAGCGAGCCGTCCACTTTCGGCGGGATGTCGTAGCGGCGGGGCGACCGCCCCGTCATCTTCATCTCCTGCACCGTCTTGAGCGGCGCGCGGCCGGTGGTGGCCTCGGTGGTGTTGCCCGTGAGGGTGACGTTGAAGCGCTTGCCGCCGACGAGCTGCCCGTAGGTCACGCGCTTCGTCGCATCGCCCTTCACGGTGATCACGCCGTCGCTGACGGCGAGCTGCGAGACCGGCACGCCCAGGCTGGCGGCTCCCATGTCGAGCAGCACGCGGCGCGCCTCGGCGGCGACGCGGCGCATCGGCCAGCCGTCGGTCTGCAGCGCGTCCGAGCCGCCCGAGCCGCCCTGGTCGACCGTGAGGTCGGTCGTGCCCATCACCACGCTCGTGGCGTCGAAGTTGATGTCGAGCTCGTCCGACATGATCTGCCGGAACGCCGTGCCGGTGCCCTGGCCGAGGTCGGTCTTGCCGACGTAGAAGGTGGCGGTGTTGTCCTGGCGGATGACGATCCACGAGTCGAGCTGGCGGAAGTCGGGATCGATGATACGGCCCGCCGGCCGCGGCCTGCTGCGCGCCGAGCTCGCGGCCCGCGGCGGCAATGCCCACCACGAGCATGCCCGACAGCTTGATGAATTCGCGGCGCGAGGTGTCGGAGATCATGCGTTCACCATCGCTTTCGCCGCGCGCTTGATGGCGGCCTGGATCCGGTAGTAGGTCATGCAGCGGCACAACGTCGAGGCCATGCCCTGGCGGATCTGCGCGTCGGTCGGGTTGGGCGTCTTGTCGAGCAGCGCTTTGGCGGTGAGGATCTGGCCGTTCTGGCAGAAGCCGCAGGCCGGCACCTGCTCGTCGATCCAGGCCTGCTGCACCGGATGGAGCTTCCCGTTCTGCGCGAGCCCCTCGAGGGTGGTGATGCTGGCGCCCGCCACCGTGGACACCGGGCGGATGCAGGACCGCACCGCCTCGCCCTTGATGATCACGGTGCACGCCCCGCACTGCCCCAGCCCGCAGCCGAAGCGCGGGCCTTGCAGGTTGAGGTCGTTGCGGAGCACGTAGAGCAGCGGCGTCGCGGGGTCGACGTCGACCGTGTGCGGCGTGCCGTTGACGGTCAGTGAAACGTTGGCCATCAGGAGTCCTCTGGGTTGGGATGGTGTCCGAACCCGTGCAGTGTGGCCCCGCAGGCCGCTCGAAATCAACTGAGCCGGCTCCGGCGTTTCGGCAGCGGCTGGGCCCGGATACCCGTCCCCATTGCGCATCGTCCGAAAGTCGCACACCGGGATCGGGCCATTGGGACCTGACGGCGACTGGCTGCGCTGACATACAGTGGCCTGGACATGTCGACCTCAACCCTGCTGACCCCTGGCCGCATCGGCGGCTTCACCACCCGCAACCGCATGATGATGGCGCCGATGACGCGCAGCCGTGCCCTCGCCGGCGGCGTGCCGTCCGAACTTGCCATCGAGCACTACGCGCAGCGCGCGTCGGCTGGCCTGATCATCACCGAGGGCGTGGCGCCCAACGCCGTGGGCCTCGGCTACGCCCGGACGCCCGCGATCGAGACCGCCGAGCAGATCGCCGCCTGGAAGAAGATCACGGCAGCCGTGAACGCCAGGGGCGGGCAGATCTTCATGCAGTTCATGCACGTGGGCCGCATCGGTCATTCCGCCAACCGCTACACCAGCGAGCCGCTGGTGGCGCCCTCGGCCATCCGCGCCAACGGCCAGATGTGGACCGACGCGCACGGGCTGCAGGACATGGACACACCGCGCGCCCTCGGCCACCAGCGAGATCCCCGGCGTCATCGAGGGCTTCGCGCAGGCCACCCGCAACGCGCTCGAAGCCGGGTTCGACGGCGTCGAACTGCACGCGGCGTCGGGCTACCTGCCGATGCAGTTCCTCTCCACCGGCACCAACACAGCGCACCGACGGCTACGGCGGCAGCGTGCAGAACCGCATCCGGTTCGTCGTCGAGACGCTGGAGGCGATGATCGGCGCCGCCGGCGACCCGGCGAAGGTCGGCATGAAGATCAGCCCGGCGATGCCGTTCAACGACATCCACGACGACGACCCGATCGAGACCTACACCACGCTGGTCAAGGCGGTCGCGCCGATGGGCCTCGGCTACCTGCACGTGCTGCGCACGCCGCCGCTGCCGCAACATCTTCGAGGTGCTGCGGCCGCTCTATCCCGGCACGTTCGCGGCCGGCGGCGCCTTCGACTTCGCGTCCGGCAACGCCGCCATCGCCTCGGGCTCGGCCGACTTCATCGTGTTCGGAAAGCCGTTCACGTCGAACCCCGACCTGGCGGAGCGCTTTGCCGGCGGGCCTGGAGCTCACGCCCGTTCGACGCGACGACGTTCTACTCGCCCGGCCCGAAGGGCTATACCGACTACCTGCCGGCGGCCGCGCAGAGCGCCTAGCGCTACAAGCTACGGTGGCGCGTCGGTCTTTAGAGCGACCGTCCGCCTTCAGGCGCGGTCTGAAGGCCGCCCTCTACTCCATCGCCCCAAGCGACCGCAGCAGATCGGCGGTCGCGCGGCGATCGTCGCGCTTGGCGACCAGGCTCAGCGGCGTCTGGCCGCGGCCGTTCTTGACGTTCACCTCGGCGCCGGCCGTCACCAGACGCGACACCACGCGATTGAGCCCGCCAGCCGCGGCCGCGTGCAGCGCGGTGTCGCCCGCCTGATTGGCGGCGCTCGGCATCGGCGCCGGCCTCGAGCACGGCGTCCACCGTCCGCAGCACCAGGTCCTCGCTCGCCCGCCGGCCGCCGTCGATGAGCGCGACGCCGCGGCGATCCTGCGTCGGCCGACGCGCCCAGCCCGGCCGCCAGCATCAGCGCCGTCGTGCCGTCGCGCATCGCGGCGCGCGGGTCGGCGCCGCCGGCCCGCAGGGCGCGGACGATGTCGGGCTCGAGAAACCTGGCCGCCAGCAGCAACGGCGTGGCCGGGATGAGCGCGGCCGGCAGGTCGAAGTCCTGACTGGTGCGCCGCATCGGCGTGCCCCTGGTCATCGCCGCGTTCGGGTTGGCGCCGCGCGCCAGCAGCGTCCGCACCAGCGCCAGCGTCGGACCGCAGCACCGCCGCGTGGAGCGCGGTGAACCCGATGGCGGCGGCATTGGGATCGGCGCCCCGCTCGAGCAGCACGCGCCGCCACGCCGCCGTGGCCGCTGTAGGCCGCCAGCGTCAGCGCCGGCAGGCCGTCGGCGAGCGCGTCGTTCGGGTCGGCGCCGGCGTCGAGCAGCAGCCGCGCCGACTCGGCGTCGCCCGAGCGGGCCGCAAAGAGGAGCGGCGTGCTGCCGCCGCGCGGCACGGTGTAGTTCAGCGCCTCGCGGCCGGCGCGCTGCGTCACCTCGCTCGTCACCACCTGCGAATAGACGGTCGAGCGCGCGCGCAGTCGGCCTTGGCCGACAGCAGCGCCGCGCACCGCGCCGGGATGACCGTTGGCCGCCGCCCACATGAGCGCGGTCTGCTGGTGCGCCGATTCGCGGGCGTCGACCCGGGCGCCGCGCGCCAGCAGCGCGCGCACGGCCGCCGCGTCGCCGGTGCGGGCGCAGTTCATCAGCGCCGTCTCGCCGCTCGGGAGCGCCAGGTTCGGGTCCGCGCCGGCCTCGAGCAGGCGCGACACCATCGGCGGCGCTGTGGTTGGTGCACGCCAGATAGAGCGGCGTGGCGCCGAGATCGGTCGCGGCGTTGGCCCGCGCGCCGGCGCGCAGCAGCGCGTCGACCATCGGCAGGTCGTCGCGATGCACCGCCCAGTGCAGCGCGGTGCTGCCGTCGCCGTGCGCCTGCTGCACGTCGACGCGGCCGGCCAGCAGGGCCCGCACGCGCCGCGGCGTCGCCCGCGCGCGCCGCGTCCACGAGCGGCGTGTCGCCGCCGGCCGCGGCCAGCGCGCGCCGGTCGCAGCACGCGACCACGAGCGCCGCGAGCACGGCGCGGGCACCGCGGTCATGTCAGAGGCCGCCGAGCTGCCGATCGTCGACGCGCCCGTTGCTGTCGCCGAGCGTGTCCCAGTGGACGCCGAAGCGATCGAGCAGCGTCAGGTGCAGGTTGGCCAGCGGGAGGTCCGGGTAGCGGATGTGGCGCCCGCCCTTCAGCCAGCCGGCGCCGCCGCCGGTGAGCACGACGGGCACGTTGGTCACCGAGTGCGCGTTGCAGTCCGAGAGGCCCGTGCCGTACATCAGCGTGATGTGATCGAGCAGCGTGCCGTCGCCGTCGGGCGTCGCGCGCAGCCGCTCGAGCAGGTAGGCGAAGAGCTGCACGTGGTAGGCGTTGATCTTCGCCACCTTGGCGATCTTCTCGGGCTCGAGCGCGTGATGCGTCACCGGGTGGTGCGCGTCGGGCACGCCGATCTGCGGATAGGTCATGCCGCTGAACTCGCGGCCCAGCATGATGCGTGATGACCCGCGTCAGATCGAGCTGATAGGCCAGCACCTCGAGGTCGAACATCAGCTTGACGTGCTCCTCGTAGCTGGCCGGCGCGCCGGCCGGGCCGATCGAGCACCGGCAGCTCGCGGCCGCTCTGGCTCTCGGCCCGCTCGATCCGCCGCTCGACGTCGCGCACCGAGTCGAGGTACTCGGTGAGCTTGCACGCGATCGGCCGGGCCGAGCGCGCCGCTGAGGCCCGCGACCTCCTCGCGCACCGAGTCGAGCACGCTGCGCTGCTGCCGCAGCCGCGCCAGCCGGGCCCGCGCGTCGGTGCTGCCGGCGTCGCCGAACAGCCGCTCGAACACCGCGCGCGGGTTGTGCTGCATCGGCAGCGGCGTGTTGGCGCTGCGCCACGAGATGGTGTTGGTGTAGGCGCAGGCGAAGCCGACGTCGCACGCGCCCGGCGGTGTCGCTCGTTTTCGATCGCCAGCTCGAGCGACGCCAGCTGCGTCTCCTTCCCGAGCTCGTTGGCCAGGATCTGATCCATCGAGATGCCGGCGTCGAGCCAGGTCTCGCTCGTGGGCGGCGAGATGTCGGTGAGGTAGCGCGTGGACGCCTTGGCGTGCGCGCCGCCCGGGCCGGCCGGGCGACGGCACGCAGTTGAGCCCGCTCAGCACCGTGCGTCTGCGACCGGAACGGCGCCAGCGCCTGCAGCGTCGGCGTCAGCTCGAACGACGGCCCCTGCGGTGGCCGGCAGGTAGTTCTCCATCACCATCCCGTTCGGCACGTAGACCACGCCGAAGCGGTGCACCGGCGCCGCGGCCGTCTGCGCCCGCGCGGTGAGCGCCGGCACCATGCCGTCGAGCAGCGGCAGCGCCAGCGACGCGCCGAGCCCGCGCAGCACCGTCCGCCGGGGGATCGACTTTTCGCAGCACGATCATGGAGCTGCCCTTTCAGATGACGGCCGCAACCCGGCGGCCTGCTGTCGCGTCTCGCGTCCGGCGCTCGCCGACGCCATGCGGAACGGTACGCTCTGCACGATGCCCGACGATCGCCGACCAGCGGTACTGGCCGGCGCCGCGCCGCGCACGATGCCGCGCACGGCCGGCATGTCGGCCGGCTCCAGCCCGCGCCCGAGCGCGTACGCGAGCAGCTTCTCGGTGAACGTGCGCACGAAGTCGTCGCGATGACCGGCCAGGAACGCGCGCAGCCCGCGCGGCGCCGTCGAATCGCGAGCCGTCGGGCAGCGTCGCCGCTGGCGTCGATCGGGCCGGCGCTCGTGCGCCACGCGCCACTGGCCGAGCGCGTCGAACTGCTCGAGCGAGAAGCCGAGCGGATCCATCCGCACGTGGCAGGTGGCGCACGCCGGGTTCTTGCGGTGCGCCTCCATCTGCTCGCGCTGGTTCAGCACGCGCCCGGCGCGACGCCTGCTCGAGCGACGGCACGTCGGGCGGCGGCGGCGGCGGCGGCGATCCGAGCACCGTGTCGAGCAGCCACCGGCCGCGCAGCACCGGCGAGGTGCGGTTCGGGATACGACGTGGCGGTGAGCACGCTCGCCTGCCCGAGCAGCCCGCCGCGCACGCCGTCGGCGAACGTGACGCGCCGGAAGTGGCTGCCGTACACGCCGGCCACGCCGTAGTGGCGCGCCAGCCGGTCGTTGAGGAAGCTGTAGTCGCGCGGTCACGAGCTCGGGGACCGGGCGATCGCGCGCGAGCTGGTCGGCCAGGAACACCCGCGTCTCCTCCAGCATGGCCCGGCGCAGGTTCTCGTCGAACTCGGGGAACGCGTCCACGTCGGGCACGACGCCGGCCACCTTGCCCACCTTCAGCCACTGCAGCGCGAAGCTGTCGACGAGCGCGCGCGACACGCGGCGTCGGGAGCATGCGGCGGACGTGTCCGCTGCAGCACCGCCGGGCTCGCGCAGCCGGCCGCGCGCGGCGTCGGTCCGCAGCGCGTCGTCGGGCACGCTGCTCCACAGGAAGAACGAGAGCCGCGACGCCAGGTCGAGATCGCTCAGCGGAAAGATCGCGCCCGGCGCCTGCCCCGCCGGCTCGCGCACGACGCGGAAGAGAAAGCCGGCGCGGCCAGCACGCGCTCGAGGCCGCGCTGGATGCCGGCGTCGAAGCCGCCCTGCCGGCGCGGCCGTCGGCGTAGAACCGCATCAGCGTGTCGAGCTCCGCGGCGGTGACCGGGCGGCGGTAGGCACGCGTGGCCACGCTGCTCGAGGATGCGCCGCGCGCACGGCGCCTCGCCGTCGGGCGATCGCCGGCTGGCAGACGAAGAGCCGCTGCGCGGCTCGGCGAGCGTCGTCGGCCGCCGGCCGGCCGCGGCGTCGATGCGGCCCGGCGACGGCCACGGTGTCCACCGCGGGGTTGCCGTGATACAGCTCGTTCGTCGTGCGCGCGAAGCCGCGCTGCGGCGGCTGCAGGATGCCCTCGGGCTCCCAGTAGCGGCGCACGAACGAGACGCTCACCTCGTGGGCGCCGGCGCGTGACGGGCACGCGCACCTGCAGGCCCTCGTCCGCGGTGTGCATGTAGACCTCCCACTCGCGGATCGCCCTGCGTGTTGCCGGCAAAGCTCTCCGGCGCGGTGCAGCCCCGTGCCCTCGCCGCCGATCGTGAACCGCGCGCACCCGCGCGCCGTCGAGGCGGACGTCGATCTGGTGCGGCTCGCCCATGCCGATGATGTAGCGATAGAGCTGGCGGCGCAGCGTGACGGTGATCGTGTAGTCGCCCGTCGGCCGGGAACTGGTGGCGGAACGCGATGCCGCCCTGCGAGCCGAACGGCAGGTCGTCGCTCACGCGATCGTCCTGCGTCAGCGCCAGCGGCACGGTGTAGGTGTCGACCGCCGGCGCCGCCGACGGATCCGCCACCGCCAGCCGGCTCACGCGGTACGCCGCGGAGAGATAGTTCTCGAGCAGCGCCGGCGACACCGACAGCACGCTCGCCACGTTGTCGAAGGTCTGCTGATCGGGTTCGTCGGCCGGCAGCAGCGCCGGTGCGGGCAGCTCGATCGCCGAGCAGATCGCGGACCGCGTTGGCGTACTCGGTGCGGCTCAGACGGTGCACGGCCACGCGGCCCGGCTGCGGGTGCGCGGCCGCGCGTGGCATCGAGCGCGCGCTCGAGCGCGGCGACGGTGGCGGCGTAGGTCGGCTCATCGGGCCGCGCGGCGCCCGGCGGCGGCATCTCGCGCGTGCGCAGCTTGCGGACGACGCGCTCCCAGATCGTCGGTGTGCCCGCTCGACGTTGCGACGGGTCGAGCCCGGCCAGCGTCAGCCCGCCCGTGCGCAGCCGATCGTTGTGACAGGTCGCACAGTAGCGGTCGAGGGTCGCGCGCTGCGGGTGACGAGGCAGCGTTCGATGCGGGCGGGTCGACGACCTGCCGTCCGGCGGCGGCGCCTGTCGGCACCGGGGCCGCCGAGGCCAGAAGCCACGCGCAGCCGGCGAAGACGAGCGCGCGCGCCGCGGGGGTCGTCATGGTCGTGGTCTCGCCCCGGCACGCCGCTCCGCGGCGGCACAGCCACGAGACGAGCGGAGCGTACCCGAAGGCGGCGGCGACCGCAAATTTTCGCGGAGCGGCTTCTGCCGGGGTTGAAGGGCGGTCTGAAGACCGCCCTCTACGTCCCTACGCCGCCTACCCGCCCTACCCGCCCTACCCGCCCTAGTTCGCGGCGATCACCACGCGGGCCGAGCCGGGCGTGCCGACGGTGAGGCCCGAGTTCGCAATCAGGAACACGTCCACGTTCTCCTGCGTTCTCCGGCGACACGCCATCGGCGATCGGCGTCACGGTCAGCGTCACCGACGACGCGCCGGCCGGGATGAAGACCTGGTTGCCGAGCGCCGTGTAGTCCACGCCGCCCATGCGCCGATCCGGTGGCCGTGAAGGTGACGCGCAGCGCCACCGTCGTCGGCCCGGTGCGGGTAATGGTGAACGTGCCGGTGTCCGGCCCCGCCTCCGACGCCGCGGCGTCGGTCGCCACGATCGTCACCGTCGGCCGATCGTTGTCGGCGATGGTCACCGTGGCGGCCGCAGGCGCAGCCTACCGAGTAGGCGGCGTCCGGCTGCACGGTCACGGCCACCGTCTCCGGCCCCTCGAATTCAGTATCGTTGACCGGCGCGACGGCCACGGTGGCCGAGGCCTGGCCCGCGGCGATCGTCACCGATCCACTCAGCGCCGTGTAGTCGGAGCCGCCGGTCGCGGAGCCGCCGGCGCGGTACTGCACCACGAGGGGGGCCGCCGTCGATCCGGTCCGGGTGAAGGTGAACGACCCGGCGTCGGGCCCCGTCTCCGACGCGCTGGCGTCGGCCGCCGTCACCGTGACCGTCGCCGGCGTGAAGACGTGCACCACCACACTGTCGCTCGCCGTGGCGCCGGCTCGCATCGCTGACGGTGAGCGACAGCGTGTAGTCGCCCACGACGTCGGGCGTGAAGCTGGGCGCCACCGATGACGCGCCGCCGAGCGTGGCCGCGCTGCCGGCCGGCACCGCCGCGAACGACCACTGATAGGTGAGCGCGTCGCCGTCGGGATCGTTCGACGCGGCGCCACTGAGCGTGGCGACCGCCCCGAGGAAGACGGACTGGTCGGAGCCCGCGTCGGCCGACGGCGCGCGGTTCTCCGCGGTCACGACGACCGTGTCGGGCGCGCTGTCCTGGAAGCCGTCGTTGACGATGAGCTGGGCGACATACTGGCCCGCGCGGTCGATGGTGAACCAGGGCGAGGGCGCCATCGCATCGCTCAGCGACGCGGCGCTGCCCGCGGGCACCGACAGCAGCGACCAGCGATAGGACAGGGCGTGCCCGTCCGCATCGGCGGAGCCGGTGCCGTCGAGGGGCGCCACGCTGCCGGCGAACAGACCCGCGCGATCGGGGCCGGCGACGGCCACCGGTGCGGTGTTGCCCGTGGTGATGGTCACCGTGTCCGGCGCGCTGTCCGCGTTGCCGTCGTTGACGATCAACTGGGCAAGGTAGGTGCCCGGCCGATCGGCGGTGAAGGACGAGAGCGCACCGGCCGGGTTCACCAGCGCGGCGTTGCTGCCGGCGGGGCGCTGGATGAGCGCCCACGAATACGACAGCAAATCGCCGTCGGCGTCGGACGACCCGTCACCAGCCAGCGACACGACCCGCCCCGCCACCACGGAGATGTCGGCGCCCGCATTGGCGACCGGGGCCGAGTTGAGCGTCGTCACCGTCACCGTGTCGGCCGCGCTCGACAGCGTGCCGTCGTTGACGATGAGCTGCGCGACGTAGAGTCCGGCGCGATCGAGCGTGAACGAGGGCGTGACCGCCGTGGGATCTGCGATCGCCGCGCTGCTGCCCGCGGGACGGCTGGTGAGCGACCACACATAGGCGAGCGCGTTGCCGTCCACGTCCGTCGACCCGCTGCCGTCGAGCGTCACCGTCTGCCCCACGTAGCTCGATTGATCGCTGCCCGCGTTGGCCACCGGGGCCGAGTTCACGGTCTGGATCTCCACCACATCGGCCACGCTGCTCAGCGCGCCGTCGTTGACGACCAGTCGCACCTGGTAGCGGCCCGGCCGATCGACCACGAAGGTCGGCTGCACCGACGCGGCCCCGCTCAGCGTGGCGCCGCTGCCGGCCGGGCGAGACACGAACGACCACGCGAACGTGAGCGCGTCGCCGTCGACGTCGCTCGAGCCGCCGCCGTTGAGCGTGACGGTGTCCGTCACGAGCGCGGTCTGATCGGCGCCGGCATGGGCGACGGGCGCGGAATTCACCGTGCTGATGGTCACGGTGTCGGCCGCGCTGTTCACCGCGCCGTCGTTGACGATCAGGCGCAGCACGTAGCTGCCGGCCCGATCGATGGCAATCGACGGCGTCACCGAGGCGGCGTTCACGAGGCTGGCGTTGCTGCCGGCCGGCTGCGACTGCACGGTCCACGCGTAGCCGAGCGCATCGCCGTCGGCGTCGCTCGAACCGCCGCCGTTCAGCGCGGCCACCGCGCCCACGGTCACGGTCTGATCCGGCCCGGCGTTGGCGACCGGAACGGTGTTGACGGTCGTGATGGTCACCGTATCCGCCGGGCTCGCGGCGCTGCCGTCGGCGACCACGAGCTGGGCGGTGTAGGTGCCGGGACGGTCCACCAGGAACGCCGGCGACACGGCGGTCGGATCGTTCACCGCGGCCGCGCTGCCCAGGGGCCGGGCCACGAGGCTCCACTGATACGAGAGCGCGTCGCCATCGGGATCGCTCGAGGCGCTGCCGTCGAGCGTGACCGTGCTGGCGACGGCGGCCGTCTGGTCGGCGCCCGCATTGGCCACGGGCGGCGTGTTCGACACGGTGACCATCACCGAATCCGGCGCGCTCGGCAGCGCGCCGTCGTCCACGATGAGGCGCGCTTCGTAGTTGCCGCGGCGATCCGGGACGAAGGTCGGCGTCACGGCCGTGGCCGACGACAACGTGGCAGTGCTGCCTGTCGGGCGCGTCAGGACCCAGTTGTAGCGCAGTGGATCGTGATCGGGATCCACCGAGCCGCTGCCGTCGAGCACGACGCGGGCGCCGGTCGCGGCCGCGCGATCGGGTCCGGCATTGGCCACCGGCGGGTGATTCGCTGCCGCCGTCGAGCGGCACGATCGTCCAGCGCAGTTCGGGCCACAGCCGGCTGAATTCGTGGTGGCGATGGTGCCGCACCGCGAACGTATCGGTGCTCGACACCGTGCGGCCCGTGGCGACGGGGCCGAAGCTGAGGCTCCCGTCGACGACGGTGGTGCCAGGCGCACGTGAAATCGTGGCAGTGGCGCCGGCCAGCGGAGCTCCCAAATTCGTCAGCCGGGCGCGATAGGTGTATTCGTTCAGGTCGCGCGAGACCTTCTGCACCCGCACCAGCTCGTAATGGTGGATGAAGCGCTGGCCCTTGAGGCGCCGGTCGCTCGCGGTCCGCGCCTCGTTGTGCGCCAGCACGGTCTGACACAGCACGATGGCCACCAGCAGGCAGGCCGCACCCATTCCTCGCAACAGCGTTCCGATTCGTCGCATCATCACCACTCCCTGGAGTGGAGCAGTGCATTGCGCTTGCCCACGAGCGAGTCACGAAGACGCCATGTGCAGGCGCGAGAGGCGGCGTGCGGGAAATCTGTGCGACTGTGCGTGTCCGATTACGAGCTTGATCCTGGCGTGTGACTCGAAGCGAGACAGCGCCTCACGATTTCGTGCAACGCCGCCGCCCGCAATGTGCAATGGAAGTCAGATTCCAACCAGACTGTTCCAGGTCGCGACAGCGCCACGTGCTGGCAGGCCGTTTGCTCCCACTGCAGTCGTCGCCGCGCGTCGAGGCGCGGACGGGAGGAGCCAATGAGGCCGATGAGAATGGCAGTCTGCGGTGCCCTGATGATCCAGATGATCGCCGGCGCGCCGGTCTGGGCCCAGGGCCGAGGCCACGGCAAGTACAACGCGTCCGACGATCGGCGGGAGCACGACGGCTCCCCGGTGCAGGTCCACGTGGTGTTCTCGAAGGGCGACGCGCAGGTGATCCGCGAGTCCTACGCCCCGCGGCACCACCGCAGCCTCCCGCCCGGACTGCAGAAGAAATACGCGCGGACCGGGAAACTGCCTCCGGGCTGGCAGAAGAAGATGCGGCCGATACCGGTGGTCGTGGAACGCCGGCTCCCGCCGCTGCCGCCCGGGTACCACCGCGGAGTGTTCGACGGCCACGCCGTGATCTACCGCCCTGGGGGCACGATCATCGACGCCACCGTCATCTTCTGAGCCGGCGGAACGCACCCGTGGGCAGAGTGCTCACCCACTCTGCCTACTCTGCCCACTCCGCCTAGAGTCTCATCCCGTCGCGGCCGACGATGACCTGGCCGTCGAAAAAGCGGCGGACGGCCTCGATGTAGGCGGTGTCGGGCAGTTCGCCGCCCGGCCCGGCATTCGATCCGGGCAGCAGATGGCTGAGCACCACCGTCTTCACCTTGGCTTGAGCGGCCATGCGCCCCACGTCCTCGGTGGTGGAGTGGGTTTCGGCCACGTGGCGCGCCACGCTGTTCTCGTTGCCCGCGGCCAGCGCCTGGCGGGCCTGCTCCGTCAACCGGGCGTGCTGCGCCACGTCGATCGCCTCGCAGACGAAGAAGTCGGCGTTGCGCGCGAGCTCCACCAGGCGCTGCGACGGCGCGGTATCGCCGGAGAAGACGATCGAGCGCGTGGGCGTGTCGACGCGGTAGGCGAGCGAGCGATACGGCATGCGCGCTTTCGCCCGGTCGGGGAAGTGATCGTTCTCGATGGCGGTGATGCGCACGCGCTCGTCGCGAAAAACCTCCACCGGCGCTGCGCCCGCGGCGACGTCGTGCCCGCGGAAGAGCGACTCGGGTCGCACGGTCCGGCCCTCGTCGACCGTGCGGATGTCGGTATCGCCCTTGAAGAACGCGATGGCGCCCGCGACCAGGGCTTCGGTGCCGTGCGGCCCGTGCACGGTGGTCGGCTGGGCCTTCGACCCGGTCCACTGGTGCGACAGCAAGGCCGCCACGTCCGAGGTGTGATCGTTGTGCAGGTGCGTGAGGCAGACGTGGCCCACGTCGACGAGCCGCAGGCCAGCCTGCAGCAGCGCGCGCAGCGTGCCGTAGCCGCAGTCCACGAGGTAGGGCTGACCGTCGACGACGACGGCGTTGGCGGCCTCGCCGCGCGCGAGATTGATACCGGGACCGCCCTGCGTGCCGAGCAGGATCAGCGTCGTGCCTTTGGGCGCGGGCCGTGGCGCGCCACCTTGCGGCGCCGCCGGTGCCGCCTGGGCCAGGGCGGGCAGCGCGCGCCCCGCCAGCCCCAGGGCGGCCATCCATGCTCCGCGTGTCAACAGGTCTCGCCGGTTCATGCTCCTCCTCATCGCGGCACCGGGAGCGCGAAGGCGTACAGCGCGCTGCCGCCGCCGAACAGCACGTACTGCCGCCCGTCCAGCTCGTAGGTGATCGGCGCATTGCCCACGCGCCCGATGCCCGCATGCCACAGCGTCGCGCCGTCGCTCGTCCGCAGCGCCATCGCACTGTTGGCGGAGTCGCCGGTGAAGGTGAGGCCGGCGGCGGTGGTGAGCACGCCGGCCGCCCCGGCGCCGCCGTGCAGGTCGTGGCTCCAACGCACCTGACCGGTGCGGTAGTCGAGCGCCCGCAGCACGCCGCGCCCGTGCACCGTGTAGTCGGCCCCCGCCCAGCCGTAGCGGCCGTGCTCCTTCTTGAAGAAATAGATGCCGTAGGCGTCGTGCGCGCTGACGATCAGCAGACCGGTGGCCGGGTCGAAACTCGGCGAGCGGTAGTTGGTGCCGCCGGCCTCGTCGGGCGCGACGAGGCGCCCGTCACGCGCCGGTTCCTTGGCCGGGTTGGGCGTGGGGCGTCCGGCCTCGTCCACGCCGCTCGCCCAGTTGACGGTGGCAAACGGCGTCGTCAGCAGGTTCTTGCCGGTGGTGCGGTCGAGCACGAAGTAGTAGCCGTTGCGCGACGCCTGCAGCAGCAGCTTCCGCTGCACCCCGCCGAACTCGGCGTCCACGAGCACCGGCACTTCGGCGGCGTCCCAGTCGTGGGTATCGTGCGGCGAGGCCTGGAAGCCCCACGCCATCGTGCCGGTGTCGGGATTGAGCGCGACGATCGAGCCGGTCCAGCGGTTGTCGCCGGGCCGCGCCTCGCCGTTGAGCACCGGCGTCGGGTTGCCGGTGCCGACGAACAGCAGATTCAGCTCCGGGTCGTAGGTGCCGGTCATCCACATCTGGCCGCCGGTGGCGCCGCCGCTCATCGATCCGGGCGTGTCCGGCGGCGGCGTGCTGTAGAACGTCCACTGCGGCTTGCCGGTGTCGGCGTCGAACGAGCGCAGGATGCCGGGCAGGTTGTCGAAATCGCCGGAGACGCCGACGATGAGATGGTTGCGGATGAGGAGCGGCGCGTTGGTGGACCAGTAGCCCTTCTTCGCGTCGGCGATCACCACGTCCCACTTCACGCGTGCCGTCGCGCGCGTCGAGCGCGATGAGGTGCGCGTCGGGCGTGGTCAGGTAGACCAGATCCTTCGAGACGGCGGCGCCGCGGTGCCCGATGTGGAACCCGTCGTTCGTCGGGTAGGTGTAGCGCCAGATCTGCCGGCCGTGCGCGCGTCGATCGCCCAGAGATTGTCGGGCGTGGTGACGTAGATGACGCCGTTGGCCACGAATCGGCGTGGCCTTGATCTGCTGCGTCTGTCCGGTCTGAAACGCCCACGCGAGCGCGAGCTGGCCGACGTTGGCCGGCGTGATCTGCGTGAGCGGGCTGTGATGCCGGCCCGAGTAGTCGCCGTGATACGTCAGCCAGCTGTCGGCGGGCGGCTTCAGCAGCGCCGAGGGGTCGACGCTCTGGCGCCGCCAGCCGTCACCGCTGCGGCGCAGGACGCAACGCGGCCGCGCTACCGGAGCGTCTGCAGATACGCCAGCACATCGTGCATGTCCGCATCGGTGTATTTCCCCAGCTGCTCGACGTGCGCCTGCAGCCGATCGTCGACGGTGAAGGTGACCTGATTCGCCGGCCACGATCGCCGCCAGCCGTCCGCGTCCGTGAGCGCGATCGTGAACTCGTCGCGATACGCGAGCGTGCCGGTGACCACCTGGCCGTCGCGGAGCGTGACGCGCACGGCGGGCGGCGTGGGCGCCGGGCCCGCGCCGCGGCCGCCCGACCCGGGATAGAGCATGCGCTGCAGCAGCGGCAGCCCCTGGTAGCGCGTGGCGACGCCCTTGAGATCGCCGGCCGGCGAGTGGCAGCGCGCGCAGGCCGCCTCGAAGTAGCGCTTGCCCCGCTGCCGCGTTGCCGGTCTGCAGATCGGCGAGGTCCACGGCGCGCCGGCCGCCGGTGGCCGCCGCGGCTTCGGCGCGCTGGTCGTGAATGAAGGCGACGATGGCCGTGAGATCGGCGTCCGACAGCGTGAACGCCGGCATGCCCTTGTCGGGGCGGCCGCTGCGCAGGAGCGGACCGATCTTGTCCCCGCGCACGTCCTCGGCCACGAGCGCCGAGCGCGTCAGGTCGGTGCCGCCCTCGCCGCCGGCGGCGTCACGGCCGTGGCAGAAGCCGCACTGCGCGGCAAACCGCGTGCGCCCGTCTCGATCTGCTCGCGCGGTGTAGCTCTGCTGCGTCGCGTGGGGGCGCCGGCCGCACCGACGCCGGGCTCGACCTGCCCGCGCCCCTGCGCGCCGGCGTCCGGAGCCGCGCCGCACACGAGCGACGCGACGAGCAGGCCCCGGGCGGCGAATGCAGGACAGGTCACGGCGCACGAGTATCATTTGCACCGCCCACGTGGAGCAAGCGTGGGCATCGGGCAGCTGGGCAGGTGGGCCGGAGGGCAAGTCTTGCCGCATAGCGCGTACGGCTGACCGGCCTGGAGCGTCACAGGCGTATGAAGCGAATCGGAATGGGACTGGTCGGGGCCGGGTTCGTCGGCCCGCATCACGTGGATGCGGTGCGGCGGCTCGGCTACGTGGACATCGTGGCCGTCGCCGGCAGCAGCGAGGCGTCGGGCCAGGCCAAGGCCGAGGCGCTCGGCGCGCGGCGGGGCTACGGCAGCTATCAGGCGCTGCTCGACGACCCCGACGTGCAGGTGGTTCACAACGCGACGCCGAACCATCTGCATTACGCGGTCACGTCGGCCGCGCTCGCCAAGGGCAAGCACGTCGTGTCGGACAAGCCGCTGGCGATGACCGCCGCGGAGTCGAAGCGGCTGGTCGAGGAAGCGCGGCGGGCCGGCGTCGTCACCGCCGTCACGTTCAACTACCGGGGCAACCCGCTCGTGCAGCAGGCGCGCCACGCGATCGCGCGCGGCGACATCGGCACGCCCCACTTCATTCACGGCCATTACCTCCAGGACTGGCTGCTCAAGGACACCGACTACTCCTGGCGGCTCGACCCGGCGCAGGGCGGCGACTCGTCGGCGCTCGGCGACATCGGCTCGCACTGGTGCGACCTGGCGCAGCACGTCACCGGCCGGCGCATCACCCACGTCCTCGGCGACCTGACCACCGTGGTCAAGCAGCGCAAGAAGCCGCGCGGCTCGCGCGAGGCGTTCCAGACGGGCGGCGGCGGCGAGGTGGACGTGGTCGACATCGCCGTCGAGGATCTCGGCGTCGGTGCTGGTGCGGTTCGAGGGCGGCGCGCGCGGCGTCTTCTCGGTGGGCCAGGTGTGCGGCGGACACAAGAACGATCTCGTGCTCGAGGTGTGCGGCTCGACGGCCTCGATGCGGTGGCGGCAGGAGCACCAGAACGAGCTGTGGATCGGCCACCGCGACGGCCCCAACCAGGTGCTGCAGAAGGACCCGTCGCTGCTCGACCCGGAAACGAGAGGCTACGCGCACCTGCCCGGCGGGCACCAGGAAGCGTGGGCCGACGCGTTCTGCAACCTGATGCGCGAGATCTACGCGAGCATTGCCGCGGGCCCGCCCTATGCGCCGCTGCCGCCGATGGTGGCGAGCTTCGACGACGGCTTGCGGGCCAACCGCATCGTGGACGCCATTCTGGCGAGCGCCGAGGACGGCGGAGCCTGGACCGAGGCTATGAGTCGCCATTCGAGCCGAAGTTCATGCGGGTGGGCGTGCTCACCGCGGCGCTGCAGGAACTGACGCCGCGCGACGTGCGCGACGCCGACCCCGACCGCGCCATCGAAGACTGGCTGCAGTTCGCGCTCGAGATCGGCGCCAGCTACATCCAGCTGTCCGCCGCGCTCCACCCCTCGAGGCCGACGTGCCGCCCGAGGCGATGCTCGATCCGGTGGCCAACACGCTCGATCTGCGGCAGCCGTTCGATCGCACGCGCGCGGCGCGGGTGCAGGCCGCGGTCGCCTCGGCCGGCGTCGGCCTGTCGGACCTCGCCTATTTCGACAACCTGCTGCACCACGACCCGGCGACCCGGAAGAAGAAGCACGAGTTCCTGCTGCGGGTCTTCGACGCCGCGGCGCTGCTCGGCGTCGACGCCGTGTGCGGCTTCGTCGGGCGGAACCAGCAGCGCGGCATGGACGAGAACCTCGTCGACTTCGAGGAGCAGTTCGTGCCGCTGCTCCAGGCCGCCAAGGACCGCGGGCTCACCTATCGCGTCGAGCAGTGCCCGATGCCGGGCTGGACCATCGGCGACAACTGGCACAACAACATCGCCTACACGCCGGGCGCGTGGATCGCGCTCCACCGGATCTGCGAGAAGCACGGCGTGGGCGATCAGTTCCGCATCCACTACGACCCGTCGCACGCGATCCTGATGGGCCAGGACACGCGCTCGATCTTTCAGTACCTGAAGGACGAAGGGTATGGCTTCCTGATCGGCGGCTTCCACGTGAAGGGCCAGGTGATCGACGCGAAGGGGGTCGCCGCCTGGGGCTCCGGCGGCCAGACCATGGAGCGCGGCGACTGGGTGAACGGCCGGCCGTCGAAGCGCGCCGCCGACCAGGTGAACGCGTGGAAGAAGCAGACCGTGCTCTGCGAGCACGAGCTGCCCGGGACCGCTCGCCACGATCCGCTGGCGTACCTGCAGAACCGGACCGTGGACTGGCTCGATCACCAGCTCGCCGCGCGCGAACTGCTGCCGCTCGACGTGTCGAACACGCACCTCGTCGTCGAGCACGAATATCCGGCCGCGCGGATCCAGGACCGCGCGCGGCTGAAGCCGATCCTGCAGGGCTCGCTGGCGTTCGTGCGGCACATCGACGAGGCCGCCGGCTGCATGTACGCGCTGCAGCACGAGGTGCTGGCGTCGCAGGGGATCCCGGTGCAGGGCGTCGGCCGCCAGGCGTATCGTTCGTAGGCCCACGTCTGTCGGTGGTGAAACCATGCTGAGACTTCTTCTCTCAGTCGTCCTCGCCTCGGTGGCCGTTGCGGCACAAGCGCCGCGTGGCATTCCGGTGATGCTGCTCGACGGCGAGAGCGCCGGCCGGTATCACGACTGGCCGCGCGTGACGGCGGCGCTCAAAGCGATGCTCGACGAGACCGGCCTCTTCGCGGTCACGGTCGTCACCGCGCCGCCGGCGGGCGGCGACTTCTCGGCGTTCGATCCGCAGTTCGCGAAATACCAGGCCGTCGTGATGAACTACGACGCGCCGGACGAGCGCTGGCCGGCCGCGCTCAAGGCGTCGTTCGAGGCCTACATGACGGGCGGCGGCGGGCTGGTGGCGGTGCACGCCGCCGACAACGCCTTTGCCGGCTGGCGCGCGTTCAACGAGATGACCGGCGTCGGCGGCTGGCGCGCGCGCAACGAGCAGGCGGGGCCGTACTGGTTCTTCCGCGACGGCAAGCTGGTGTCGGACCCGTCACCGGGACCAGCGGGCAGCCACGGCCGCCGCACGCCGTTCCAGGTGACCGTGCGGGACGCCACGCATCCGATCATGCGGGGACTGCCGCCGGTGTGGATGCACCAGGGCGACGAGCTCTACGCGCGGCTGCGCGGCCCGGGGAAGAACATGACGGTACTCGCCACGGCGTATTCGGATCCCGCCAACAACGGCAGCGGCCGCGACGAGCCGCAGCTGCTGGCCTTGCAGTACGGCAAGGGGCGGGTGTTCCATACGACGATGGGACACGACATCGTCGCGCTGAGCTCGGTGGACTTCGTCGTCACGCTGCAGCGCGGCACCGAATGGGCCGCCACCGGCCGGGTGACGCAGAAAGTGCCGTCCAGCTTCCCAACGGCGACTACGGTGAGCTACCGCAGCGACGTGGCCGCCATGGACCCCGACTATCCCAACGGGCTGGACAATCTCGATCTGCCCGTGCCCCGGAGGTAGCCCGTGCGGACGACCGACAGCAGCGCCACGCTCGCCCGGCTCTTCTCCGAGCTGGTGGACGGCACCGCCGCCGCCGGCGGCGCCTACATCCTCAACTCGGGCGACGCGGGCCTGCTGAAATCGCTCGACAAGCTGTCGGCCGTCCGACGCCTCGCGCTCGACCAACGACGGCGCGACCGTCGCCGCGCACGTGCAGCACGTGCGCTACGGCCTGTCGCTGATGAACCGCTGGGCAGCCGAGGGCGGCAATCCCTTCGCCGACGCCACGTGGGACGAGGCGTGGAAGACGAGCACGGTGGATGCGCGCACGCCTGGGACGAGATCCGCGGCGGATTCCGCCGACGAAGCGCAGCGCTGGCTGGAGGTGCTGCGCGCGCCGCGCGAGGTCACCGACATCGAGTTCAACGGCATGGTCGCCAGCATCGCCCACCTGGCGTATCACCTCGGCGCGATCCGGCAGATCGACAAGCAGGCACGCGGCCCCAAGGAAGGCACCTTTCCGTAGCGTACGTGGCCGCGGGTCTTCAGACCCGCCTCAGCGCAGCGCTTCGTTCAGCGCGCGGCGAGACGCAGCCCGCCAAGCGCCAGCCGTTCGTCGACCTGCCGCGATGTGCTTGCGGTAATACGCCTCGTTCGCGTCACCACGTGGCGGCAGCAGCGCCGCCTTTGGCCAGCGCGTGCGACTCCATCGCCCACTCGGCGGCTGACCCCGCCGCGGACGCGGTCCACTTCCGCGCCGCGATCTGCCGCTCGAGCTCGGCCACATACGCGCGGTCGTTCAGCTTTCGATGCGCGACGAGCTCGGTGTCCCACAGTGCGTGCATGTTGCAGGCGAAGCGGGTGCCATCGCCGTAGCCGCAGGTGGGCGATCCGAAGACCGACACGCGAATCCCGTTGCCGCCGCGCTCGACGCCGAGCGCGTGGAACGGCTGGTGCAGATCGCCGATGAAGTGCACGAGGAACTTCAACGCGATCGCGCGGTCCGCTCGGTCGAGCGACCGGTCGGCCAGGCGCTCGTGGTTGTAGCGGATGCGATCGACGACGCAGTCGCGCCAGTTGTCGCCACGACCGCCGGGCGACACGCCGGGCTGCCGCGGGCAGTCGCGATCGCGGTCGTAGCGCGGCGCGTCGGGCGGGATGTTGACGTAGTGCCAGAACGACGTCTGGTTGTTGCCTGCGAGATACTCGTCGGCCCAGATCGAGACGTCGGCCAGCGACTCGTCGTCCAGGAGCCGCTGCACGTTCTGCCGCGCCGCCGGCGGTCAGATGGTTGGCCGCGACCAGCGCCACCAGCCGATGCCCCTGCGGCCCCCAGCCCTGCACGCTGACCGCCGCCAGCGCCAGGAGCGCGCCCACGGCGACGACGAGGCGCCCCACTCCTACCTGCACTACCGCCCACCTGCCTACCTGCCTACCTGCCCAAGGATCAGAATCACCGGACTTCGATTTCCAGGAGACGCGCGTCGGCGGTGCCGAGGCGGACTATGGTGTGGGTGTCGCCCTTCGGGATGAGCAGCCACTGCCCCGGCTGATCGAGCTGCTTGAGCCCGACGGACGCCGGCGCCAGCGCTTTCGCCTGGGCGTCCGGGCCATCCGACATCACCTTGCCGGTCACGAGCAGCGCCACTGTCGGCACGGCGTGCGTGTGCGTCGTCTGCGTCGACCCGGTGACGAGGCGGACGTCGTAGATCCGGAACGCGCGCGCCTCGGTTGCGAGCTTCGTCGCCAGGGCGTTCACGGCGCCGGTGGCCGACCAGCCGGCCGGCTTGAGGTTCTCGACCGCGAACAGCTGATACGGTGCGTCGCCGACGTTGTCGACTTTGTGGCTGTCGGGCTTGCCGGCGTATTCGGCGACGGTGGCATCGGCGAGCGGCCGCGGCGGCCGGATGGCCCCGGCGGGCTGGCCTGGCGACGTGATGCGCGTGCGGGTGCCGCCGGTCATCGACACCGTGACGATGTCGCGCTCGTGCCGGTGGTCGAGCGTCGAGGCGCCGACCGGGACGTTGACGTCGAGCACGCGGAAATCGGCGTTCTCGTACACGACGCGGTGATGAGGTTCCTTGTTGACGGGCACCTGGGCCGCAACGGTCGCGGTCAGGGCCAGCACGGTCAGTCCGAACGCGTGGGTCGCTCGCATGGTCCCGATAATCCCTCATCGCGCCCCCGTCACGCCATCCCATAGAATGCGGGCCTCGATGGCGGGCCTCCTCCGCGGTCTCGCGCTCCTCCTGATCGGTGTGCTGCTCCCGGCCTCGCCAGCGGGCGCGGAAGACGGCTACGAGCTGTGGCTGCGCTACCCGGTGGTGACCAACGCGGCGCTGCTGGCGCAGTACCGGCAGCGCCGTGACCGGCCTGCTCGTCGCCGGCGACTCGGCCACGGCGCGCGCCACGCGCGACGAACTGTCGCGCGGGCTCCGGGGCCTCCTCGACCGCGACGTTCCGGGCGTCGCCGGCGTGGCACGCGACGGCATCGTGATAGCCGGCACGCCCACCACATCGCCGATCGTCGCCGCCGCGATCCCGCACGAGGACCTGACACAGGCGGGGGCCGAGGGCTACGTGATCCGCACGGTCGCGATACGCGGGTCTGACGGACGCGCGGCCACGGGGGAGCGACCCGCGGCCACGCCGTGCGATCGTCATCGCCGGCAGCACCGACCTCGGCGTGCTCTACGGGTCGTTCGCTTTCCTGCGCCTGCTCCAGACCCACCAGCCGATTGGCGCGCTCTCGATCGTCGAGTTCCCGCGCCTCCGCTACCGGATCCTCAATCACTGGGACAACCTGGATGGCACCGTGGAGCGCGGCTACGCGGGCGGCTCGCTGTGGGACTGGCACACGCTGCCGCACTACACGGCGCCCCGCTACACCGACTACGCGCGCGCCAACGCGTCGCTCGGCATCAACGGCACGGTGCTCACGAACGTCAACGCCAACGCCACGAGCCTCACCCCTGAGTACATCGCCAAGGCCGCCGCCCTCGCCGGCGTCTTCCGCCCTTACGGCATCCGCGTGTACCTGACGGCGCGGTTCAGCGCGCCGATCGAGATCGGGGGCCTGAAGACCGCCGATCCGCTCGATCCCGCGGTCCGCGCGTGGTGGGCGCGCGACGGCCGCCGACATCTACAAGGCGATCCCCGACTTCGGCGGCTTCCTGGTGAAAGCCAACTCCGAAGGTCAGCCCGGCCCGCAGGACTACGGGCGCACCCACGCCGACGGCGCCAACATGCTGGCCGACGCGCTGGCGCCGCACGGAGGCCTGGTGATGTGGCGCGCGTTCGTCTACTCGGAGAGCGACGGGGACGACCGGGCGAAGCAGGCCTTCAAGGAGTTCACGCCGCTCGACGGCCGATTCCGCTCCAACGTCGTGCTGCAGATCAAGAACGGCCCCATCGACTTCCAGCCGCGCGAGCCGTTCCACCCGCTCTTCGGCGCCCTGCCGCGCACGCCGCTGACGATCGAGCTGCAGATCACGAAGGAGTACCTCGGGTTCGCCACCCACCTGGTGTATCTGGCGCCGCTCTTCGAAGAGGTCTTCAACGCCGACACGCGCGCCAGCGGCGGCAGCGGCCCGGCCGTGCGGGAGCTGCTGCAGGGCGCGGCGGGCGTGGCCAACACCGGCACGAGCCGCACCTGGTGCGGCGCCGTCTTCGCGTGCGCCAACTGGCACGCGTTCGGCCGGCTGGCGTGGAACCCGCGCCTGACCTCGGCGGCGTTGGCCGACGAGTGGCTGCGCATGACGTTCACCAACGACGCCGCGTTCGTCGAGCCGGTGAAAGCCATGATGCTCGACGTCACGGCAGGCGGCCGTCGACTACATGACGCCGCTCGGCCTCCATCACCTCATGGCGCGCGGCCATCACTACGGGCCTGGCCCGTGGGTGGACGACGCGGGACGCGCGGATTGGAACTCGGTCTACTACCATCGCGCCGACGCCGCCGGCATCGGCTTCGATCGCACCGCGACGGGCAGCAACGCGGTCGCGCAATACGCGCCGCCGCTGCGCCGATCTCTACGGACGGCTGGACCGCGTGCCCGACGACTACCTTCTGTGGTTCCACCACGTGCCGTGGGATCACCGGATGGCGTCGGGCCGGACGCTCTGGGACGAGCTCACCGCCCGGTATTGCCGCGGGGTCGAGGCCGTGCGCGGCATGCAGGCCACGTGGGCTCCGCTTGCCGTCCGCATCGACTCCGAGCGCTACGAGGAGACCCGTGCGTTCCTCGGCATCCAGGAACGGGAAGCGCGCTGGTGGCGCGACGCCAGCGTCCTCTATTTCCAGACGTTCGCGAAGCGCCCGATCGCCGCCGATGCGTGCGGCCCGCCCGCGCGCACGCTCGACGACTACCGCTCGATCGTGTCGCGGAACGTGCCCGGCAGCGGCAATTGACGTAGGGGCCGGCTTCAGCCGGCCCGGGCCGCGTGAAGGCGGCCCCTACATATAGAATCACCGCCCGTGACCACGCTCGACTGGGCCGCAGTGGGCGCCTACTTCGCCCTGCTGCTCGGCCTCACCTGGTGGTCGATTCTGCGGAATCGCGACACCGTGGACGACTACTTCCTCGCCGGCCGGCATCTCGGCTGGGTGGTGGTCGGCGCCTCGATCTTCGCGTCGAACATCGGCTCCGAGCACCTCGTCGGCCTCGCCGGCTCGGGCGCCACGAGCGGCGTGGCGCTGGCGCACTTCGAGCTGCACGCGTGGTGCCTGCTGGTGCTCGGCTGGGTGATGGTGCCCTTCTACATGCGCTCGGGCGTCTACACCATGCCCGAGTTCCTCGAGCGCCGCTTCTCGCCGGCGGCGCGCTGGGTGCTCTCGCTGATCTCGCTCGTGGCCTACGTGCTGACCAAGATGGCCGTCGGCATCTTTGCCGGCGGCGTCGTCTTCGGCGTCCTCCTCCCCGAGTCTCGCAGATCTCGACGTCGCCGGGCTCGTCGTTCAACAGCTTCTGGATCGGATCGGTGGCGGTCGTCGTGCTCACCGGGCTCTACACGGTGCTCGGCGGCATGCGCGCCGTGGCCTACACCGAGGCGGTGCAGACGGCGGTGCTCGTCGCTCGGGTCGCTGCTGCTCACCGTCTTCGGCCTCGTCGGCGCTCGGCGGCTGGAGCGCGCTGCGCGCGGCGCTCGAGCCGGAGATGTTCAACCTGTGGAAGCCGATCGTGCCGGCCGGCGTCGAGGGCACGTGGGCGCCGGTCAAAGAAGCCGGACGCATGGCGTGGTACTTCAACCAGAGCTATCCGTGGCCGGGCATGCTGCTGTGCGCGCCGATCATCGGCCTCTGGTACTGGTGCACCGATCAGTACATCGTGCAGCGCACGCTCGGCGCCAAAGGCGAGCGCGAGGCGCGCCAGGGCACGATCTTCGCCGCGTTCCTCAAGCTGCTGCCGCTCTTCATCTTCATCGTGCCGGGCATGATCGCCGTGGCGCTGGCCCGGACCGGCCGCATGCCGCTGCTGGCGCCGCTCGTCGGCGGCCGACGGGTCGCCGGTCGCGGCGGAGGCGCAGGCGGCGTTTCCCTTGATGGTGCAGGCGGTGATGCCCGCCGGCCTGCGCGGCATCGTCGTGGCGGGCCTGCTCGCCGCGCTCATGAGCTCGCTCGCCGGCGCCTTCAACGCCTCGTCCACGCTCTTCACGCTCGACTTCTACCAGAAGCTGCGGCCACGCGGCCTCGCAGGCGCAGCTCGTGTGGGTCGGGCCGCGCCGCCACCGCCGACGATGGTGCTGATCGCGCTGCTCTGGATTCCGGTCATCCAGGGCGCGCGCGGGCTCTACGAGTACCTGCAGGGCATCCAGGCGTATCTCGCGCCGCCGATCGCCGCCGTGTTCTTCCTCGGCGTCTTCATGAAGCGGCTCAACGCCGCCGGCTGTCTCGCGGCGCTGGTGGCCGGCTTCGCGCTCGGGCTCTTCCGCCTGGCGGTGGACACGCCGGTGACGCTCGGCGTGGCCGGCTACGAGCAGGGCTATGCGCCCGGGCTCGCTCCTGTGGATCGTCAACAACATCTACTTCCAGTACTACGGCCTGCTGATCTTCCTGGTGTCGGTCGCGGTGATGATCGGCGTGAGCTACGCCACCGCGCCGCCGCCGGACCGGCAGCTGGCGGGGCTGACCTACGCCACGGTCAGCCGCGAGCAGCGCGACGCGTCGCGCCGCAGCTGGGACTGGCGCGAGGCGGCCGGATCGGCCGTCGTGCTCGTGCTCATCGCCGTCACCTACGTCTATTTCAGCGGATGACCGACGCATGACGTTCACGCCCACGCCCGCGGACAAGTTCACGTTCGGCCTCTGGACGGTCGGCAACCGCGGCCGCGATCCGTTCGGCGAGCTTCGTCCGGCCGCCGCTCGATCCGGTGACGGCGGTGCACCGCCTCGGCGAGCTCGGCGCCTGGGGCGTGAACTTCCACGACAACGACCTCGTGCCGATCGACGCCACCGCCGCCGAGCGCGACCGCATCGTGCGCGACTTCCGCGCGGCGCTCGACGGCCACCGGCGTCACGGTGCCGATGGCCACCACCAACCTCTTCACCGAGCCGGTGTTCAAGGACGGCGCGTTCACGTCGCACGACGTCCGGGTGCGCCGCTACGCGGTGCAGAAGACGATGCGCGCGATGGACCTGGGCGTCGAGCTCGGCGCCCGCACCTACGTGTTCTGGGGCGGCCGCGAGGGCGCCGAAGTGGACGCCGGCAAGGACCCGATCGAGGCGATCAAGCGCTTCCGCGACGCCATCGACTTCCTGTGCGAGTACGCGCGCGATCAGCGCTACGACCTGCGCTTCGCGCTCGAGGCCAAGCCGAACGAGCCGCGCGGCGACATCTACTTCCCCACCACCGCGGCGTATCTCGGCTTCATCGCGCACGCTGGCGCACCCCGACATGGTCGGCGTCAACCCCGAGTTCGCGCACGAGCAGATGGCCGGCCTGAGCTTCTTCCACGCGGTCGCGCAGGCGCTCGAGGCCGGCAAGCTGTTTCACATCGACCTCAACGATCAGAAGCCGGGCCGCTTCGATCAGGACCTGCGCTTCGGCTCGGAGTCGATCAAGCCGCTGTTCTTCCTGGTGAAGCTGCTCGAGGAGCGGGGCTACGACGGCCCGCGCCACTTCGACGCGCACGCCTACCGCACCGAGGACGAAGAGGGCGTGTGGGACTTCGCGCGCGGCTGCATGCGCACCTACCTGATCCTGAAGGACAAGGCCCGCGCGTTCGCGGCGCACGCCGGCATTCAGGCGCTGCTCGCCGAGATCCGCGGCGACGGCGGCGAGCTCGGGCCCGTACTCGCGCGAGGCGCGCCGCGCGCTCGAAGGCGGAGGTCGTTCGATCGCCACGCGCTGGCGTCGCGCCGGCTGCCCTACGAACGGCTCGATCAGCTCGTCGTCGATCTGCTGCTCGGAGCCGCCTGATGGCGCACGGCGACGAGCGCGCTCTACCTCGGCCTCGACTGCAGCACGCAGAGCCTGAGCGCGGTCGTGCTCGAAGTCGTCCGGCGGCCGCCATCGCGTGGTGCTCGAGCTGTCGCTCGCCCTTCGACGACGCGCTTCCGCCATTACGGCACGCGGCACGGCGTGCTGCCCGGACGCCGACCCGGCCGTCGCCCAGTCGTCGCCGGTGATGTGGGTCGAGGCGCTCGACCAGCTGCTCGGCCGAGCTCGCCGCACAGCGGTCTCGATCTGCGCCGGCTCGCGGCCATCTCGGGCTCGGCGCAGCAGCACGGCAGCGTGTATCTCAACGACGGCGCCGCGCGCGCGCTCGAGACGCTCGACCCGTCGCGGCCGCTGCCGCCGCAGATCGTGCCGCTCCTGTCGCGACCGATCGCGCCGATCTGGATGGACTCGAGCACGCACGCCGAGTGCGCGCGCGATCGAGACGGCGGTGGGCGGCCCGGCGATGCTGGCGCAGCGCACCGGCTCGCGCGCCTTCGAGCGCTTCACCGGCCCGCAGATCCGCAAGTTCGCCACGCGCGAGCCCGCCGCCTACGCGGCCACCGATCGCATGCACCTCGTGAGCTCGTTTCTCGCGTCGCGTGCTCATCGGCCGTCACGCGCCGGTCGATCCCGGCGACGGGTCGGGGATGAACCTGATGGATCTCGCGTCGCGCGCGAGTGGTGGCCACTGGCGCGTCGACGCGACGGCGCCCGGACCTGCGCGCGCAGGCTCCCGGTCATCGCGCCGTCGTCGGCCATCGCCGGGCGCGCTGTCGCGCGTACTGGCAGTTCCGGCATCGGGCTGCCCGCCGCCAAGGTGGCCGTGTGGTCGGGCGACAACCCGTGCAGCCTCGATCGGCCTCGGCCTGGTCCGCGAGGGGCGCGTGGGCGTCTCGCTCGGCACGAGCGACACGATCTTCGGTCTCATGCGCGACGCCGCGCGTCGACACCGGCGGCACCGGCCACGTGTTCGGCGTCGCCCACCGGCGACTTCATGGGCATCACGGTGTTCAGCAACGGGTCGCTGGCGCGCGAGCGCGTCCGCGATCGCCATACGGCCTGACGTGGGACGGCTTCTCGCGCGCGCTCGAGACGTCGGCGCCCGGCAACGGCGGCGCGCTGATGCTGCCGTGGTTCGAGCCCGAGATCACGCCCACCGTTGCCGTGCCCGGGGTCCGGCGCCGCGGCCTCGACGAGCACGACGCAGCCGCCAACGTGCGTGCGGTGGTCGAGGCCCAGATGATGGCGCTGGCGCTGCACTCGCGCTGGATGGGCGTCGCGGTCGACGTCGATGCACGCGACCGGCGGCGCCGCGGCCAACCACGCCATCCTGCAGGTGATGGCCGACGTCTTCGGCGCCGAGGTGCGGCGGCTCGAGGTGGCGAACGCCGCGGCGCTGGGCGCGGCGCTGCGGGCGCTGCACGCCGACCGTCTCGACGCCGGAGCGCCGCTGTCGTGGGACGAGACCGTCGACGGCCTCGATGCACCAGCGCCGATGCGTGTCCGCCCCGATCCGGCGCGCCACGCGATCTACCAGGATCTGCTCCCCACCTACGCCGCGTTCGAGCGCGCGGAATCTGCGCGCGGCGCCGCGGCAGACGGGCCCGGGCCGGCGTGAGAGACTCCGGTTGCAGCCAGGAGGCGGCGCGCCCTCGCCTTAATAAGGGAGCGTCGCCGTGATATTCCGCTTCGGCACCTGGCCCACGGGAATGCGCATCACTTCACGCATCCCCACGAGATCGGCGGGCTCCTTTCGGCGCGCCTGGCACGGGACCTCGCCAGCGCATGGGCTGGATGCTAGCGGGACACGCCAGCCCGCGCAACGACTTTGCGCGCACCGCGCAGACGGGCTTGCGGGCACGGATTAGTAAGGTTTGCAGTCCGCGCGATCCGCATCGTACAAGGCTGCCGGCGCAGACGTTGAGTCGCAAGTGCAACAACTGCCGCGTGATCGGGGCCTGATCGCGCGGGCATGGAAGATGCACTTTCTCCGGTATTCGTGGACGTGAGCGGGATCACGCCGCCGCCCGCCCGGAGGGTGGGCCATCAGAGGCTGTGCTCTCGCGAGCGCAGCCTCGCGAGATGCGCGCGTTCGATGTCCCGTTCAGTTCGATGGAGCAGGAGGAGAGGTATATGGCTCGAGTGACATTCATCGCAACCGCGCTGGTGGTCGCGCTCGTGGGCGCGTTCAGCAGTACGACCACTGGCGCAGAACGACACGCGCGATCGCACGTTCCTCACGTTCAGCGGACCGGTGGAGATGCCCGGCGTGAGGCTCGATGCAGGCACGTACGTGTTCAAGCTCGCGGACACCCCGTCGCGCAACGTCGTCCAGGTGTGGGACCGCGACGAGAAGAAGATGATCGGCCACTGGCTCTTCGTGCAGGCCGAGCGTCCCGAGGTGTCGCAACGACACGGTCGTGATGTTCCGGGAGACGGCGGCCGGCCAGACCCCGGCGGTGCAGTTCTGGTACTACCCGGGCGAGAGGACCGGCAAGGAGTTCGTCTACCCGAAGGATCAGGCCATCAAGCTCGCGGCCCGCACCAACGCGCGCGTGCTGTCGACCGAGGGCGACATCCGGCCGGAGTCGAGCGTGAGCTCGGTTGACGCCAAGGGCAACGTGACGGAGTGGAAGCCGGAACGCGCCCCCGCGCCGGCGCCGCAGATCAGCAGCGACCGCAACACGATCGAGGGCGCGGGCATCTCGTCGCAGCAGCCGCAGCAGCAGGCCCGCGCGCCCCAGCCGGCGCCGGCACCGCAGCCCGCCCCGGCGCCGCGCGCCGAGGCGGCCCCACAGGGTGGGGCGGGACGCGCCAACCCCGCGCCGGCACCTGCACCGCAGGTGACGCGCCAGGAGGACCTGCCGGAGACGGCCAGCCCGCTGGCGATGAGCGGCCTCATCGGTCTGCTCGCACTGGCCGGCGCGGCGGGAATCCGCTTCCTGCGGTAGTCTGGAGACAGCCTTCATGGGCCAGGGGTATCCCGGCCCGTGAAGGCGGCGTCATCGCCGATGTCCTCCACGATCGCGCGCGCGCTCGTCCTGCTGGTACTGACCGGCACCGCCGTGGGCGTCGCGTCCGCCGGCCGCGGCCAGGATCCGGCGCCAGGGGCACAGGAACCCGCCCGCCCCACCTTTTCCAGCGAGTCCGACCTCGTCGTCCTGCACGTCACGGTACTCGACCGCCGCGGCGACCCCGTGCCGCAGCTCACCCGCGACGTCTTCCACGTGGTCGAGGACGGCACGCCGCAGACGATCACGATGTTCACCGGCGGGGACTCGCCGGTGGCGGTGGGCCTGGTCGTGGACAACAGCTCGAGCATGCTGACACGCCGGGCGATGGTGCTGACCGGCATCAAGGCCTTCGCCGACGCGAGCCAGGCCGAGGATCAGGCCTTCACCATCGTCTTCAACGAGGACGTGCACCGCGCCCTCCCGGGCAGCGTCGCGTTCACCAGCAGCCCGACGATGCTGCAGGCCTCGGTGAACGCCGTGCCGGCGGGCGGCAAGACCGCGCTGCACGACGCGGTGATTGCCGGCCTCGACCATCTCGACACCGCCGAGCGCCAGAAGCGCGTGCTGGTAGTGCTCTCGGACGGCGAGGACAACGCCAGCCGTGCCTCCGAAGACGCGATGCTGCGCCGGGCGGATCGCTCCGACGCCCTCATCTACACCGTGTCGACCGCGCGGCTCGACGTGAACGTCGGCAACGAACGCCTGCTGCGCAAGCTGGCGCAGGCGACCGGCGGCAGCGCGTATACGCCGAAGACCGAGCGCGACGTCATTGCCGCGTTCGGCGACATCGCGGGCAAGATCCGCCAGGGCTATACCCTGGGCTACGTGCCGACCAACCCGGCGCACGACGGCTCGTATCGCCGGCTGATCGTCCGGGTGCTGGCGCCAGGCATGCGGGCACCGGTGGTGCACGCCCGCGACGGCTACCTGGCGCCGCTGCACCAGCATGGGCGCTGATCTCAGCCTCTTCACATCTCCGGCGCCCCGGCGCCGCCGCCGGCTCGTCCTGGTGGTGATCGAGCGGGCGCTGCTGCTGGTGGGCTTGTCGACGCTCGGCTACGTGGCCGGCACGCTGGGGGGCGCGGCCCTCTACCAGGAGTACGAGCTGCGTCAGCTCGACGCGGTGCTGCGATCGGGTCCCCCGCCGGCCGGGCCCGCAGGAGCGGCCGCGGCGGCGCCGCGGCGCGTGATCGGGCGCATCGACATCCCGCGCCTCGGCGTGTCGACCATCATCAAGGAAGGCGAGGACGCGCGCACGCTGCAACTGGCCGTCGGGCACATTCGCGGCACGGCGCTACCGGGCGCGGCGGGCAACATCGGCCTGGCCGGTCACCGCGACACGTTCTTCCGCCGCCTGGAGGGCATCGAGGTCGGCGACGTCATCCGGCTGGTCGCGCCGGAAGGCGCCTTCACCTACGCCGTCGAGCGCACCAGCATCGTCGAGCCCGACGACGTGTGGGTGCTCGACCCGACGCCGGACCCGGCGCTGACGCTGGTGACGTGCTTCCCCTTCACCTACGTCGGTTCGGCGCCGCAGCGGTTCATCGTCCACGCCCGCCTGGTGGCGGAGCCTTCGCTCGAAACACCGGCGCGGCGGCAGGCCGCGCGTCCACCACCGCGTCGGGAAGTGGTGCCCGCCCGGCACACGAGACGCGACGATGCCCCTCCTGCCACGACGCCGTCCCCGCGGCCGTCTCGGCCAGTCGTCTGGCTGCACACGGTCGCTCGGGGGCATTGAATTACCGGCGGGTGTACACCTGCGTGCTGGTGTACGGCGCGCCCGCCACATCCACCCCCGACGTCACCATCGTCAACTCCTGCCGGTCGGCGGACAGCGTCCACCGCGCCGTCTCCTTCGAGCTCTTGTCTCCGGTTGCCACTCGCTCGATGGTCGTGGCGTCGACGCGGCGGAGGGCGACACGCGTCGACGAGGCGTCCACGGGGTAATCCTTGCCGTCGAGCCGCGCGGTGTAGGTAACCCGGAGCAGCGGTGAATCGTTGCCCTGCATCCGGCGCCACGTCGAGGTGCTCTGTCGCACGGCTTCTCCCTCGATCGCAATCGTCGTCTCGCGCCGGTACGGGGCGTTCGACGACGGCGTGTACCGCGACCGGGCCAGGTCGAGCACCCAGGTGCCGTCGAAGGGATCGGCCGGGCCTCGGCGGGCCTCGGCCGGCGTCCGCGATGGGGCGGCAGCCGCGGATGCGGCGGGCGTGCGCGTGCCGGATCCCGGGGCCGCGCGCGAGGAACGCTCCCGGGCCGCCGCGGCGCTGAGCTCCCGGTAGGCGGCCGCGATGAAGGCCTCGGTCGTCCACGGCCCCGACGTGGCGCCGTACACGCCGTCGTAGTCGAGCGACACGCGCGCCGCGTGCACCTGCTCGAGCGTGCGCCCCTCACCCACCAGCAGCGCGACCCGGTCGCGGATGATGGTGAGCATGTCGCGGTATTCGACGACGTCGATCTCGTTGGTGATGCGGCCGTGCCCCGGCACGATACGGGTGCCGCCCAGGGTGTTGAACTCGGGGATGGCGATGTCCACCAGGCGGTTGAGCGCGTCGATCACGCCCTGCAGCGAGCCGCCGCGTTTCGGATCGATCACCGGGTAGCCGTCGAGCACGAAGACGTCGCCGGCCGCCACCACGTCCGACTTGCGGAAGAACACCATGACGTCGCCGTCGCTGTGGGCGGCGGGCTGGTGGATGATCTCGATCGGCTCGCCGGTCACGAACAGCGTCTTCTTGGGGCTGGTGAACGCATCGGTCGGCCACAGCGCCACCGGCGCGGGATTGCTCCCGTCGGGCGGATTCGCCAGCCGCGTGTAGGTGTTCTCGTGGGCGTAGACCCGCGCGCCCTGGCCGAGAAACGCATTGACCGGAGCGCCGGCCGAGGCCGCCAGCACCGCGTTGCCGCCGGTGTGGTCGCGATCGGCCGACGTGTTCACGATGTACCGGATCGGCGCCTTGGAGATGCTGCGGATCGCGGCGAGCATCTTGTCGCCCATCTCGGCGGTATTGGTATCGACCACCAGCACGGCGTCGTCGCCCACCTGCACCACCACGTTGCTGCCGCCGCCGGCGAGCAGATAGACGCTGCCCTGCACGGGCAACACCTCGATCGATCCGGTCGGACCGTAGGTCGGCCGGTGCGGCCGCACGGGCGCCGGCGGCTCCGGCGCGCGCGGCGCCTGCCCCGACACCGACACCACGGCCGCGGCGACGGCGGCGCACACGAGCATGCCGCGCGGCCTCACTGCGCCCTCCTCTGCGGCATCAGCGCTTTGAGCTTCTCGGCGTATTCCGGATAGAGCGTCTCGGCGCCGCCGAGCGTGGCCTCCCACGGCAGCCCGTTCGAGTCGGCGTAATCGGTCTGGCGGAAGCCGAGCGGATAGTGCGGCACGTCGCCCGGCTTGAGATTGGGCAGCTCGTCGGCAATCTCCACCTGGACGATCGGATTCTCGCGCTGGCCCGGGTTCCACTTGAACGTGGAGGAACGGATCATCGGTTCCTCGAGATAGATCGGATCGTCCACCTGCGAGACCACCAGCAGGCGATCGCCGTGGCGGATGAAGAACTCGGTCATCACGCCGTACGGACTGCTCGGAATGCCGTTGCGCTGCAGGAACGCCTGTTTCATGTGGGTGGTGGTCACCTTGAGCGTGCCCTTCTCCCAGACGCCGGTGGAAAAGCCGTTCCACAAGTGCTCGGCGAACACCGACGGATGCGGGCGGCCGTCGAGCCAGATGGTGCGGTTGGCGTTCTGGAAGAGGCCCGTGATGGTGTAGGCGACGAGCTGCCGCGTCTTCGGGTCGATCACCTCGCCCATGTGGAAGTTGGGGCCGGGCCCGCGCATCGAGTACTGCGCCGGGTGCGGCCGGGCCTGGTGCTCCGGCACCGCCTGGATGGTGGAGTTCCACGCCAGCGCCTTCTGCCGGCCGGCGGCGTTCAGCGGAAAGCCGGTGAAGTTCTCGAGCTCCGGCCCCGGATCGATGCGGATGAGCAGTTCCTCGTCGTTGGACATCGCCCACGAGCCGGCGAGATCCACCATGGGAGGAGGCGCAGCCGGCGCGGGGACCTGCGCGAGCACGGTGGGCGCGGCGGCACAGGCGAGCGCGACCGCGAACCGGCGGAGGCGGCGATGGCTCGATGGCATGGCAGTGGTCGAGAGCATGGCGGGGGTCCTCACGACTGACGGCACGGGGCGGGACGCCACTTCGACGCGTCCGGCTCCCGCTTGAAATGGGCGCTGCGCGTGTACTCGTTCAGCAGGTAGAGCGGGTCGCGCACCAGGATGGTCACCACGAGGAAGTCGTCGCCGTTGGGAAAGGACACCCGATCCCAGGTACTCGGTGATGGTCGAGCGCTCGCTGTAGGGCGCACCGTTGCGCCGCAGCCAGCCCTCGCTCAGGTTGGTGGTGACGACCTTGAGCGTCCCGCCCGCCGGCGGCGGCGCGGCGACGCGCGTGCCGCTGCGCAGCACTGGAGCGCCGCCCATCGGTTCCCAGGCGGCGACCGAGAAGCCCTGCAGGCTGCGCGGGCCGGCCGGGCGTGCGGCGTCGAACCCGAGGAGCCGGGTCTGCTGACCCGCATCGGTCTCGACCTTGAGCACCTGATCGCCGTCCCACGAGACGCGAAGCCGCGTCGGCAGCCACATCACGCCGCCGGCCCCGTAGGCCTTGCAGCTGCCGTCGAGCGCCGGCGTCCACGTATCCGCGACGCGCCGTCCCTCGTCCGAGAGCGGCAGGCTGATGTAGTCGCCGCGCGGCGGCGTCGTCATCCGCCACCGCCATTCCTCGGTGACGAGCGACACCCAGTTACCGGTGAGGTCGACGAGCGCGGCGGCACGCGGGGTGGCCGGTGGTGCGGGCGGCGATGCGGGTTGCTGCGCGCGCAGGAGAGCCGGCGACATCGTCGCGAGCGACACGGTGGCGAGCCAGGTCGCGGCGGCGGTCGCCGCCACGGCGAGGCAACGGGTGCGGGACATGCGTGACCTCCCCTGATCGAGTGCCGGCGTGGGCCTCACGGGTACCAGCGCTTCGGCCGCCGACAAATTACGGCGCGCCTCCACGAAGTCCGGATTGAGCGCCACGGCGGCGCGGAACTGCGCCGCGGCCTCGGCCACCTCGTTCACCGAGGCGAGCGCGACGCCAAGATCGTTGTGAGCCGCGGCCGACTGCGGCAGCAGGGCGACCGCTCCGCGCAGCTCGGCCGCAGCGTCGCGGAAGCGCCGCGCCTCCAGCAGCGCGCGGCCCTGTTCGTGCCGGATCTGACCGAGGTTCTGCCGCGCCGCCACCGACGCCGGCTCGAGCCGCAGCGCCGCGGCAAAGGCACGTGCGGCGTCGTCAATCCGGCCCTGGCCGCGCTCGGCCGCGCCGACGACGTTGTATACCTCGGCGGTGTCCGGCAGCACGAGCCCCAGGTAGCGGCTGCCGAGAAACGTCCGGCGGTCACCCCCCGCCGCGGCCGCGGCGGCGACGGCGCCGGGCGACGCGGCGTAGGCTTCGCGCAGGAGCGCGAGATAGGCGTCGAGGCCGTCGACGGACGGGACCGGACGGCCGCCGTCGAAGCAGCGCGGGCACCACGCCGGCAGCGCATCCAGGTCGAACAACGACGCCGGCACGCCGTGCAGCCCGGTGGACAGCCCCGACCACACGCCGTACTCCTGCAAGGGCCGGTCGTCGGTGGCCGGCGGCGACCCGCGCGTGGCGTCGCGCAACGTTGCGGCGTCGCCGACGAACGCGCCCACGATCTCGCGCGGGCGGCCGAGGTCGAGGCGGGCGAGGTCGGCCGCCACCGCGGGCCGTCGCGCCATGGTCTCGCCGCAGGGCGGCAGGATCGATCTCGACGCGCGGTCCCGTCGTGCCCACGAGCAGCAGCTCCGCCTGCGCACCCGACAGCAACACGGTCTCCGGGAACACGTCGACGAACGCCCGCACCATCGCCAGGCTGCTCTCGATCGGCACCTGATAGGCCGGCAGCCACTGGCTGACGTAACCGCCAGCGGTGAGGCGCGATCGGACCAGCTCGTAGAACTCTCGCGAGTACAGCGCGGCCACGCCGGCATGCGCGATGGGCGGCGGCTCGAGCGTCACCAGATCGTAGGTGGCCGGCGCCACCATCTGCAGGTGCTGGCGCCCGTCGTTGAGGAACACCTGCACCTTGGGATCGCGCAGGACATCGCCCGTGCTGCTGCGGAAATAGCCGGCGTGCGCCAGCACCTGGCGCGACAGCTCGGCGACGTCGACGCGTTCGACCGGGGGGTGAAGCGTGGCCGCGTGCGCGGTGTTGCCGACGCCGAAGCCGATCACGAGCACGCGGCGCGGCGCCGGCATCGACAGCAGCGGCACGTGGGCGAGGGCCCGCATGTACCGCTGATCGAGGAGCGCGGTGGACGACATCGCATGCCCGTTGGTCAGGAGCGCCCGGCCGCGATCGGCCTCGACGACGGCGACCACTTCGGTGAGCCCCTCGCCGCGCGCGAGCACGCGGTCGCCGCGCGGCACCACCGACGCGCGCGCCACCACGAAGTCGGCGGGAAGCGCCGCCCACGCGGCGAGCGCGACAGCGGCCGGAGCCGCTGCCGAGCATCGTGGCGCGGCGCGAGGCGCCGGCCGCCAGCAGCGGCACGAGGGCGGCCGCCGCCACGAGCGCGAGCACGGCCGCCGCGGTCTGCATCCCGAGCCGCGGCAGCAGCACGTAGCCGGCGGCGAGCGAACCGGCCACCGCGCCGGCCGTGTTCGCGAAGTACAGGAGGCCCGCGCGACGGCCGACCGTGTCGACCGACCGTTGCACGAGCGCATTCGCCAGCGGAAACGAGAGCCCGGCGGCAAACGCCGGCACCGCGACCTCGAGCAGTGCGGGCCCCAGGTTGAACCCGATCTCGGCCAGCGCACGCCGCAGCGGCCCGAGCGCCGCGAGCGTCGCGGCGATGGCCCGGCCCTCCACCGCCAGCGCCTCCGCGTCGGCCGCACGCCAGTCCCGCGAGCGCGGAGACGACGAAGAGCGCCTGGGCCGCCGCCAGCAGTTCCGCCGGACGTCCCCAGCGGCGCAGCAGCCACCCGCCGGCGAGCGCGCCCAACCCGTTCGCGGCGAGCAGCACGGCGAGCACCAGCGAGAACACCGCGCGGAACCCGCCGAGCAGGATGCCGAGGTGACGCACCCACACCATCTCCATGCCCATCACGGCCACACCCGACAGGCAGACGCAGAGCGCCGCCGCCGGCACCAGCAGCGGCCGGTGGCCCGCGTCGTGCGGCGCGCCGCTGAGGGAGCCGCCGTGTCGCGCCACTGAACCGGTGGGCCCTGAATCGAGAGCCGGCTCGCGGCGAGCCGCACCGCGCAGCGCCCACGCCGCGATTGCGGCCGCGGCCAGGTTGAGCCCCGCGGCCACGACTTGCGTGGCCTGCAGGCCGGCGAGGCGCACGAGCGCGAAGTCGGCGAGCACGGCGCCCGCGGCGGCGCCCACGGTGTTGGCGCCGTAGAGGCGCGCGATCTGCCAGCCGCTGGCGCCAACGTCGACGCGCACGAGATGACGGATGAGGAGCGTGAGCGTCGCCCCCATGGTGACGGTGACCGGTGTCAACAGCACGATGACGGCGGCCGCGTGCCCCGCATGGCTGGCGGTGGAGAGTTCCTGCCACCCGCCGGGGCCGATGGTGTACGACGACCAGCCCGCGACGAGCGCGGCGAGCCGCGGCACGAGGAGCGACACCGCGAGGCCGAGCACCGCGAGCACGACCTCGGCCGCCACGTAGGCGCGCAGCAGCCGGCCGTCCCCGGGGTGACGGCGGCGATCGGCCCACACGCCAGCCACATAGCTGCCCACGCCGAGACCGAGCATGAACACGGCCACGACCAGCGCCGCCGAATGCACCGTGTTGCCGAGAACGTTGCCGAACTGGCGGACCCAGGTGATCTGGTAGATCAGGCCGCTGACGCCGGAGAGGAAGAAGGCAACGTAGAGAAGGGATCCCATGGACACCCGAGGCGGAGCAAGCGGAGCAGGAGCGGAGTGGGCAGAGGAAGACGGCCGGCCTGTCTCGACCGCCTTCCCTACTCCGCCTCACCCTGCCCTCACCTGCCTACCTGCCCTCCTCCGCTCTAGAAGTCGTAATTGATGCTGAACTTCACGAGCCGCGCGTTCAGGATCTCGGTCGGCCGCGGATAGGCCGCGTACGACTGGTTCACCGTGATCCGCGCGTTCGAGTTGAGCGCGTTGTAGACGTCCACGCTCACCACCGCCCGCTGCCCGGAGAAGCGGATGATCTTGCCGAACCGCAGGTCGAGCTCGTTGCGGCGATCGAGATACTCCGTGTACGGCTCGAGCAATTGCAGTTGACACGTTGGCTGCGCCTGCCCGAGAGCGCGCGTCCCAGCGTCGAGTTGGTGGCGAGGAACGCGTTGGTCGCGGTGAGGGCCACCTGCACGTCGTTGTTCGGCGGCAGCGCCGGCGGTCCGATCTGGCCGGGCAGGTTGCGGAACGACCCCGCCACCTGCACTTCGATCTTCGGCACAATGTAGACGCCGTACGCCTTGAACTGGGTCAGGAACGGCGACTCACGGTGGCACCACTCGGCGGCGCGCCACGACGCCGGCAGCGTCCCGCCCGTGACGGCCGGCGGGATACCGTCGGAAAGAAGTTCATCTCGGGCAGCTTGTCGACGATCTCGCAGTTGTCCTCCATCGTCTTGCCGGTGCTGAGCGCCGGCCTGCAGCGTGACGCCGTTCTTCAGGCGGCTGTTCACCGTGACGTCCACGCCGTTCCAGTTCTCGAACTGATCGCCGTAGTCGTCCGAGAGGGCGTTCAGGTTGCGCACCTGGCCGAACTTGCCCGGCACCACATCGTAGAAACCGTGGATCGTATAGCCGCCGCCGCCAGGCAGGTTCGGATTGGCCGGCGCCACGATGTCGAAGCGGGTGTAGTCCTCGGGCCCGACCAGGAGGTTGTCGGTCACGCGGAAATGCGCCCAGGCGCGGCGGAAGTAGCCGACGTCGAGCGCCATGCCCGGGCATCAGCTCGTGCTGCACGCTGGTGGAGAACTCCCAGTTCGCCTGGCGGTGGTTGAACCCGGAGATCAGGTCCTTGTCGAACACGTCGGCCGGGCGACGGCGGTGCCAAACGCCGGGTTGCTGATCTGCGCGCACTCACCATTGGCCAGCGGGTTGACGAGATCACACTGCGGGACGTAGTCGCGATTGGCGTCGGTCCATCGTGCGGGTCACGTTCGTCGGCAGGGCGACGATCGGATTCGGGTCGCGGCCGAGCCCGTTCAGCGTCTGGCCGAGGAGGTACTTGTTGAACGCCACCTTCAGCGCCGTCTTGCCGGTGCCGAAGATGTCGTAGGCGAAGCCGCTGCGATAGGTGAGGTCCTTCCACGAGATGATGTCCTGCGCCGGGAAGGTGATGTTGCGGTTCGGCGTGATCGGCTCCGGCCCGAGGTGCTGCTCGGGGACGCTGGTCGAGAAGTAGTCGAAGCGGAGCGCGCCCTGCAGCGTCCAGCGGTTGACCGTCCAACGGTCCTGCGCGTAGAAGCCCAGGTCGTTGTCGAGGTTGGTCATGACGCGATACGTCGCGCGTTCGGTGATCAGGTTCGGGACGCCGTTGTTGAATCGGTAGGCCGACCGGGTTGAGCGTGTACTGGTACTCGTCCAGATAGCCGTGCGTGCGGTTGAACCCGTACTTGAACGCGTGCGACCCGGTCACGTACGACATCGCCGCGCGATAGCGTCCAGCTCGGCACCGCGGTGTTGTTGTAGTTCGACAGGATGCCGTAGTTCAGGCCGGCGTAGGGGCCTCCCTGCTCGAGGATGGCGTACATCTGCGGCAGCACGTCTTCGATGGCCGGATCGTCGAGCGAGCCGTCGTTCACGCGGTAGTGCATGTTGCCCCAGCGCTCGAACAGGTGCAGCCCCACGGCCTCGAAGAGGATGTGGTTGTTGATCGGCGACGTCCACTCCGCGTGTTCCTGCATCAGCCGCGGGAAGCGGCGGTCGCGGCCGGCCTCGGGCGACACCGTGGCGCTGATGTTGTTGGGACAGTTGCACCACTTGTCGGCCTTGTAGGTGCCGGCAATCTTGTTGCGCGGGCTCACCTGCCACGTGACGCGGATGCTGCTGTTGATCTGCGTGCCCTTGTTCACGCCCGGCGTCGATGTGTCGGGCTCGTAGCGCTAGAAGTTGACCGGATCGTAGGCGTACTTGTTGGCGAAGACCGGCGCCTCGTTCTCGGTCGTGTTGTAGCGCGTCGAGAACCAGAACCACACCTTGTTCTGCTTGAACGGGCCGCCGAGCGACTCGTTGATGTCGAACGCGTTCACCAGCTTGTTCGGGCGTGCCCAGGCCCGCGGCGCGGAGCTCGTCGGAGAAGTTGTCGCCCTGCAGGCTCTCGTTCGCGAAGGTGAGGAACGTCGAGTTCGAGAAGCGGTTGCCGCCGTCCTTGGGCACGAAGTTGATGCGCACGCCGCCGGTCGGCAGATCGGCCGAGAGCGAGTTGGTGTCCACCGTCACCTCGGAGGCCGAGCCGACGTCGGGCGTCTGGCCGCCGATGTTGCCGCCGGCCTGCAGCGTCATGGTGCTGACGCCGTTGACGGTCACGCGCTGATCGACGTTCCTGCTGCCGTGGACGATGACGCTCTGGCCGACGTCCTGGATGAGGGAGCCGCCGACGTCGTTGCCGCCGCCGAGCGTGCCGGGAATCATGCGCGCGAGGCCGAAGTAGTTGCGCGCGCTCGGCAGCGCATCCACCATCTCGGAGTTGAGCACGCGCTGCTGCGTGATCGACTGCGTGTCCACGACCGGCGTCTCGCCGGTGACGGTGACCGTCTCCTCGAGCGCGCCGACGCGCAGGTCGGCGTCCACGGCCACGTTGCCGGATCCGGCCACGGATGACGCCGTCGTGCTTCACCGTGTTGAAGCCGGGCAGCGTGAAGGTGATGGTGTAGGAGCCGGGACGGAGATCGACGATCTGATAGCGCCCGCTGCTGTCGCTGATGGTGGTGCGCACCTTTTCGATCAGCACCGGACTGGCGGCTTCGACGGTCACGCCCGGCAGCACGGCACCGGTGGAGTCCTTGACCAGGCCGCCAATCGAGCCCTGCGCGAAGGCGGTTGTCGCAATCAGAAGTGTCGAGAACAGGAAGACAAGCCTCAACCAGCTCGTCCGCGCGTGCATAGACTGCCTCCACTCGCCACGTGTGGCGCGCGATGAGGCCTGCTGGACACGAACCCCGTCATGCACCCCGGACCGGGGTCCGCTACCTGGAGGCCCCTGTGACCGACCCGCTGAAACGGTGCGAAGGCTACGCCTCTACCTTATGGGTGTCAAACGGATTTCTCGTATTTACGAACTCGATATCCGACATTCGCCAGGCGAATCTTGCGCGGGCGGATCAGCTGGAGCGGACGCACGCCGAGCCGTCCCGCCGCGGTGCGCCGGATCGCGCGGGCACGTGCGGTTCGGCGCAGTGGACAGCGATGGACAGTTTTGGACATCGACGGCGCGGACGCGACATCGACGAAGGGCCGCGCCGCGGCCCCGCGATCGTGTGCTAGGGTAGCCGCGTCCTCGAGGCGTGCCACGACGCCCGTCTCGTGTGGTCGAGTTCGGGCGTTCCACGTTGCGCGCCATGGCACACAGACCTTTCCGGACGGCCTGCGCCGTTACGCTCTCCGCCCTCGCGCTGCTCGCCGCAGCGTCCCCTGCGCACGCCGACGAGCGGCCGGTCGTCATCCGGCTCTACGACATCGCCACCGGTGACGCCGACGGGCGCGCCGCGGCGATGCGCATCGTGGCCGCGATGATGGCCGACGCCGGAGTCACCGTGGACTGGCGCGACTGCAGCCGTGGCGGGGACGCCCATCCGTGCCGCACGGTGCGGGGCGCGCACGACCTGGTGGTGCGCATCATGCCCGCGTACGTGCCGAGAGCCGGCGAGCCGCCGCGCGAGCACGACGTCGACGGCGACCTGCAGCTCGGTTTCGCCGCGGTCGATCCCGACGGGCAGCGCAACGTGATGGCCACCCTTTACTACGACCGCGTGCTGCGCGTCGCCCGCCGCGCCGGTCTCGACGTCAGCGGTCTGCTCGGCCGGGCCATGGCGCACGAGATCGGTCACCTGCTGCTGCGCGTGCCCGGGCACAACCAGTCGGGCCTGATGCGCGCCGTGTGGACCGACGCGGAGCTCGCCCAGAACCGCCGCGACGACTGGACCTTCACCGACGCCGAGCGGCTGCGGTTGCAACTGCAGGTCGCGGCGCGACAGGCGGAGCGTCGCCGAGGATCGACGAGTCGCTGAGTACGTCCCGGCCTTGAACCGGAACGTGCCGTCGTCGATCCGTTCACGGTAGGCGCCGTGGCAGTTCTGGCACAACTGGTTCAACTGCGCCGCTGACGCCTTCACCGCGTCCCAGTTGCCGGCGGCCGCGGCGGTGTCGATCGCGCTGGCGTGCTCCTTCGCGTCGCGCGCCCACTGTGCCGCCGGGCTCTGCCCCAGGCCGTCCCAGATGCTCTTCGGTCTGCGTGAACGCCGGAACGAGCTTGGCCGTGTTCTGCGCCACCTCGCCCGCCTTGGCCGCCTCGGCCGCGGCGCGCAGCGCGGCAAACGCCGGCGCGATGGTCTTCATCGCCGCCGCCATCGCAATCTCCTCGGGCATGAGCGGCTTGCGGCCCAGTTCCACCGACGTCGCGTTCACGACGGACGTGGCCACCAGCACGGGTTGCCCGAGATACTTCTCCTGCATGTCCGGCGGGAGATCGAGCACATAGCCAGAGGCCGCGGCCGACACTGACGCCGGGTCGAGCTTCATCACCTGCCCGCGCAGCAGGAAGTATTGCCGGTGCTCCAGCGCCGTGGCGAGATAGGGCGCGATCACCAGGATCGGCTTGCCCATCGGCACCGCTTCCTCGGTGCCGGCCGCCTTCCACTGATCGACCAGGAACACGGTCTTCGACAGCATGGCATCGACGCCGGCCGACACCGTGACGAGCTTGCCGTAGTAGGCGTCGGGGTTCGCGAGGATGGTATTGGTGGCAACGGGCAGCCCCTGCGCCGAGTTGTCGCGGCCGCCGCGCCGCTGCGCTTCCGCGATTGCCGCGCCCACCAGCAGTGCGGCCACAATCGCCGCGGCGGCCACGCCGAGTGGCGACGGGCGCCTCACTTGGCCTGCTCCTGCGCCCGCTTCAGCTGCTCCTCGCGCTGCCGCTGCAGTTCCTGCTGGCGGCGCTGGATCTCCGACGGGTTGCTGGCGTTCTCGTCCGCCTCGTCGTCCACCTCGGAGCGGATCGCACCGGCGAGGTTGACGCCCGAATCGGAGGTGTCGAGCCCACGCGCCGCCATCATCTGCCGCAGCAGCGTCGCGGTGTGCTTGTTCATCATCACGCGGGAGTTGTAGTAGACGCCGTCGGCGATCGTCAGCGGCAGCCAGCCACGGTTGTTGCGCGCGTCCAGCTTGGCGCCGGCGTCCACGAGCAGGGTCGCGGCCTCGTTCGATCCACGCCAGGCAGGCCCGTGCAGCGCGGTTTCGCCGTTCTTGTCCACGTCGTTGACCGGCGGCCCCGAGCTTGAGCAGCAGCTTCACCGCGTCGGCCGACTCCTCGGGCGCGCCCGGACTCTCGCCCTGTGAATAGACGCCGACACCGGCCGCGACCATCAGCGGCGAGTCGCCGTCGATGTTGGCGAGGAAGGGGTCGGCGCCGAGCGCCAGGAACGTCTCCATCAGCGGCACGTCCACCGACTTGGCGGCGAGGAACAGCGGGGTCGCGCCGTAGCGATTGAGGCTGTTGCGCCCCTCCATGTCGGAGCTCGGCTCTTTCGTCTGCCGCGCGTTCACGTCGGCACCATGCTCGACCAGGATCTTCGCGAGCTCGAGGCTGCTGACGCCGCCCTGCGGCTTCTGCCCCGGATTGTTCTGTCCGCGCTGCGGGCGGCGGGACCAGGCGATCTGGTGCAGCGCCGTCCACCCCTGCGCCGAGGCGTTGGGATCGATGCCGTGTTTCGCGAGGAACGCCGCGGCTTCGTAGTTGAGCCCCTGCACCGCGGTCACGAGCGCGCTCGTGCCGTCGGGCAACGTTTCGTCGATGTCGGCGCCGGCCCCGAGCAGGGCTTCGATCGAACCAATCTCGCCCTGCCGGGCGGCAAACAGCAGCGGCGTCCAGCCGAAGAGCGAGCGATCCTTGACCTGCGCTCCGGCTTCGAGCAGCAGCTTCACCGCCTCGACGTTGCCTTCGTGCGCCGCCCACATCAGCGCCGTCTGCTGCTTCCACGTCTCCTTCGCGTTGACCTTCGCCCCCCGGGCGAGCAGCACGCGCATGGCCTCGACCACGCCCGTGCGCGAAGCGGTCATCAACGCCGTCTCGCCCTCGCGAAGGGCGACGTTGGCGTCCGCGCCGGCGTCGAGCAGGAGCTCGATCATCCTGGCGCTGCCGTTGACGGCCGCCGAATACATCGGCGTGACGCCGTAGCGGTTGGCGGCTTTCACGTTGGCGCCGGAGCGCAGGAGGAGCTGCGCCGTGGCGACGTCGTCGATGTCGGTCGCCACGTGCAGCGGCGTCGTGCCGTCGGCGGTGGCGACGTTGGCCGCGTTCGGCACTTTGAGCAGCATGCGGACGGCCGCCGCGTCGCGCGCCTTCACCGCCTCGACGAGCGGCACCTTGCCGGCCGCGAAGGAGGACGAAGCAGCCAGAAGCACCGCCATCGCGAGAGTCACGACCTGTTTGTGCATATCGAAGGTTCTCCGCTGGTGAGGCGGGCCTGAAGACCCGCCTCGACGAAACGTGCTACGAAAGCTCCCTACCCTTGCCTGCTCCGCCGGTCAGGCGCTGCGGGCCGTACTTGATGGCGTAGCCGGGACGGCGTCGATGTCGAGCGTTCCGGTGCTGTCGCCGAAGCTGTCGATCGGCACGCCCGCGCTCGACACTACCGAGACCAGCAGGTTCGAGAGCGGCGTGCCCATCTGCGCCGCCACGTGGCGGTTGCCTTTCATGCCGGTGCCGCCGCCGACGAGCGCGATCGGCACGTCCATGTGCGAGTGGATGTTGCCGTTGCTCATGCCGCCGCCGATCATCATCAGCGAGTGGTCGAGCAGCGTGCCGTCGCCGTCGGGCGTGTTGCGCATCTTGTCGACGAGATACGCGAAGAGCTCGACGTGCCACGTGCACAACTTGGCGTACTTCGCCAGGTTCTCCGGGCTGTCGCCATGGTGCGACATCGAGTGATGCGACTCGTTGAGCCCGATCTCGGGATACATGCGCGCCCGCTGTTCGGCGCCATACATGAAGGTGGTGACGCGCGTGATGTCGCCCTGGAAGGCCAGGTGCTGGAGGTCGAACATCAGCTTGGCGTGATCGTCGAACCGCTCGGGCGTGCCGATACCGGGCCGGTCGTACTCCGGCAGCGGCGATGAGGCGTTCTTCTCCTCGGTCTGCTGGATACGCCGTTCGACTTCGCGCAGCACGTCGAGGTAGTCCGACACCGCGGAGCGATCCGCCGGCCCGAGCTTCGATCGCAGCTTGGCCATCTCCTCGATGGCCGAGTCGAGGATGCTGTTCTTGGTCCTGGCCGCGGCCAGCTGGGCCGACGCCGGACCGCCGTCGCCGAACAGCTGCTCGAAGACGAGGCGCGGGCTGCTCTGGGTCGGCAGCGGCGTCGTCGGCGACGCCCACGCCAGCGTGGTGCCGTAGGCGCAGCTGTAGCCGGTATCGCAGCCGCCGGTCACCGAATTGGGCAGGATGGCGAGCTCGAGCGACGGCAGCGGCGTGTCCTGCTTGAACTGCGAGGCGATCACCTGGTCCGCCGACGTGCCGTTGCGCAGGTCCGACCCTTCGGTGCGCTTGATGTGCGCGCCGGTGAGCCACGAGCCGGTGCTGCGGGTGTGATCGCCGTTGCCGTCGCCGAAGCTCTCGGCCTGGCGGTTGTGCAGGCCGCTGACCACGGTCAACTGGTTGCGGAACGGCTCGAGCGGCTTGAGGATGGGTGAGAACTCGAAGTCGGCGCCGACGGTCTGCGGCTTCCAGTAGTTCACGCCGGTGTGGTTCATCGCCACCCCGTTCGGCATGTAGAAGAACCCGTAACGGCGCACCGGCTTCGCGGCGGTGTTCGCCTGCGGCGGTAAGCGCCGGCACCATCGCGTCCAGCAGGGGCAACGCCAGCGACACGCCCATGCCGCGCAGCACCGTGCGGCGCGACAAAGCCCTCTTCGTGATGATCATGACTCGACTCTCCTCATCTGGAACGGCGCGCTCTTGACGATCCCGAGGACGATCGACGAGAAGCGGTGTTGCTGCGGCGCCCCGGCGCGCAGGATGGCGCGGACCGTGGGCATGTCGTAGTACTCGACGCCGCGCCCGAGCGCGTAGGTCATCAGCGTCCTGGTCATGTTCACGAGGAACTGGTCGGAGTGGCTGACCAGCACCTGTCGCAGGCCCGGCAGACCGTCGATGCGGCTGCCATCGGCGTAGACACCGGAGTTGTCGATCGGCTCGTAGTTCTCGTCGACCGTCCGGTACTTCCCGACCGCGTCGAAGCTCTCGAGCGCGAAGCCGATCGGGTCCATCAGCTTGTGGCACGACGCGCACACGGCGTTGGCGCGGTGCGCCTCGAGCCGCTGCCGCAGCGTCTTCACCTTGGTCACCAGGTCGCCGTTCTCCTGCAGGTTGGGCACGTCGGGCGGCGGCTCGGGCGGCGGCGCGCCGAGCACGTTCTGCAGCACCCACTTGCCGCGCACGACCGGCGAGGTCCGGTTCGGCAACGCCGTCACGGTGAGAATCGCGCCCTTGCCGAGCAGGCCGCGCCGCGGACTGTCGGCGCGCGAGCGTCACGCGCTGGAAGTTGACGCCCTTCACGTTCGGGATGCCGTAGTGGTCCGCGAGCCGTTCGTTGACGAACGTATAGTCGGCGGTGAGCAGGTCCACGAGCGGCCGGTCTTCACGCACGATGCTGTCGAAGAACAGCTCCGCCTCGCGCTGGAAGGCCCGCGCCAGCGTGTCGCCGTAGTCGGGATAGAGGAACGGATCCGGCACGATGTCGACCAGCCGGCGCAGCGACAGCCACTGTCCCGCGAAGTTCACGGTAAAGGCCTGCGAGCGCGGGTCCGCCAGCATCCGCCGGGTCTGCTTCTCGAGCACCGCCGGCTCGTGCAGCTTGTTGGCGATCGCCAGGTCGAGGAGCTCGTCGTCGGGGATGCTGCTCCAGAGGAAGAACGAGAGACGCGAGGCGAGCGCCAGATCGCTGATGCGGTAGGCGCCGTTCGCGGCCACCTCCGGAGCGAACTCGGTGCGGAAGAGGAAGGATGGGCTGACCAGGATGCGCTGCAGCGCCAGCTCCACGCCGCCGTCGAAGTCGCTCTTGGCGCGGCCGTCGGCGTAGAACCCCATCAGCACCGACATGTCCTCGTCGGTGACCGGCCGGCGGTAGGCCCGCCGCGCCAGCGACGACGAGGATCTTGCGCGCGCACTCGAGCTCTTCCGACGCCTTCGCCGGGCGGCACGTGAAGACCTTCTGATAGCTCGGCGCGCCGGTCGGCGCTGCCCGGATTGAGCGGGCCCATGATCTCGAGCTCGCGCAGCGACGCGCCTTCGCGCGTCTCGCGGTTGTCGGTCGGACCGCGGCCGATGTACGGCTTGAGGAACGGCTTGCGGAAGCCTTCGGAGACGGCGTTGGTCTTGGCGACGAACGTGGCGCGCACCTCGTGGAGGCCACTCTTCATCGGCACGCGGATCACCCAGTTGTCGTCGAGCTTGCGTCGGGCCAGCGCCGCTTCGTCGGGAATCGCATCGCCGTTCGCGTCGCGCTGCACGACCCGCTGCCGCGCCTGCCCGGGCGCTCTGGCGACCTGGCGCTCCATGTTCAGATCCTCGTCGGCCGTCCCCGGGATCGTGAACATGTGCACGAACTCGCCGTCGATGCTGATCTCGAGCTGCTGCTCACCGATGAAGCGCGGAATGTCGGAGTCGATGCCGCGGCCAACCCGCGCCTTGATGTCGAACTCGCCGTCTCGTGGCGCGAGATAGTTCACCAGGATGCCGCCGCGCGTGCCGACCGGCATGCCTTCGAGGCGCACGTCCTGATCGAGCTGGTCGGGCACGCGATAGAGATCGCCGTTCGGCGGCGCCGGGGTGCCGAGCGCGAGGCGCGAGATCTTCTGCGCCGCGTTGAGATAGCGCTCGGTGAGCAGCGGCGACAGCTTCAGCACGCCGGCGATGTTGTCGAAGCCGTAGCTGATCTCGTCGGTGGGCAGCCACTGCGAGGCGTCGACTTCGAAGCCGAGCAGATCGCGGATGGCGTTCTGGTACTCGGCGCGGTTCAGACGATGGAAGGGCTCGGTGCGGCCCGGATCCGGGTTGGCGGCCGCGGCGCGATCGAGCGCGGTCTCGAGCGAGGCCGTGAAGCCGTCAATCACCGTCTGCTGCGGCCGGGGCAGGCCGGCCGGCGGCATCAGGCCGGCCTTGAGCTTGACGACGGCCTTCTCCCACACCTCGGCGTCCTTCCCGACGTCCGCGACGTCGAGCCCGTCGAGCGCCAGACCGCCGGTCTTCAGCCGCTGGTTATGACAGGTGATGCAGTAGGTGGTGAGAAAGGCCTTCGAGGGAACCTGAATCGTGTCGTGCGAGGCAACCGGCAGCGCCGCAGTCGCGACCGGCGGCGGCGTCGGCGACGCCTGCGGCCGGGGCGGTGACTGTGGCGCACCGCCGGGCGCCGTGCTGACCGTGGTGGACTGCAGCACAGCCCAGCCGGCAAGGAAGAACACTCCGATCGAGACCCCGCGCACCCTTGTCATGTGACCGCCCTCGCCTGCGGTCCAAAGTGCAAGGCAGGTTCCAGTGCGCGCGGTGCCGGACGCTGTCGCCCGCACGCGGTGTAAGGCCTTGCGCACGCGTGACTTTCGCGGCGTCGCCAGGGGGCGATTGGAGGACGGTGCGCCCGGGGCCGCGTGAACACGCGCGTTCGCGGCTTCCCGAACGGGCCACAGAAATGTGCCGCATCCGCCGGGCGCGCGCCTGCGCCGCCGCACCGCGTCCGGCCAATGGGGGCGTGCGCGCTGCACGATCAAGGGCCGGTGTGCGTCGGCGACAACCGCCTGCATCCCACGCTCCTCCACCGTGGACAAAAAGGTTCATCGCAATGGCATGGTCGACAGCGTTGTGCCTTTTCGCCGCGCTGCGCCGTGCGCCGCCGCAACGCGCGCGGCCCCGCGGCTGCTGATTCGCGCCGGAAACACGCGCAGATTGGCGATCGGCACGCGCTGGCACTGCAGTTGCCACGGCAGGGCGGCAGGAGGACTTCGAATGCCCCGTCACATCGCCAGGTTGATCGCGCTCGCGCTCGTACTCGCAGCGCCGCTCGCGGCGCAGCAGAACGCCACGGTGCAGGGCACCGTGCGTCGACGAGTCGCGCAGCGTGCTGCCCGGCGTCACGGTGACCGCCACCGAGATCGGCACCGGCTACCAGTCGATCGCGGTCACGCTCGAGGACGGCCGCTACCGCCTCGAAAACCTGCCGCCGGGCCGATACCGGCTGCGCATCGAGCTGCCCGGGTTCGCCGCCACGGAACTTCCGAACGTCGAGCTGCTGGTGGGCGCCAACGCCACCGTGCCGCCGATCGCCATGAAGGTGGCCAGTCTCGAGGAGACGGTGACCGTGAGCGGCGAGACGCCGCTGGTCGATCTGCGGTCGTCGCAGGTGGCCGGCAACATCGACCGCCGGCAGATGGCGGAGCTGCCGCTGCAGGGCCGGAACTGGCAGGAGCTGTCGTTGATGGTCAAGGGCATCACGGCCAACAACGTCAGCAACACGCCGGGCGCCATCGACAATCAGTTCCAGCTCAATCTCGACGGCCAGCAGATCACGCAGCGCGTCGCCGGGTCGGGCTTCGGCCAGCCGAAGGTGAGCCGCGAGGCGATTGCCGAGTTCCAGATCGTGACCAACATGTTCGACATCACGCAGGGCCGGTCCACCGGCATGCAGGTGCAGGCGATCTCGCGCTCGGGCACCAACGACATGCGCGCCTCCGCCTACGGCTTCTTCCGCGACGACGCGCTGAACGCGCCGGATCCCGTCGCCGACAAGGTGCTGCCGTTCCAGAACCAGCAGGTGGGCGCGACCTTCGGCGGCCCGATCGTCCAGAACAAGGCGCACTTCTTCGGCTCGTTCGAATACGAGCGGCAGCCGCAGGACGTCTTCCTGGCGCCGACGCGCCTGCCGAACCAGACGTTCGAGTTCGAAACCAAGGACATCAACAAGAACTATCTGGCGCGCGTGGACATGCAGGAGTCCTCCCGCGACAACATCTCGGTGCGCTTTCAGCGCTGGGAGTTCAGCAACCCGTTCTCGATCTCGAGCGGCACCGCCCACCCGTCCACCGCCGACAACCTGAAGTCCTACGCCACCAACCTCGCCGGCACGTGGACGCGCGCGATCAGCTCGAACCTGATGATGCAGGTGCAGGGCGGCATGAACCGGTTCTCCTGGTACAACGACGCCCAGCCGTCGATGGACGTGCCGTTCCACCAGACGCCGTTCTACGTGCCGCAGTTCAACATCCCCGGCCTGACGATCGGCGGCGCGTCGAACTATCCCAACGACACCTGGCAGAACACCTACAGTGGACGCGTGGACATCAATGGCCACAAAGGCGCGCACGACTTCAAGATTGGCGGCGAGTACCTGCGCGTGCGCGACACCAAGGAATGGTCGCTCAACCGCCGCGGCACCTACGTCTTCAACACCCGGCCGTCGGACGCCGAGCTCGAACGCCGCTTCCCCGCCGACGCCTGGGACGACCCGTCGCGGTGGGACGTGAGCGGCCTCGAACCGTACCTGAACCGGTTCGACATCAACTTCCACCCCGACTATCTGATCGACATCCCGCGGCCGACGATGGCGCTGTGGATTGGCGACAACTGGCGCGCCACGAGCAACCTGACCATCAACCTCGGCGTGCGCTACGACGCCGACTGGGGGGCGACCGACCCGCCCGGCGTCACCGAGACGGTGATCATGATCGACAACGGCCTCGAGTCGGGCGACTTCGGCTTCAAGACCGGGATCCGCGACCTGAACAACATCGCCCCGCGCATCGGCTTCGCCTACAACCCCGGCGGCCGCGGCGACCTGGTGATCCGCGGCGGCAGCGGCTACTACTACAACACGCCGGTGTCGAACGTCACCTACAGCCACCAGTACTTCAATCAGGCCATCGCGGCGACGCTCACGCCGGACGGTCCCGGCTTCATCGAGAACCCGACCCGCGGCGTGAGCGGTGAAGACTACCTGTCGGGCGCGGTGCCGCCGCCGCCGCAGGCGCCGCGCGTCATCGCCAGCGACTACGTGATGCCCCACAGCTGGCAGAGCTCGATCGGCTTCCAGAAGCAGCTCGGCTCGGCGATGGGCGTCGACGCCGATCTGACCTATCTCGACGAGCGCGATCAGGTGCGCGGCCGCGACCCGAACCTGTTCTACAACCCGGTCACCGGCTACAACCTCGACCCGGCGCGGTTCGGACGTCCCAACCCCGCCTACGGCCAGCTGCAGTGGATGGAGAGCACCGGCCGCACCGAGACGCTGCTGCTGTCGTCGTCCTTGACGCGCCGGTTCAGGAACAACTTCCAGGGCGGGCGTCACCTACACGCGCACGCTGCGCCGCAACGACGACACCACCGGCTTCGGCATCGGCGCCGACAACCAGTTCGACCTCGCGGGCGACTGGTCGCGCTCGCAGGAGTTCCAGCGCGACACGTTCCGCGCCAACGGCATCGTCAACCTGCCGTACCAGATGACGGTGGCCGGCTCGTATCTCTACGGCTCGGGCACCTACTACAATGCGACGCTCTCGGGGCGCCCGTTCGGCAAGCCCGGCACCAACCGTCTGAACATCGGCGCGCCGATCACGATCCCGGCGGCCGTCCTCGATCGCTGGGAAGGTCCGGCCGTCATCGCCACCAACACCGCGTGGCCGCGCAACGCCCTGCGCGGCATGCCGCTGCACAAGGTGGACGTGCGGTTCTCGGGCCGCATCGGCAAGGCGGACGGCGTCAGCGTGACGCTCCTCGCCGAAGTGTTCAACGTCTTCAACTGGAAGAACTACGGCAACTACAACACGCAGCTCGACTCGGCCTCGTTCGGGCAACCCGTGGCCTCGTCGGGCAACGCCTACGTGCCGCGCTCGGGGCAACTCGGGTTCCGGCTCGAGTTCTAGCGAGGCGCCGGATCCGACCGTCGAGGTCGCGATGCCTGACCTGACCGCCGACTACGTCCGCACGGCCATCGATCGGGCGCAGGCCCGCTCGATGGTCATGACGACCGGCGGCGTCGTCGCCAGCGAACATCCGCTCGCGTCGCAGGCCGGGGCCTCGGTGCTGGCGCGCGGCGGCCACGCGGTGGACGCCGCCATCGCCGCCAACGCCGTCATGGGCGCGGTGGCGCCGATGATGAACGGCATCGGCGGCGATCTGTTCGCGATCGTGCACGAGGCCTCCACCGGCGCCGTGCACGGCCTCAACGGCAGCGGCCCCGCGCCGGCGGCGCTCTCGATCGCGGCGCTGCGCGCCCTGGGCATCACGCGCATGCCGCAGACCGGCATCCACGCCGTCACTGTCCCGGGCGCGGTGGCGGCGTGGGCGAAACTGAGCGCGCGCTTCGGCCGTCTGCCGCTCGGCGACGTGCTCGCGCCGGCGATCCGCGTGGCGGCCGACGGTGTCCCGGTCGCGGAGATCACCGCCGCCGAGTGGGATGGGTCGGAGGGGCACCTTCGCGCCGATCCCGAGGCGGCACGCGTGTTCCTGCCCGCCGGCCGGCCGCCGCGCGCCGGCGAGGTGTTCCGCAACCCCGACCTCGCGCACAGCTACCGGCTGATCGCGGCCGGGGGCCGCGAGGCGTTCTACGCCGGGAAGATTGCGCAGCGCATCGCCCGCTGTTCCGCACGGCACGGCGGCGCGCTGGCGGCGGCGGACCTGGCCGAGCTACGACGCGGAGTGGGTGGCGCCGATCTCGACCGCCTACCGCGGCTGGACCGTCTACGAGCTGCCGCCGAACGGTCAGGGCTTCGCGGCGCTGATGATGCTCAACCTGCTCGAGCGGTTTCCGATCGGGCGCTACGGGCACAACTCGGCCGACGCGCTGCACACGCTCATCGAGGCGAAGAAGCTGGCCTACGCCGACATGGCCCGCCACCTGGCCGACCCGGCTTTCCACGCGGTGCCGGTGGAGTCGCTGCTGTCGAAGGAGTACGCCGGCTGCCGCGCGCGCGAAATCGATCCGTGGCGCGCGCACCCGGGCGTCGCGCCGGGCCGCCTGCCGACGCGTGGCGGCGACACGACCTACCTCAGCGCCGTCGATCGCGACGGCAACATGGTGTCGCTCATCCAGAGCAACTTCGCGAACTTCGGCTCGGGCCTCGTGCCCGACGGCACCGGCTTCGTGCTGCAGAGCCGCGGCGGGCTGTTCACGCTCGACGAGGCCCATCCCAACGCGCTCGCGCCGCGCAAGCGCCCGCTCCACACCATCATTCCCGGCTTCATGACCGGACCCGCCGGCCACATGGCGTTCGGCATCATGGGCGGCTGGAACCAGTCGCAGGCGCACGCGCAGTTCGTGTCGAACGTGGTCGATCACGGCATGAACATCCAGGCGGCGCTCGAGGCGGCGCGCGTGACCAAGCTCACCTTCGACGGGTGCGACGTGATCGTGGAGTCGCGCGTCCCCGCCACCGTCCGCCACGACCTCGAGGCCAGGGGTCACGAGATCGAGCTGCACGGCGCGTTCTCGAGCCTGGTGGGCGGCGGGCAGTGCGTGTGGCGCGACCCGGCGACCGGCGTCAACGCCGGCGCCTCCGATCCGCGCAAGGACGGCGCGGCCATCCCCGAACCTGTGTTCTGATCCCCATCCGCCGAGACCCTCGAGGACCCCATGACACGCCACGTTTCGCGATCCGTGCTGGTCTGCGCCGCCGTCACCGCCGTTGTCGCCGCGGCGGCCGCGGCCCTGCACGCCGAGACCTACCGGTTCGTGCCGGCGGCGTTCCATCAGACCTTCTCGGCCGCGCACCCGGTGGCGCTGCGGATCAAGAGTGGCGATACCGTCCGCACGACGACGCTCGAAGACGAGCCGGTGGCCGGAAGCGAGTCGGCCGGCAGCACCGGCCCGTTGACCGGCCCGTTCTACGTCGAGGGCGCCGAGCCCGGCGACCTGCTCGTGGTGACGCTGACGGCGCTCGAGCCGAATCAGCCCACCGGCCGGTCGGCGTCGCTGATGGCACCGGGCGCCGTGCCCGGCGGTTCGCTCTCCCGCCCGCGGCGCGGCGACACCGGCGTCGTGACCTGGACCATCGACAAGACCAAGGGCGTCGTGCGCCTCGACCTGACGGCGACGATGCCCAACGTGAACTGGCGCTCGCGCTTCCGCGATCCGGTGCTCGAGTTGCCGCTGCGCCCCTCGCTCGGCGCGATTGGCGTGGCGCCCGGGCGATGCCGCGCCGGCCGGCACGATGCCGGGCCCGTTCGGCGGCCATCTGGAGGCGGCCGGGATCGCGCCGGGCGCGCGCGTCATGCTGCCCGTGATGCAGCCCGGGGCGCTGCTCTTCCTCGGGCACGGGCACGCGCGGCAGGGCGACGGCGCCGCGGCGGGCGGCGGCATCGAGACCTCACTCGACGTCGAGTTCAGCGTGGAGGTGGTGAAGAAGAAGGAGTGGCCGCACAGCAGCGTGGCGCGCCCGTCGACCGTGGTGGGCGAGTTTCCCGCAGGGCTGGCCGCGCGTCGGAGACCGACGACCGAGCTCATGACCGTCGCCAGCGCCGCCTCGATCGCCGAGGCGCTGCGCCAGGCCACGCTCGAACTCCATCACTGGCTCGACGACGACTTCGGGATGAGCGAGCGCACGGTCAACATCTTCCTGGGCCAGGCCGATCGAGTACGAGATCGCCAACGCGACCGCGCCTCACGTCACGGTGGTCGCGAAGGTGAAGAAGGCCTACCTGCCGGCCGCGGCGCGCTGAGCCGCGGCGATTCAGCGGGCCGCGGCGGCTTCGTCGGCCCGCGCACCCGACAGCATGCCGCGGCAGGCTGTAGTTGCCTTCGTGGCAGGCGTACTCGTAGATCTCGCCCTTCGCCCGCTGCCAGTAGATGGCCGCCGTCCACGGCGTGGTCCACACCGTGGGGTCGTTCACGGTGAATTCGTAGCGCAGCGAGTCGGGCCCCACTCGCGTGAAGCGCTCCGTCAGCTTCAGGTTGGCGTCGGACTGCCGGAACAGGCCGCCCATGTAGTTGCCGGCCGGATGGAAGTTGGCGGTCTCGACCACCAGCGTGTCGCCCTCCCAGCGGCCGCGGCGCGTCGCCCATGTAGTGCGGGAACGCCGCCGGCAGCGGCGGGCGCCCGTCGAGCGGCACGATGCGCACGTCGTGGATCTTCTCCATCTCGATCGCCACGACGTCGGGCGACTGCACGATGCGGTACAGGCTCATGTAGGCGGCGAACAGATCCGGCACGCCGTAGCTGATGCACCGGTCCTGAAGGCTCATGTCGGCGGCGCTGGCCGGACGCGCGCCGGCCGCGCGCGCGCGCGGCGCGCAGCTTGGCGCTTCTCGGGCGTGATCGGCGGCAGCCGCCCGTTGGCGGGTGATTCGATGAGCGACGTGCGCGGCTCGAAGAAGCGATCGGGCAGCCAGTTGGCACTATAGGTGCCGGTGGCGCCGAGCTGCCGCGGGCGGTTCTCGTCGAGCAGCGCCAGGTAGAGGGCGTCGCCGAACACCGCGTCGGCCTCGGGACCGAAGAGGTCGGCGCGCCTTCTTCTTCAGCGCCTCGAGCTCGGCCTCGCTCAGCCGCGGCTTGTCGGCGAACTCGCGCGGACGCTCGAGCGGCGTGGCGCTGTTGTTCTCCCAGACGCCCTGGAGATCGGGACGCCCGTCGGCCAGTGCGCGGCACGGTCCACGCGGGTGGGGTGGACGACCGCGTTTCCCGCGCCGCCTGTCCGAAGACAGCGGCTCCGGCCGCCAGCACCGTGACCGAGCCGACCAGCATCGCTTTCATCCGCATACCGCCTCCTGAGGCGTCCGATTGTTTCACGACGGCCGGGTCGGAAGACCGAGCCCGCTATGTCCGATCCGGTCCGACGCCCGCCACGGCCGCGCCACAGGCCCGCCGCTTGCACGCACGAGCGCATGCCTCATCCGTCGTCACTCACCCAGCTGCTGTGGCTGTTCGTCCTGTCGGGGGTGGTGGCCTGCGTGTCGTGGACGGTCACGCACGAAAGGGTCGCGGAGGAAGTGCGCGACTGGTGCGAGCGGCGAAGCGAAGATCGGCGCCGGCCCTGGTACGTGCGGAAGTGGTTCTACCTCTTCACCTGCGAGTACTGCTTCAGCCACTACATCTCGGCGGCCGTCGTGGCCGTCACCGACTACCACCTGCTGATGCCGGGCTGGCGTGGCCTGGGCATCGCGTGGTTCTCGTGCGTCTGGGTGGCGAACATTTACATGAGCCTGTTCGGCCGGCTGCGGCTCGACATCAAGCGCGAGCGCGTGGAGATCGGAGCGGTGGAGACACGGCCAGCAAGCGGGCGTGAACAACGGCCGCTTCCGTACAGTCTTACATGATGTAAGCTCGTCATGGCCATTGACCGATGGCCTCCTCGACCAAGGCGGCCCTGGCTCTCGCTCGTGCTGATCACGGTGCTCTCGGCACTGGTGATTGTGGGCCCGACGATCGAGGAGCGGCTCCCGTTCCCCATCACGCCACGCGGCGCCCTGGCAGGCACCGAGACTGCGCTGCCGGCGACGATGCCGGAGCTGCCCGGCGGCATCAGGCCGGGCGCGATGGCCACGCTCCCGGAACTCGTGGATTCGGCGGTGCGCCGTCTCATGGCCGAGTTGCACGCCCCGGGCACGGCGGTCGCACATCGTCCACGACGGCCGCGTCCTCTTCCTGCGCGGCTACGGATCTGCGCGGCGTCGAGACCCGCACGCCGGTCGACGCGGCGCGCACGCTGTTCCGCATCGGCTCGGTGACGAAACCGCTCACCGCGGCGGCGGTGCTGCAGCTCGTGGACGAGGGCACGGCTCGATCCGCACCGCGACATCCGCGACGTACCTGCCCGGCCTCTCGCTGCCTTACGGCGTCACCGCACACCAGTTGCTGACGCACACCGCGGGCCTCGACGAGAAGTTCGCCGGCGGGTTCACCCGTGCGCCGGGAGACCTGCAGCCGCTGGCGGACTCACGCGAAGCGTCGCGCCATGCCGCCGATGCGACGCCGGGCCTGTACTACAGCTACGGCAACACCAACTACACGTTGGCGGGATGGCTGCTCGAGCGCGCTGAGCGGGCGGCCGTATGAGGACGCGATGACCGAGCGCCTCTTCACGCCGCTGAAGATGACGCACACGACCGCGCGCCAGCCACCCGAGCCCGCGCTCATCGGCGGCCGCGTCCATCGGCTACGCGTGGGACGGTTCGGCCTACCGCGCGTTGCCGTTCCGCTACACGCAGAGCCGTCCGGCCGGCGCGGTCGAGCACCACGGCCGCCGACATGGGCCGGTTCATGCTGGCGCTGCTCGGCGATGGCTCGCTCGACGGCGTGCGGGTGCTGTCGCCGTCGTCGCGCGCGGCGCTGCTGCAGCCGCAGTTCCGCGGCCATCCGCGGCTGCCCGGCGTCACCTACGGCCTTCCGCCAATGGGCCACGCACGGCCGCCTGCTGCTGCACCACGACGGCACGCTCGGCGATCAGGTGGCCGGTGATGCTGCTGGATCCCGCCAACGGCTTCGGCCTGTTCGTGGCATCGAACGCCAACCCGGGCATCGGCAACCACCTGCTCGAGCCGGTGCTCACACACCTGTACGGACCGACGCCGCACGCCAGCGCCGCCTGTCGCGCATGCCTCGCGCGCCCGACGCACGCCGCGTGGCTGGCGTCTATCTGGATACCCAGCGCACGCGGCACGATCTCTCCCGCATCCGGGCGCTGATGCCGATGCTGCAGTCGCGGGTCACGGCGGACGACGGCGGCGCCATCACGTGGGACGGCCGCCGCTGGATCCGAGGTGGCGCCGTTCGTCTTTCAGGCCTCGAACGGCGGCGACACGCTCGTCTTCCGGCAGGACGGCGCGACACTCGCGGGCGTGATGCAGACCTGGAACGCCACCTACGAGCGCATCGGGTGGACGCAGCAGACGGCCGTCCATCTCGGGCTCGTCGCGGCCTGCCTGCTGGTGTTCGGCGTGCACGCGGCCCGAGTGCTGCGGACGTGGCGGCGTGACCGCGAGCGCTCCGGCCGCGCGCGCGTGCGGGCTGTTCGTGGCGCTGGCCAATGTCGTCTTCGTCGTCTGGCTGGGGGCGTCGATCCGCACGCTCGGCGAGACGACGCCGCTGCCGCCGGCGCAGGTGGCGCTGCTGGGGCTGGGCGTGGCGGCCGCTGCCGTGGCGGCGCTGCTTCCGGCCTTCACCGTGCTCGCGTGGCGCGAACGCTGGTGGACCGCGGACGGGCCGCGTCACCTACACGCTCGTGGCCGTGTGCGGCGTGGTGTTCGCCGCCTGGCTCAATCAGTGGAAGCTCCTGGGCTTCCACTACTGAGCCCAGGTCACGTCATCCTCGCCGGCCGCGTCCGAACGGACCCGGCGCCGCCGGCTCGCCCGGACGCATCGCGATGCGGAAGGTCGCCGCGTAGCCGTCGCCGCTTTCAACCACGGGCAGCACCAGCTTCGGCCCGCCCTCGCGGAAGATCATGTCGCGCGAATTGAGCAGCCGCTGGCCTTTGTGCTCCGCGTACGGCGCCAGCCGCGTGCACGCGGTCGGTGAGGGCGTCGTCGAAGTAGAGCTGCGACGTGAACTCGTCGGTGCGGCCGCCCGCGCCCGGCGTGCGCACCTTGAAGTGGATGTGCACGGCGCGCCCGCCGTACCAGCCCGGGATAGATGGTCGTGAAGCGCGCGAGGCCGGCCGCGTCCGTCGTCTGGTAGCCGCGCAGGAACTTCTGGCCGGTCGTGTCGAGACTGCGGTCGCGCACGTCGGAATAGACACCGGCGGCGTCGCAGTGCCAGATGCTCCACCTGTGCGCTGGCCAGCGCCTGACACGCCCCGGCGCCGGTGACGCTGCGAGATCACGAGACGCAGGTCGAGCGGAATTCCGCGCGGAGGCCACACCCGTGGATGGATCGACGCGGATGTCCGACCGCTCGAGGCGCTCCTCGACGAAAGTACGGCCCCTCGGTCTGTTGCGGCAGCGCGATGCAGTCCTGCGCCGCGAGCGACGCGCCCTGCGGCAGCGCCGCGCCCGCGATCGCGGCACCGCCGGCATCCCGCGCGCGCGATGTGGCCGCCACGGCCGCCACCGACGCGCCAAACAGTCCCACCAGTTCGCGACGGCTCAGGCGCCGGCCCACGGGTCGATCGTCGTCATGCATGATTGCGCTCCTCTGCTCCGCCATCGGTCACACCTGGACCGCGATCTGAAATGCTGCCGTATAGCCGCCCGACGGGCTGCCCGCCGGCGTCACGAGCTCGGCGGCCAGGCTGTCGGCGAAGATGCCGTCCGAGGCGTTCGACGTCGGGTTCGTCCCGCGCGACGCGTACACGCCGCTCGCGTGCACGGTGTTGTTCACGCTCTCGGGGAACGCGATCTGCGTCACCTTCACCGAACGGCCGCCCACCGTCACCTCGGCATGGATGTGCGTGGCCCGGCCCTGATACCAGCCCGGGATAGATGGTGGTGAACGCCACCTGGCCGGCGGCGTTGGTGGTCTGGATGCCGCGCAGGAAGGTGCGCGCGGTCTGTGATCCGTACTGCGAGTAGTCGCCGGCGACGTCGCAGTGCCAGATCTCGACCTCGGCGTTGGCCACCGCCGCGCAGGCGCTGTTGGCATTCACCACCGTGATGGTGAGCGTCAGCGCCGTGCCCTGCCGGTCTTCGCGGATGTCGCTGCGCACGAAGTCGGCGCGCGAGGGGTATGGCCCCGCGGTCTCGCTCGGGGTGACGACGCACGTCGAGTTGGTGCTGGTCGTGGTGGTGGTCGTCGTGGTCGTGGGGCTCGTGGCGGTCTCGCTGCCGCACGCCGCGGCCGTGACCGCGCCGGCCGCGGCGGCGATGGCGCCCATCGCTTGTCGGCGGCTGAGCGTGCCGGCTGTAGTTCCAGGGACTGGCGGGGCCGCGGCCAGTGGTGGTGCTGAAGTGATTCTCATGTGTCTCCCGTCTCCGTGATCGATTTGACGGGAAAGTTGTTGGAAAACCGTGGCAGCGGTCTGAAACGTCGATGACAGGGGCGGCCGTCACACCTTTCCACAGTTCCCCCACACTCTTGCCACATTTCGCGGGCAAGATCACCGTAGCCAGTTCATGACCTCATCCGCACGGCCGGCGCCCGCTCTGGTACAGCAGCTTCTACTGGCGCATCGCGATCAGCTTCGTCGTCTTCGTCGCGGTGGTCCTGATGGGCCAGAGCCTGATGGTGAGCTATCTGGCCCGCTCGACCGACGCCTTCGGTCCGGGCAATCCCAACGCCACGGCCACCGCCATTGCCACCGCGGTTGGGGCCGAGCTGGCACGGCGGCCCGATCTCGACCTGACGGCGTACGTGCGGACGCGCTACGGCGGCCTGCGGCAGGCGTCGTTCGTCGTGATGAAGGACGGCCGCACCGCGGCCAACTCGGACCGCGAGCTGAGCCCCGACATCCGCCAGCAGGTGGACGCGCTGCTGCGCGGCACGCCGCCGGACGAGGGGTCGCGCGGGCGCGCCACCGGTCCGGTGGTCAGCGCGCCGATCCAGGTCGACGGCATCCTGCAGGGGCTGGTGGTGCTGCCGCCGCCGCCGCCGCGCGGCGTCCTTGCCGACGCCGGCCGGCTGCTGTCGCTGCCCGGCACGTTGGTGCTCCTGGCCGCGACCGCGATCGCCGCCGTCGTGATCTTCGCGCCCGCGCGGCGCCGCTTGCGGGCGCTCGAACACGCCGCCGAGCGCTTCGGCGCCGGTGAGCTCGATGCGCGCGCCCCGGAGGGCGGCCGCGACGAGATCGCGCACGTGGCCGGGGCTTTCAACCGGATGGCCGACGAGCTCAAGGCCCGCACCGACGCGCTGCAGACCGGCGATCGCCTGCGCCGCCAGATGCTGGCCGACGTGTCGCACGAGCTGCGCACGCCGCTCACGACGATGCGCGGCTACCTCGACACGCTCGAGATGTCCGACGTCTCCCTCGACGACGACACCCGGCGGCGCTATCTCGACACCGTCCGCGGCGAGACACGGCGCCTCGAGCGCATCGTGATGGATCTGCTCGACCTGGCGCGCTACGAGAACGGGGTGGCGCCGCTCGAAACGCAGGTGCTCGACATCGGCCGGGTGTTCGCCTCGGTGGTCCAGCGGCACGAGCGCGAGGCGGCGCTGGCCGGGCTGACGCTGCGCGCGCACGTCGCCGACGGAGCCGATCAGCTCACCGCCGACCCGGTCCGCCTGGATCAGGTCCTCGGCAATCTGGTGGCCAATGCCGTGCGCCACACCCCGAGCGGCGGCACCATCGATCTCGATGCGCGCCGCACGGCCCTGGGATACGAACTGTCAGTAGTCGACTCGGGACACGGGATCGCGCCGGAACACCTGCCGCACGTGTTCGAGCGGTTCTACAAAGTCGATCACGCGCGCACCGGGGGCACCGGCGGCAGCGGACTGGGCCTCTCGATCGTCAAGGCCATCGTGGAGCGCCACGGCGGCGCGATCGCGGTCACCAGCCAGCCGGGACGCACGGCGTTCGTGATTACCCTGCCGGAACAGTGAACCGGCGTCGAGCCGGTTTTCCAGATACTGCCGCGCGGCCCGCGTTAGCGGGGCGCGCTGAACTTGTAGCCGACGCCCCACGCCGTCAGCAGCATCTCGGGGTCCTGCGGGTCGCGCTCGATCTTGCGGCGCAGCCGGCTGATCACGGTGTCCACGGTCCGCTCGGTGACGTAGGTGTCGCCGCTCCAGACCTGCTGCAGGAGCGCCGCGCGGCTGAACACGATGCCGGGCCGGGCCACCAGCAGGTAGAGCAGATCGAATTCCTGCTTGGTGAGCTCGATCGGCTCGCCGCGCACCGTGGCGTTCCGCCGATCGCGATCGAGCACGAGGTCGGGCCGACTGGAGGATGGCGTCCGCGGGCTGCCCACGCTCCGACTGCCGGTCGTGACGGCGCAGCAGCGCCGACACGCGCGCCATCAGCTCCCGCACGCCGAACGGCTTGGTGACGTAATCGTCGGCGCCGCTCTCGAGGCCGAGCACCGTGTCGGCCTCGCCGTCGCGCGCCGTGACCATGAGGATGGGCGTGGCCTGATTGGGCCCGTCCCTGCGAATCGCCCGGCACACGCTCACGCCGTCGAGCCCGGGCAGCATCACGTCGAGCAGGATCAGGTCGAAGGGCCTGGCGCGCGCCGCGTCGAGCGCCGCGCGGCCATCGCCGGTTTCCTCGAGCAGGAACCCGGCGAGCTCGAGGTGCAGGCGCAGCAGCTCGCGAATCGCCGCCTCGTCCTCGACCACGAGCACGCGCCGGGCCGGGTCGGCCGCCCCCACTAGCCTTGCCGCGCCTTCTCGATCTTCGCGTCCATCTCCGACGTGAGCCGCTCGCGCTCGCGGCGGTATTCGGCGTCGAGCGCCTCCTGCACCGCCGGATCAAAGACCACCCGCAGGCGGTCCTGATGCTCGAGATCGGCCTGCGCCAGCTTGGCGCCGTAGACGCTGCGCAGCTCCGTGATCGCCACTTTCTGCTCGCCGGTCAGCGCCTGTGGCTCGATGCCCGCGGCTTCGTCCTTCTTCCGCAGGCGCTCCATGGCCAGTTCGTAGGCCGACTTCGGTCCGCTCTCGCCGCTACCGCTCATGTCGCTATTCTAGTGGCCCGTGAAGCCCTGGGAGACAATCGCGCACGCCACCACGCCGGACGGCCTGGCCATGCGTCTGAGCCGCCACGACGACGAGTACGTGATCTGGGTCGATGGACGTTCGCTGATGTCCAGCCGCGCGCACGGGTCCGAAGAATCGCTCGCGGAGGCCGGCTGCGGCCACCTGCGCGGCGCCGCCACGCCAATGGTGCTCGTCGGCGGCCTGGGCATGGGCTTCACGCTGCGGGCCGCGCTCGACGTGCTGCCTGGCCGCGCGCGCGTCATCGTGTCCGAACTGATACCCGACGTCGTGGCCTGGAACCGTGAACCGCTCGGCGAGCTGGCCGGGCATCCGCTGCGCGACCCGCGCGTGCGCGTCGTGGTGGAGGACGTCGGCTTCACGCTGCGCGCCCACCCGGGCCGCTTCGACGCCGTCGTGCTGGACGTGGACAACGGCCCGGCTGCGTTCACCTCCAGCCTGAACAGCAGTCTCTACGGTGCGGCGGGGCTGGCCGCCGCGCACGCCGCGCTGGCGCCTGGCGGAGTGCTGACGGTATGGTCGGCCTGGGACGACGACGGCTTCGCGCGCCGGATGCGCAAGCAGGGCTTCGACGTGCAGAGCGCGCGCGTGCGCGCCCGCCGGGAAAAGCGCGGCGCCCATCACACCATCTTCGTCGGAGTGAAGCAGGAGCCGGACCACACCCGCCTGACGTTTTTTCAGCCGCGCTTCAAGCCGGGCCGCCGGCGCCGACTCCTGGCAATGCGATTGCTTCGATCTGCCAAGGGAGTGCAGCTCATGACGAACATGATCATCTACCTGATCGGCACGCTGCTCGTGGTGGCCGGGCTCGCGTACGGCGCCGATCGGCTGGGTATCAGTCACGTGTGGATCATCGCCGGCGCACTCGTCATCATCGGCATCGGCCTGATGGGCGGCATCGTCAAGACGCGCCAGAAGGATCCGGCCCAGTAGGGGCCGCCTTCAGGCGGCCCACGCTAGTCGGGCGTTGCCATCTCGATGCTGTCGATCACGAGGACCTCGACGGGGCCCTTCGTCGACTCGAGCTTCAGCCCGAGCTGCTCTCGAACAGCCGTGAAGAGATCCGGAGCATCCGGATCGGTGGGCGGCAGCTCGACGCCAGGCGGCAGCGGTCCGTTGGGCGGCGGCGCCGCGTAGGTCATCTCGAAGTCCCAGTTGCCGGTCAATCCGGTGCGATCGAGCACGGCGCGTCCCACCTGGTTGGAGATCATCTGGGCGAACAGCGAGAGCGGGTAGCCGCCAAACCGGATGCGGCCGGGCAGCCCCTGGATGCCGCACACCGGACCGGCGCCCGGCGCCGGCGGTGGCGCGCCGCGGCGGGCCGCGATGGCCTCAGGCGAGCAGTTGTCCGCGGCTGTCTTCAATTTCGGCCCCGGCTTGCCCCCGGGCTTCGCCATCATCAGCGCGTAGATGTCGAGCTCGCGGGTCTCGCGGTGGACCTTCAGCTTGAAACGGTCCGCGAGCAGCGTCCGCGTCGCGAGCATCAGGTGATCGGCGCCGGTACCGGGGCGCACCGGCGGCGGGTCGCCCTCCATCTTCGCCACGATGTCGTAGCGGGTGTTCCCGATCCAGTCCGGGCCTCCGACCAGCTGATAACCCTGAAGCTGGTAGGCGAAGGTGATCAGCGCGCGGACAGGCGTGTTGACGGTGTTGAAGCGGCCGCCTGGCTGCCGGCGGATACCCATGCCGGGGCCGGCCTTCGGATCGCTCGGCTTCACCGATGCCGCCTCGAAATACAGCGGCACGTCCGGGTTTGGCGCGTCGACGCTCCCCGCCGGCGCGCCAAAGCTGAAACCCTGCGCCTGGGGCCGCGGGGCCGACACGAACACGACGACTGCGACGGCCGCGCCGGCGACGAAGGTCAGATATCGCATGCCGTATAGACTCGCGAACGGACCGATCAGTTGGCCGCGAAGCAGTACAGATAGCCGTTGCCGCCGGTCGCGACGAGGTTCGCCTGCGAGCAGCCACGCGACGGATGCGCCGCGTTCCACGACGGGCCCGTCGCGCCGCGACCCATGCGATCCACATGACCGACCTGCGCCGCACCGCTGCCGTCGGTGGCCGCCGTCCAGTTAGTGCAGTTGTCGGCGCCGGGCTGCAGCGTGCCGTCGGCCTGCGACCCGGTGAGGATGTCGTGCTGGTTCGGCGTGTCGCCGACGCCGTTGACCGTGGCGCCCTTCTCGGTGAGCGCGGTGTCTTTCTTCAGATTGTTGGCCTCGGAGTGGAGGTCTTCGACGCTCTTGGCGATCATCACGCCCTTTGGTTGGACCAGGGGCCCTTGCCGATGCGGTCTCGGGCGTTGACCGCGGGCTGCCCGCTGGCCGCCGCGGCGCTGAGATAGGCGCGCCAGGTCCGGTTGCCCGCGCCGGCAGCGGCCGCGAGCGTCTGGCACTGCTTGTCGGCGCCGGCCAGCCCACCGAGGTTGGCACCGTTGCCTGGCCCGGCGCTCGTGACGAAGAAGCTCATTTGATTCTGCTGGGCGATGCCGCTGTAGTGGCGACCACCGTGAACACGGCGGCGGACAGCGTAGCGGTGATCAGCTTGCGCATGCGAAGGCCCTCCTGGGGGTGGCACCCGGAGTCTAGACTGGCCACGAGGTGCAGCGCCAGTTCCAAGCAGCCCGTGGTGGAGGCGCCGGCGTAAGCTGGGCACGATGGCGATTCTGCTGTGGGCGCTGGCGGCGGCGATGGTGGTGATCGGACTCGTGGGCATCGTGATGCCGGCGCTGCCGGGTCACGTGCTGATCCTCGGCGGGCTGGTGCTGGCGGCCTGGGCCGACGGGTTCCGCCACGTCGGCGTGTGGACGCTCGTGCTGATTGGCGTGCTTGCCGCGGCCAGCTACACCATCGACTTCGTCGCGGCGGCGGTGAGCACTCGCCGGCTCGGCGCCAGCCGCCGCGCCATGGCCGGCGCGGCGCTCGGTACGCTGGCCGGATTCTTCTTCGGGATCATCGGCCTCATCGTCGGGCCATTCGCCGGCGCGGTCATCGGCGAGCTCACGGTGTCGAACGACCTGCGCCAGGCGGGCGCGCCGGCATGGCGGCGGCGATCGGTTTCGCCATCGGCACCGCCGCCAAGGTCGCGATCGCGTTCGTCATGATCGGCACGGCGGCGTTCATGGTGGCCCTTCGCGTTCGATGCTGATCGCGTCTTCAGCCGCGGCGTGCCGACTGCTCTAGTGACGCGCTTTCCACGAAGCCGTGAGCTCGGTTCAGACCCGGACATCCGTGCCGGCGCGGCGGTTCACGCGCACCATCAGCCGCATGAGCGGCGCCACCGGAATCGCCCGCACCACGAGCTCGCGCAGCGCGCACCCCACCGGATTCGTCATGCGCATCAGGCGCGCGGTGCGCCGTCCCTGCGCCACCAGCGCCGCCGTCTTCGGCTGGCGTTCGTGCTCGTAGGCGCGCAGCGCCGGCGCGACGTCCGCGCCGTCGCGCAGACGCGCGCCGAGCGCGACCGCATCCACCATCGCCTGCGCGGCGCCCTGCCCGGTATGCGGCAGCACCGGATGCGCCGCGTCGCCGAGCAGCGTCACCACGCCGCGGCCCCACGCCGGAATCGGATCGCGGTCGGCCAGCTCGTCGAACCGCAGGTCTTCGGTGCGGAGGTGACGGCGCGAAACGTGGCGTCGAACCGCGGCGCCAGGTGCGCCACGACCGCGTGCCGGGTCGCGCACGCCGGCAGGCACGAGCTCGCGCGCGAGCGACAGGAACCAGTAGATGCCGGTCTCGCTGGCGCGGATCAGCACCGACTCGACGCCGGGACCGAGGTAGTAGACGCCCGACAGATCCCCAAGGTGATCGAGCGCCCCATGCACCGCGCCGCGCACCGCCACGATGCCGCACGGGCGCGGTGGCGGCTCGCCGGGGTGCAGTTGCCGGCGGATGACGGAGCCGGTGCCATCGGCGCCGACCAGCAGATCACCCTCGACGAGCGTGCCGTCGGCGAGGCGCAGGCTGACGCGACGGTCGTCGGCGGTGAACCCGACTGCTTCGCGGCCGAGCGCCAGCGCTTCCGGCCCGATCGCGTCGAGGAGCGCTCCGTGGAGCGCCGGGCGCAGCGCCATGAAGAGCGGCCCCCCCAGCGCGTCCGGCGGCAGCGCGGCGCGTTTGAGCACGGTGCCGTCCATGCGGCGCAGCTCACCGCGGCGCGGCGCGAAGCCGCGGGCCAGCACCGGCTCGGCCACGCCGAGCGCCCGCAGTGCGGCAATGGCGTTGGGCGCGAGGCCGAGCCCGAATCCCAGCTCGCGCGGAGAGGCCGCGCGCTCGAAGACGCGCACGCGCCAGCCGGCCTGGCGCAGGGCGATGCCGGCCGCCAACCCGCCGATCCCGGCGCCGACGATCAGGGCGGTGCGCGTCATACGGCCGGCGGCTCCCAACGAGCGACGACGGATTAACGGGGGGCTATCGGCGGGCCCGCGGCTCAGCGAGGCGGGTCTGAAGACCCGCGGCCAGGGCGAACGCGAGCGCTACGGCTCGATGCGGGGCAGGGTGATGATGCCGAGCGGGGCGCGGCTCTTGGGCCCGGTGGCGCGAACTTCCACCTCGGGCTGCGTGTGCGTGACGACGCCGACCACATTGCCGGCGAGATCCATGAATGTCAGGAGGCGGGAATCGTCGAGCGATCCGCGGCGCGCCGTTCTGGCCAGCGCTGTCGGCGTACTCTGCCGGATCTGTCGCCGTATCTGTCTTCTGAGTGTTGGCATCGAGCAGCAGGACCTCGCGAAAACCTGAACGAATGTTACGCAGCAATCTTCGCGAAAAGTCCTGGGAAAAGCCTGGGCTTGCACCTTTTTTGCACATCAGTTGGTCCGCGTGGCTGAGCTGTTATTTAATGCGCCACGTCCGCCGCCACGCGAGGCGGACGGTCCGCGCGGCCGCCGTGCGGGCACGGCCCGGCGCGTTCATCGTCCCGGCGGCGGCGGCGCGGCGGGCGGCTGCACGCCGCGGCCCCGCGGACCGAACTGCACCGACTCGCGCAGGTTGGGGAACACGTGGACCCGCGACTTGAAGCGCCACCCGGCGGCGGTCTTCACGTAGACGTCCTCGTAGCCGCCCTGCCGTTCGATGGTCGTCGGATCGCCGCCGACGCCGATCGCGAGCAGGTAGGAGCTTGCCCGACCGCGCCGCCGGGCGCGGGCGTGATGACGTGGTTCACGCTGATGTGGCTGATGCCGTAGCCCATCGTCGTCTTGGGGTCCGGCATCCGCCCTTGCCGTCGCCGCCGGCCGCGTCGACCAGCGCCTCGCGACCCTTGGTCTTGCGCCCGCCGGCGACGCCCCATGCCTGCGACACGCTGAACTCGCCGTCGGCCGTGAAGAGATCGGCGAATTCGTTGCCGCCGGCCGTGCAGGTGTCGATCAGGAACGCGTAGCGGGCCGCGAGCTGCTGGATGTCGATGTAGTCCTGCGTCGTGAGCGCCGCCGCGGGGCCGGGGCCCTGCGCCGACGCCTGACCCACGACCATCAGCACGAACGCGGCAACCGCACCCATCCATCGGCGCGAGTTCATGACGCCTCCTCCGGGCAGGTCCGACGACCTGCCTCTACGAACAGCTCAGTGTGGCCGCGGGTCTTCAGACCCGCCTCCGGTGTCAGCCAGCCCGTTGTCCCGGGCGCGTGCCCGCGGCCTTGAGCCGGATGCGATAGACGTCCATGCACGCGGTCACGTACAGCGTCTTCAGCGTCGGCATCGCCAAACGCCACGTTGGTCGCGCACACCTGCTGCCGCGGCTCGCCGCCACGCTGCGGCAGCTGCAGCACGCCCAGCCGCTTGCCGTCTGGCGCCGTGATCCGCACTTCGCCGGGACCGGCGCCCGACGTCGAGTAGACGTTGCCCGGCAGCGTCGGTCTTCAGGCCGTCGTTGCCCGCCACGTCGGCAAACTCCATCGGGTTGCTCACGGTGTCGTCGGCGTTGATCTCGTAGCGCATGATCTTGCGGCCGAACGTCACGTAGAGGTGGCGTTCGTCCGGCGACAGCGCGATGCCGTTCGGGAACGTGTTGCCGGCCACCTGCGGGTCGCGGAGCTTGGGATCGAGCAGCGTGACCTGTGCCGTTCTTCACCAGATAGAACCCGTTGAACGGCAGCTCGCGCTGCGGGCTGGCGCCGGCGCCGCGCAGTCCCGAGACGCTGTCGGTGAAGTAGATCGAGCCGTTCGACTTCACCACCACGTCGTTGGGCCCGCTGAACCGCTTGCCCTCGAACGCGATCGGCCAGCACGGTGCGCGTGCCGTCCTTCTCGTAGCGCACCACGCTGCGATCGGGCATGGCGCAGACCACCAGGCGCCCCTGCGGGTCCAGGGTCAGGCCGTTCGGCCCGATGAGAATCGCCGCCGACCGGCCGCGCCGCGTCTGCTGGCCGACGTTCTGGAAGTCGTTGCCGGTGTAGCCCGCGTTCTCGAGATGCACCGAGATGCCCTTGCCCGGATCCCAGCGGTAGATGACGTTGTCGAGCATGTCGGCGAAGAGCAGATGGCCGGACGCGCCCTCCTGCGATCCACACCGCGCCCTCGGTGAGGCCGAACCGGTCGCCCAGCAGTTCCGCCTGCGCGCCGGGGTCGATGATGGCATCGAGCGCCGGATCCAGCTTGACGATGGTGAAGGGCCGCGCCGCCGGCGTCTGTCCGCCGCTGAGGAACTGCGCGTGGGCGGCCAGCCGGCGGCCGCCAGGCTGAGGCACGACGAGTGCGATGAGGTGTCGCATCGGCTGCCGATCAGAAGTCGAACTGCACGCTGATCTTGAACAGCCGCGCGTCGAGGATGCTGAGCGGCACCTGCCACGCCGCGTAGTTGTTGTTCTGCGACGTGACCGCGTTGCCGTTGAGCGAGTTGTAGAGGTCGAAGTTGATCGACGTCGCGCGTCTGGCCGAACCGCAGGATCTTGCGAACCGCAGATCCAGCTGGTTCAGGCGCTCGCCGTACATCGTGCCCGGCTCGACGATGTTGATGGTGGCGTTGGCCGCGCCGCCCGACAGCGGCCGGCCCAGGCTCGGCTGGATCTGCGCGTTGCTCACGACGTAGTTGGCCGTCACCTGCGGGCCCGGCAGGCTCTGGAAGGTGGACGAGAACAGCGACGTCGACCTTCGGCACCGTGTAGGTGCCGAGCAGCTTGACCTGCGTCAGGAACGTTCGGTGTCCACGTGACAGAACGGGTTGAGCGACGCCCGAGTCTCCGGCACCTGCGCGCGGACCTCGCAGTTGTCGGTGCGAGGTGCGTCCCGTGCTCACGCCGCCCTGCAGCAGCATGCCGCGCCCGGGACGGGCGTTCACCGTGAAGTCCACGCCGTTCCAGTGCTCGATCTGCTTGCCGAAGTTCGGCGGCGAAGGTGACGAAGTTGTCCACCTGCGCCGACGCGGTTCGGGTTGAGGTCGAACAGCCCGCTCACCGGGTAGCCGCCGCCGTCGGGCAGACGCGGGTCGATGGGCGCGATGACCTGGAAGGGGCTGTAGTCGGTCGGCCGTCACGGCGCGGTTGTCGGTCACCGTGAAGTTGCCGTAGATGCGGCGGAAGTAGCCGACGTCGAGGCCGACGCGGTCGGTCAGCTCGTGCTGCACGCCGGCCGAGAACTCCCAGTTGTAGCCGCGCTTGCCCCAGCCCACCAGCACCTCGGGGTCGTAGGCCGTGCTGGGGACCTGGCGTGCCGAAGCGCAGGTCGGAGATCGATGCCGCACTCGCCGTTGGCCTGATGGTTGAGCAGGTCGCACTGCGGCACGTAGTCGCCGTTGATGCCCAGGCCGCCCCGGTCGTTCCACGACCGCGTGACGGTGTTGGCCAGAATCGAGAACACGTTGCCGACCGTGTTGTCGCCGGCCAGCGACGTAGCGGCCGATGTTGGCCTTGAGCGCGGTCTTGCCGGTGCCGAACAGGTCGTACACCGCCGCGACGCGCGGCGAGAGGTCCTTCCAGTTGTACCAGTCGTACTGCGGCACCACGAAGTTGCGGGTGGGCACCAGCGGGCCCGGGCCGAGCGGCGTCTCGGGGAAGTAGGTGTTGAAGTAGTCGAAGCGCAGGCCGCCGCTCAGCGTCAGCCGGTCGATCGTCCACTTGTCCTGGACGTAGAGGCCGAGCTCGGCCTTCAGGTCGTCGTAGCGGCTCACCGGCGAGGCGCGCATGGTGATCTGGTTCGGCACGCCGTTGTTGAAGCGGTAGCTGGTGGCCGAATGGATGTCGCGCTCGAGCAGGTACTGGCGGCCCCAGCTGTTGCCGACGCCGAACTTGAGGGCGTGCGCGCCGGTCACGTAGGTGACCGATCCGCGGCAGCTCCCAGATGTTGGGCGCCGACATCGCCGCGAAGATGAACGTCGGCCCGGCCGCCTGCCCGGCGCCGCGATAGAGCAGGCCCGGGATAGGCCCGCCCTGCTCGGTGACGGCGATGAGCGAGCGCCACACGCTGTTGGGGTCGTCGTTCCAGACCGAGTTGTACAGCTCCTCGCCGTGGGTCGCGAGCCGCGCGTCGAGCAGCAGCTTGTTGGTGGCCGGCGACTGCCAGCTCACCGTCATCAGATGGCTCGTTGTCGAACTTGAAGTAGTTCATCGACTCGGGCGACACGTTCGAGCGGTCGCCGAACACGTCGCGCGGCTGGCGCGTGTAGAAGAACCCGACCTTGTGCTTGGCGGCGCCTGCCACGTGAGCCGGCCGTTGATGTCGGGCTGGATGATCGCGGTGTAGGCCTGCTGGCTGAGATCGGGGTCGTAGTTCCACTTCGTGGGGTCGCCGGCGTTCGGTTGTAGTAGAGGTTCGCGAAGTAGGTCGAGTTCAACTGGCGGCGAACCGACGCGAAGAACCACAGCGTGTCTCTGAGGATCGGCCCGCCGACCGAGCCGTTCACGTCGTAGGCCTTGCGCAGCGAGTTCGGCGTGGTCAGGCCCCGCGCCTTCAGCTCGTCCGAGTAGTTGTCGCCCTGGAACGACGGAGTTGACGCCGGTGCCGAAGAACGAGAACCGGAAGGCGTTGCCGCCCTCGCGCGGCACGTAGTTCACCTTCACGCCGCCCGTGGCCGCTTCGCCCAGCCCCGCGGCATAGTCGATGGTCATCTCCTGCGTCGCGCCCATGTCCGGAAACATGTTGGTGAGGTTGGCGAACGAGCCGATGTTGCGCACCTGGAAGCCGTCGAGCTGCACGTTCGAGTCGCTGGTGCGGCCGCCGTGGATGGTGAAGGCGTTCGCCAGCCGGAGGTTGTTGGTGCCGCCGACGTCCTGCGTCTGCGCGTTGATGCCGGTGCTGGTCGAGAGACCCGGGGATGAGAATCGCCAGGCTCTGGTGGCTGCGGCCCACGGGGATGGCGTCGATGACTTCCTTCTGCATCACGCTGCTGGCGTGGCGTTCTGGACGTCCACGATCGGCGACTCGCCGGTGACGGTCACCGTCTCGGTCACCTCGCCGACGCGCAGCTCGACGTTCACGGTGGCGTTGAACGATCCGGTCAGCTCGATCCCTTCGCGCTTCACCGTGGTGAAGCCCTGCAGCGAGAACGGCACGCTGTAGGTGCCGGGACGCGAGGTCCACGATGCGGAACTGGCCGCTGCCGTCGGTGACCACCGACCGCAGCTTCTCGATGAGCGCCGGGCTGGCGGCCTCGACCGTGACGCCGGGCATCACGGCGCCGGAACCGTCGCGGACGACGCCCGCGATCGAGGCTTGCGCGTACGCCATGGCGGGAAGCAGGAGGAGGGCGGTCGAAACGAGGACAAACACCAGACGCGAAGGCCGGTACATGGGTCCTTCCCTTCCGTTCGAGTGTCACGCGGCACCGTCGTGCGGATGAGGTAGCACGCCGGGCGCTCGACGAGGAGCGCGGCCGCGACGATATGCACGCCGATCCAGCCCGTCAATCACCCGAACTGGGGGGGACCCACCGGCAGCCGTCTCGTGTGAGACTGGCGCGCTTCACTGCAGGCCGCCGCGGAGGCATCGCGAGGAGGGACGCAATGAGGAACCGCATCCTGCTCGGGCTCGTGCTGGGTGTGAGCGTGCTGTCGCTGTCCGGCCGCTCCCAGAGCGGCGCGGCGCCAGCGCTCACGGCGCTCGATCGCATCGAGATCGAGCAGCTCGCCATCCGCTACACCTACGGCCTCGATACCGCTGCCGACAACGGCTACATGTATGCCGACGTGTTCACGCCCGACGGCGAGTTCGTCGGCCGCCAGGTGCCGCTGACGCAGGGCCGCGAGGCGTTGGCGCGGGTGGCGCGCAGCGTGCGCAAGGGCAACCCGATGTACGTGCGCCACTTCATCACCAATCACGTGATCGAGCCGTCGCCCGAGGGCGCGACCGGCACCATCTACTTGATGGTGGTGGACGTCGAGGAAGCGCAGCCCTCGTCCATCTACATCGGCGGGCAATACAAGGACGTCTACGTGCGGACGCCCGACGGCTGGCGGATCAAGCGCCGCGACGCGCGCGCCATGGGACCGCCGCGCACGCCGGGGCTGTGAGGACACAGGCGATGCGCGCACGCCTCACGTCGTCGCTGGCCGGATTCGGGATCCTCCTGCTCGCCATGGCTGCGCTGTCGGCCCAGCGGGCGACGCCACCAGCGCCCGCGCTGAGCGCGGACGACCAGCTGGAGATCAAGCAGCTCGTCTCGCGTTACGCCTACGCGCTCGACACCGGCGCCGACAACGGGCTCGCCTACGCGGATCTCTTTGCCGCCGATGGCGAGTTCGTCGGCAGCCGCGGCACCACCCGCGGCCGCGAGGCGCTGGCCGAACTCGGACGGCTGGGATTCGTGGACGGCCGCAAGCCGGCGAATGGCGTCGCGCACTTCATCATGAACCACGTGATCACGCCGGCCCCGGGAGGCGCCACCGGCACGCAGTACATGGTGCTCGTGAACATCGGCGAGAACGCTCAGCCGGGCGGCAACTTTTCCACTGTCGGCGGGCACTACGAAGACCAGTACGTGAAAACGCCGCAGGGCTGGCGCTTCAAGCGGCGGCAGTTCATCCCGAGTGCGTCGGCAGCGCGCCCGCCGGCGCAGCCTGCCGCGGCCTCGACGCGGCCGGCACCCGCGGCCTCGCCTGCCACCCCGGCGCCGAAGGCGGGACCGCTGACGGCACAGGACTATCTCGACATCCGCGCCCTCGCCACGCAGTACGCCTACGGACTCGACACCGGCGCCGACGACGGCTGGCTCTACGCCAACGTGTTCACCGAAGACGGCGAGTTTCACGGACCGCCGGCGGTGCCGGGCGGGAAACCGTTCGACGCCAAGGGCCGCGCGCAGCTGCGGACCTTCGCGGTACCCGGCGGCGGGCCCAACTACGTGCGCCACTTCAACTCGAACCACGCGATCGAGGCGGCACCCGAGGGGGCGCGCGGCAAGGTCTATCTGCTGGTCATCGACATCGCGCGCGACGGCAAGCCAACCTCGGTGAACATGGGCGGCCATTACGAAGACGTCTACGTGCGCACCGCCGAAGGATGGCGCATCAAGACGCGGCACTTCTCCCGTTCGAAGTCCGCGCAGACCGTGCAGGCGGAGGCGGCCGCGCAGGGGCGCTAGGACCATTGCCCGCGATGGGCGAAGATGAAGCTGCTCGTGGCCTACGGCAGCTTCGCATCGCGCAACTACCGCTTCCTCCTCGCCGGCACCACGCTCTCGAACCTGGCCGCCCAGATGCTGGGCGTGGTGGTGGGCTGGGATCTGTATCAGGCGACCCGGTCGCCGGTCGTGCTCGGCAACGTCGGGCTGGTGCAGATCATCCCGGTGTTCCTCTTCACGTTCGCGGCCGGCCACATGGCCGACCGGCACGACCGGCGGCTGATCGCCGTCTCCACGCAGATCGTCGTCGCCATTCTCGGCTTCGCCCTCGCCGCGGCCGGCGAGCACCGCGGCGTGACCGCCATCTACTCGGCGCTCTTCCTCAGCGCCAGCGCCCGCGCCTTTCAGTGGCCGGCCAATTCGGCGCTGCTGCCCCAGACGGTGCCGCCGGCGCTGTTGACGAACGCCATCTCGTGGTCGGGCACCGGCCGCGAGTTCGCGACCGTGGGCGGGCCGGCGATCGGCGGCGTGCTGCTGGCGGTCTCCGGCAGCGAGAGCGTGTATCTGCTGCAGGCCGCGCTCTCGGTCGCCGCCGTGGGATGCTTCGCGGCGCTGCGCGTGCCGCGGCCCGAGCGCGTGCCGGGCGAGCCGGCAGGGTGGCGCACGCACGCTCGAAGGCCTGCGCTTCGTGTGGCGCGACAAGCTGATTCTGAGCGCGATGAGCCTCGACCTGCTGGCCGTGTTCTTCGGCGGCGCGGTGGCGCTGCTCCCCATCTTCGCCACCGACATCCTGCAGGTGGGCCCTTCGGGCCTCGGCTGGCTGCGCGCCGCGCCGGCCATCGGCGCCGGCCTGATGTCGGTGTGGCTGGCGCATCACGGGGTGACGAGAGACGGCGGCCTGGTGCTGCTCGCCTCGGTGGCGATGTTCGGCGTCGCGACCATCGGCTTCGGGCTTGCGACCGCGGCGTGGCTCTCGTTCGCGATGCTCTTCCTGACCGGCGTTTTCGATGCCGTCAGTGTCGTGCTGCGGATTTCGCTGGTGCAGATGCGCACACCGGACGCGCTCCGCGGGCGCGTGGCCGCGGTCAACTCGCTGTTCATCTCGTGCTCGAACCAGTGGGGCGCGGTGGAGTCGGGCATCGCGGCCCAGTGGCTCGGCACGGTGCCGTCGGTCGTCTTCGGCGGCGCGGCCACCCTGCTCGTCGTCGGTGTGATCGGTCTGCTGTCGAAGCAGCTGCGGGAGTGGCAGCACGGCTGAGCGAATGGCCGCCCGGCTGGGCGCGGAACTTGACTTGTATTAATGACGTAGTACAATACGTCAGAAGTCAGGGCGGGCTTCAGCCCGCCGCGTCAGACGGCAACGCACGGCGCGCGAAAGCGAGGTGGCGTCATGACCCGCACAGCCACGCAAGCCTCCACACCCGAACGGCCCCTCGAGCCCGCTGCGATGGACGTGAAAGGCGCCGGGTTCCTGGTGCTCCTGGTGGTCCTGCTCGTGGCCGCCAGCTGGCTCTTCTTCAAAGCGTTCATCGTCGCCAGCGCCGTCGCCGGCGCGGGCGTGGCCGTGCTGATCCGGCGCTGGCACACCCGCCATCCGAGCGTGCTGCCCGACGGCGGGCGTACCCGGGTGCCGGAGATCAACCTGTCGCGCATTCCCGTCGGGGGCGACGCAGCCGGACTGATGTTCGCGGTCGGCGCCGTCGTCATCGTCATCGTCGGCGTGCCCGACATGGCGTGGTACTTCGTGAGCGCGCTCGCCTGCGCGGCGCTCTTCGCCTGGGCGATGTTCGCGGCGCGGGCCGCACGCGTCCGCCGGCTCGACGGGCGCCCGCTCGGCCTCAGATCCTGAACCGCGCGCGCGAGACGGGGCGGGCCCTTCGGCCCGCCCTCGTGCTCGGGCGATCAGGAGCGCGGCTGGCCGCCCGATCGAGCGCAGCCGTGCGCCGCACCGTTTCCCAGAACGAACCGGTGCCTTCCGGCGTATCGAACCGCACTTCGATCGTGCCCGACTTGCCGTCGGGGACGTAAAGCGCGAGCTTGACGCCGTCGCGCGCGAAGGCCGACGACGGATCGTCGGCAAAGCGCCGCTCGGCTTTGATGATGCGGCTGCTGTAGTGCGGCTGCCGTCCCGGCTGTTCGACCAGATCGCCGACCGAGAACCGCACCTCCTCGATCTCTTGCGTGCCGGGGACGACGCGGCCGCCGCGGTCGCGAACGCGGCTGGTCACGGTGAAGACGCCCTCGCCGGAGGGCTGGATCGTCATGGTGACCGATCGCACCGAGCTGGCGCCGGCGCCGTAGACCGACCGATGGAACTCGCTGGTGAGCGCCAGCTCGAGCGGCGCCGACGTCCATCGCCCCGCCAGCGAGGCGGGAAACACCGTGCGGTTGGTGCTCGAGACATCCTCTTCAGCCGGGCGTGCCGTCCCCGGAGCCTGGGCGCTGACCGGACCGGCCAGCACGAGCAGCGCGACGAGCGCGCGGAGCGTGAAACCGAACATGTGACTGACCTCCTTCGAAAATCCTCCTGGGGATTTGAGATAGCACATGTTCGGTTCACTGCCAACTGGCCGCGGCTACTTCGCGGCCACCTTGCGGAGCAGGAAAAACGTGGTCTCAGTCCCACTCGCGGACGCCGGTCACCCGCGGCGTGAGCACCGCGCTGGCGAGCGCGTGATCGAGGTAGCCCGACTGCCCGGCGAACACGTAGGAGTAGGCGCCGGATCCAATGCGCCGGGCAATGAGGTCGTCGTAGCCTCCGCCGAGAATCTCGGCGATGGGATCCTCCTTGGCGTAGGAATTCATGTCGCCGATGAGCAGGACGTCGGGATCCCCAGCACCGGTCGGGTCCCCTGCCAGCCAGCGCACCAGCGCCGCCGCCGCCCGCGTCCGTGTCACGTTGCAATGGCCCTGGCCGTCGCCCGTATCGGGGTCCGACACGTCGTTGCAGTCCGATCCCTTCGACTTCAAGTGGTTCACCACCACGGTGAGCTTCTTGCCGTTGCTGTTCTGCGTAAAGGTCTGCGCCAGCGCCGGGCGGTTCTTGGTGTCGAGGAACTCGGGATCGACCGACGAGTCCAGAATCGCGAACTGGTTGAAGGGCGTCACCACCGCGGGCTTGTAGATCAGGGCCACACGGATCTCGTCGGTGCCGACGACACCGGTGGCGATGAAGGCGTACGTGCCCGGCGCGGTGGCCGCATTGAGGCCCGCCACCAGATCCTCGACGGCGCTCGAGCCGGTGGCGTCGTTCTCGATCTCCATCAGGCCGACGACGTCCGCGTCGAGCGCGGCCAGCGCCGCAATCGTCTTGGCGCGCTGCCGTTCGAACTCCGCCGGCGTCGTGGCGCCGCGCGCCGTGGGAAACCCGCCGCCTCGCCCGTCGCCGTTGAAGTAGTTGAGCACGTTGAAGCTCGCCACGCGGAGCGTGCCGTCCGCAAAAGCGGGCGGCATCGGGCGCAGATTCGATGGCGTCGATCGAGACGACGCCGTCCGGCTGGATGCGGTAGGCACCGAAGCGCTGCTCGAGGATGCCGGCGACGCCGGTCACGCGGTCCCCGACGCGCACGCGTATTCGAGGCGCTGAGCCCTCCGGCGGGATAGCGCGTCGGGTCGATGTTCTGCTGATTGTTGGTGTCGTCGAGGACGATGCGGTTGCGATCGTTCTCCGCCTGCTGCGCCAGGGCGGCGGCGCCCGGCGCGGCGACGTTGGTCGGCTGCGGCAGCCGGCCGCCCGACGAGAGCACCAGCTCGCCGAAGCGGGCGAGCGCGAAGGTTTCGCTGACGGTGAGCGCCTGGGGCAGCGTGACGCGCATGCCCTCGTAGCGCTCGAAGTCCTCGAACGACGGCCACGGGCAGGTCGAGCACGGAGGCGTCCGGCAGCGGTTGCGCCGAGGCGCAGACCAGCGCGGTGGTCACCGACGACAGCTCCGTGAGCGTTGCGCCCGCGTTGCCGAACTCCACCACCGTGCCGCGCACGCGCACCTTGTCGCCGACGGCGACCGGCACGCTCGTGTTGAAGACGAAGAGACCTTCGGAGGTGGCGGGATCGCCGTCGGCGAGCGCGTCCTCCTGCTGCACGAAGTAGCCACCGAACTGGCCGGGCCCCTGCAGATCGCTCGTGACCACGCCCTCGATCACCTGAGAGCTGCCAGTCAGCAGGCTCACGAGCCCGTTGCTCTGAATCGTGTGAATGCGCGTCGACGGCTCGCCGCAGACCTCGACTGTGCTGAAGGTGATCACCGCATTGCCGGCCATCGCGTTGGCCACGCCGTCCTGATCCACCACCTCGGCACCGGCAACCGTCAGCGTGCAGGTCTCACTCGAGGTGAAATCGCTGGCGGGATCGAGCGTGAACGTCACGGGCCCGCCGGTGACGGCCAGCGGGTGGACGCCGCTGCGTCGAGCAGGACAACTGGAACGCCGCGGCGCCGGGGCTCACCGGCTCACTGAACGTGGCCGTCAGCGAGGCGGCCAGCGCGACGTTGGCCTCGCCGCTGGCCGGCGTCGTGCTCGACAGCGACGGCGGCACGTCCACCACGCCGCAGGGCGCAGGAGCCGACGCGGTGTTGCGCGGGCTCGGGGCGGCCGCCACGAAATCCAGCCCGTTGTTGTCGAGATCGGTGCAGCCGCCCTGCACGCGAAAGGCCGCAGTCGTGATCGAGGTGCCCGGCCCCACCGAGCCTTCGAAGAAGTTTGCCGTCCCCCATCCGAACAGGTCCACGATGGTCGCGAGCTGCTCGTCGGAGCACGGCGTGGAGAACCCGTTGCAGGCCAGCCCAGTCGTCCCTCTGACCAGCACCACCTTGCCGGCGCCCGCCGCCATGTTCGTCGCGGTCGTCGAGACGTCAGCGACGACGGGCAGCGGCGACCCGTTCGCCCCGCCCGATGCGAGCTGGACGAGGTAGTACCGGCCAGGCGCCAGCATGCCGGACAAGGACAGTGATCCCGTTCATGCTGAAGTGCCCGGTGCCGGTCGCGCTCGCGGTACTGGATCGACAGGTCCGCGAGCGAGACGGCTGCAGTGCCGCGATTGAACAGCTCGACGAAGTCGTTCCGCAGCACGGCGCCGGAATTGCCGCCCGCACCGTACACCTGACTGATCACGACGTCGGACGATACGGCGCGGGGCGCATTTGACGCCGCCAGCAGCAGGGCCAGAACCAGGAACGCCGCCAGCCGCGGGCGGCGGCCGGCATTGGGACGTCGGATCATGTCGGGTCTCCTCACCATGGACAACATCAGATGAGTATCGAAGCCCGTCGTGACGACGCAGCGAAGCGGATGAAACGTTTCGATGGACGAAACGGCGCCCCGCTACTGCAGCCCGCCGCGGACGGACGTGATGCGCTGGGTGTTGAAGCCGAGCCAGTGCATGCGGCCGACGTAGCGCGCGTGCTCGACCTTGATGCAGCGGTCCATCACCACCGACAGCCCGGCGGCTTCGGCGATCCGGGCGCCCTCGGCGTTGATCACGCCGAACTGGCACCACAGGTTGCCGGCCCCGACCGCGACGGCGTCGGCGGCAATCCCCGGCAGCGCGTCCGGCGCGCGGAAGACGTTGACGATGTCAATCGGGCCCGGCACGTCGCTCAGGCTCTTGTAGCTCTTCTGACCGAGGATTTCCGCTTCCTTGGGGTTCACCGGAATCACCGTGTAGCCGTGACGCCGCAGGTAGTAGCCGACGAAGTAGCTGGCGCGCAGCTCGTTCGGCGAAAGGCCGACGACCGCCACCGTCTTCGCGGCGTAGAGCACGCGCTGGATCGTCAGCGGATCCTGATAGCGGGCGAGGTCGAAGGCGGCCGGGCCGGCCGGCGCGCTCATACCGCCGCCTCCGTCGCCGCGGCAGCCGCGGCCCGCGCAAAGCCCTGCTCGAGATCCCAGATCAGATCGTCCACCGACTCGGTGCCGACCGACAGCCGGATCGTGCCCGGGCCCACGCCGGCGGCGCGCAGCTCGTCGTCGTTCAACTGCCGGTGCGTGGTGCTGGCCGGATGGATGATCAGGCTCTTCGAGTCGCCGACGTTGGCCAGGTGCGACCACAGCGTGACGCCGCGGATGAAGTCCTGCCCCGCCGCACGGCCGCCACGCAGGTCGAACGAGAACACCGCACCGGCGCCGCGCGGCAGGTACTTGTCCACGAGCGCGCGATACCGGCTGGTGGGCAGGCCGGGGTAGGTGACGTTCGACGCCTGCTCCTGCGACGCCAGGAACGCCGCCACCGCGCGGCTGTTCTCGACGTGGCGCGCCATCCGCAGCGACAGCGTCTCGAGCCCCTGCAGGAACAGGAACGCGTTGAACGGGCTCATCGCCGCCCCGAGGTCGCGCAGGGTCTCGGCGCGCAGCTTCATCAGGTAGCCGTAGATACCGAACGTCTCGTGGAACTGCAGCCCGTGATACGCCGGCGACGGCTCGGCGACCACCGGGAAGCGGCCGTTCGACCAGTTGAAGGTCCCCGAGTCCACGACCACGCCGCCGATGCTGGTGCCGTGTCCGCCGATGAACTTCGTCGCCGAGTGCACGACGATGTCGGCGCCCCACTCCATCGGCCGGCACAGATACGGCGTCGCGAACGTGTTGTCGACGATCAGCGGCACGCCGCGCTCGTGTGCGATCGCCGGCGATCGTCTCGATGTCGAGCACGTTGCCGCCCGGGTTGCCGATGGTCTCGCCGTAGAACGCTTTGGTGTTGTCGCGGAGGGCCGCCCGCCACGCGCCGGGATCGTCGGGATCCACCCACGTGAGCGCCACGTTCATCTTGCGCAGCAGGTGCTTGAACTGGTTGACCGTGCCGCCGTAGAGCGCGGACGACGACACCACGTGATCGCCCGGCTGCAGCAGCGTGAACAGCGCCGCCGCCTGCGCCGCAATGCCGCTGGCAAACGCCACCGCGCCGCTGCCGCCCTCGAGGTTGGCCATGCGCTCCTCGAACACGGCCACCGTGGGGTTCATGATGCGCGAGTAGGTGTTGCCGAACTCCTGCAGGTTGAAATACGCGGCCGCCGACTCCGGGTCCTCGAACACGTAGCTCGTGGTCTGGAAGATCGGCACCGCACGCGCGCCGGTATTCGGGTCGGGGCGCTGGCCGGCGTGCACCTGCCGCGTGTCGAAGCCGAATTGGCGAGGCTGTTCCTCGCTGCGGCGCGTTGGGTCCATCAGGTCTCGGTCTCCTCAGATCGGCTGGCGGGCCAGGAACGACTGGATCATCGGCGTCTGCCGCGCCTCTTCGAGCAGGAAGCAGTCGTGGCCGTAGGGCGCGTCAATCACGTGGAGCTCCACCTCCTTGCCGAGCGCGCGCAGTGCCTCCGCCATCTCCTCGGAGCCGATCGGCGGGTACAGCCAGTCCGAGCTGAACGCGATGAGCAGCATCCGCGCGCGCACGCTGCGCAGCGCGGCGGCGAGGCTGCCGTTGCCGTACTGGCGCGCCAGGTCGAAATAGGTGAGCGCCCGCGAGGTGTAGAGATAGGTGTTGGCGTCGAAGCGCTTGACGAAGCTCTCACCCTGATGGCGCAGGTAGTTCTCGACCTCGAACTCCGGCTCCGTCACGGTGTAGCGGACGTCGGTGGCAAACTGCAGCCGCCGGCCGAACTTGTCGCCAATCGACTGCGCCGAGAGATACGTCACGTGGCCCACCATGCGCGCCACGGCCATGCCCGCGTCCGGCTTCCGTCCGGTGCCGTAGTAGTGGCCGCCCTGCCACGCCGGGTCGGCCATGATCGCGTTGCGGGCGATGGCGTTCCACGCCACGCCTTGCGGCCGGATGGCATGGGTGCTGGCGATCGCGACGACGGCATCCACCTGGTCGGGATAGAGGATCGCCCACTCGAACGCCTGCATCCCCCCGAGCGACCCGCCGGCCACCGCCGCCAGCCGGTCGATGCCGAGCTCGTCGAGCACCGCCCGTTCGGTGCGCACCATGTCGGCGACCGTGATCACCGGAAAGTCCGACCCGTACGGCGTGCCGGTGGCCGGGTTGATCGACGAGGGCCCCGTGGTCCCGCGGCAGCCGCCGAGCAGATTGGTCGACACGACGAAGAACCGGTCGGTGTCGAACGCCTTGCCCGGCCCAATCATCCCGTCCCACCAGCCGAGCCCCTTGGGCGTGGCCTGGTCGCGCTCGGCGGCGCCGAATCCGTCGCGCGTGCTCTCGGGCGGCGGCGTCTTCGAGACGCCGGCGGCATGCGCATCGCCGCTCAAGGCGTGGCAGACCAGGATGACGTTGTCGCGGGCCGGCGCGAGCGTGCCGTAGGTTTCGTAGGCGACCCGGACCGGGTGCAGGGAGCGGCCACACTCGAGCTGGAGTGGCTTCGGCAGATCGACGAACTGTGTCTCGACGACACCCGCCGAGCCCGCGGCGGTTCTCGGCGCCGAAGTGGCCATATGCGCGCGATCATAGCGCCGGTTGAGCAGGCGTGAGCGCGTCGTTATATGATCCGGGCCTTTCGCGTCCGGCCAGAGCAGTACGCCCCGAATCTGGCGGGTTTTTGCAGGTTGCGGCATTCGCGTCGAAACGACGCGTATCCCCCTGATGGCACTTTCGGATTGCCGGCAGTACGGCAGGTAGAGGGCCGTCTTTCAGACCGCCCTCGGGAGAAATCACGATGGCTATGGCATTGGCGAACAACGGAGTGAACGTCCAGGCGCTGCTCGACGCGCGCGAGGCGTTGAAGGGCGCCCCCGAGGCGACCCAGTTCACGTGGCGGGCCTCCTGCAAGTGGCAGACCGGCACCTACAGCAAGACCAACCTCAAAGGCTTCTTCGGCCTCGGCCAGGAGCAGTCGCACAAGACGGAGACGTCGTTCGAGGCCGACCACCCGGAGGTCTTCGCCGCCGAAGACCGGGGGATCACCCCCATCGAATACGTCCTCGTCGGTCTCGCCAGCTGCCTCACGGCCGGCATCGCCGCCGTGGCCCAGAATCGCGGCGTGCAGCTCAACTCGGTGGAGTCGCAGCTCGAAGGCAAGATGGACATCCGCGGCATCCTCGGCATGGACAGCGATGTCCGCAACGGCTACGACGACATCAAGGTGACCTTCAAGATCGACGCCGACGCTCCGCGCAAGGAGATCGAGGCGATCGTGGCACAGTCGCAGAAGCGCTCGGCGGTCTACGACGTCATCACCAACCCGGTGAACGTCACCGTCGAAATCGCCTGACCATCACCAACGCATCGAACGGGCGGTCTTCAGGCCGCCCCGAGGCATTCCCATCGAACGCATCACCGCCGTTGTGATCGGGGCCGGCCATGCCGGCCTCGCCGCCTCGCGCTTTCTCACCAGCCGATCGATCGATCACGTCGTGCTCGAGCGTGGCGAGGTGGCCAACTCGTGGCGGCGCGAGCGGTGGGACTCGCTGCGTCTGCTCACGCCCAACTGGCAGAGCCGCCTTCCCGGTCATCACTACGACGGCCCCGATCCCGACGGCTACATGACCGCCGGCGAAGTGGCGGACTTCATCGCGCGCTTCGCCGCCGTCTCGCAGGCACCGGTCCGCACCCGCACGGCGGTGACCACCGTGTCGCGCACCGGCACGGGCTATCACGTGGCAACCAGCCAGGGCGAGTTCGACTGCCGCTGCGTCGTCATCGCCAGCGGCGCCTGCAATCGTGCCAGCGTGCCGTCCGTGCGGGCCGCGGTGCCGGCCGGCATCGCACAGACCACCGCGTTCGACTATCGCCACCCCGGCCAGCTGCCCGAGGGCGGCGTGCTCGTCGTCGGCCCGTCCGCCACCGGGCTGCAGCTCGCCGCGGAAATCCACCAGTCCGGCCGTCCCGTCACGCTGTCGGTCGGCGAGCACGTGCGCCTGCCCCGCCTGTATCGCGGCCGCGACGTGCTGTGGTGGATGGACCGCTCGGGCGTGTGGAACCAGCGCTACGACGAGATCGACGACCTGACGCGTGCGCGCCGCCTGCCGTCGCCGCAGCTCGTGGGCACGCCCCAGCGCGCGACGCTCGATCTCAACACGCTCGGCGCCATGGGCGTGCAGATCGTCGGCCGGCTTGCCGGCGGTGCGCGACGGGCGCGCGCTCTTCTCGGGCGGGCTGCGCAACCTGTTCGCGCTGGCCGATCTCAAGATGGAGCGGCTGCTCGACACGTTCGACGCCTGGGCCCGTGCCGATGGGCGCGACGCCGACGTCGCGCCGCCGGAACGGTTCGAGCCGACGCGCGTGCCGGATGCGTCGCCGCTCCAGCTCGATCTGCGCAACGGCCGGATCCGATCGATCGTGTGGGCCACCGGCTTCCGGCCCGACTACAGCTGGCTGCACGTGCCGGTGGTGGACGAGAAGGGCCATCTGCGAACACGAGGGCGGCGTGGTGGCGAGCCCCGGCATGTATGCGCTCGGCCTGCCGGTGTTGCGCCGCCGCAAGTCCACCTTCATTCACGGCGCCGAGGACGATGCGCGCGACGTGATCGACCACCTGGCGGGCTATCTCGCCAAGCCGGCGTCAGCCGCCGCACGGGCCGGCCTCTAGACCGGCCCGCGGCCGGCCACATGCCGGGCGACAAACGGCTCGCGGCGCCGGTCAGGACCGGGGCTTGTTGTCGTCGAGCCGCTTGATCGACGCTTCGACGCGGTCCACGTAGTCGGTCACCCGGGCGCGGGTCACGTTCCACCAGTCGTCCGCCGACGCCGACGCCAGGCGATCGAGATCCTCGCCGAGCTTCTTCACGCGTGCCCGCGTGTCGTCGAGCTCGGTCTCTCGCGGCCCGCTTGCCTTCACCTTGTCCAGCGCCGCGTCGAAGGCCTCGACGCGCGCCCGCAAGTCGGCCACGAACGCGTCACGCCTCGAGGTGAACGGCGCATTGCCCTCGACGTCGGCCGGGGCCGGCCGGACCGGAGGCGTGAACTGCCGCGCCAGCTGCTTCACGTCCGCCTCGATGTCGTCTGCCGTGCGCCGCAGCGCCTCTTCGTGACGTTCCCACCAGTTATCCGGTGTCGTCGTACCGAGGTTGGCGACAGCCGCCTTGACGTTCTCGACGTCTTCCTTCACTTCTTCGCGAAGAGCCGTCGTGGCGGTCTTGGCTCCGCTTGCCACCTCGGCGTTCTTCTCTGAATACTCGCGTTCAATCTCGGCTACGCGCTGGCTGAGGCGGGAGACCTCGTCCGTGCGTTCCTTCTGCTCTGCTGCCGCGCGCTCCACAGCCGGGTCGCGCGGGGACTCGGACGTCGTCGCCGTCGAGCGGTTACAGGCCGCGCCGGCGAATCCCAGAACGAGCGTCCCGATAGCGACGAGGTTCCTCACATCCATCTCACACCTCCGTGAAAGCCCGTCACTCGCAAGGAAAGCAAGCGGCCGGCCACTATCGCTGCGGGGCGGGGGCTGGCCGTGGCCACGTCGGGCTCGTCAACTCGATGCGGTAGATCGGACCGCCGAGAGAGAGCGTCTGCTCTGCCCTCACGAACGCCGGCGCGGCGCCGCCAAGGATCCATACGTGCACATCGGGCGGCTGCTTGCCGATGAGCGGAGCGATGACGCCGGCCAGGCCTCCGATGTCCACCTTCACGATGTAGTGCGTGGCCAGCCGCCCCCGGCCTCCGGTCGCAAACCGGTCCTTCGGCGCCGTCGCGAGTTCCAGCTTCACCAGTCGCGGCTTCGGCGTTGCCGCCACGTACGACAGCGAGCGCGGCAGCGCCTCGGGCCGCACGTTCTTCAGCAGCGTCGACACCATGCCGTTGGCGAGGTCGTCGGGCAGTTCCATTCGCTCGGATTCCGTCCTGCGCTCGCCGTCGTCGTCGGAATGGATCACGTCCACCTGTCCGGTCGTGGCATCGATCGACATCTCGAGCGCGCGGGGAAACGCCGGGCCCCTCTGCTGGAGACGGTAGCTCACCAGCCGGAACCGCCCCTGCTGCGTGTAGATCGCGGTCTCGTCGTGCACCGATCCGTCGCGGAATCGAAACGTCAGCCGCGTGGTCACGCGGCTGCCGCTCGCCGACTGCAGGAGGTCGCCATCGGCGACCGCGTGACCGTCATGGGCGCGGAGGATCAGGAAGCCGTGGATCAGTCCCTCGGTGTAACGGACCGGAATGGGCTCGGCTTGCACCTCCGGCTGAGCGCATCCAAGGATGAGCATCACGATCATGGGGACGAGTCGGTTTCGCCTCACATCGTTCCGAGGCTGCAAAAATGGCTCCCCCGCTCGATCCGCGTAACAGCCGGCGCGATCGATGCCGCGCTCATCTGCTGGCGGGGCACATCGTTTGCGTTGTTCAGGGTATGCCGCTGGCCACACCGTTCAGCCGGCGGCGCTCGTCCGCTCGGGTGCGGACACAGGGGAGGTCTGTGATGACCGATCAGAAACGACAGAAAGACATGCACCGCGGACAGAAGAACCCGGGGAATCAGGACCGCGACCAGCGGAACGCGGCGCAGAACGATCCTGAACCGGCCGAAGGCGAGCGCTTCGATAAGGATCGCGTGAATCGCGATCGCAGCGCCTACGAGAGCCAGAACCAGGGCCAGGGTCCGCAGAACGTCGGCGACCAGAGCCGCACGCGGTAAATCGCGGCGGGCGCGGGCAGGGCGTCGACACCTGCCCGCGCCGGCCGGCGCGGCGTGACGTTCAGGGTGCGCGCAGCGCCGCCGAGGGCCCGGTAGACGCCCACCACGCTGACGAACACGCCGGCCTCCACCTGCGCGACCGCACTCTCGGCCGAGAGTTGGGTCCGTTCGGCATCGAGCAGGTCAAGGAAGTCGGTCAGCCCTTCCCGGTAACGGACCCGCGCGAGGTCAGCCGACCGCGCGCTCTGCCGCGCCTGCTCCATCAACCGCTCCAAACGGGCCTGCTCTTCGCTGTAGGCGACGAGCGCGTTCTCCGTCTCCTCGATCGCCCGCAGCACCGTCTGCTCGTAGCGCGCCAGCACCTCGCGGGTCGCGGCCTCGCTCCCGCGCAGCCGCGCGCGTGCGCTGCCCAGGTCCGAGCCCACCCAGCTCAAAGCGGGCGCGACCGCCCACTGACGTGAGGCAGCGCGGCCGAACAGGTTCCCGCGCCCGGCCAGCAGGCCGAGCACGCCCGAAATCGACACCCGCGGATACAGGTCCGCGGCGGCAATGCCTTCGCGCGCCGTCGCGGCGGCGAGACGCCGTTCGGCGGCCCGCACGTCCGGCCGGCGCCGCAGCAACGTGCCGGTCTCGCCGAGCGGCAGCGCCGTCAGCAGCGGCGCGTAGGCGCGGGGCGCGAGATCCTCGGCCAGATCGCCAGGCCGCACGCCAATCAGCACGGCGAGCCGGTGACGCTGCGCCGCCAGCGCCGCGCGCAGGGGCGGGATGCTGGCTTCCACGGCCGCGACGCTCGCGGCCGCGCTCGCGACGTCCTGTTCCTCGCCCACGCCGGCATCCCGGCGCACGCCGCTGAGCCGGAGCGCCTCCCGCTGATTGGTCAGGCTGCGCTCGGCCACCGCGAGCTGCTGTTGCAACCCGCGCAGGTCGAAATAGTTGCGGGCGACGTCGGCCGCCACGACGACCCGGACGTCGTCGAGCGACGCGTCGAGGCTCTGCGGCTTCGGCCTGCGCCGAGCGCACCGCCGATCGGATCCCGCCGAACAGGTCGATCTCCCAGAAGGCCTCGAAACCCACCCGATAGGTCGTGGTGCGCACCGGTTCGTTCGAGAAGCCCGGCACGGCCTGCTCGCGCACGTCGACCGACGCGCCCACGCCCGCCACCGGGTATTGGTCGAGCGAGACGTCGCGGAAGATCGCCCGCGCTTGCTCGACCCGCGCCACCGCCTGGCGGATGTCGAGGTTGCCGGCCAGGGCCGCCGCCTCGAGCCGCTCGAGCACCGGGTCGTCGAACAGCCCCCACCAGCGCGGGTCGTAGGCCTGCGCGCTGAAACCGGGCGCCGCCGCCTGCGCGAGCGCGACCGGCGCGGTCACCGGCGCGGCGTACGGCTTGCGCACGGCACAGCCCGAGAGCAACAGCGTCACGACGAACAGGCCGATGAGGATGAACGTCGTCTGAGTCGCATAGCGGTTCATGTCAGTGCTCCTCCGCGGCCACGCGCGCGAGCGGCGCGCGGTCCGCCGGCCGCCGCTGCGTCAGCCACTCGACGGCCGATCCAATCACCACGAAGAACACCGGCGTCATCATCAGGCCGAAGACGGTGACGCCGAGCATCCCGGAGAACACCGCGATGCCCATGGCCTGCCGGATCTCGGCCCCGGCCCCGTGCGCGAACACCAGCGGCACGACGCCCATGACGAAGGCGACCGACGTCATCAGCACCGGCCGCAGCCGCACGCGGCAGGCATCGAGAATCGCGTCGACGCGGCTCGCGCCCTCGTGCTCGCGCTGCTTGGCGAACTCGACGATGAGGATGGCGTTCTTGCACGCGAGCGCCGCCAGTACCAGGAAGCTGACCTGGGTGAAGACGTTGCTGTCGCCCCCGGTGAGCCACACGCCGGCGAGCGCCGACAGGAGCGTGAGCGGCACGATGAGGATCACGCTGAGCGGCATCGTCCAGCTCTCGTACTGCGCGGCCAGCACCACGTAGACGAGCAGCACGCAGAGCGGGAAGATCACGCAGCATCGTGTTGCCGGAGATCGCCTGCTGATAGGCGAGCTCCGTCCACTCGAACGTCATCGAGCTCGGAAGGTGCTCTCCGAGGATGGCGGCAATCGCCTCCTGCGCCTGGCCCGAGCTGTGGCCGGGCGCCGGAGCGCCATTGATCTCCGCCGCCGGGAACCCGTTGTAGTGCATCACCTGATCGGGCCCGTGGCCTTCCGACACCGACACCAGCGACGCGAGCGGGACCATCTCGCCGCTGGCGCTGCGCGTCTTCAGCCGGCCGATCTGCTCGGGCTGCAGGCGGAATCCCTGCTCGGCCTGCACGTTCACCTGGTAGGTGCGGCCGAACCGGTTGAAATCGTTCACGTAGACCGAGCCGAGGTAGGCCTGCAGCGTCTCGAATACGTCGGTCACCGCCACGCCGTAGGTCTTGGCCCGTTCGCGGTCGACGTGGGTGTCGATCTGCGGGACGTTCACCTGAAAACTCGACAGCAGTCCGGCGAGCGCCGGGTTCTGGTAGCCGGCGCCGATCGCACCCTGGGTGTGGCGGTACAGCTCTTCGAAGCCGTTGCCGCCGCGATCCTCCACGTACAGCTTGAAGCCACCGATCGATCCCAGCCCCTGGACGGGCGGCGGCGGGAAGATGGCGACGAACGCCTCCTGAATCGACCCGAACTGTGCGTTCAGGTCCGCCACGATGGCGTTGGCCGAAAGCTCCGGCGACCGCCGCTCGTCGGCCGGCTTCAGCGCCACGAACGCGGTCCCGACGTTCGGCGCGTTGACGAAGCCGTTCACCGAGAGACCCGGAAACGAAATCGCGCCCTGCACGCCGGGGTGCTTCAGCGCCAGTTCCGTCATGCGGCGAATCACGGCGTCGGTGCGGTCGAGCGCCGCCGCGTCCGGCAATTGCGCGAACGCGACCAGATAGTCCTTGTCCTGCGCCGGGATGAATCCCTGCGGGACCTTCGAGAAGCCGAACGCCGTCAACGCGAGCAGGCCGCCGTACAGCAGCACCACCGCGGCGCTGACCCGCAGGAGGCGGCTGACCCCGACGACGTAGCCCGCCGACCCCCGGGTGAACAGCCGGTTGAACCCGCCGAAGAAGCGGCCGAAGACGCGGTCGGCCACACGCTGCACCGGGTCGGGCGCGGCGCCCCGCGGCCGCAGCAGCCGCGACGCCAGCGCCGGGCTCAGCGTCAGCGAATTGAACGCCGAGATCACGGTGGAGATCGCGATGGTCAGCGCGAACTGCCGGTAGAACTGGCCGGTGAGGCCGCTCACGAACGCGGTCGGAATGAACACCGCGCCGAGCACGAGGGCGATGGCGATGATGGGCCCGGACACTTCTTCCATCGCCTTGTAGGTGGCGTCGCGCGGCGAGAGGCCGTGCTCGATGTGGCGCTCCACGTTCTCGACCACGACGATGGCGTCGTCCACCACGATGCCAATCGCCAGCACCAGGCCGAAGAGCGACAGGGTGTTGAGCGAGAAGCCCGAGATCAGCATGACCGCGAAGGTGCCGACCAGCGAGACGGGGACGGCGACGAGCGGGATGATCGACGCCCGCCACGTCTGCAGGAAGAGCAGCACCACGACCACGACCAGCGCGATCGCCTCGAACAGCGTGATGACCACGGCGCGGATGGAGTCGCGGACGTAGACCGTGGGGTCGTAGATGATCCGGTAGTCCACACCCTCGGGCAGCGTCTTCTTCAGCCGCGCGAACAGCGCCCGGACGTCGGACGACGCCTGGATTGCGTTCGACCCCGGGCGCTGCGAGATGCCGATGGTGACGGCCGGCTTGTTGTCGAGGGTGCTGCGCAGCGCGTACATGTTCGAGCCGAGCTCGACCCGGCCCACGTCGCGCACGCGGGTGATCTGGCCCGACGGCGTCGCGCGCACGACGATGTCGCGGAACTCGTCCTCGGTGGTCAGCCGGCCCTGCGCGTTGATCAGGAGCTGGAAGGTGGTGTCGCTGGGCGCCGGCGGCGCGCCGAGCACGCCGGCGGCCACCTGCACGTTCTGCTCGCGGATCGCGCGCACCACGTCGGTGGCCGTCAGCTCGCGGGCGGCCAGCTTGTCGGGATCGAGCCACACCCGCATGCTGTATTCGCCGGCGCCGAAGATCTGGATGTTGCCAACTCCGGGGATGCGCGACAGCTCGTCCTTCACCCGCAGGTGCGCCAGGTTCGACAGGTAGAGCATGTCGTAGCGTTCGTCCGGCGACACCAGATGCGCCGCCATCATGATGTCGGGCGACGCTTTCTCGGTGGTGAGGCCGATACGCTGCACTTCCTGCGGCAGCCGCGGCAGCGCCTGGGCCACGCGGTTCTGCACCTGCACCTGCGCGGTGTCGAGGTTGGTGCCGAGCGCGAAGGTGATGGTCAGCGCCATGCGGCCATCGGACGTGGACTGCGACGTCATGTAGAGCATGTCCTCCACGCCGTTCATCTGCTGCTCGAGCGGCGAGGCCACGGTCTCGGCAATCACCTTGGGGTTGGCGCCGGGATACATGCCGCGCACCACGACGGTCGGCGGCACCACGCTCGGGTACTCGCTGATCGGCAGCCGGAAGAGCGCCAGGGCGCCGGCGACGGTGATCACGAGCGAGAGCACCGCCGCGAAGATCGGGCGGTCGATGAAGAATCTGGCGAACCTCACTGGGCACGCTCCGCTGACGCTGCCGCCATCGGTTGCAGGGCCGCCTTCACCTTGGCGCCGGGCCGCACGCGCTGCAGACCGTTGACGAGCACGAGCTCGCCGGCGCCGAGGCCGTTGCGGACGACGCGCAGGCCGTCCACGATCGGGCCGAGCGTCACCGGCCGGTAGGCAATCGACTCGTCCTCGCCCACGACGTAGACGAAGCGCTTGTCGAGGTCGGTGCCGATCGCCTGGTCCTGCACCAGCACCGCCGGCACCGGCGGGCCGCCGCTCATGCGCAGCCGTACGAAGAGTCCCGGCGTCAGCGCGCCGGCGGCGTTGGGAAACACCGCGCGCACACGGATGGTGCCCGTCGCGGCGTCGAGCTGGTTGTCGAGATACTGCAGGCGCCCCTCGCGCGGGAAGTCCGCCTCGCCGGCGAGCGCCATGCGGACGCCGGTCCGGCCCGCGACCGCGGCGCCCGCCCCGCTGCCGCCGCCGCCGCGCGCTGGAACGCGAGGAAGGACTGCTCGTCCACCTCGAACGAGGCGTAGATGGGATCGAGCGACACGAGCGTCGCGAGCAGCGTGGCCTCACCCGGCCCGCTCGACACCAGGTTGCCCTCGGTGACGATGGCCCGGCCCACGCGCCCGCCGATGGGCGCGATGACCCGCGTGAACTCGAGGTTCAGCTCGGCGGACCGCAGCGCCGCCTCCACCGCCGACACCTGCGCTTCGGCCTCGGCGGCCGACGACGCGCGGCGGTCGTGCTCCTCCGCCGACATCGCGTTCTCGGCCGAGAGCCGGCGGGCGCGCTCGCGTTCGGCGGCGGTGCGGGCGAACGCGGCCTTGGCGCGCGCCAGATCCGCGCGCAACCGATCGACCTCGGCCTGGAACGGGCGCGGGTCGATCTGGAAGAGCAGGTCGCCGCGGCGGACGACCGCGCCTTCGGTGAAGTGCACCGACGCGATCAGGCCCGATACGCGCGGACGCACGTCCACGTGGTGCACGGCTTCGAGGCGGCCGGTGAACTCGCTCCATTCGGTGACGTCACGGGCCACGGCCTTCGCGGCGGTCACCGGCGGGGCCGGCGGGGGGGCTCCCTGGGCGGCGGGCGACGCGCAGGCGGCCAGGGTGAAAGAGGTGGCGGTGAGGAGGGACAGCGCGGCGAACGAGGCGAACCGGGATGTGATCGACATGCCCGCATCGTGGCGCGCCGACCCGCCCTCCCACAATTCGGCTGAGGACCGAGGCGAAGATCGGTCGGGAGGGCCGCGGTTTGCTGGGGCTTTCAGGCCTGGCGGGCATCGTCCATTGGTATGAGGGACAGATGTGTCCACCGGCCAATCGACGGCGGGCCCGGCGCGGCAGGATAATTTGAGACATGCTCGACACCCGAAGCGGCTCAACGGCAGTGGGCTCACCCCTCGTGGACGAGCTCGCGGAGCGGTTGGCGGCGGCCATCCAGTCGGAGCGCCGCGCCGACTGCATGTCCCGTATCCAGAGCGACGTGGTGCAGCTCGCACTCGATCTGCTCGTGAGCGAGACCGACATCGAAGGATTCTTCCGCGGCTTCATCAAGAGCGTCGTCGAGGAATGCGAGAGCCGCGCCTGTGGCGTGTGGCTGCTCGACGAGCACGGCCGGTGCGAGCCCTGGATGGCCTACGTGGACGGCCGCTTCCACGATCGCGAGGCTGCGGCATGGGACGCCACGGCGCTGCCCCGAGCCGCGATGGCGGAGCACCTGCGCGCCTACACCGCCGGCTGGAACACCACCGTCGAGTACTTCGCGGGCGACGAGCGGCTGCCCGAGAACGTGCGCGCGTTCAACGCAGGCCAACGGCATCGCGGCGGTCCAGGTCGCTCCGCTGGCGCTGCCGACGCACAACCTCGGATGGATTGCGCTGGCGTCGGCCGATGGTTCGTCGTGCGAGACCACGTGGCGCCGTGCCGTCCTGGAGGCCACCGCGAAGCAGGCGACGCTCTCGCTCCACCAGCATCGGCTCGCCGAGCAGAGCCGCCGCGAGGCGCGGCGTCAGGCGGCGCTCGAGGAGCGCAACCGGCTGGCGCGCGACATCCACGACACGCTGACCCAGGGCTTCGCCGCGATCCTGATGCAGCTGCAGGCCGCGCAGCGTTCGACGCCCGCGCTGCCGCCCCAGGTGGCCGCGGCGGTCGAAACCGCCGTGGACCTCGCGCGGTCGCACATGGTGGAAGCGCGGCGCTCGGTCGGCGCGCTCCGTCCCGCCGAGACCGGCGAGGAATCGCTGCCCGACGCGCTGCAGCGCATCGTCGCGACCACGCAGCGCACCACCGAGATCCCGATTCGGCTCACCATCAACGAGCTGCCGCCCGTGCCCGGGCTGGAGCGCGACATTGCCGGCATCGCGCAGGAAGCGCTCACCAACGCCGTGCGTCACTCGCGCGGTCAGGCGATCGCCGTCAGCGCGTCCGCGGTACGGTCGATCGGCCTGCGGCTGTCGGTCGCGGACGACGGCCGCGGCATTGCCGGCGAGCTCCGCTCGCGCGGGTTCGGCATGACCAGCATGCAGGAGCGCGCCGAGCGGATCGGCGCGTCGCTCACCATCGTGACCGCTCCGCGCGCCGGCACCGAGGTGGTGCTGGCGTGGGAGCCGCCGTCGTTTTCCATTCCGGTGAAAGTCGATGCCGCAAATTGAACCCCTCGCCGCCGTCGCCGTTGCCAAGGTGCTGCTCGTGGACGACCACGCGCTGCTGCGGACCGGCGTCGCCAACATCATCAACCAGGAGCCCGACCTGCACGTCGTGGCCGAGGCCACCAACGGCGCCGAGGCGGTGGAGGCGTTTCGCGTCCACCGGCCCGACATCACGCTGCTCGACCTGCGCATGCCGGTGATGGAGGGCGTCGAAGCGGTCCGGCACCTGCGCGAGATCGACCCGCAGGCCAAGGTGATCGTGCTCACGACCTACGACGCCGACGAGGACATCGCCCGGGCGCTCCAGGCGGGCGCGAAGGCCTACATCCTCAAGGACATCTCGGCTGACGAGTCTGATCGCGTGCGTCCACGCGGTGCTCGGCGGCAAGACCTATCTGGCGCCTGCCGCCGCCGCAAAGCTCGCCGAGCGGGTCACGCACATCCAGCTCACGCCGCGCGAGCTGTCGGCGCTGCGGCTGATGGCCGACGGCAAGGCCAACAAGGAGATCGCCGCCGACCTGGGCATCTCCGAGCGCACCGTGAAGACGCACCTCGGGCACCTGTTCGAAAAGCTGGGTGTGACCAGCCGCACCGAGGCCGTGAAGATCGCGACCCGGCGCGGCCTGGTGCGGATGGACTGAACGGGCTCAAGGCTCAAGGCTCAAGCAAGAAACCCTTGCAAGTGCCTTTCGCCCTGAGCCTTGAGCCCTGAGCCACAAGAGTCTTCTAGAACGTCACCTTCACCGCCAGCTGCACCTGCCGCGGGTCGCCGACGCCGGTGCGCAGGAACCCGTCGAAGTTGAACAGCGCCGGCGTCGACAGCGGGTTGATGTTGTTGGCGTTGTTGAAGGTGTTGAACATCTCGATCGTCGGCACGATCTCCGCCTTCGAGCCCATCTTGAACGGCCGCGACAGCCGCCAGTCGAGGCTGAAGTACTCGTTGTCCTTGCGCTCGTTGTTGCGCCCGCGATCGACGCCGTCCAGGAAACGCGGACTCGCCGTCTGCGGTTGCGCCGTTCGCCCCTGAATCCGCGTGTCGAACTTGAACGCGGCCGGCAGCTCGAAGTAGCCGAAGGCGTTCACCTTGTGCCGGATGTCGCGGTCCGAGTAGCCGTAGTCGAGCGAGAGTGTCGAAGATGTTGACGCTGCGATCGGTGAAGGGATCGCGCTCGTTCGAGTCGTCGTCCTTGTCGCGCGACAGCACGTAGTTCACCTCGAACTGGTAGGCGTTGGCGAAGCGCTTGCGCAGGCCGACCGTGAAGCCGTCGTAGTCGCTCTTGCCGCGGCTCGTCGTCACCATCACCTCGTCGAGCTGCGGTCCGAACGGCGTGCCCGAGTAGACGTACGTGCTGCCGGTCACCGGCGCGCGACGCCGACCCATGGTTGTAGTTCAGGAACCGCGTCAGCTCGCGGCCGGCGGCGTGGGTGTAGTCCACATACGCGGAAAGGCTGGCGGCCAGTTCCTGCTCGTAGCCCAGCGTGAAGGTGTAGACGCGCGGGTTCTTGTAGTCCTTGTCGAACACCCGCACGCCGCTGAAGAGCGGGAACGACCCCTTCGGGCAGCGGGATCGGCGTCACCACGCCGGGCCACACCGGCGCATCGCCGCCGAACTGCCGCAGGTTGTCGGTGTTGGCGAAGATGGTCTGCTGCTGCACGCCGTTGGTGGTGACCGTGCCCACCTGGCTCAGCATGTTCTGGCGCGCGAAGTAGATGCCGGCCGTGGCGCGGACCACCGACTTGCCTTGGCCCGACACGTCCCACGTGGCACCGAAGCGCGGCTGAATCATGCCCATCTGGCTCGGGATGGTGCCATCGGACGGAAACAGCGGATTCGACAGGAACGCCGCAAACGCGGTCGTCTGCGGGTCCACGGTCTCGGGCATCTTCTGCGCGTCCCAGCGCAGGCCGTACTGCAGCGACAGGGTGGGCGTCGCCTGCCACTGGTCCTGGGCGAAGAGCGAGAACTCGTTGTTGCTCACCACCGACGCGCCCGCGGCGTCGGTGGCCAGCCCGCTGCGCCCGGCGCCCTGGAGATAGAGCAGGAGCGGACCGCCCGTCGTGGTCGTCCCGGCCGGGCACGACGCCGGCAGCGTCACGTAGGAGCCGTTCGAGCAGCCAATCGCGCGGGGACCGAAGCCGCCCGGCGCGGCGGGCGACGCGTAGCGGAGGAAGCCGGTGACGCTGTCGAAGAGATAGCGGCCGGTGAAGAAGCCGCGAAACACCTGATCGTTCAGCGTGTGCATCCACTCGCCGCCGAACTTCATCGTGTGCGAGCCCTTCACGATCGACACGTTGTTCTTGATCTGCGTGCGCCAGATCAGCTCGTCCACGCCCGGCTGCAGGAAGAACGGGTTGCCGAAGCGGAAGGTGGGCCCAAAGCCCATGCCGGTGTCGGCCAGCAGGTTGGACGGGTTGGCGGTGCGCGGGCGGGTCTCGCGCGAGTAGGTGAAGTGGGCTTCGTTGAGGGCGTTGCTCGCCAGGGTGGTGAAGAAGTTGGCGTTGAGCAGGTTGATCCGGGCCGGGTCGCCCTCGGTGCCGTTGGCCGACGAGCCGTAAGTGGCCACGTCGAAGGTCTCGTTCTCCTTCCGCGAGTGGTTGAAGTTGTACGAGACCGACAGGCGGTTCGCGGTGGTCACGTTCACGTCGGTCTTCAGCAGGAAGGCGACGGTCTTGATCGGATGCTGCAGCGGCTGCGCCTCGTCCTGTCCCAGCCGGCTCTGGAAGAAATTGAGCAGCGCCACCCGCTGACAGTCGGGTGAGCTGTTGATCAAGCGCCTCGTTGGCACCCAGCGTCGGCGCGCTCACGGGGCACGGCGTGCCGATGGGCACGCTGAGACCGGGACGCTGGAAGTCGCCGGCGATGCCTTCGATGGCGCCGAAGAAGAACGCGCTGTCCTTCTTCAGCGGACCGCCGAAGGTGCCGCCGAACTGCTCGCGATGAAAGTCCTCGAGCTTGGTGCCGTCGGAGAGATCGCCGGTCAGCCCCTCGAATCGCTGGAACCAGAAGGCGCTGCCGTGCGGTTCGTTGCCGCCCGACTTGGTGATCACGTTGACGACGCCGCCGGCCGTGCGGCCGAATTCGGCGGGCGCGCCGCTGGCGATCACCTGGAACTCCTTGACGGCGTCGAGCGTGATGTCGATGGGCGCGCGCTGGCCGCCCACCTGCTCGCCGAAGAACCCGTTGTTGAAATCGCCGCCGTCGAGGCTGATGTTGTTGAAGATGCCCTTCTGGCCGGCAAACGTGATCTCGTCGCCATCGGCGCCCTGCACCACGCTGACGCCGGGCGTGAGCGTCAGCAGGTCTTCGAACTTGCGGCCGAGGATGGGGGTGTTCTCGATGGTCAGCTGGTTCAGCGTGCTGGCCTGCGCCGCGCGGGTGGTTTCGACGACCGGCGTGCCGCTCACGGTCACGATCTCCGTGAGGTTCGACACCGAGAGCTGCTGCGTCAGGTTCACGCTCTGGCCAACGGTGAGGGCGATGCCGTCACGCACCACGGTGCCGAAGCCGGCCAGCGTGAAGGTCACCCGGTAGCTGCCGGACGGCAGCTGCAGGAACACGAATCGGCCGTCGTCGCCGGTCGTACGTGACTGCGTGAGGTTGGTCTCGACGTTGACGGCCTCGACGGTGACGCCGGGCACCACGGCTCCGGTCGAATCCGTCACCGTCCCCTGGATCACGCCGGTCGTGATCTGGGTCTGGGCACCGAGGGGCGAGGCGATCGCCACCGCAACGACGACGAGCCACGCAAGCACCGCATGACGCATGGGCATACCTCCTCTAGCAGCCCGTGATACACGTCCCGCTGCATTCGACGGGCGATGCATCCCGACTGGCTGCGTTGCTCCTCATTCAAATACTCCCGGTATTCTCACTCGTCGCGCCTTGCCAGCCGGGCGCCTCGCCACGTCTCGGTGCGACGCGGGACGTGCATCACGGACTGCTCGCGAACGGCTGTGGGCCACGCCCGGCGGGTCGTGGCTGTGCTGGGCGTAGCAAGACGAGCGCCACGACCGTATATTGGCGCGCCGGAGGGGTCGATTTGTGGAGCATTTTCGTCCTCGCGGCCGGGCGCCTGACACAGGGTTGTGGATCGTGTCCAGGAAACCTACAAAGCTGTGGAAGCCCTGTGTACGCAACGCCGCCAGACGGGTGTTGCCAGACGGCCGGTGGTGGCGCACCATTTGCTGAGATCGAGCGCCAGCATGGCCGTGATCGCCTCCCCGCACCCTCTACCGGAACGCCTGAACGGCGTTCCTTACATCGAGTTCCGCCTGAACGGACGCCCCGTCCGCGTGGACGCTCCCTCCACGGGCACGCACGCTGCTGGATTTCGTGCGCGCGCACGGCCTCACCGGCGCGAAAGAAGGCTGCGCCGAAGGCGAATGCGGCGCGTGCGCGGTGATCCTGGTGGCGCCCGACGGCGCCGGCAGCGCGTATCGCGTCGCCAACAGCTGCCTGCTCTCGGTGCCGCAGGCTGCCGGGCACGAGATCTACACCGTCGAAGGGCTCGCCGACGACCGGTGAGCTGACCGGCGCGCAGCAGGCCATGGCCGCGGCGGGCGGGTCGCAGTGCGGCTACTGCACGCCGGGGTTCGTCGTGAGCCTGTTCGCCGAGCACTACCGGCCGGGCCGCGTCGGTCCATGCGACCCTCTGGCGATGGGCGGCAACCTCTGCCGGTGCACCGGCTATCGTCCCATCCGCGACGCCGCGCTCGCGCTCGGACCGGCGCCGGCGGGTGCATGGCTCGATCGTCTGGCGCAGCCGCCGCCGCGGCTCGACGCCGTGCGCCTCCCCGGGTTCTCGCGGCCGTCCACGCTGGACGAGTGCTTCGCGGTGCTGGCCAGCCATCCGGACGCGGTCATCATCGCCGGGGGGTCCGACCTGGGCGTCGAAGCCGAACCTGCGCGGTACGCGGTGGCCGCACGTCGTGAGCCTCGAGGGCATCGAGGAGCTGCGCGAGCTCGCCGACGATGCCGCCTCGATCCGGATTGGCGCCGCCCTGCCGCTCGCCGACATCGAGCGCCGGTGGCAGAACGCGCCGCCGGTCTTCGCCGACTGGTGTGCGCTCTTCGCGTCGCCGCCGATTCGCAACCGCGCGACGCTGGGCGGCAACCTGGCCACCGCCTCGCCGATCGGCGACTCGGCACCGCTGCTCCTGGCCCTCGATGCGGTGGTGCACGCCGCCGGCCGCGACAGGGCGCCGCGCCATCGCCCTCGCCGGTTTCTTCACCGGCTATCGGCGCACCGTGCTCGAGCCCGGCGAGATCGTCACTGCCATCGAAGCGCCCAAGCCGTTCCCGCAGCATCTGCGCTTCTACAAGGTCGCCAAACGCCGGCTCGACGACATCAGCACGGTCGCGGCCGCGATGGCCCTCGATCGCGACCCGGGCGGGCGCGTGCGGCGGGCGCGGTTCGCCTTTGGCGGGGTGGCGGCCACGCCGGTGCGCGCGGTCGAGGCCGAAGACGCCGCCACCGGTCAGCCGTGGACCGCGTCGACCGTCGAGCGCGTGCAGCGCGCGCTCGAGCGCACGCTGACGCCCATCAGCGACGCGCGCGGCTCGGCAGCCTACCGCAGGCAGGTGGCCTGCAGCCTGGTCGAGAAGTTCTTCGAGGAGTCGCGGGCATGAGCACCGCGGGCCGGCCGGTTCCGCACGAGAGCGCGCAGGGTCACGTGACCGGGCGGGCGCTCTACGCCGACGACCTCGCCGGGCGCTTTCCCAATCTTCTGCACGCGTGGCCGGTGCTGGCGCCGCACGCGCACGCGCGCGTGACCGCGCTCGACACCGCGCCCGCGCTCGAGACGCCGGGCGTCGTCAGCGTGCTGACCGGCGCCGATGTCCCGGGCGAGAACGACTCGGGCCCGGTCCGGCACGACGAGCCGATCTTCCCGACCGAGGTGATGTTTCACAGCCAGCCGGTGGCGTGGGTGCTCGGCGACACCCTCGACGCCGCGCGGGCGGGCGCCGCGCGCGTGCAGGCGGCCTACGAGCCGCTGCCCGCCATCCTCACCATCGAGCAGGCCATCGAGGCCGGGAGCTTCCTCACCGAGCCGCTGCGCCTGGCGCGCGGCGACATGGCGGCCCTGGCGGTCGAGCCCGCTCCGCGTGGACGGCGAACTGGCGATCGGCGGGCAGGAGCACTTCTATCTCGAAACCCAGAGCGCGATCGCCTGGCTCGACGAGAGCGGCGGCATCGCCGTGCAGTCGTCCACGCAGCATCCCTCCGAGACGCAGGAGATCGTCGCGCGCGTCCTCGGTGTGCCCAAGCACGCGGTCACGGCCGAGTGCCTGCGCATGGGCGGCGCGTTCGGCGGCAAGGAAGTGCAGGCCAACGCCTGGGCCGCGGTGGCGGCGCTCGGCGTGTGGAAGACGCGGCGGCCGGTGCGCGTGCGCCTCACCCGCGCGCTCGACATGGTGCTCACCGGCAAGCGGCACCCGTTCCTGGCGCGGTACCGGCGCGGGCCTGTCGGGCGACGGCCGGCTGCAGGCGCTGACACTGGCGCTCTTCTCGGACGGCGGCTGGAGCCTGGACCTGTCCGAGGCGATCATGTGGCGCGCGCTCTTCCATTGCGACAACGCCTACCGCCTGCCCGCCGTGGACGCGGTGGGCCGCGTGTGCCGCACCCACAAGACCTCGCAGACCGCCTTCCGCGGCTTCGGCGGCCCGCAGGGCATGCTGGTCATCGAGGAGATCCTGGCGCGCGCCGCCGCGGAGCTGTCGCTGCCGGCGCACGTCGTCCGCGAGCGCAACTTCTACCGCGACGGCGACACCACGCATTACGGCCAGCCGGTCGAACAGGCCGGGCGCATCAGCGACATCTGGACGCGGCTCAAGGACACCAGCCGCTTCGACGACCGTCGCGAGGCCGTGGCCGCGTTCAACGCCCGCTCCACGCACGTCAAGCGCGGGCTGGCGATGACGCCGGTCAAGTTCGGCATCTCCTTCACGGCCGCGTTCTTCAACCAGGCCGGCGCGCTGGTGCTGATCTACCGCGACGGCAGCGTGCAGGTGAACCACGGCGGCACCGAAATGGGCCAGGGGCTGTTCACCAAGATTCAGCAGATCGCCGCCGACAGCCTGGGCGTGACGCTCGACCGCGTGCGGCTGATGCCGACGCGCACCGACAAGGTGCCCAACACCTCGGCCACGGCGGCCTCCGCGGGCACCGACCTGAACGGCGCGGCGGTGCTGGATGCCTGCGCACAACTGCGGGAGCGGCTGCGGCCCGTGGCCGCCGGGCTGCTCGCGTGCGAGGCGTCGGAGGTGCGCTTCGAGGACGACGCCGCGTCGCGGCGGCGGCCGCCGCGTGCCGTTTGCCGCCGTGTGCGAGGCGGCCTACATGCAGCGCACGCCGCTCTTCGCCCAGGGCTACTACCGCACGCCCGGCATCCACTTCGACGCGGCGACGGGCACCGGCAAGCCGTTCCACTACTTCGCCTACGGCGCCGCGGTGTCGGAAGTGGAGGTGGACGGCTTCACCGGCGACCACCGCCTGCTCAGAACCGATATCCTGCAGGACGTGGGCGATTCGATTTCACCGGTGGTCGACCGCGGCCAGATCGAAGGCGGCTTCATCCAGGGCATGGGATGGCTGACGATCGAGGAGCTGCTGTGGGACGACCAGGGACGCGTGGCGACGGGCGGCGCCTCCACTTACAAGCTGCCGTCGTGGTCGGAGCTGCCGGAGGTGTTCGAGGTGAACACGCTCGCAGCGCGCCACGCAGCCCGACGTCGTCTTCGGCAGCAAGGCGGTGGGCGAGCCGCCGCTGATGCTCGCCATCTCGGTTCGCGAGGCCATTCGCGAGGCGGTGGCGCGCCTTCGGCCACGGCCCTGCCGCCGTCACCTTTGCCAGTCCGGCCACACCCGAACGCGTCTTCTTCGCGGTCGCGCAGGCCCGCGCCGTGCGCGCAGCCCTCCGGTGACGGCGGTCGAGCTCCTGCGAGCTCCGTTCTTCCACACCCCCGCCAACCCGTTCCGCGACGGGAACGCGCTGGTGTGCCACGAAGACGGCGGGCTGCTGATTCGCGACGGGCGCATCGCGGCGAGCGGCGACTTCGCGGCACGTGCGCCAGGCGTTTCCCGAGGCGTCCGTCACCGACTGGCGCGGCGGATTCGTGCTGCCCGGCTTCGTGGACACGCACGTGCACTTTCCCCAGCTCCGCATCCTCGGCGGCCTGGGCCGGACGCTGCTCGACTGGCTCGAGCACGTCGCGCTGCCGGAAGAAGCGCGCATGGCCGACGTGGCCTATGCCACCGGCACCGCCGAGCGCTTCGTCCGCGCGCTCGCCGCGCACGGCACCACCACGGCGCTGGTCTTCGGGTCGCACTTCAGCCCGGCCACCGCCGCGCTGTTCGAGGCCGCCGACGCCGCCGGCCTGCGCGTCATCAGCGGCCTGGTGGTGTCGGACCGCTACCTGCGGCCCGAGCTGCACCAGTCGCCGCACGACGCCTATCGCGACAGCACCGAGCTGATTCGCCGCTTCCACCGCCGCGGCCGGCTGCTCTACGCCGTCACGCCGCGCTTCGCGCTGTCGGCGTCGGAGCCGATGCTCGAGATGTGCGGGACGCTGCTGGCCGAGCACGACGGGCTGCGCGTGCAGACCCACATCAACGAGAGCGTCGCGGAGATTGCCGAAGTGCCGAAGCTGTTTCCGTGGGCGGCCGACTATCTCGCGGTCTACGAGCGCTTCGGACTCACCGGCGCGCGCACGGTGCTGGCGCACGACGTCCACCCCACCGACGGGGAGCTGCAGCGGCTGGCCGCCGGGCGGACGTCGATCGCGCACTGTCCGAGCAGCAACGCGGCGCTCGGCAACGGCATCTTCCCCCTGCACCGCCACGTGGAGGCCGGGGTGACGTGCGCCATCGGCACCGACGTGGGCGGCGGCACCGGGTTCGGCATGCTGAAGGAAGGCCTGCAGGCGCACCTGATGCAGCGTGTCGCCGCAGACGGCATGAACCTCGATCCCGCGCGCCTCTGCTATCTCGTCACCAGGGCCGGCGCCGAGGCGGTCGGGCTCGCCGACGAGATCGGCGACTTTCTGCCGGGCAAGGCCGCGGACCTCGTCTACATCCGGCCGCCGGCCGGCTCGCCGCTGGCCGACGTGCTGTCGCGCGCGCAAAGCCTGATCGAATCGCTCGCCGCGATCTTCACGCTGGCGGGTCCGGAGAGCGTGCGCGAAGTGCGGGTCGCCGGTCAGGCGGTGCACCGGGCCGGCGAGCCGACGCCCGGGCCGCTGCTGGCGCGATGAGGGCGGCCGTGACCCTGGCGGATCTGAACGCGGGGAGCCAGGACGCCTTCGTGGCGGCGCTCGGCGGCGTCGTCGAGGACGCTCCGTGGGTGGCGGCGCGCGCGTGGGAGGAGCGGCCCTTCGGATCGGTGGACGCACTCCACCGCGCGATGATGGAGGCGCTGTCGGCCGCCGGCGGCGACGCCCAGCTCGCGGTGCTGCGCGCGCATCCCGACCTGGGCGCACGCGCCCGGATGAGCGACGCGTCGATGGGCGAACAGGCCGGCGCCGGGCTCGACCGGCTGACGCCGGCGGAGTTCGCGACGCTGCAGCGGCTCAATGCCGCCTACCGCGAGGCGTTCGGGTTCCCGTTTCTCCTCGCGGTGAAGGGCGCCACCACGCACGACGTGCTGGCCGCGCTCGAGCGCCGCCGGCAGTCGTCGCGCGACGAGGAATTTGCCGAAGCGCTGCGCCAGGTGGCGCGCATCGCGCGCTTCCGGCTGGAGAGCCTGCTGTCGTAGCGCCCGGGAGACTGGCGGCGTAGGCGGCCGTCTTTAGACCGCCGGTCAGGATCAGAACATATGGAGCAGTTCGCAAGCGGCTGGAAGCGCAACTACTACGGCAAGGGCGATGTGACCGTCTATCGCCTCAACCGCGACGGCCAGGTGCCGGCCGGCGCGAGCCCGGTGTTTGGCGCCCGGGTGCTGATGCTGCTCTACGGCGACGCGTTCTGGCCCACCTACACCACCGGCGACAACACCGGCCTCATTGCCACCGACTCGATGAAGAATTTCATCCAGCGCGAGACGATGAACTTCGACGGCTTCGACCTCGAGTCGTACTGCCGCTTCCTCGCCACACGGTTCCTGGCGAAGTATCCGCAGGTCGAAGGCATTCAGGTGACGGCCGACGAAATCCCGTATGCCGGCCTGCCCGGCGGGCCGGCGTTCACGCCCGGCGGGCCCGAGCGGGCGCGGGCGCGGGTCGAGATGACGGCGGCGGACCGGGTGGTGGAAACCGTGTCCGGCCTGCACGGATTCAAGCTGCTGCGCCTGGGTGGGAGCGCCTTTCACGGCTTCGTGCGCGACGAATACACCACCCTCCCCGACCTGATGAACCGCCCGCTGCACATGTGGCTCGACCTCGAATGGCGCCACACCGATCCGAACGCGGGGTTCGACGGCGGACACGCGGCGCGCCGGGCGCGGCAGATCGTGCATGACACGTTCGCCTCGTTCGAATCCGGAAGCATCCAGCAGCTCATCTACCGCATCGGCACCGCGATGCTCCGCCGACCTGCCCTCGCTCGGCCAGGTGCACCTCGAAGCGAACAACCGGACGTGGGATACGATCGCGGAACGCGGCGACACGCTGGGCGTCTACACCGAGGCGCGGCCGCCGTATGGGTGCCTGGGGCTGAGCCTCACGCGCCAGCCCTGATGCCGCGACTCTCGACACACGTGCTCGACACCCATGTGGGCAAGCCCGCCGGCGGCATCCCCGTCGAGCTGTATCGGGTGACGCCGCACGGCCGCACGCTGCTGGCCTCAGCGATCACCAACGGCGACGGGCGCACCGATGCGCCTCTGCTGCAATCCGATCGCCTCGAGGTGGGCACCTACGAGCTCACGTTCCGCGTGGGCGCCTACCTGCGGCGCCTGTCGCCGGCGCTGCCCGACCCGCTCTTTCTCGACGACATCGTCGTGCGCGTGGGCATGGCCGAACCGGGCGGCAACTACCACGTGCCGCTGCTGCTCTCGCCGCACGGCTACAGCGTGTATCGAGGCTCGTAATTGGCTACGGGTGTCACCGCAACCGCCGCGGCCGAGGCCGTACGGCGCTGCCGCGAGCTGGCGGCGTGCACCGAGGAACCGGGCGTCACCACCCGCACCTTCCTCTCGGCGCCCATGCACGACGTGCACGCCCGGGTCACGCAGTGGATGCAGGCGGCGGGCATGACGGTCACCGTGGACGCGGCCGGGAACATCCGCGGCGTGCTATCCGGGTGCCTCGCCGACCGCCCGGCGGCTCTTCATCGGCTCGCATCTCGACACCGTGCCGCATGCGGGCGCCTTCGACGGCGTGCTCGGCGTGATGCTCGGCATCACCCTGATCGAATCGCTCGGCGGCCGCCGCATGCCGTTTGCCATCGAAGTCGTCGGCTTCTCCGAAGAAGAGGGCGTGCGCTTCGGCACGCCGTTCATCGGCAGCCGCGCCCTCGCCGGCACGCTCGACGATGCGCTTGCTGGCGCGGAGGGATGCCGCCGGGCACACGGTGGCCGACGCGATTCGCGCGTTCGGGTTGAATCCGTCGCGCGTGGGAGAAGCCACGGCCGATCCCGGCGCGCTCGGCTACCTGGAGTTCCACATCGAGCAGGGACCGGTGCTCGACAGGCGCGGGTTGCCGCTGGCCATCGTGGACGCCATCGCCGGGCAGAGCCGGCTGATGCTGACGTTCAGCGGCGCCACGAACCACGCCGGCACGACCCCAATGGCGATGCGCCGCGATGCCCTCGCCGGCGCCGCGGAGTGGATCACGGCGGTCGAGAGCGCCGCCACGACCATCGATGGGCTGGCCGCCACGGTCGGCCACGTCGAGGCGACGCCAAACGTGGTCAACATGATCGTGGGACGATGCGACGTGAGCCTGGACGTGCGGCACAAGGAGGACCAGGCGCGCGTGCGGGCCTACGACGATCTCCTGCGTCTCGCTGGGGAGATCGCCGCGCGGCGGGGCCTCGTGCTGGCCTACGAACACCACCTCGACCAGCGCGCGACGCCGATGGACGCGGCGCTCACCACTCTGCTCACGAGGGCCGTGGAATCCAGCGGAGCGCCGATCGCGCACCTGACCAGCGGCGCCGGCCACGACGCGATGATCCTCGCCGCGGTGATGCCGGCCGCGATGCTGTTCGTGCGCAGTCCCGGCGGCGTCAGCCACCACCCCGACGAGGCCGTTGCCGAGGCCGATGTCGCCGCGGCGCTGGCGGCCGGGCTGAGGTTCGTGGACCTGCTGGCGGCGGAGCGGCCATGACCAGCGTCGTGCGCGGCGGACGAGTGGTGACGCCCGATGGCGAACAGAAAGCCGATGTCGCGATCGAGGATGGCCGCATCACCGCGATTGCACCGGAGCTGCCCGGCGGCGGCGAGGAGATCGACGCCCGCGGCCTGCTGGTGCTGCCGGCCGTCATCGACGTCCACGTCCATTTCAACGAGCCGGGGCGCACCGAGTGGGAAGGCGCGGCGACCGGCAGCCGCGCGCTGGCGGCCGGCGGCGGCGCGGTGTTCTTCGACATGCCGCTCAACTCCACGCCGTGCACCGTGAACGGCCGCGAGGTCGAGGCAAACGGGCGGCGCTCGAAGCGGCGTCGATTGCCGACTTCGGGCTGTGGGGCGGGCTCGTGCCGGGCTCGGTGCCCGAGATGGCCGAAATGGCCGCGAAAGGCGTGGTCGGCTTCAAGGCGTTCATGTGCGACTCGGGCCTGCCGGAGTTTCCCCGCGCCGACGACACGACGCTGCTCGACGGGTTGCGCGAGGCCGCGCGGCTCGGGCTGCCGGTGGCCGTGCACGCCGAGAGCCACGAGATGGTGACGCGGCTGGCGCACCAGGCGACCGCGCGGACGGCCCGGGCGTTCCTCGAGTCGCGGCCGGTCGAGGCCGAGGTCGAGGCGATCGAGCGCGCGCTCCAGCTCGCCGAGGAAGCCCACGCGGCGCTCCACATCGTGCACGTCAGCTCGGGCCGTGGCGTGGCGGCGGCCGCCGCGGCGAAGGCGCGGGGCGTGGACGTGTCGATCGAGACCTGCCCGCACTATCTCTTCTTCGTCGACGAGGATCTCGAACGCCTGGGCACGGTGGCCAAGTGCGCGCCGCCGCTGCGGAGCGCGGCCGACCAGGAGGCGCTGTGGGACGCGCTCGAGGCCGGGCAGGTCGACATCGTCGCCTCCGACCACTCCCCCACGGTGCCGGCGATGAAGGAGGGCGACATGTTCTCGGCGTGGGGCGGCATCGCCGGTGTGCAGTCGACGCTGCCGGTGCTGTTCTCCGGCGGTCACGCCCGCGGGCTGCCGGTCGAGCGGCTGGCGTCGCTGCTGGCGGCCGCGCCGGCGCGGCGCTTCAGGCTCGCGCACAAGGGCGCGATGGCGGCCGGGTACGACGCCGATCTGGCGCTCGTCGATCCCGACGAGCGGCACACGCTGCGCGTGTCCGACCTGCAGCAGCGGCACAAGACCAGCCCGTACCTGAACTCCACCTTCCGCGGGCGCGTGCGGCGCACGCTGCGCCGCGGCGAGACCATCTTCCTCGACGGGCGCATCACCGCGCAGCGCCGCGGGGCGTTCGTGCGCCCGAACCCGGGATCGCCACGCTGAAATCCAGAGAGCTGAGGTATCGACCGATCGTGACCATCCATACCCGCAGCGCCAACCGCGCCGACCACCGCCTGCAGACGCCGGAGACGTTCGTCCGCGCACCGCTGCCCGGGATGCGCCAGGCCACCGCGATCGTGCACGCCTCCCCCGCCGGCGGCGCCCGGTTCGTGCAGTACACGGCGGAGTTCGAGGCCGGGGGCGCCCTTGCGCGCGTGCGGCGATCAGCGCTTCGTCTATGTCCTCGACGGCAGCCTCACCGTCGGCGGGGCCCGTCTCGGCGCCGGGGATTTCGCCTACGTCGCCGCGGGCGCGGACACGACGGTCGCGGCCGACGCCGCCTGCCGCGCCGCCGTGATCGAGAAACCGTACGAAGCGCTCGGCAGCCCGCGCCCGCCGGCCTTCACGGGCCGCGAATCGCAGATTGTGCCCACCCATCTCGCTGACGACCCCTGGCTCGAGGTCCGGGCGCTGATTCCCGATGACCGCGCCTTCGACTTTCGCGTCAACACGATGACATTCCTGCCGGGCGCGGCGCTGCCCGCCATCGAGATCCACGTGATGGAACACGGTCTCCTGATGCTCGAGGGCGGCGGCATCTATCGGCTCGGCTCGGAGTGGTATCCCGTCGCAGCCGGCGATTTCATCTGGATGGACCGCTACTGCCCACAGTGGTTCGGCGCGATCGGGAAGCAGCCGGCCAAATACCTCATCTACAAGGATTGGGATCGCTACCCGCGATGACGTCCCGTCCCGTTGACGGCCTCGAGATCGACGGCGGCCGGCTCGCCGGCGAGCTCGACACGCTGGCCGGGTTTTCCGACGCGCCCGCGCCGGCGGTCACCCGCGTCGTGTTCGGGGCGACTGACCGCCAGGCTCGCGACTACTTCACGTCGCTGCTGCGCCGAGGCGTCGCTCGACGTGCGGTGCGATGCGGTCGGGAACACGTTCGCGCGCTGGGTGGGTGCCGAGGCGAGCTCGCCCGCGGTCGCGACCGGCTCGCACATCGACGCCATTCCCAACGCCGGGCGCTTCGACGGCACGGTTGGAGTGTTCGGCGGCCTCGAAGCGATTCGCGCGCTCCACCGGGCGGGCTTCATGCCGCGCCGCTCGATCGAGCTGGTCCTGTTCACGTCGGAGGAGCCCACTCGCTTTGGCATCGGCTGCCTGGGCAGCCGGCTGCTGTCGGGCGCCCTGGATCCCGCGGTCGACCACAGCCTGCGCGATGCCGGCCAGCGGACGCTGCACGACTACCGGACGGCGGCCGGTTTCACCGGTGCGCTCTCGTCGGTGCCGCTCGCCGCCGGCGCCTATGCGGCGTTCGTCGAGCTGCACATCGAGCAGGGGCCGCTGCTCGAGGCCGGCGGACTCGACATCGGCGTCGTGACCGCCATTGCCGCGCCCGCGAGCCTTCGCATCATCATCGAAGGCCAGGGCGGCCACGCCGGCGCGGTGCTGATGCCGGACCGCCACGACGCGTTCCTGGCCGGAGCCGAGCTCGCCCTGACCGTCGAAGCCGCGGCACGCGCCACCGGTTCGATCGACACGGTCGGCACGGTGGGCGTGTGCGAGGTGTTCCCCGGTGCCGTCAACAGCGTGCCCAGCCGCACGCGTCTCGAGGTGGACGTGCGCGACATCGACCTGGCCCGGCGGGATGGCGTGCTCGCGGCCATCCGCGACGCCGGCGCGGCGATTGCCTCGCGCCGGGGCGTGACCGTCCGCGTCGAGCCGATCAACGCCGACCCGCCGGCGGGCTGCGCACCCGGGATCGTGGCCGCGGTGACCGCCGCCTGCGAGGCTCAAGGCCTGCGTCACCAGGCCATGATCAGCCGCGCCTACCACGACTCGCTGTTCATGTCGCGCGTGGCCCCGACGGGCATGATCTTCATCCCGTGCCGTGGCGGCGTCAGTCACCGCCCGGATGAATTCGCGTCGCCCGAGGCGATCGCCAAAGGCACGGCCGTGCTCGCCCGGACGCTCGCAGCGCTCGCGAGCTGAGACGGGCGAGGCACGGCCGCCAGCCGCTGTGGCAAGATCTACGGTGTCGGCTGCCCTCGCCGCGCCCCCACCAACAGCCATGCTTCGCGCGCTGATGACCCGTTCCGGGCTGACCGCACAGCTGGGAAAGCTGTGGAAGCCCGACGTCGAGGACCTGCTGAAGCCGGTGCGCAAGGACGTCCGTGCGCTCCAGCGCGCCGTCGAACGCCTCGAGACGACGCTCGCCGAGACCTCTCAGGGAGCGCAGCGGGCCGAGCGCCTCGCCGCGCAGGTGAAGCTGACCGCCGTGCTGAACCAGGCGCAGCACGCGGCCGTCGCGCGCCTGAGCGATCGGCTCGACGCGCCGCGGATCGGCGCCCACGTGCGCGCCGCGATCGCCGGGGCGCCGCTCCTCGAGGAGCCCTTCGAGCATCTCGTGGTCGAATCCCTGCTCCCGGCCGACGTCTACGACCTGCTGATCGAGGCGATTCCGCCCGAGCCGTTCTTCGACGCGCACGACCCGATCAAACGCAATCTGCGCTTTCCGATGGAGTTCGGGCCGGCGCTGAGCGCCGCGGTCTGGGCCTTTTTCGACGACGTCGTCACCCGCCAGATGATCCGGCCGGCGGTCGTCGAGCGATTTCAGATGCCGCTGCAGCGGCACTACGACGCGATCTTCGGCCGCGCCTTCCGCGAGCGGGCCGAGGGGCTGGCGCAGTCGGTGAGCGGCGGCCGCCTCATGCTCCGGCGCGCCGGCTACCATCTCGACCCGCACCGCGATCCGAAGCACTCGATGCTGACGTGCCTGTTCTACCTGGCGCGGCCCGGCGACAGCGATGCCTACGGCACGCAGCTTTTCTCGGTCGCGGACGACAGCGACGCAAGCTACAAGCAGACCTACTACCCGGAACAGGAGGGGCGGCGGTGCGAGCTGGCGAAGCTCGTGCCGTTCCGGGCGAACTCGATGCTCGTGTTCCTGAACTCGCGCGGCGCGCACGGCGCGACGATCCCACCGGACGCGCCGGCGTCGCTCGAGCGCTACAGCTACCAGTTCTACGTGGCGCCGGACAAGGCGCAGCTCGGCGAGCTCATCCGCCAGCTGCCGGAGCCCCTGCGGCGCATGTGGCAGAGCAAGGGCGACCGCGACGGCGCGGGCATGGAGTAGCGGTGCTGGCGTGGGGGCCGGCTTCAGCCGGCCTAGGGCCGCCTGAAGGCGGCCCCTACGACTGAACGGCCTTGTCGGTGATGGCCAGGCCTCGATCGATGATCTCGATGCCCTCCCGCAGCTCGGGCTCGGTGATGCACAGAGGCGGGTTGGTAAAGAAGTAGTGCCAGCGCAGGAAGGTGAACAGGCCTTCCTCGCGGAAGAACTTGCCGAGCGCCGCCATTTCCGGCGAGGTGCCGTTGAGCGGCGCCATCGGCTCCAGCGTCTGCCGGTTGCGCACCAGCTCGATGACGCCGAAGAGCCCGATGCAGCGCGTGACGCCGACCGACGGGTGCTTCGCCGAGAGCTCGGCGTGCAGCGACGCGAGCAGCGTGCCGGTCTTCGCCGCCTTGTCGATCAGCCCGTCCTCTTCGTAGACGGCAATCGTCGCCAGCGCCGCGGCACAGGCCACCGGGTGGCTGCTGTAGGTCAGCCCGCCGGGGAACATCTTGTCCTTGAAGTGATCCGCGAGATGGCGGCGGACGCCGACGGCACCGAGCTGGATGTACGAGCTGGTCAGCCCCTTCGCCATCGTGATCATGTCGGGCACCACGCCCCAGTGCTCGATCGCGAACCACTTGCCGGTGCGGCCGAACCCGCTCATCACCTCGTCGGCAATCATCAGGATGCCGTGCTTGTCGCACAGCGCGCGCACCCCCTGCATGTAGCCGTCGGGCGGCACGAGCACGCCGTTGGTGCCGGTGACGGTCTCGAGGATGAAGGCCGCGATCGTGTGCGGGCCCTCGAGCTGGATCACTTCCTCGAGGTACTGCAGCGACGTAGCCGCATCGTCCCAGCCGCGCGCCACGCCGTGATACGGGTCGAGCACGTGCACGATGCCGGGCATCGGCGGCTGGCTCCAGCCGCGCGGATCGCCGGTGGCGGCAATCGCCGCGGCGGTGCCGCCGTGATACGAGCGGTAGCGCGCCAGGATCTTCTGGCGGCCGGTAACGGCACGGGCGATCTTGAAGGCGTTCTCGTTGGCCTCGGCGCCGCCGTTGGTGAAGAAGAACGCGTCGATGTCGCCCGGGGTGAGCTCGGCCAGTTTCGCGCCGAGACGCGCCCGCACCTCGGTCGTCATCGCCGGCGTGACGTAGGTCACTTTCTGGGCCTGCTCGGTGATGGCGGCGATGACCCGCGGATCGCCGTGGCCGATGTTCACCGACATGAGCTGGCTGTTGAAGTCGATGAACCGCTTGCCTTCCGGCGTCCAGAAATGGACGCCTTTCGCCCGGGCCACCGGAATCGGATTGACCGCGTCCTGCGGCACGTATTCGGTGATCGTGTGCTTCTTCGAGAGCGCGACAATCTCTTCGCCGGTCATCGCTCGTCACCACGTCATCGCGTGCTCCGTTTCAGAAAGGAACCGGCGCCGGCGCGGCCGGTGAACCGCTCTCCGTCCACGATCACTTTGCCGCGCGAGATCACGGTGTCGGTGACGCCCGTGACCTCGCGGCCTTCGTAAGGGTTGTAGTCCACCTTCATGTGCAGGGTCTTCGCCGACAGCCGCTGCGTGCGGTTCGGGTCGAAGATGACGATGTCGGCGTCCGACCCCGGCGCAATCGTCCCCTTGCGCGGGAACAGTCCGAAGATCTTCGCCGGCGACGTGGACGTGAGCTCGACGAACCGGTTGAGCGACAGGCGCCCGGTGCGCACGCCGCCGTCGTAGACCAGGCTCATGCGCGTCTCGATCCCGGGCGCGCCGTTGGGGATCTTCGAGAAGTCGCCTTCACCCATCACCTTCTGCTCCTTCATGCAGAACGGGCAGTGATCGGTGGAGATGGCCTGCAGGTCGTTGAACGCGAGGCCGCGCCAGAGCCGATCCTGCGTCTCGCGCGCGCGCAGCGGCGGGCTCATCACGTACTTCGCGCCGTCGAAGCCGGGCTCCTCGTAGTTGTCGTAGGACAGGAACAGGTACTGCGGGCAGGTCTCGGCGTAGGCGGGGAGGCCACGGTCGCGCGCCTCGGTCACCATCTCGAGCGCTTCGGCGGCCGACAGGTGGACGATGTAGATCGGCACGCCGGCCATCTCGGCCAGCGCAATCGCCCGGTGCGTCGCCTCGGCTTCCGCGCGCGCCGGCCGGGTCAGCGCGTGGTATTTCGGCGCGGTCTTGCCTTCCGCGAGCGCCTTCTTCACCAGCACGTCGATGACGCCGCCGTTCTCGGCGTGCATGCAGATGGTGCCGCCGTTCTGCCCGGTGCGCAGCAGCGCCCGGAAGATGCTGGCGTCGTCGAGCATGAACACGCCGGGATAGGCCATGAACAGCTTGAACGAGGTGACGCCCTGCGCGACCAGCGCATCCATCTCCTGCTCCACCTGGTCGGAGAGCTCGGTGATGATCATGTGGAAGCCGTAGTCGATCGCGGCCTTGCCTTCCGCCTTCTTCATCCACGTCTCCCAGGCGTGGTGCAGCGTCTGGCCCCGGTACTGGATCGCGAAGTCGACGATCGTCGTGGTGCCGCCGTGCGCGGCGGCCATCGTGCCCGACTCGAAGTCGTCGGCGGAGGTGGTGCCGCCGAACGGCATGTCGAGGTGGGTGTGGACGTCGATGCCGCCCGGCAGCACGTACTTCCCGGTGGCGTCGATGGTGCGATCCGCCGGCATGGTGAGCGCCGTGCCGATCGTCGAGATCCGCTCCCCCTCGACGAAGACGTCGCCCTTGTAGAGATCGGTGGCCGTGACGATGGTGCCGTTCTTGATGAGCAGCGTGCTCATGGCAGCTGCTCCGCCATCGGGCCATAGGAATCCGGCCGCCGGTCGCGATAGAACTGCCACACGCGGCGGACCTCTTCGATCAGGTCGAGGTCCATTTCGGCGACGACCAGCTCCGTCTTGTCCTCGGATCCCGTCGCCAGGAAGTTGCCGCGCGGATCGACGAAGTAGGACGAGCCGTAGAAGCGGCCGATGTTCCAGGGCGCCTCGGTGCCGACGCGATTGCTGCACGCCATGAAGTAGCCGTTGGCGACCGCGTGCGCCGGCTGCTCGAGCTTCCACAGGTACTGCGACAGCCCCGCCACCGTGGCCGACGGGTTGAAGACGATCTCGGCGCCGTTCAAGCCGAGCAGCCGCGCGCCCTCGGGAAAGTGCCGGTCGTAGCAGATGTAGACGCCAATCGTCGCGAAGCGCGTCTTGAAGACCGGATACCCGAGGTTGCCGGGCTTGAAGAAGTACTTCTCCCAGAAGCCCGAGGTGTGCGGGATGTGGTTCTTGCGGTACTTGCCGAGATAGCTGCCGTCATGGTCGTAGACCGCCGCGGTGTTGTAGTAGACGCCTGCCTGCTCGCGCTCGTAGACCGGGACGACGATCGCCATCCCGTACTTCCTGGCGCGCTCGGCCATGAGGTTCGTCGTGGGCCCCGGCACCGGCTCGGCGATGTCGTACCAATGGGCGTCCTGCGACGGGCAGAAATAGGGGCCGTTGAAGATCTCCTGCAGCCCCAGGATCTGGACGCCCTTCTTGCCGGCTTCGTCGATGAGCGGCAGGTGGACGTCGATGGCCGCCTGGCGGATCTGGTCGATGGGGGTGGCGGGATCGGTGAGCGGAGTGGCCGCCTGGATCAGGCCGCCGACGACACGTCTCGGCATACGGAACCGTCCTCGTTGAACCGATAGGTCCGGACGTAGAGGGCGGTCGTCAGACCGCGCTGCCGGCGGACCTGAAGGTCCACCCTACGCACGGGCGAGCGACCAATTATAGTTACGGGTAGGCAAGCGGTCTTTTCCAAGGACGGCGCCATGGCGACGAATCTGGCTGTTTCTTTCACCGGGCTGCGGTTCGAGAACCCGTTCCTGCTCGCCTCGGCGCCGCCGACCGAGAGCGAGTCGAACATCACGCGCGCCTTCGACGCCGGCTGGGGCGGCGTGGTCACCAAGACCATCGGGCTCCACCCGGTGGCCAACGTCGCCGGTCCCAAGACCAAGTTCCTGCGCGCCACGCCGGAATCGACCCAACTGTCGATGAAGAAGCGTCCCGGCGCCGCGCTGCACTCGTCGTGGAACTGGGAGCTCATCTCCGACAAGACGCTCGACTGGTGGGTGCCGCGCCTCGGGCGCATCAAGCAGGCGTATCCGTCGCACGTGCTGGTGACGTCGATCATGGCCGGCTCCGGCAGCGACGCCGAGCTGAAGCACTGGCAGACGCTGGCCAAGGCCTGCCAGGACGAAGGCGCCGACGCGCTGGAACTCAATCTGTCGTGCCCGCACATGGACCGGCCCGACATGGGCTCGAACATCGGCAAGGACCCCGAGCTCGTGTCGGTGGTGACGCAGGCCGTGAAGGAAGTGGCGCGCGTGCCGGTGTGGGCCAAGCTGACGCCGTCCACCACCGACATCGTCGTGGAGGCGCGCGGGGCGTTCCTCGGCGGAGCCGACGCGATCTCCTCCACCAACACGTTTCCGTCGCTGCCGCTCATCGATCCCGAGACGCTCGAGTTCGAGATGAACGTGGACGGGCTGGTCTCGAGCGGCGGGCTGGGCGGACCCGCGATCCTGCCGCAGTCGCTCGCCAAGATGTCGCAGCTGACGCAGGCGTTTCCCGATCACGCGTTCTCGGGCATCGGCGGCATCGCCGAGTTCGGCCACGCGCTCAACTACTTCCTGCTCGGCTGCGGCACCGTGCAGGTGTGCACCGCGGCGATGCTCGATCACGCGATCGGCCCGAACGTGCTGAAGCAGCTCCTCGCCGGCATGCGCGAGGCGATGGAGCGTCACGGCTGGTCGTCGCTCGAGGACTTCCGCGGACTGCGCCGCGACCGCGTCGTGGTGCACTCGAAGATTCGCCGGCCCGAGGGCGAGGCCTACCGCGGCGGCTACGACGCCGAAGGGTACGCCGCGGCCGAAGCCGCGGCCAGCACCGAAGGCTGAGCGCCCGGCGATGAAGGCGGACCGCGACGTCGTCGAGCTGTCGGAGGACGTGTCGCACAGTCCGCTCTGGAATCCCGACCTCGCGCCGACGCCGCTCGCGCGCCGCACCTGGTCCACCTATCACATCGCCGCGCTCTGGATCGGCATGAGCGTGGTGATCACCACCTACACGCTCGCGTCGGGGCTGCTGCAGCAGGGCATGACGTGGTGGCAGGCGATGCTCACCATCCTGCTCGGCAACGTCATCGTCCTCGTCCCGATGATCCTGAACGCGCACGCCGGCACCAAATACGGCGTGTCGTTTCCGGTGCTGTGCCGCGCCAGCTTCGGCGTCCGCGGCGCCAACGTGCCGGCCATCCTGCGCGCGCTCGTCGCCTGCGGCTGGTTCGGGATTCAGACCTGGATTGGCGGGCTGGCGCTCGACACGCTGCTGCGGGCCGCGTGGCCGGGGTGGGCGGGCGTGCCCGGCAACGTCTGGATCGCGTTCGGCCATCTTCTGGCTGGTGCAGGTGGCGATCATCGTCCGCGGCCTCGAGGGCATCAAGAAGCTGGAGGGCTGGTCGGCGCCGCTGCTGCTCGCCGGCGGCGCGCTGCTGCTCGGCTGGGCGATCGTCCGCGGCGGCGGCCTCGGACACATCCTCAGCGAGAGCACGCGCCTGCAGACCAACCACGTCCCGTTCTGGCAGATCTTTCCGGCGGCGCTCACCGCCAACGTCGGCTACTGGGCCACGCTCAGCCTGAACATTCCCGACTTCACGCGCTACGCGCGCAGCCAGCGGTCGCAGGCGCTCGGCCAGGCGCTGGGACTGCCCGCCACGATGACCGCGTTCGCGTTCATCGGCGTCGCGGTGACCAGCGCCACGGTGGTGATCTTCGGCGAGGCGATCTGGGATCCGGTGGCGCTCATCGCCCGCATCGGCAACGCGCCGGTGATCATCTTCGGCGCACTGGTCATCCTGCTGGCGCAGCTCACGACCAACATGGCGGCCAATGTGGTGTCGCCGGCCAACGACTTCTCCAGCCTCGCGCCACGCCGCATCAGCTACGTCACCGGCGGGCTGATCACCGCGGCCATCGGCATCCTGATGATGCCGTGGAAGCTCTACGCCGACGCGTCGGCCTACATCTTCACGTGGCTGCTGGGGTATTCGAGCCTGATGGGCGCCATCGGCGGCGTGCTGATCGCCGACTACTGGCTGCTGCGACGGCGCCAGCTCTCGCTACCGGATCTGTTCGCGCCGGATGGGCGCTATGCCTACACCAACGGCGTGAACCGGCGCGCCATGTGGGCGCTCGTGCTCGCCATCCTGCCCGTCGTGCCCGGCTTCGTCCGCGCCGCCACGACGCCGGGCGGCACGGTGCGCCGATCCGACCTTCCTCGACACGCTCTATACCTACGCCTGGTTCGTCACCTTCATCCTGAGCGCCGCGCTCTACCTCGCGTTCAGTCGAAAGACGTCGTAGGCGCGGGATCATCAGATCCGCGGGCCGAGCAGGTCGCGTGCGCGGACGACACATCCCGGCAGAAGCGCGGGCGCCACGCGCACGTCCGGGTCGAGGCGCTCGACCTGCTGATAGGCGTCGCCCTCCGGCAACGTGTAGCGCACGACGCTGTCGTCGTTCAGGTCTACGAGCCAGTACTCCGGCACGCCGCTCCGCGCGTACACGTAGGCTTTCACGTTGCGGTCGAAGTCGATCGACGAATCCGCCACCTCGACGATGAGCAGCACGTCGCGCGGCCCGGGATGCGCCGACGCGTAGAAGTCTGCACGCGGCCGCAGCAGCACGATGTCGGGCTCGGGCTCGGTGTAAAGGCTGAGTCTGACCGGACCCTGAACGCGGACAATCGCCTCGTCGCCGGGCACGCTCGTGACAAAGGCACGGGTCGCCCGATCGACACTCGCCGCATGCCGAGGTCCGATCGGCGTCATCGCCAGCACGTCGCCGTCGATGAGCTCGACGCGGTCGCGGGCGGACAGGATGCCCGCTTCTCCCATGCGCTGGTATTCGTCGGCTGTGAAGCGGCGGTTGCGGACGGCCATGGGCATCGGCAGCGCTCCATTCTAGCGCTGCCACGCGAGCCAGGGGCGTGCCGAGCGGGATTCCGGGCGTGATCAGCGCACGCGACCACACAGGGTTCGCGTACGACGCCGATCGCGCCGCCGCTCTCGCACGCAATTTCTGCGTGCGGCGACCAGCCGGGTCACGGCCAAGATCGAACGGGAGGCGTGAGTGTTCCCGCCGCCGCGTTCGAGACGTGCCGATCGACGCCGCGCAAGACCGCGAGAAGGCTCAGGGGACCAGCGGGGTTTGAGGACGACGCGAGTCGTCCGATTCCCGCGGCCAGCGGACTGCCGCCATCGCAGCGGTCTTCGGCGCGTCGAGCCGCGGCGCCGGGAACACTCACGCCTCCCGATTCGCGCCGTGGCGGAGGCGGGTCTGAAGCCCGCGCCCGGTCTAGTTCTCGGACGGTTTCTCGACGCGGTCGATGACCAGCACTTCCGTCGGCGCCCTCGTGGCATCCAGCTTCAGCCCGAGCTGTTCCTGAATCGCGGTGAACAGCCCCGGAGGCGCATTGGGGTCGTTCGACGGCGGGGGCACCTGCACGCCGAGCCCCGCGAACTGCGACTCGTCGGGCGTCCACCGCAGCGTGAAGTCGTAGCGGCCGGCGAGACCGGTCTTGTCCACCACCGGCCGATCGAGCACGGCAGTCTGCATCACGCCGGCGAGGTCCGCGATCGTCGCATTCGTGGCCGGCAGCACGCCGAGACCGCGGAACAGCAAACCGGGCAACCCGTTCGGATTGGTGTCGTTCTTCGTGAGCTTGTGTCCGTTGGGACCGACGACGATCGCGTACACCGACAGGTCCCGCTTGTCGCGATGGAAGGCGAGCTTGAAGCGGTCCGTCAGCAACTGCCGGACCATGGCGCGCAACTGCACCATGCTCGGCGTGCCCTGCGCTTCGGGCTGCCCGGTGATGTCGTACTTGTCCTTCTCCGCCCACTCCGGTCCGCCGGTGATCTGCCGGGCGTGCAACTCGTAGGCGAACGTGATCAGGTCGCTGAGCGTGGTGTTGATGGTGATGACCTGCCGGCCCTTCACGGTGAAGAGCTTCCCGGGCGTGTTCGGGTTGCTCGGCTTGATCGTGGCGACCTCGAACACCGCGGGCGCGTCGGCCGCCATCGGCTTCGGCGGCTGGGGGATGGCCCAGGCGTTGTCGGGTGTGGCCCGCTGCAGCGACATCGGCAACGGTTTGCCTCCCTGGTTCCAGGTGCCGGCCAGGGTATTGCCGTCAGCGGTGAGCGTCCCTTCGAAGGCGCCGCCGATGCCCGTCATCGCCATCCGCACCGTCGAGCCCTGGACGGTGATGGTCGCGGGCACGCCCTGCGGGCTCTGGTCGATGGAGTACATGACGCCGCGGACGCCGCCGTCCGCCTCGGTGATCGTGATCACGATCCGCAGATCGCGTCCCGCCTGCAGCACGCCCTGCCAGTTGCCGGTGATGGTCTGAGCGTGCGGCGGGGCCTGCCAGCACCACGAGCGCGACCACCGCACGCAGCAGCGATTTCATGCGACCTCCTCACAATGAAGCGGGACCGACGAGTCCAACCCGAGGAAGGGTAACACCCGCTGGTCCGCCGCCGGCGCGTTCACCGGCTCGCAAGCGCAGCCGCCGCGAGCCCGACGCCCAATACCACCAGCAGGCCACCTACCAGGCGGCGGTAGATGGAGTCTGGAATCCGGCCGAGCACGGGCACGCCGAGAAACGTCCCCAGCGTCACGCCCAGAGCGATGACGAGCAGGAGCCGCGTCGATTCGGCAATGGCGGCTCCGGCCGAGACGAAATAGATCGGCACGCGAGCCGCGTCCACGAGCAGCGCGGACGCAGTGGCGGTGGCCACCAATTGTCGGGGGCGCAGCTGAAACCCCAGGAGCGCAGCGGCGCGGATGCCGCCCTGGTTGCCAACCAACCCACCGAACACACCGGACAGCACGCCGCCCGCCAGCCGCCATGCGGGCGTCGGCGGAAGCGGTACGCGGCGCCGCAGCAGTTCGGTGGTGCCCGCAAGCACGAGCAGCCCGGCCAGCACCATCGTCAACAGCGGGCTCGAGAGTTGGGATTGAAGCGCGGCGCCCGCCAGGCCGCCCACCGCGCTGGCAACGCCAAACTCGCGAAACGTCGGACCGTGCACCTCGTGGCGCAGGCGCGCCCAGCGGATGGCGGTGGCCAGCGCGTGGGGAACCGCCAGCACGGCGACGGCGTCGGCCGTCGGCATCGGGACCGACACCACCAGGAGCGGCGTGAGGAGGCTGCCGATGCCAAAGCCCGAGACGGACGCAACGGCCCCGGCCAGGACGGCGGCTGCCGCGATGAGCGCCAGCGATTCCAAACGACTCAGCGCCCGTCGAGCACCTGACGGACCGCGCGGGCCAGCGCGACGGCATTGAAGGGCTTCTGGAGCAACGCCGCCCCCGGCGGCACGCCGTGGCGCATCGCGGCCTCGTTGGGATAGCCGGACATCAGCAGGATGCTGATGCCGGGCCGCGTCTGCGTCAACTGGTTCGCCACCTCGAGGCCGCTCATGCGCGGCATCACCAGGTCGGTGGCCAGCAGGTGAATCGTCTCCTGATGTTCCGCGGCGAGCCGAATGGCCTCGGGACCGTTGCGCGCGACCAGGACGGTGTAGCCCGCCGATCGCAGCACGCGGCCGGCTGAGCGTGCGCACGGCCTCCTCGTCTTCGACGAGCAGCACGGTCTCATGCCCCTTGGGCATGGTGGTGATCTCGTCCACCGGCGGCGTCACGGCGCCATCGAACACCCGGGGCAGGAACACCTTGAACGTGGTGCCACGAGCCGGTTCGCTGTAGGCCTCGACATGACCACCCGACTGCTTCACGAACCCGTACACCATCGCCAGGCCCAGGCCGGTGCCCTCGCCGGTCGCCTTGGTCGTGAAGAACGGCTCGAAGATGCGCGCGCGGGTCGCCTCGTCCATGCCGAGCCCCGAGTCCGACACCGCCACCATGACGTACGAGCCCGGCGCCACGTCCTCGTGCAGGCTCGCATACATCTCGTCCAGGTCGACGTTGGTGGTTTCGATCACCAGGCTGCCGCCGTGCGGCATGGCATCCCGCGCGTTGACCGCCAGGTTGATGACGGCCTGCTCGAACTGGCCGGTATCGATCCTCGCCAGCCCGAGCTGCTCGTCCAGCGACAGCGACACCTCGATGTGCTCGCCTATCAGCCGCTGCACCAGCTTCAGCACGTCGGCGAGCAGCGTGTTGAGGCTCACGACTTCGGGCCGCAGCACCTGTTTGCGGCTGAAGGCCAGGAGCTGGCGCGTGAGGTTGGCGGCGCGCTGGCCGGCGCGGCGAATCTCGGTGATCAGCTCGCGGTTGGGATCGGCCGGGTCGAGGCTGTTGAACGCGATCTCGCCGAAACCGATGATGGCGGTGAGCAGGTTGTTGAAGTCGTGGGCCACGCCGCCGGCCAGCTGCCCCACCGCTTCCATCTTCTGTGCCTGGCGGAACTGCTGCTCGAGGCGCTTCAGCTCGGTGATGTCGCGCGAGAACCCGACCAGGCCGATCACCTGCTCCTGCGCGTCGCGATACACGCCCCGGGTCGTCAGGTACGTCCGGGTGACTTCGCGCGTATTGGCCGTCTCTTCGATCGTCTGCGGCTCACCCGAGGTGAGCACCTGGCGGTCGTGCTCCACCATCTCGTCGGCCACGTCCGGAGGAAACAGGTCGTGATCGCCCCGGCCGATGACCTCCTCGACGGTCAGGCCGAACAGCTGCGCACCTGCGGAGTTGATCATCAGGTAGCGGCCGTCCCGGTCCTTCACGAAGACCGCGCCGGAAGTGCCCTCGATCACCGCATTCAGCAGACTGAGGCTTTCGATCAGCGCACGCTCGGCGGCCTTGCGCTGGGTGATGTCGCGCACCAGCGCCACGGCGAACCGCTTGCCGTCCTGCGTGAACGGGCGGAGGCGCACCTCGACCGGGAAGGTGGAACCGTCCTTGCGGCGATGGCGCGAGTCGAAGGCGATGACCTCGCCAGTGTCCAGCCGCGAGGCGATCTCGCGGCGGAAGTCGGTCTCGAGGTCGATGGCCTCCGGCCTCAGGCCCACGAGCTCCGCGCGGGTGTAGCCGAGGCTCTTCGCAGGCCTGGCTGTTGACGTCGAGAATGGTTCCGTTCCACCCGTGCAGGAAGAACGCGTCGGTGGCGTGATCCACGAACGTCCGGAAGCGCCCCTCGCTCGCGCGCAGCTCGGCTTCCGCGCGGCGGGCATCGGTCACGTCCTGCATGGTGCCGAAAATCCGGCGCGGCAGGCCGGTGTCGCTCCGCGTGACGTCGCCCTGGCTGTGGACGATGCGCACCTGTCCGTCCTTGTGGACCACCCGGTACTCGACGTCGTACCGGGCGCCGCCCCGCAGCGCCTCGGCCAGGGCGTCCACCGCCCGCTGCCGATCGTCGGGGTGCACGAGCGCCCGCCACTGCGTATCGAAGCCCGCGAGATCGCGCTGGGAGTAGGTGATGCCGAAGATGCGCAGCGACTCCGAGGAGAGCGTCATCCGGCCGGTGACGAGATCGCGATCCCAGTAGCCCACGTGCGCCACGCGCTGCGCCTCGGCCAGCCGCCCTTCACTCGCGCGCAGACTGCGCAGCACGAAGCGGCTGGTGAGGCCGTCGGCAAGGCGGCGGCCGATCTCCTGCAACAGCCGCACTTCGTCCCGAGACCAGACGCGCGCGTACGAACACTGGTGCAGGCCGAACGCGTAGGGTTCATCCGCGTGCGGGTAGATCGCCATCGCGATCAGGGACTGGACGCCGAACTGACGCACCCCCGGCGGCAGCGGGTGCGGGCCCGCGGGACCGAAGCTCACGGGGCCGTCGGCCGCGCGCAGCGTACGGAAGCGATGCACGTATTCGTCGGTCATCTCCACGTCGCGGCGCTCGCCGGCCGCGCGGTACTCGGGGCGGGCGCGCTCGGCCAGCACGCTCCAGGACGCGGCGTCGGGGTCGCACGGATGCACCAGGTAGGCGCGATCGCAGGCGAAGATCGAGAGCGTGGCCTCGAGCACGTCGCCCATCATCTGATTGAGATCGCTCGCCCCCTGGATGACGCGGTTGACGCGGTCCATGCTCTCGAGGAACCACACATGCGCCTGGCGCTCCTCGTCGGCCCGCTTCCGCTCGGTGATGTCGAGATGGCAGCCCAGCATCCGTAGCGGCTTCCCGTGCTCGTCGCGCTGCAACGCGCCGCGAACGTAGAACCAGCGCCACGATCCGTCGCGGTGGCGCATGCGGTATTCGTGCGCGTGTTCGGTCTCGCCGCTGGCGAGAAACGCCCGCAGGTCCTCTTGCGTGGGCCCGAGATCGTCGGGATGCACGCGCGTCGCCCACTGGATCTGCTTCGAGGTGATCTCGTGGTCGGCGTAGCCGAGCTGCCGCTTGTACTCGCGCGAGAACATCGCCTCGTCGGTCACGAGGTTCCAGTCCCACAGGCCGACGCTGGAGGCTTCCACGGCCAGGCGCAGGCGCTCGGATTCCTCGTGAAGATTGCGGAACGCCAGGAGAGTGGTCACGGCGTCGGCCAGGCGCCGGCCGATCTCGCGGAACAGTTCCACCTCGGGAGTCGTCCAGACCCGCGCGTGCGAGCATTGGTGCAGCCCGAACGACCACGGCTGGCCGACGCGGGGATGCAGCGCCATCCCCATGACCGCCCTGATCCCGAACCGCTCGGGAAAGCCCTCGGGGACCGGAGGCGACGGCGGCAGGCCGAAGGTGACGGGGCCGTCGGCGTCGCGCATCCGGCGGACCACCAACGCCGTGTCGGGGTCCATCGGCGTTTCCGGTCCGCCCGAGCCGGCGCCGGGATACTCGGGTCTGGTCCGTTCCATCATCGCGCGCCATGACGGCGCGTCGGGGTCGCAGGGATAGGCGAGCCAGGCGCGGTCGCAGGCGAAGACGTCGAGCACGACGTCGAGCACGTCGTGCATCATCCGGTCGAGATCGTGGGTGCCCTGGATCGCGCGGTTGACGCGATCCAGGTTCTCGAGGAACCAGATGTGCGTCTGGCCGAATGGTTCGTCCCAGTGCCGCAACGCCTGACCGGGTGCATCGTGGGACACCAGCGTCCCCTCCCCCTGCAGTCGAAACCCTCTGGCGGTCGAGCTGCCTGGAAGCCGTCCCGGCCGAGCTCCTGTGAGGCGCGATGCTACGCCCAGCAGCCGCGCTTGGCAACCAGCGTCAGCCGCCGGTCAAACCGCGGGGCCTCGGGATGGTGGAAGCGGCCGGGCGAACCCGGCCGTGGATCACTCGTTCGGAGGCGCGGTCACCAACGTCAGCGGCCAACGGGACCGTTGAGGATCGGCCGCCGTCGGCACTTGCAGGTCGGGCATGGGCCGGCCGGCAAACAGCCACCGGCAGGGAATCGCCATCAACCGCGCCCACTGCGCCGACCGGTTCACCCGCGCACTGTCGGTGGCAATGCCGGTGTTCGCGTACATCTGCCGGTAGATCTTCGAGATCAGGAGGAACGCCAGCCGGGCTTTGAGCGACTTCACCGTGCGGCGCGATCGCCGCCACGCGTTGGCCGTGGAGTAGAACCGGTCCCACACCCCCTGCGTGCGCCGGCGGATCTCGTCGGCGCCCATGACCGGGTGCTGCATGTAGACGCGGGGGCGGATGTCCGGTGGGATGAGCCAGTACCGGGTGAGCGGCACCCCGCCGAACGTGGGCGCCTCGTCGCCGAGCGACTTCTCCCAGGCGTTGAAGTCGAGCGTGCCCGGCAGCGGCTGCAGCATGACGAACTGCGCGAAGGTCACGTCCGATCGTTCGGCCACCGACAGGCAGGCGTCGAAAGTTGCGGGCCGATCGCTCGGCAGCCCGAAGATGAACGAGGCCAGCACGTGCACGCCGTGCTCCCGGAACTCGCGCAACCGATCGACGAGCTTCTCGCCGCTCTCGTTGAAGTCCTTGTAGACGTCCTTGAGGCCCTCGGGCGTCACCGATTCCACGCCGACGAGCGCGCCCTTGATGTTGGCGCGCCGCATCGCGTCGAGGAACTCCGGATCCTGCCCCGCTTCCATGGTGATCTGGGTGAAGAACACCGTGTCGGACGGCAGCCGCTCGAGCGCCGCCATCAGGTCGAACCGCTCCTGACGAACGGCCGTCAGCCAGTCGAAGCGCGAGCGATCCTTGCGGCGGTCCGCCTGGCGCAAATCTTCGAGCGTGACCGGATAGAAGTTGTCGTCGGCCAGCACGATGAACCGGAACCCGCGCCGCCGCAGCTCGACGATCTCCTGGATCACGGCCTCGACGTGCCGCGGGCGCGGCGTCTGGCCGTCGGTGCGCCACACCGAGCAGAACGAGCAGTGCTTGGGGCAGCCGCGCACGGTCTGCACCGACGCCCACATGTAGCTGCCGCGCGGCACCAGGCTCCAGCGGCCGGGCAGGAACGACTCGCCGGCCACGCGGCCGCCGTCGTAGGTCTCGCCGGGCGTTCCCGCTGCGCAGTCGCGCAGCACCATCGGCCACACGCCGTCGCCGTCGCCGGTGACCACGGTATGCGCGCCGCCCATCTGCCGCGCTTCGTCGGGATAGAGCGTGGCGTGAATGCCGCCGTACACCACGAAGGCGCCACGGGCACGGGCGGCGACGCCGATTTCGTAGCCCCGCAGCGCGTTGCCGGTATGAATACCGATGCCTACGACGTCGCCCGGGCCCGCCTCAGCAGGGTCGAACCGTTCCAGCGTCTCGTCGATGAGCTTGGGCTCACCGTACTCGTCTGGCGTCGCCGAGGCGAGCACGTACAGCCAGCGAGGAGTAATGACGCCGATGCCGAACGATACAGGGCTGGGATTTACGAGGAAGACTGTCATCGGCTCCGGTCGTTCCAGAGACGAGCTTCCGCAGGGGAAATACTGCGCATCAGGTTCCTCGGGGGGCACGGCCATGATGAGGGACCCGCGGAATTGCGGGATGCTCATGACAGCCCGGTCAGTCTACCGCAGAACGGTGTTACACTGATCCCGCCTTTCTGACAGCTGCGCATCCCGGCCTCACGCACTAGATCCGAGTTCTCTCGCCTCTCCTGCGCCTCGTCCGCCGAGCATTCCGCTCGGGCCTGCCATCAGAGATTCCGCATCGCCAGATGCAGGAGTAGTCAATGAGCACCAAGCTTTACGTCGGCAATTTGCCGTACCAAACCACAGAATCGGATCTGCAGACGCTGTTCGAAGGTTCCGGCCAGGTGGCCAGCATCAACGTCGTCCGCGACCGCGCCACCGGCCAGGCGCGCGGGTTCGCGTTCGTCGAGATGAGCGACGCCGAGGGCGCCCAGAAGGCCATCAAGGAGCTCGACCGCCACGAATACGGCGGGCGGAACCTGACGGTCAACGAGGCCAAGCCGATGGCCCCGCGCGGCGCCGGCAACAACGGTGGCGGCGGCGGCTTCGGCCGTCAGCGCCGCGAGGCCCGCTGGTAAGGGACGCAGCGCTTCACTTGCCGTTTACCCAGCTTCACATCCACCCGGATCTCCTCAAGGGGATCCGGGACCTCGGCTTCACCCGGCCGACACCCATCCAGTCCGAAGCCATTCCCGCCGCGATGAGCGGCCGGGATCTGCTCGCGTGCGCGCAGACCGGCAGCGGCAAGACCGCGGCGTTCCTGCTGCCCATCCTGCACCAGCTGCTGGGCGCGCCGCGGCGCACCACCCGCGCGCTCATCCTCACGCCGACGCGCGAGCTGGCGGCGCAGATTCTCGAAGACTTCAACGGCCTGGCGGTGCACACGCCGCTCACGGGCGCGGCCGTCTTCGGCGGCGTGAGCATGGGACCGCAGGAGCACGCGTTCCGCAGCGGCGTGGACGTCATCGTCGCGACGCCCGGACGCCTGCTCGATCACGCCACCCGTCCGTACGCGAAGCTGGCGGGCATCGAGTACCTCGTCCTCGACGAGGCCGACCGGATGCTCGACATGGGCTTCCTGCCCGACATCAAGCGCATCCTCCGGCACATCCCGCAGAAGCGCCAGACGCTGTTCTTCTCGGCGACCATGCCGGCGGAAATCGGGCGCCTGGCCGCCGAGATGCTGAAGAATCCGGCGACCATCGCGCTGCAGCGCCAGGCCGCGCCGGCCGCCGGCATCACGCAGGCGGCGTATCCCGTGCCGCAGCCGCTCAAGGCGTCACTGCTCGTGGAGCTGCTGAAGCGCGGCCTGATGACGCAGGCGCTGGTGTTCACGCGCACCAAGCATCGCGCCAACAAGCTGGCCGAGCACCTCGTCGAGCAGCGGCATCTCCACCGAACGGATTCACGGCAACCGATCGCAGAGCCAGCGCACGCAGGCGCTCGCCGGCTTCAAGAGCGGGCGCTACAAGGTGCTCGTCGCCACCGACATCGCCGCGCGCGGCATCGACGTGGAGGCCTTGAGTCACGTCATCAACTTCGACGTGCCGGCGGCGCCCGAGGATTACATCCACCGCGTCGGCCGCACCGGACGCGCCGAGCTCACCGGCGAGGCGTTCACGTTCGTGGCGCCGGACGAAGAGGGCGATCTGCGCGCCATCGAGCGCGCCGTCCACAAGACGCTGCCGCGGGTGACGCTGCCGGACTTCGACTACAAGGCGTCGGCACCGCAGCTCGAAGTGCCGCTGGCGCAGCGCATCGCGGAGATCCGCAAGCGCAAGGCGCTCGAACGCGAGCGGGCAAAGGCCAACGCGGCGCGGCGCGGCGCGAGCATCAGGACGCCCGGCCGTCCGCAAGGGCAGCCCGGTTCTCACGCGCGCGGCCCGTCTGGTCGCAGCGGCGGACCGACGTCGGGCCGCTTCCGTCCGGGGCGCCGTCCATCGGGGTCTCGGTAGCGCATGGAACGAACCGAATTGTCGGGTGGCGGCTCCTGGGACGTGCTAAGGTTTCCTTGCCGTCCTGAGCCGCCTGCATCCTGCCGGTTCCTCACCATGGCCATCCTGAACGGAGGTACCCGGTGGTGAACCGTCCCCCGAGCTACAACTCGTACGAGTTCGTCGTGGTCGCGTCCCTGCGCGCCAAGCAGTTGCTGGCGGGATGCGTGCCGCAGGTCGAGGGCGAGCACAACGCCGCGATCACGGCGCAGATGGAAGTGGCGGACGGCCACATCGTCCGCTGCGGCGACGACGTGCCTCCGCCGCCGCGTCAGTGCGAGTGGCAGCTATAAACGACAGAGGTTTGGAGCGTGGAATGACCGGAAAGATTCGAACACTGCGGGTAGACAAAGGCTTCGGTTTCATCCAGGACGATCGCGGGAACGACTACTTCTTCCACCAGAGCGCGATCTTCGGCGAAGGCATCGCCGACTTGCGCGAGGGCGACAGCGTAGAGTTCGACGTCGGCCGGGGCCCCAAGGGCGCGCGCGCCGAGAACGTCCGCCGCACCTCCACCTAGCCGCGCGGCGCGCCCGGCCCGCTACTCCTTCTTCTTCCGCGCGGCCGCCTTCTTACGGACAGGCTTCTCGGGAGCCGGGACCGACGAGTCGGCCAGCACGACGCGGGGTGACACGAACGTACGCTTGCCGTGCGCGTCGAAGTCGATCACCGTGTGGTATTCGTTGACGCTCTGCACGGTCCCGTCACCATATTGCGAGTGGACCACGCGATCGCCGGTATTGCGAGTGGACATGAACGCTCCTCGAGACGGGGAGAACCCGTGCCTACGGTACCTGTACACGAAGGCCGCCGCCGGCGGTGAAGGATTCGCCGCCGGCCTGAAGGTCATGCCATCCGCGGCCCCTCATTTCATCGGGATAACGACGCCCGCGGGCGCCTGATGAAAGAGGCGGGCGAAGACCGCTGCGACGACACGGTCGCAGCGCGGCTGGTCAAACCGGAATACCCCCGTCGCGACCGACCCGGCCTGGTCGCTCAGGTGACGGCGAAGGGCGGCGCGGGCCCGTGACAGGCTTCACCTCGAGAGCCGTCGCCACTTCTTCCGTGCTCATCCCCTCGATCTGCCGCAACACGAAGACCTCGCGCGTGCCGTCCGGCAGCCGTTCGATGGCTGATTCCAGCAGCGCGCCCAGCCGTCGATTGCCTTCATTTGATCCATAGAGTGTGGACGAATCGAAAGGTGACAGAGCGGTCCAGTCTGTCACCTTCCGTGCGGTGCCGACTCCATTCTGCAGGAGCGCACGCTGCAGGAGCACGCGCTCCACGACGAATGCTCGTCGTACTGGCGACTCAGCCACGAGGTGAGCCATGTCTCGCAGCGTTTCTCTCCTTCTCGCCGCAGCGATGGTGCTGCTGACCGCGATCGCCTGGCAAACCCGACTGGCCGCGGGTCCGCCACCCGAAGCGCACCGTCCCAGTGACGGGTGAGCAGATCTTCCGCTACGACACCTTCGGCGACGAACAACTGTGGACCGGCGTGTTGCGCATGCACGAGGCGATCGCCACGGTCTCGCCAGCAACCGCGCTGAAGGTCGGGCTCAAGGTGGATGTCGAGGCGCTCCCGCCCGAGGTGATCGCAGCGCTCCGCGCCGACCCGGCGAACCTCGACGACCCGGCCGTCACCGCCACGCTGTTGCGGCTGGACGCGGTGGTCGGCCTCAAGGGCACGGTGAACGACGCCGGGCAGGTCACGAGCCTCGGCATCACCTGCGCGCTCTGCCACTCTACGGTGGATGATTCGTTCGACGCCGGTATCGGCCATCGGCTGGACGGTTGGGCGAACACCACGCTCGACGTCGGCACCATCGTGGCGTTGTCGCCGGCACTCGACGACGCGACCAAGGCTGAATTCCGAAGCTGGGGGCCCGGACGGTACGACCCTCGGCATCATGCGTTCGACGGCACGAACCTGATTCCGCTCAACAGCCCTTCACTCCCGATCGTGATCCCGCCGATTTATGGGCTGAAAGGCGTGGGGTTCGAGACCGTGTCCGGAGACGGCCCGATCTCGTACTGGAACAGCTACGTGGGCGTGACCCAGATGGGCGGCCACGGCACGTTCAAGGATGCGCGCATCGGACTCGACATCGAGCAGACGCCGGATCTGGTGACGCCGAAACTGCCGGCACTGCTCGACTATCGCCGCGCTTCACCGACGCCCCGAGGGCACCTCGCGCGCAGCGAAACGGGCGCAGTGTCGGCTCATCGGCGACGAGTCGACGCTGCCGGCGGCCGCAGCGTAGAATGCGCGCGATCCCCCCGGCCCTCCACCTCAGGCGGCCGGTACAGTGAAGGATGCCCGTGATGACCATCCGTTTGATCGCGTCCGTCAGCGCCGTTTCTGGAATCGTCGCATTCGTGGTGTCGGCCGGCACGCCCCTGTTCGGCCAGGCGCGCCCCACGCCCCCACCGCTGGTGATCACCGCGTTTGGCGGCAAGGCCGTGGACTACAAGGCGCCGCGCACGCCATGGGGCGACCCCGACCTGCAGGGCGTCTGGTCGAGCGACGACATGGAGAACGTCCCCATGGCCGTCGGCGGCCGCGGCGGCGCGGGACGCGGTGGCGCCCCGCCGGCGGCGCCTGGACAGACTCCAGCGCTCTACCTCGATGAGGCCGCCACGGCGGCCCGGAAGGCGCAAATCGACGCTGCGGCGAAACAGCGCGACACCAGCGCCGAGAGCAGTTTCCGCTTCGACTACGCGCGCCGGTTCTTTCCGCAGACCCGGCTGATCGTCGATCCGCCAGACGGTCGCCTGCCGGCCATCAAGGTGGACCCGCAGGCGCGCCAGATGCCGCGCGGCACCTACGGGCCCGGCCCGCTCAACTCCTGGGAGGACTTCTCGCTCTACGAGCGCTGCATCACCCGCGGCATCGCCGGGTCGATCCTGCGCGTCATCTACGGCAACGGCAACCGCATCGTGCAGGCGCCGGGGATGGTGGTGCTCTCGTACGAAATGCTGCCCGACACGCGCATCTTCTACACCGACGGCCGTCCGCACCTGAATTCGTCGATCCGTCAGTACCTCGGCGACGCGCGGGCGCGCTGGGAAGGCGAGGAACTGGTGGTCGAGACCACCAACCTCACCGACAAGACCGCCATCGGCGTGAACGGCAACGGCGTGCGCCACAGCACGCAGATGGTGATCACCGAGCGCTTCCGGCGCGTGGCCGACGGCATCATTCAGTACCAGGCCACCTACGACGATCCGGTGACCTACGACAAGCCGTTCACGGTGTCGTTCCCGCTGACGCCGCTCGACGGCGGCCAGCTGCTGCCCTACGACTGCCACCCGGGCAACACCGCGATCTCGATGTCGCTGTCGGCCGAGCGCGCCGAGGACCGCGCCGTGGCGGCCGACGCCGCGAAGGGGATCGTGCGGCCGCGGCGCAGCGTGCAGGACGACGGCGCCGGCGTGGGCGCCGCCCTGCCGGCGGGGCGCGGCGGCGGCCGTGGAGCGGGAGCGCCTCCGCTGCCGGCTGGCGCCGCCACCGGCGAGCGCGACGTCGAACGCTGAGAGTGGTCGGTCTTCAGACCCGCCTCATGGAACGGCGGGCTGAAGCCCCGCCCTACGCTCGGATACCATCTCCTGATGGCATCCGCACTCGACACCCTCAACGAACGGATCCGCGAAGTCGCGGATCTCCGTCACGCCGCCGACCTCCTCGAATGGGACGAGCGCGTCTGCATGCCCGCGGGCGGCGCCACCACCCACGGGGAGATGCAGGCCACCCTGCGGCGGCTCGCGCACGAGAAGTTCACCGGCGCGGACGTCGGCGATCTGCTGGGCCGCGCCCGGGACGAACTGGGCAGCGCCGACCCCGACGGCCGCGACGCACGCCTGCTGGCCGTGACCGCGCGAGACTACCGCAAGGCGACGCAGGTGCCGGCCGCGTACGTCGCCGAGCACGCGCAGGTGGTGTCGGCGGCGCAGCACGCCTGGGGCGATGCGCGGCAGGCCAGCGACTTCGCCGCCTTCCGCCCCCACCTCGAGAAGGTGATCGCGCTGAAGCGCCAGTACGTGAGCTTCTTCCCCGGCGGCGCCCATCCCTACGACGCGCTGCTCGACGACTACGAGCCCGGCATGACCACCGCCGACGTCAAAGCGGTGTTCGACGTCGTGCGCCCGAAGCAGATCGCGCTGCTCAAGGCGATCGCCGCGCGCCCGCAGGTGGACGACGCGGTGCTGCGCCAGCCGTTTCCCGAATCGGGACTGCTGCAGTTCTCGGTGGACGTGGCCTCGGCGTTCGGCTTCGACTGGACGCGCGGGCGGCAGGACAAGTCCACGCACCCGTTCGCCACCGCCATCGGCTGCGACGACGTCCGCATCACGACGCGCTTCATGGACCGCTATCCGTTCTCGCTGCTGTTCGGGACGCTGCACGAGACCGGGCACGCGCTCTACGAGCAGGGCGTGGCCCGCGCGCACCATCGCACGCAACTCGAAGGCGGCGCGTCGCTCGGCGTGCACGAGTCGCAGAGCCGGCTGTGGGAGAACCTCGTGGGCCGGTCACGCCCGTTCTGGGAGCACTTCTATCCCGATCCTGCAAGCGAGAGTGCCGGAGCAGCTTCGCGGCGTGACCGTCGATCGGTTCTACCAGGCGATCAACAAGGTGGAGCCGTCGCTCATCCGCGTCGAAGCCGACGAGGCCACCTACAACCTGCACGTGATGATGCGCGTCGAGCTCGAGATCGCGCTCGTCGAAGGACGCCTCGACGTGGCGGACCTGCCCGCGGCATGGAACCGGCTGATGGAGGAATATCTGGGCGTGCGCCCGGCCGATGACGCCACCGGCGTGCTGCAGGACATCCACTGGTCCGCGGGGCTCCTCGGGTACTTCGCCACCTACACGCTCGGCAACCTGATCTCCGCGCAGCTGTGGGAGCGGTTCGGCGCCGCGCTATCCCGCGCGCGACGCGGACATCCGCCGCGGCGACTTCTCGGCCCTCTTGTCGTGGCTGCGGACCGAGGTGCATCAGCACGGCCGGATGTTCGAGCCGCAGGAACTGGTGCGGCGCGCGACTGGCGCGCCCGTCGATCCGGCGCCGTATCTGCGCTACCTGGAGCACAAGTTCGGCGAGATCTACGGCCTCTAGGCGAGGCGTAGAATGAGTCTCGTGCCAGGCCCCGATGTGCCGCGACCCTCCGGCCACGGCGTGAAGCTCACCTACGACGACTTCGTGCTCTTCCCCGACGACGGGAAGCGCCACGAGCTCATCGACGGGGAGCACTACGTGACGCCGTCACCGAACACGCGGCATCAACGAATCGTCGCCAACCTGACCGGGTCGCTCTGGAGCTTCCTCAAAGAGAACCGGATCGGCGAGGTATTCGGAGCACCGCTCGATGTCGTCTTCTCGGATTTCGATGTCGTCGAACCCGATGTGCTCTTTGTCAGCAAGGAGCGGCACGCGGTGCTGACGGCCCAGAACGTCACGGGCGCACCCGATCTCGTCGTGGAAGTCGGCTCGCCGAGCACGCGACGACGCGACGAACTGACCAAGCACCGGCTCTACGAACGTTTCGGGGTTTTGGAATACTGGGTCGTCGATCCAGACGTCGATACGATCAAGGTGTACCGGCTGGCGGAGGGACGCTATTCCCGAGCGTCAGAGCTCGCGCTGGCCGCCGGCGACGTCTTGACGTCTCCGTTGCTACCGGGCCTGACTCTGCCACTCTCGACGATCTTCTCCGAACCTTGACGGAGGCGGCAACCAGCGAACCGCAGAAGTTATCGCCCTCCAGCCGAGCTTGGATGCCCCACAACCAGGGGCGTATAGTCGCGCCGTGACCAACACCGTTGCTCTCGCGCAGGCCACCGCCGACGGCGGCGCCTACGTCGGCTCGAGATTCGCCGACGTCGTCGAAGCCCTCAACGCCAATCCCTATCAGCGCGTCTGGGGCGCCGCCGGCGAGCCGCCGCTCCCGGTGCACGAGGTGACGCTGAGAACCGTGATCGGCGGCCTGGCGTCGTTCGGCTTCCCGAAACAATTCCGCGCCGACAGCGCGCGCACGCTCGACTCGCCCGTCGATTTGCGCTGGGGTCCCGAGGGCAAGGGCTTCCCGCGGCTCGTGCACCCGAACGGCGTGTGCCTGACCGGCCGCTGGACCATCGATGCGGACACGCCCTACACCGGGTACTTCGCGACGGGCAGCCGTGCGCTCATCGTCGGCCGCTACTCGACCTGCTGCACCGAGACGCGCCGCGGCCAGACACGATCGCTGTCCCTCGTGGGCAAGCTGTTTCCGACCACCGATCCGTACCACCTGACGCCGCTGCGCACGGCCAACTTCTTCACGCAGGAAGACATCGGCGGCGCGAAGACCCGATTCATCAACGACGCGGAGCTGCGCAACGCGCCCGACACCACGCTGGCCAACCGCGGCGCCGGCGTGCCGATGCTGATCACCGTGGGCCTGGTGTTCCGCAACGTCGATCAGCAGCCGTCGATGCGCCAGCTCTATCCGATTGCGGAGCTGGACAAGCCGGAGGGCACGCCGACGAGCGCCCCGGAGTTCATGCGGCTGCTCGTGGCGCCGGAGCAGCCGAGGATTCCCGGCGACGACCTCGATTTCCGCGACGAGGTGATGGCCCAGATCTTCGACAAGGGCGACCCGTTCCCGAAGCGGACGCTGACGTTCACCATCGAGCTGACCGACGAGGGCGAGACGACCGGACCGGCCTCACGCGAACGCCGGACGTTCAAGAACTGGCGCAAGGTGGGGACGATCGCCTTCGACAACGCCATCGTGTCGCACAACGGCGACTCGGTGATTCACTTCAGCCACCCGACGTGGCGCACCGACCGCAACGATCCCTCCACCGCCACCCGCGATCAACGGCCGCAAGGTCAGATAGGCGCCGGGGTCTTCAGACCGCCCGCCTTATCAGGGCCGCGGTTCCGGCGGCGGCGGCACGACGGTCGCCGGCAGCGGCCAGTTGCCGTTATAGGGTGGCCAGTTCGGCACCGCCAGCGTGGCCGGCGGATAGAACATCGCCGTGTAGATCGTCTTGATGCGGCCGTCCTCGATGTTGAACCATTCGCTGAACACATTGCGCGGCGTGGACGACCCGGGGCGGCGGATGAACACGGCCATTCCGAGCGTCACCTGCGCTTCCTCGTCCACCAGCGGAATGCGCGTCGCCACCACCATCGACAGGTTGAAGTTGGCAAGCCCGCCCACGCAGTCGTTCGACGACGCACCGGGAGGCGGCCCGGCTGGCGCGCCAGCCGCGGCAGGCCGCGGCGCCGGCGGAAGGAACTTGCCGGCGGGCGCCGGCGATCCGTTCTCGGCGCGGCCACACCCGGGGTGCGTCAGCGCCACCGCGTTGTCGTGCGAGGTGATGGCGTCGAAGTAGCTCTGGGTCACCGCAATGAGCTCGTCGCGCGACAGGCGTTTGGCCGGCGGCACGACGCGATCCGGCGGCGGGTTGGCGATCAGATAGTCGGGGTTGAACAGGTTCGCGGGCGGACGGCCAGGCTGCCGCGGCCCGTTCAGCCCGGGATCGTTTTCACGCGCGATGTACCACTCGGCCTCGGTGAGCTTGCGGTTCTGCACCCGCAGCCGCACCGTGACCAGCGCCACGCTGGCGCCTTCCTCGAGCAGCCCGTAGTAGCCGGCCTGGCCGCTCACCGGGTCGAGGTAACGGCGCTGCATCTTGCCCAGCCCGGTCACGGTCTTCCACACCCCGCCGCCAGGGGGCACGTTGATCGCGTTCTCGGTCTGGCGGAACCCGACCGCGAGCGGTGCGGCCGCCGCATCGTGCTTGATCACCGCTGCGAGATACTGATCCAGCATCGTGCGCAGGCAGGCGCGATCGCAGGCCGCCTGGGCCGAGGCCTTGCCGGCACTGCCCAACACCACGATCGCCGCCATCAGCACCGCCACCAGTACTCCTCGCCCCCGTTGCATCATCCGTGTGCCCTCCGCCTGCGCATTGTGTCCGATTCCAGAAGAAGTCGAACAGCCCGTCGAGACGCCGCATCTCGTCGAGGTCGCTCGCGGGCGCATCGGCCATGAGCGCGGCCGCCCGCTGCACGAGCTTCTGCCCCTCTTCATGCTGGCCGTCGGCCAGGCGTATTCGGGCGAGCGCCATGGCATTGCGGATGGCGAACAAGTATGCCCGCTGCGCCTCGGCAGCAACGACGCCTCGCTCAAACGACGCGGCGGCGGCAGCGCGGTCATCACGAAGTGCCGAGCGAGCCACACCCGCCAGGCGATGCAACTCCGCCTCGTGGCTGCGTTCGCCGCTACGGTGCACCCACTAGCACGCGCCTGCTCATCGTCGCCAGAGCTGCGGCCGGCTGTCCCGCCAGCTGTTGCGACTCGGCGAGCAGCGCCAGATGGAACGTCCGGAACTGGCCCGACGGTGGCCAACGCCGCGGCCACCGCGCGATCGACCCGCGCGGCCGCGCCCGCCGGGTCGTCGCCGAGCAGCGCCGACGCCCACCCGCGCAACGCCGCGGCCAGGCGCCGACGAGCGCGAAGCCGTGCCGGCCGGCTGATCGCGGCCGCCTCCTCGGCCAGGCTGATCACCGCCGGGGTATCGCGCAGGGTTGATGGTGGCGGCCAGCAAACACCAGCGCGAGCGCCAGACTGAAGGGATGCTAGAAGCGCGTGCCTCGGCCACTCTCTCGGCAGCGGCGCACGCTGCCGCCAGCGAGTTCCTGCACGCAAGCACGCGAGCGGAGAACGAGCGCGCACGAACCGCGGGATGGTGATTACGTACTGCATGAGTGCCGGCGCGGGCGAGCGCCTCGGTGCACGCCGCGGAGCTCTGTTCCGCGTAGGCAAGCGCCTCGACAAGACGGCGCTGGCAAAAGGCGGTGGCTCACTCCGCGTGATACACCTGCAGGCGCAACATCAGATCGGGCGACTCCGCCGCGAGGGCCTCCAGCGTGCGGGTCAATTCGCGCGCTGCGGGCAGTTCCCCACGCCCCCACGGGAAGAGACAGAACCCCCATGCGCCGGGAAGCGCCGCCACGCGCTTCCTCAGGGCCGCAGAGCGCCGCAGCGCGTTGTATTCCTGCGCGACTTCCTCAGCGCCCCAGCATCTCGAGGCATGAGCGTCGAGCCAAGCGTGAGCAGCCGGCTATCGCCTGACGGTGCGGGATAGTGGCAGGTGGGAGAGCAGCGCAGCGCAGCGCGAGGCCATGAGCACCTCTTCCACCGCACCGCGCCTGCTGGCAGTGGCCGCGGCCTCGCCGACGTAGCGGGCGGCACGCCGCCAGTGAGACGCGGCTTCGAAGTGGCCGCCCAGTTGCGCGCTCACCAGGGTTGTATCACTGCGACATCCTTACCATACGCACGGCAATGCGGCCGTGTGTGTAGGCGCCACGCCCCGCGGTCACCCGTGCGCGCGACAACTCCAGATGCATGGCGTGCGGAAGGCGAACGCATCGGCCGTGGTGACATCGGGCCAGGTCATGGGCCGGCCGGGTGACGAACGCGCCGCGCGAGGTCAGCGCCGACAACTCGGGCGCGAACTGCTGAAGAGTCGGTTCGCGCCGGCGCCCGCAGCTGTCGAGGACCACTCGTGGTCCGGATCGAGCTGCACACATCGAGCAGTTCGCAGGTCGTCCGGGTGAGCCGGCAATCTGGTGGACAATCAGTGCCCGCAGCCAATCGGCAACGCAGGCCTCGAAGATCGGGCGTCGCACAATGCATCGGCCTCGCTGGAGAGGCAGGCCCGCTCTCGGTTTCGACCTCGTCGAGCATCGCGGTGATGAACAGCGGGTGCCTGGCGTGGGCGCATGCACTCGCTGGAGACTTGACACGTCGGCCGCCCAGTAGTCCGAGGCGGGCGAAACCCTTCGCCGATGGAGACGGTCGAGCCCTCCACCGAGATCTAGCCGAACACCGCTAACGGCGCCTGCTCACGAACTGGTCGGCCGCTGACCCGCGTTGGGCGGAGCGACACGATGAGCAGCGTCCGTGCCTGCTCACGGCCGTGGCTGCAGGCGGCCACCAGTCGAGCGTGGGTCCGTCGGCCCAAGGGAGGTCGTCGAGCCATAGCACCACCGGCTGCTCGTCGGCCAGCGCATCGGCAGAATCGGTGAGCTCCTGCAGCATCCGGCGTCGGGTGACGCCAGCCGCGCGCTGCTCCAGCCGCTGCCGTTCGACGCCGGCCTGTAGCGCAGGCTTGTGGGTGAACAAGGTCGGCGCACACCGGCGCAGCTGCGGAAGCAGACGCTCGCTGCGGACGCCTGGTTGATGGCCATCAGGGCATCGAAGAGCGGCCGGTAGGTTCGGCCGGCCCCTCCTGCTCGGTGCACGCGGCCCGGGCCACCGATGCGGGGCCGTCTTCGCGACAGCGCGGCAGGAATGCCTCGATGAGCGTGGTCTTGCGGATTCCAGCCTCGCCTTCCACCACGACGAGCTGCCGCGTGCCGTTGCGGACCGTCGCGAGCGCGGCCGTCAACTCGGTCAACGCAAGGTCGCGGACGACGCCGCGCAGGCGGGGGAACCGCTCCCTGGTCTACAAGCGCGGGCGCGCCGCAGTCGTCCGGCGACGACGTCTGAGGCAGAAATCGGAACCGACGCCGGTGCAGGGTCTCGATGAACCGCGGGGCCCGCGCGTCGTCGTCGAGCGCGCGCCGCAACTCCCGGATGCAGGACGTGAGCGCCGCATCGCTGACGGCAACGCCCGCCAACACCTGATCGAAGATTTCGTCCTGGTGACGAGGTGCCCGGGACGCTCGCCAGAAGGCGGAGCACGCCCAGCGCCTTCTGCGTGACGTGGATTTCCCACGCGCCGCGGGTGAGCCCGTCGGTCGGATGCAGGCGATAGCGGCCGAACCGGATCACGGGAGCGCTGGCCGGGCCCATGAGCGTCCATATTGATCCGTGGTTCTCCTCTGACTTGGCCCGGTCCGGTGCGACAGAGTGCGCGGGTCGGGCGCGACCCACCGCGCGCCGACTGTCACCCGGAGGCCCGCTCATGTCCCACCCCCGTCCGCTCTCCCGGGCAATCGCACTCGCCACCCTGCTCACGATGGGCAGCGCGACACTCGCCAGCGGCCAGCCGCCAACCTCCGATGTCGTCCGCGAGTGGAACGCCATCATGGTCGCCACGGTGTCCGGTCAGAATCCGTTCGCGCAGGGCCGGTTCGCCGCCATTACACAGCTGGCGGTCTTCGACGCCGTCAATGCAATCGAACGCCGCCATGTGCCGTACTTGCCAGGCACCGTGGCGCCGCCCGGGGCCTCGGCGGCGGCGGCCGCGGTGGCGGCGGCTCACAAGACGCTCGTGACCTACTTCCCGCTGTTGCGCCGACTCTCGACGCCGCTCGTGCCGAGTCGCTGGCCCGCATCCCCGACGGCGCCGCCAAGAATAGACGGCATCATGGTTGGCGAGTCGGCCGCCGCAGCCATCATCGCGCACCGGGCCGCCGACGGATCGGCGCCGCCGCAGTTTCATCTGCCAGTGTCGGCCGAGCCGGGTGAATGGCAGCTCACGCCGTCCTGCCCCGCCGCGGGCGGCGTGCTGAAGCACTGGCAGTTCGTCACGCCCTTCGGCATCGACAGCGCCTCCCAGTTTAGTTCACCGCCACCGCCGGCGCTCGACAGCCGCATCTATGCGCGAGAATCTCAACGAGGTCGCGGAGGTGGGCGCCATCGATAGCAGTGCGCGCCCGCAGCGGAAGACCGACGCGGCACGCTTCTACACGTCGTGATTCGGTCAGCGACTGAACCCGGTGGTACGGCAGGCGGCGCTTGCACACGCCCTGCCGCTCGCGCAGCAGGCGAGGCTGTTCGCGCTGCTGAACATGGCAATCAGCGACGGGCTCGTGGCGGTGATGGACACCAAATACGAGCACAGGCTGTGGCGGCCCGAAACCGCCATCCACCAGGCGGATGCGGATGGCAACCCGCGAACGCAGGCACAGCCCGCGTTCCAGCCGCTCATCGCCGCGCCGTGCTTTCCAAGCTACGGCTCGGCCCACGCAGCCGCCAGCTATGCAGCCCGGCGCGTAGGCGGAAGCATCCTTCGGCGAGGACGAGCAGCGCATCGTCCTCACTCATCCTGCCGTCCCGGGTGTCGTCCTCGAGTACAGGCTCGTTCGAAGAATCACGCAGGACATCGACGATGCCCGTGTCTATGGCGGCATCCACTTCCGCTTCGACCAGCGTGCCGGCGCACGGATGGGGCGGGACATCGGGCGGTGGGTAGTCCGTCACCACCTGCGGCGCGGCGCGGGGCGGGCCCCAGGAATGACGACGGTACAGAAATCCTTCAAGAGCGCTACGGTTCGACCATGAAGCCGAGGCCCGGCGTCGGGAGCACGACAGGTCTGACCGCGGGCACGCCGTTGGCGCGATGAAATCGGCGGCCGCTATCCGAACGAAGACCAGGCAGATCGAGGCACAGGGCGGAAGGGCGGCGGGGGCAGACGACACGGCGTTGCAGATGATGGTGGATCTGTGGCCGCTGACGCTCGACACCGTGAGGCAGTGCGGCGGGTGGACCGCGACCGCCGGGGCCGATTTGATGGCGCAGCTCGACGCCATGCGAGGACGGCCGAAGCGAGGCGACGGCGAGAAGCTCGACGCATGGCGCAGGCGATCGAGAACGATGCGCGGAGCCTGGGCAGTGCGGCCGACGCCCTGACCGCCGCGGCCGAAGGCCGCCGTTCGGACGAGCGCGCGCGGCTGCTTTCGCGCGCACCCGCAGTCCCCGCCGGCCTGCGGCTACCGGGCCTCGGCGCGCCTGCGAAGGATCTCGCACCCGTTCGAGAGCGGTTGATGGCGCTCGATCGCTGTCGCTCTCGGCTGAAATGGATCACGGCCCTGGAGCGCATCGACGAACCCGCCAAGCCGTTCCAATTCGCACCAGAAGCGCCATCCGAGCGCGCGTCGGACCTGGCCCAGGCCCTCGCTCTCGCCGCGTCGGAGCTCCATTCGGTCGCCGCGGCCGTCGCCAGCCAGGCCGCGGTCTGCCGCTGCTACTCGGGCCGTTGAGCCCGTGGATGGATCCGCGGTAACTTGACGGGCTACGGAACGTCGGCCCCAGGCATCACGTCATTTCCCAGCAGAGGCCGGCGAGCGAAACCTCCGCCGTGCCCGGATGAGGTGAATGGAATGACCGGATCCCCGTCGAGCGCGCAGCCCCTACCCGTCCAGCCCGCTCACAATGCCGAGGCCCTCGTCGGCTGGACGCAGGTGATTTACGCGCTTCACGCCATCAGCCTGGCAATCGGGATTCTCGGCGCGGCGAGCGTGGTGGGCGCCTTCCTGATCGGCTGGCCCTCGATCGTGGCCGTGATCCTCAACTACGTGAAGCGGTCCGACACGCGCGGCACGTGGCTGGAGTCGCACTTCCGCTGGCAGATCCGGACGTTCTGGTATGGCGCGCTGTGGGTGACTCTCTGCGGCCTGTTCGTGGTGTTCACCCTGGGCATCGGCCTGTTCGTGGTGTGGATCCCGCTCGGCGTGGTGGCGCTGTGGTTCGTCTATCGCATCGCGCGTGGCTGGCTGGCGCTGAACAACCGCCGGCCGATGTACACCTGAACACCTTGAAAGCGATCGTCCACTCCCAATACGGCGGTCCGGACGTCCTCCGGCTGGTGGACGTCGAGACGCCCAAACCGGCCGACGACGAAATCCTCGTCAGGGTCCATGCGGCCGCCCTGAACCCGGCGGACTGGCACTTGACGCGGGGCACGCCGTACACGATCCGGTTCGGGTCCGGTCTCAAGCAACCGAAAACGGCCCGGCGCGTCGGCCTCGACTATGCCGGCACGGTTGCCGCGCGAGGCCGCACCGTCACGCGATTCGAGGTCGGCGACGCTGTGTTTGGCGGCGGCGAGGGATCGCTCGCCGAGTATCTGACCGTCAAGGCCGATCGCGGCGTGGCGCGGAAGCCCGAGAACGTCACCTTCGATCAGGCGGCTGGCGTCGCGGTGGCTGGAGTCACGGCGCTCCAGGCGCTGCGGAACAAGGCGCAGGTGCAGCAGGGGCAGACGGTGCTGATCAACGGCGCCGCGGGCGGCGTCGGCACCTTCGCGGTGCAGCTCGCGAAGGCGTTCGGCGCCGACGTCACCGGCGTGCAGAGCACCCGCAACCTGGAGTTCGTGCGGTCGATCGGCGCCGATCACGTGATCGATTACACGAAGGACGATTTCACCAACCGCGGCGAGCGCTACGACGTCGTCCTCGACAACATCGGGAACCATTCGGTGTCAGACACCCTGCGCGTGGTGAAGCCCGGTGGCACCTACCTTCCGAACGTCGGCGGTGGTCCGGAGGATCCGGCGTCGATCGGCCGCATGCTGTGGCTGCTCGTGATGTCGCCGTTCATCAGCCAGAAGATCAGGTTCTTCCTGGCGACTCCGAACCGGGACGATCTCGAGACGCTCGCCGGTCTCATGGAGGCCGGCACGGTGACGACGGCGATCGACCGGTGCTACCCGCTCAGCGACGCGCCGGAGGCCATGCGGCACCTGGAATCCCGCCACGCGCGAGGGAAGGTCATCGTGACGATGCCCCCGGCGTAGGACGCGCGCTCAATTGGTGCCGGCCCTGGGAACGACGGCGACGGCACGGAGGGGGGCACCGCTCCCACCGCCGATCTTCATCGGCAGCGCGATCACGAATGCACCGGTCGGCGGCAGCCGATCGAGCGAGGCCAGGTTCTCGAATGCGGGAATGTCGCGTCCGTTGAGGATGCGATGCGTCTCGTACAGCATGGACTGCCCGAAGTCGATGCTGGCGGTGTCGAGACCCACCGCCTTCACCGCGCGGTTGTTCACCAGCCAGGTCGCGGCGTCGGGGTGCAGGCCGGGGAAGTGCAGCTTGGCGACCGCCGCCTCACCCCGTTCGGCCGTGCCGAGATAGGCCTGCGCGTTCGGCCACCGGCTGGCGAATCCCGTCTTGAGCAGGACGATCGACCCGCTGGGAATGGCACCGTGCTGCTGCTCGAATCGCGAGAAATCATCGACGGCCATCTGGTAGTCGGCATTCGCCGCGCTCGCGGCCGTGACGTCGATGACCACCGCCGGCGCGATCGAGCGACTCGAGTGGCAGGCGATCGACGCTCGATTCGCCCTTTGGCGAAGTGGACCGGCGCGTCGATGTGCGTGCCGCCGTGCTCGGCCGCCGAGAAGTTGTTGGCCGAGTAGTAGAAGCCGGCCGGCGTCTCGCCGTCGGCCACCTTTTCCAGTGCAAACGGCGCCGACGTCGGCCAGAAGATCGTCGTCTGGTCGTAGGTGTGGGACAGATCGACGAGCTCGCCCGCTGGGAAGGGGGCCGCCGCGGATGTCGGCGGCAGGGGGTGGAGCTGCGGGACCCGAGCAACCGACGGCCGCCATCAAGCCGAGCACGAGGAGAAGAGCGCGATTGGCCACGCGCCGAGTGTACTTCGCCGCCGGGAACGCGTACCTCAACGGATGGTTCTGGCGATCCTGAAGCCGACGTTGTCGCGGCGGTGGAGGGGAGAGCGTAGACGGTCCCGCGCGCCGCGGAACGCGTCATGGCGGACGGATAGGGAAAACCGCCGCCGCGCCTCGCCCGGGCGGCGGAATCGGACACGACGAGCACCGTCGTCCTCGATGTCGACCTGCACGCCGCCAGCCGGGTACGGCGCACGCGGTTCTGGGTCCACTCCCACACGTTGCCGTAGACATCGAACAGACCGAGCGGGTTGGGCTTCGAGCGGCCGACCGGCGAGGTCCGCTGCGGGTCGTTCGGGTCCACGGGATCGTCCTTCGGTGCGAGGCGGATTTCGCTGAACCAGGCGTAGTCCGAGAGCAGCGGGTCCGAGTAGCCGAAGAAGCGCGACGTCGTGGTGCCGGCGCGCGCAGCGAACTCCCACTCGGCTTCGGTCGGAAGCCGATATCCGGTGCGGCGGAGATAGTCTGCCGGCAGTTGCATCCCGTGCGAGAACTCCAGCGCACGGATAGACCCACTGGGACGGCGGGAGACCATCGCGGGCGCTCAACCAGTTGCAGAACATGGCCGCTTCGTACCACGTGACCGCGATGGCAGGACTGTCGTCCGTCGGGCTGAACCGGGCCAGCACTTCCGCCATCCTGGTTGGCGCCTCCGGGATATTGATAGCCGCGTTTCGCCTCTGGCGTCGCCTCGAGAAAGCGACGGAACTCCGCGACCGTCACTTCGGTCGTCGCAATCGCGAAGGCGCGCGGGATCGCGACGGCGTGCAGCGGCTCGGCCGGCGAATCCGACGCCGGCTGCCGTCCGATCTCCCCGTCTGGCGATCCCATCGTGACGGACGACGGCCCGTCGAACGTCGCCATCGTCTGCCCCTCCGCCGTCACGTACCAGCGACGTCCCTGCGTCAGCGACGGCGGAGCCGATAGGCGGAACACTGATGTCCACCGCGCCCCAGCAACCACTGAACGGCGCTGTGCACACCCGCATCTTGATCGGTGCCGTACCACTGGCGCAGGAGCGGGATCGAGCGAGTCGTGCCGACCGCGCGCACCGGGCGCATCGGGGTAGTCGCCGAGCGCGAGAAGCAGGGCGCGTCGCGCCGACACGTCGGACTCCGCGCGAAGCCGCTGCAATGACGACGTCGGCCCGACGCCGAGCCGGGCGAGATCGCGGATGACGAAGCTGCGGGCGGTATTGTCTGGCGTCTGCCGCAGCAGCGACCACGCCTGCGTGCCCTGTCCGCTGCGCAACTTCTCGACAGCCTGCGCGGCCGTCCGCGCCGGGTCGGACGGCGCCTGGGCGAGAACCAGCCCGCCACACGCAACGAGAGCGATCATCATCAGGCGCATGGCGATTCAGGCGACGGTCCGCGCTCGCGTGTGAATCGCGGTCGCGGCTTCGCGGGCCGATTCGAAGGCGCCCTGCATCCAGGAGCTCATGTCCGTCATGTAGTCGCCCGCGAAATGCACCCGGCCGTCGGGCTTGCGCAGCGCCGCGAGCGCTTCATGCGCCTGGTCCGATTCCGATCGCCACGAACCGCGGTTCCAGGGCACGCGAGGCCACGTGACCGAGAACGCGGTCTCGAACTCGGCCGCGTATTGCGGATGAATGCGGGCGCCGTGCTCGAGCGCCAGCCGCTGCACGTCGGCGGGCGGCCGTGGCGCATCGTTCTGCCGAAATCCAGGTAGTAGCCGACGAGCACCCCTTTACTCCCGCCGAAGCCGTGCGAGGGGTAGATGAGTTGCCCGACGTCCTGGTCGGTCCACGATCGGCCGCCGTAGATCTCGTCGTCCTGCTCCCAGAACCGGCGCTTGAACTGCAGGCCGATCTTTCCGGCGCCATCGTAGGTGGCCGCGGCAATGGCCGACTGCACCGGTGGCGAGAGGTCCTTCTGCAGACCGCTCAGTACCGGGAGCGGGATCGTGCTGACGCAGTAGTCGGCGTCGACGCGTTGCGGCCGCCCGTCGGCATCGGCATAGATCACCCACACGCCGCGTTCGCCCTGCCGGATCTCGCGCACGGCCGCGCGATACGCGACGCGGTTCCCCAAGCGCGCCGCGAGCGCCGCCGGCAGACGGTCCATGCCGCCGGCGACCTGCATCATCGTCGGCTGGGAGGACCAATCGGTCTGCACGTAGAAGTCGGGAATGCCGCCGAGCAGATCGCGCAACGCCAGCGGTGCCGTGGCCGGCCCTGGTCGTCGGGGCCGCGCCGCGACGAGCCGCGGTACTGCCGCTGCTGGTCGAGCGCGCCGAGGCGGCGAAGATAGGCCAGCAGCCGGTCGCGATCCTCGGCGGTCAGCGGCTGATCGAGCTGCGCCTGCGACAGCGCCTTGCTCAACAGCTCGGCGATGTAGCCGTCGAAATCGGCGCGCGCCTCACGAAGGCGAATCCGGCGTCCCGCGAGCGGGCCCCGGGTCTGCGACAGGTAGGCGCTCTCACAGTCGGGCACGAAGACTTCCACCGGCACCTGCAGCTCGCGGCAGTAGGCCAGCGTCGTGTGGTGATGATGCGAGATCCGCATCGGGCCGGCGTTGAAGTACAGGCCTCGTCGAACGCGGCGGTCTGGCCGGGCCGTCCTCTTCGCTGACCGTGCCGCGGCGCACCGTGAAGACGCGGCCCCCGGGGCGCGGGCGCGCCTCGAGCACGCGGCAGTCGTAGCCGACCTTGCCGAGCTCGTAGGCGATGGTCAGCCCGGCGAGGCCGGCGCCGAGAATCACGACCCGGACGCCGGAGCCCGTGCCGGACAGGTTGAAGGGGGCCTGCGCCGGCGCGGCGAGCAGACCGAGGCCGGTCATCGCCTCGTACGCGAGCGAGACGCTGCCCGCGGCCGCAAGCCGTGCCAGGAACCGACGTCGCGTGAGATCCATCCCGCCTCCTCGACTGCTGCGAGATGAACGCCCGGATCGTGGTCTTCAGACTGCGGATCGACGGGTTTGGCCGCTGCGGGCCTCGACCAGTATCACCGACGGTGAATCGCCCACCAGCACGCATGAAGCGCGACCCCCGCCGTCACGAGGATGAGGACGAAGACCACATTCTGGGTGATGGCCGGCAGGTCCGACAGACCCGGAACACTCGCTCTCATCTCTGGCGCGAAGCGCTCCACCGCAAACCCGATGGCGATCGCGCCAAGGAACGAGGTCAGAAACCACACGCTCAGCCGCTCTGAGAGGGTGAGCGTCGGCCGGCGGGATTGGATGGAAGCCATCAGATCCTCCTCGAGCTCGTCGAGTTCCGCGTTGCCTCCGCGAGCAGTCTATCTCGATCGTGCGGCCGGTATCCGCGACACCAAGCGCTGGCGGCGGATCATCTCGAAGGCGGATGCGCACACTGCGACCCAGGCGGCGCCAGCAACCACCCCGGCGATGACGTCGCTGACGAAGTGAACACCGAGGTACAGGCGGCTGAAGGCCATGAGGCTGCACCACGTCAGTGAAGCGGCAATCAGCGCCGCGGCGGCCCTCCAGGAGCGCAGCTCGCGGGCGAAGACGTAGCAGCCAAGGCCGACACACGATGAAGGTGCCCATCACGTGGCCACTCGGAAAGCTCCAACTGGATGCCGCAAGCGCCGGGTCCGCGAACTCGGGGCGGGTTCGCTCGAAGGCTTCCTTGAGGGCCAGGTTCAGCAGAGCGCCTGCCGCCTGCGCGGCGATCCATCCGCCCGCCAGCACCAGGTCGTGCTTCACGAGCAGCCAGACGGCGACGGCCGCTGCCACGACGGCAACGACTTCACGCTCCCCGAACCAGGACACCGCGGCGAAGAACCGCTGCCACGCGGGCGTGGTCGTCTCCTGAAGCGCCCTGGCGAAGGCGACGTCGAATGCCGCCAGCTCTCCCCCGCCGACGACATCCTCCGCGATCACGACGAAGACCGACACCGCGGCCGTCAGCGCGAGCCCGAACGTCAGGTGGAGCGCGAGATACCCGGTCGGAACGAACCCTCTGGCGCTCTGAGCCGACCGATCGACCATCTCGATGCCACGCAGGTAGCGCACGGCAACACGAACAGCCACGATCGAGAATTCCCCGGTATCGGTCGAGCAGCCGAACGACGCCGAGGACCGCGGCCAGGGACGCCAGCGCCGCAACGACGATGGCGCCGAGCAGCAGCACCGCATGCGCGGCGACGAATTCCGCCGCGTCCTGGACCTGGCGATCAGTCATTCACGGCCGGGCATCCTCACGTTCAACTCCACCTCCGCGCGTCCGCGCCGGTCGGTCGTGGCCGTCGCGACGTCGGTGCCGTCGATCACGAAGGTGAAGGTGGCACCAGCCGGAAGATTCGCGACCGAGAATTCCACTTCCTGCTCGATCGGGTCCGCCTTTGCGAACTCCACTTCCGCCTCACCGGCCGCATCGGCATCGACGCCCGTTGCGGCCAGCACCGCCCGCCGTTCGAGATCTCCGTCGTCCTCCACCGGCGGCATGAACTGCCCTTGCAGGACAATCTGCCCCTGGCCATCCCGCACCTGGACGGTCGCCGCATTGGTGTAGTCGCCCGCTACTGCCGGCGACTGGCCGTTCAGCTGCACCACCATGTAGGCGGCGACCGCCATCGTCGCGAGCAGGCCTCCCAGCGGAATCAATTGATTGGTGTTCTTCATGCACCCTCCCATGACTATCTCGATGGCAGCGTACCGGCACGAGCATGAACGGGAGATAAATGGCGAGCGGCGATGCTCAGCCGTGGGAGGGCAGCGAGATGACGAACGTCGAGCCGGAGGCCGACGATCGGGCCAGCGTGACATCGCCGCCGTGGGCATTCGCGATCCAGCGTGCCAACGCCAATCCAAGCCCGGCCCCGTCGTGCGCGTCGGATCGGCGCAGACGGATCGCCTCGGTAGAAGCGCTCGAAGATGGAGTGGCGAATCTCGGCAGGGATGCCCGGTCCCTGGTCCTTCACGGCGATGGCGTAGCCGTTCTCGGTCTCGTCCAGATCCACCCGCACGGTGCTGCCAGCCGGCGCGTGCCGTACGGCGTTGTCGATCAGATTGACGATCATGCGGCGGATCAGATCCTCGTCGCCCGTGAACGCCGCCGAAGGGATGGTCGTCGGATCGATCGTCACGTTTCTGGTCGAGGCCACGACCCGGGCGGCGCGCACGACGTCGTCGGTCACTTCGTCCAGGTACATCGGCGTCATGCGCATCGGGTAGTTGCCCGCGTCGGCCCGCGCCAGGGTGAACATGTCGTCCACGACCCTCGACAGCCTGGCCGCCTGCTGCTCGACGATTTCCAGCGCCTCGCGATATTCGCGCTCGTCGCGATGCGCCTGCTGCAGCGTCACGCTGGCGGCGGTGCGCGTGGTCGCCACCGGCGTCCGCAGCTCGTGCGAGGCGTCGGCCATGAACTGCCGCTGCTGAATCAGCGAGGCCTCCAGACGGCCCAGGAGCTCGTTGAACGTCTCGGCCAGGTGTCCCAGCTCGTCGCGCGGATTGGCGACGGGCAGGCGCTCGCTCAGGTTCTCGACGCCGATGCGTCGCGCCCGCGCCGCCATCGCCACCACCGGCGACAGACTCTGTCGCGCCAGAAACCAGCCACCCACGCCGGCGATCGCCAAGGCGATCGGAACGACGTACAAGAGGATGCTGCGCAGGAACTCGAGCTCCTCGTCCATCGGTTCCAGGTCCGCGCCCGCCACCACGATGTATTGCGAGGGCGGCAGCGAGACCCGGCGAAAGGCCAGCCGATGCCGGTCGTCACCGTCGGTTTCCAACACGGTCTGCAGCAATTCCTCGCCGTCCGGAATGGCCGGTGCCGGTGGCAATGGAACCTCGAGGTCGCCGTCCCGGCCGCTCTCGGCCAGCAGCCGGCCGTCCGCGTCGTAGATGGCGAGCATCTGCTCGCTCGACGATTGCTCGGCCGCGGTGCTTCGCGCGGCGTCCTGATAATCCTGGCCCTCGGCGAGGTCGTTCGAGAGCGACGTCATCGCAATCCGCACCGCGGCCTGCAGGTTCGCGTCTACGCGCACGTAGAGGGCCCGGGCGAGCAGCACATAAATCAGGACGCCGACGAGGACGAGCGCGGCGGCCAGGACGCTGACGTAGTACAGCGTCAGGCGGCCGCGAACGCTCTCAATCCTCAGCGTCTTGAGCATCGGATACGTCGAGGGTATATCCGGCGCCTCGATGGGTGCGAATGAGCTTCACCGCGTGGCCGTCGTCAATCTTGCGGCGCAGGCGCTGGATGTAGACCTCGATCAGGTTCGACATCGGATCGAAGCTGTCGTCCCAGACGTGCTCGGCGATGTCGGCGCGGCCGACAACCTCGCCGCGGCGGCGGGCGAGGTATTCGAGCAGCGCATATTCCTTGGTGGTCAGCTGAATCGATCGGCCTCCGCGCTCGACATGCCGCGCGCGGGTGTCGATCGTGAGATCGTCGATCGCCAGCACGACCGACGCCAACGCAGGCCCCCGGCGCAGCAGCGCGCGAATGCGGGCGAGCAGTTCCGGAAAGTGGTAGGGCTTGGGCAGGTAGTCGTCGGCGCCGGCATCGAGACCTTCCACACGCTGGTCGGGCCCCCCGCGCGCGGTCAGCATGAGGATGGGCGCGGTCACCCCGTCGTGACGCAGACGCTCGCAGAGGTCCAAGCCGCTGATGCCGGGAAGCAACACGTCGAGGATGAGGAGGTCGTAGTCGTTGATCCCGGTCTGCTCCAGGGCTGCCCGGCCGTCGGCGGCGATGTCCACCGCATACGCGTGCTCGCGCAGCCCCTTGGCGAGCACGGTGGCTGCCACTGGTTCGTCCTCCACGACGAGGATTCTCATGACGTCGGCTCAGCCAGCCGTCAGCGCCAGTCCCTGGGCAATCTTTGCCTTGATCTTGGTGACATAACGGGCCGTCTGCTCCGGATTGTAGCCACCGGCACGAAAGGCATCACGCCACTGCTCATCGGTGAGACGGTTCAGCAAGCTGCACGCCCAACGGACGTCGGCCGCCGTCACCGTGTCGATGACGTCGCGATAGATGCCGCTGTAGTCGAAGTCCGGACGCGCATCGCTGTCGAGACGCTCGATGAAGCCCTGCTCCTCGAAGCCGGGAAGGTCGTTGCGCGTGCCCTGCCCGAATCCGCGCAGGCGGAACCATTTGAGCACGCCCGGATAGGTGGTCTTCCCGAGGGAGGCGCCAAGATCCCGCACGACGAACCAGCGGCGCACGCCCTGCACGGGTTCCGACAGTTCGTAGATCTTGTTGTTGGAGGTTTTCCAGTCCCAGCTGTTGAGGATCAGATTCGCGACGATGAGGCCGCCAAAGGCGCGAGACCCCACGAAGGGATTCTCGTACCAGGACCAGTCGGCGATCACCTTCTGGTGCGCGAGTGACGGGCGGAATCGCCCGGCCGTTTGAGGGCCGCTCTCCTGGCCGGTCAGGCTCCACCCTCGAGGTAGTACGTCGGCGGCTGATGGAAGCCGATCGCCCAGAGAATTCTGGAGCTGACCACCTCCGACTGCGCTTCCGGCCCGAGCTTCACGCTCCAGTCGGTGCCGTCCTGACTGCGAACATCGAATCCCGGACTCCACCCGCTGGTATCGCGCGCGACGAAGGTGAAGGCCGTACCGCGCGGCATCAAGGCGGACCACCAGGTCCGTAGAACAGATCGCGCTGCTGGATATCCGACGGCTCCTGCCACAACTCCTCGACGGACGCCGGAGGATCGGCAACGAGCCGCACCTCGCGTGTGATGCGGCCGCATGCCGCAGCCTGGACCACGAGCCCGACGGCGCAGCACGTGGCCGCCATCCGGCGCATCACTCCCCCAGCGCGCACGTGAAGCGCGCGAACGTCCCCTGTTGCCCCTTCCCGCCGCCTTCACCGGCGACGAACACGGTGTTGTCGGCGCCCAGCGCCACGCCTTCACCTTGCGGTTCCTTCAACGAGGTGAGGTTGACGCGGCTTGCGACACGCCATTGACCGGCCAGCAGATCGGACGCGCGATAGAACGAGAGGCTCGATCGCGTGCGCAGGACGACCCACTGCCCGTCAGGTGAGACGGCCCCGTCGGTGACGCGCGACTCTGCGTCCGACTTCCCGGATGCCGGTGTGCCGACGCGCTCGAGCCGCATGCTGGCGCCGGATTGCAGTTGCGCGGGAAACCTGTAGATCGTTACCGGTCCGGTTTCCCCTTTCGTGACGATGTGCAACCGGCCGTCGCCGGCAATCAGCAGCGCCTCGGCGTCGTGCGGGCCGTCCGGATACGTCGCGTGATAGACGTCCGCGACGGCAACCGACCCATCGACACCCCGAGGCTCTGGCAGGCGATAGATCGTGATGCGCTTGCGTCCGGCTTCGTTGTCGCCGATGTCCGCGACGTACACACACGAGCCGCCGCCACACGGACCCACGGCAACCGCCTCCCAGTCCTCCACGGTTGCCCCTGATCAGCCGAACCTGGCCGACGACGGACCCGCGCGCGTCGAGGGCGAACAGCACCGGCTCGCCCGAATCGTTGTGCGCCCAGAGGCGACCTGGAGCGCTTCGGCTCACCGCGAGGCCGCTGGCTTCCGACAGGCCGGCCAGCGTCACGACAGCGTCAGGTGGCCGGCATGACGCCTGGCGCTCCTGACCGGCCGGAGCGGCGAGTGAAGGCGACGCAAGCACGGCGACAAGCACGATCGGAGTGATTCGTCTCATGCCTCCGATCGTAGCGAGTCGTATATGAATTCGAGATAAATGCGAGGCGGACCTCGACCGCTGAGGACCGCCTCGGCAATGACCTGCCGCCTACTTGGTGCGGTCCACCGCCACCCCGCGCAGGTACACCGACGCGATGCGACGCGTGTTGGTGATGTCGTCGAGCGGGTTGGCGTCGAGGACGATGAAGTCGGCGTTCTTGCCGGCGGCAATCGTGCCGGTATCGGTCATGCGCAGGAACTCCGCGCCGTTGCGCGTGGCGGCGACGAGGACCTGCATCGGCGTCATCCCCGCCGCGACCATGTCAGCCATTTCGGCGTGCGGCGCCCAGGGCGTGTTGCCGTCGGATCCGACCGCGATGCGGACACCTGCGGCGCTCATCTTCGCCAGGTTGCGCGCCTGGATCCCGAACTGCGTCTGCGCCTCCGGGCGATCGGTGTTCCCCGCCTCGAGCTTCTGCAGCTCGGCCGACTGGAGGCTCGCTTTCAGCCAGCTCAAGTCGGTCTTGACCCCGCGATCGGGCAGGTTCGGCACCAGCACGAACGCGGGACGGGTCTTGACCATCGCGAGGAACTCGTCGTCGATGTCGCGGTCGCGGACGCCGTGCGCGAAGGCGTCGATGCCGGCCTTCCACAACCCCTTCGCGTCCTCCAGCGTGAACAGGTGCGCGGTGACACGGAGCGAGTTCTTGTGCGCCTCGTCGATCACCGCGCCATACAGGTCGGGCGTGAGCTTCTTGTACTGCCCGTTCCGGTCGTCGACCCAGATCTTGACGATGTCGACCTTCTTCGCGGCGAGCTCCTGCACGCCCTTCCGGGCTTCGGCCGTGGTCGTGATCCAGTAGGGTGCGGTGGTGCGCCCCGGTTCGGGCGCCGAGAAGCCGCGGCCGGCGGTGAAGAACCGCGCCGCGCCAGGGATCGGCTGCGCGCGGATCTGGAAGGGCGCCTCGCCGGTGTCCTGCCCGAGGCTCATGGCCGCGCTCACGCCGTAGTAGGCGCGCCGGCGGAGATCCTGCGTGAGCGCCTCGCGCTCCTGGCTCAAGTGGGTGTGCGTATCGACGATCGTGGGCATGACCGTCTTGCCGGTGAGGCTCACCCGGGTGGCCCCGGCCGGGGCTTTCACGTCCGCGGCGCGGCCCACCTGGGTGATGCGGGCGCCGTCGACGACGATCGCGGCGTTCTCGATTGGCGCCTGTCCGTCACCGACGATGACGCGCGCACCTTCGAACACGGTGACCGCCGTCTGCGCACGGTTCGCGATGGAGAACGCGGTGATCACGAGCAGCACGAAGAACACTCGCTTCATTGAAGCCTCCTGAAGACTGGGGTGACACTCGTTAGAGCTTGAACAACCGCCGCGCGTTCTCGCCCAGGATGTTGCGCCGGGCCTGCTCGCTCAGAAACGGGAGCGAGACCAGCTTCCCCGGCGTGTCGAAGTCCCAGTGCGGCCAGTCCGACGCGAACAGCAGCTGCGTCTCGGCGTTGATGGCGTCGAACGTCCCCTCCAGCAGCTTGAGGTTGGTCCGCTCCATCGGCTGCGACGTGTAATACATCTCGCGCATGTACTCGCTCGGCAGCCGCTTGAGCAGCGGCGCGTCCGACTGGCGCATCAGGTATTCGTGATCGAGCCGCTGCATCATGAACGGCAGCCACGCCAGCCCGCTCTCGATCCAGATCACCTTGAGGTTGGGGAACCGCTCGTTCAGCCCGTTCATGATCCAGTTCGTCAGGTGGATCATGTTGCAGGTCACGAACGACAGCGAGTGCACCGACACGAACCGGTTCAGCAGCCGGCCGATGCTGTAGTCGGGACCCGCGTGGAACCCGAGCGGCAGCCCGCGCTCCTCGAGCGCGCGGTAGACCGGCATGTACTGGGAGGCGTAGACGCCGACCTGCCGCTGCCCGGTGATGAGGAACCCGATCACGCCGGGCTTGCCGGCGAACTCGTCGATGGTGCGCAGGCAGGCGTCGGGGCTCGCGAACGGCAGCGCGAGCATCGACTTGATGCGCGGCTCGTGCGCCAGGATGCGGCTCGTGAACCAGCGGTTGTAGGCGAAGATCAGCTGGGTTTCGATCTCGGCCGACGGATGCAGGCCGATTTCCAGCATCGGCTGCGGGAACACGATCTGCACGTCGATCCCCATCGAGTCGATGGCGCGGCGCATGAGCGTGAGATCGCGGTGCTCGCCGTTCGAGGTGTCGACGTCCTCGGCGAGCTGGATCTGGTGCGGGATCCGTCCGTGCACGTCCTGGAACGTCAGCCCGGGCGGATGGTTGCTGAGGGCGATGTTGCGGGCGTTGGGCCACGACGCCGCCATGGTCTTCCCGTTGCGCCGCAGCACCGGGTCCTCGATGTGATCCAGCACCTCGGCCCAGGAGTCGAACTCGACGTGATGCGAGTCCACGTCGACGATGAAGTAGTCGCGGAGCTTGAAGCGCTCGATGTCGCGCCGGGCGTTGGCGAGGATCTCGCGCGAATCGGTCCGCGTGGTGATCTGCTGCGTCTCGCGGGCCCGCACGACCGGGCGTTCAGTGACGTCAGACATGATGTCTCCTCAGGTCGGCCGCTGGCTGCGCGAAAACCAGACCGCCATGTCGAACGGCGTCAGATCCTGCGACCTGAGGAGGGCGCAGGCCAGGATGAGCGCATCCGTGGTCGAGACGTCCGGCGCCAGCGGTGCCACCGGCCCTCCCGCGCGGTCCGATGCCTGCGCGAAGAGCCTGGTGGCCGCACTGACCACCGCGCGCACGCTCTCCGGCGACAGCTCTCCACTCTCTGCCAACCGCTCCAGAACCGATACCGCGGCTCGCGCTTCGTCGTCGCGCATGGTCATTGGACCGAAGACGATGACAGCGCCCGCGTCACAGCGTCACGTAGACGTCGCCGCCGTTTTCGTCCACCTCCACCCGCTTCAACCGTATCGACGATTTCGCCGGGTGCGATCCGGTTTCGATCGCGAACTCGTACCCGTGCCACGGGCAGACGATGCGCATCTCCGATTCGTCGAACGCGTAGCCGGTCGACACCCGGCGTTCGTCGATCACTTCGCGCACGGCCGGGATGATCAACCCCTGGCACACGGGGCCGCCCATGTGCGGGCAGGAGTTCTCGTAGGCGACGAGACGTCCGGCGACACGAAAGATGCCGACCGTGGTATCGCCGATGTCGACGACCAGGCGGCCGTTCGGAGGGATGGCGTCGCTGCGGCCCGCCAGGTGCCGTGACCGCGCGTCGAGGCTGGGCATCGGACGCCATGATACCCAATCGACCGCGTCAGGCGCGGCGTGACCCAGCCCGGCGGCCGGGGCGGACGCTCAGCGACCGAGGGAGGACACGAAGGCGTCGATCATCCTTGCGGCTCCGGAACGGGGCCGCCGCGCGTGAGCCCTCGCCGGCGCGCGATGGCGCCTCCCGCCAGGAGCGGCGCCGGCGCGAGCAGTGGAATCGCATAGAAGGCGGCGGATCGGGCGCTCAACGTATGCTGCCATGCCTCGATCGCACCGACGGCGAGCATCAGCACTTCGCCCAGCAGCGCCAGCACGACGCACATGGCCATGCCGCGCGTGGGTGCGATGGTGACGAGGAAGGCGCCGGTCCAGAGCGCTCCGCCCCACCAGGACAGCGACAGCACCATCCAACCGATCGGCGAGTTGAAAGAGGGGCGGGAACAGGCTGACCACGGCGACACCGGCAAACGCCGGGGTAGCGAACTGCGCGCATCCGGCGGCGAGAAGCGCCAGCGTCCGCAGTGGTGCCGCGGCAACCGCGCGCCGCGAGAGGGCGACTACCGTGCCCAACACATGTCGCCAGAACCACACGGCGCCGCGATCGCGCCGCTCTTCGGCCAGATCGCCGGCGATCGCTTCCGCGCACTCGGCGGACGTAAACAGACTGAGCAATCTCTGGGCGCGATCGATGTCACGCATGTGCACCTCGGATCAGGTCGAGCCCGTCGAGCAATCGTTCGTACGCCCGCACGGCGCGCGTGAGCGATTGCTTCCCCGCCGCGGTGACCTTGACGTATCGTTTGGCGCGTCCGCCCCGCTGAGGCGTGGGGTCGCCCATTCGCGTGGTGACGACGCCTTTGGCTTCCAGCCGCTCGAGTGCCGTATACAGCGCACCGGGCGACACCGTGCGGCCCGCCCGCTCGGCGAGTTCCGCCCGGATGGTGACGCCGTAGGCTTCGTCTCCGAGCCGCAGGATCGAGAGAAGAATGAGCTGTTCGAATTCGCCGAGATTCAACGCAGGCTTCATTTGTCCTGCATTGTAGTCAAATTCGACCTCGCGTCAAGCTTTGCCCTTCACCCCTCCCCCGAGCAGCCTCCTTGAACACAGAACCGTTTACAATGAGCCCGTTCCGAAACCGTCCTTACTTCTGAAGGCGAAGAAGCGAGGCGAACCTTGTCATTGCCGACCACGGCGGCCCGATCGTCTCCACGGGTCACGGAACTGCTGACGGCCTGGCGTGCCTGGCTGCATCGCGAGGTGACGCGCGAGCGGCCCACGCGTGATCCGGGACGTTGACGGAATCAGCATGGAGGACGAACGCTGGACCGTCGTCGACCGTCTCCTGGGAGCGGCGCTCGAACAGACACCGCACGAGCGCTCGGCGTTTCTGCGGAGGGCGTGTGGAGACGACGAGGAGCTTCGCCGGGAGGTGGAGTCGCTGCTGGTCCACGAGAGGGGCGCCGGCGACTTTCTCGAACATCCGCGCTGGAGCTGGTGGCAGGCACCGCCGTCGACGCCGATCAGCCACTGTTGAAAAATCAGGAACTCGGTCCCTACCGGATCCTCGATTTGCTCGGCAGCGGTGGTATGGGCGACGTCTATCGGGCGCGCGACACGCGACTCGAGCGTGACGTGGCGCTGAAGAGTACCTGCCCGCGCTCTTCGCCGCAGACCCGTATCGCCTCGCTCGCTTCAAGCGCGAAGCGCAGGTGCTTGCCTCGCTCAATCATCCACATATCGCGGCGATCTACGGGTTCGAAGACTCTCGGGACACTGCACGCGATCGTGATGGAGCTGGTCGAGGGCGAGACACTCGCCGAGCGCCTACCGCGCTATGCCGCGCACCTGAGCATCGGCAGGCCTGCGTCGATTTCCGCGAGGCCTCCGATGTCGGCGCGAGCAGATCGCCGAAGCACTGGAAGCCGCACATGAACGCGGCATCGTTCATCGCGACTTGAAGCCCGCGAACATCAAGATGACGCCGGCCGGAGTCGTGAAGGTTCTGGACTTCGGCCTTGCCAAAGCGGCGGGCGGCGACGGCTCGGGCCCCGATCTCACCCAGTTGCCAACCGTGACGATGGGTGGGACGGGCGAGGGCCTCATCCTCGGCACGCCCGCCTACATGAGCCCCGAGCAGGCGCGAGGGCAGACGGTCGACAAGCGAACCGACATCTGGTCCTTCGGGTGCGTGCTCTACGAAATGCTGGCAGGGCGCACGGCATTCGGTCGCAGCACCGTCACCGACACCCTCGCTGCGATTCTCCATCACGACCCGGATTGGGACGCGCTGCCTCCGACACTCCAGCACCGCTTCAACGGCTTCTGCGACGTTCGTTAGCGAAGGACCGCAAGGATCGCTTGCGGGATATCGGTGATATCCGGTTCGCAATCGAGGACAGCACCGCGCGACAATCGCGTCGCGAAGACGCCGGCCGTCGCCAGACGCTCCCGGCGTCTCAGCGCTCGCGATTGGAGCAGGCCTGCTCCTCGCCGCTGCGCTCGGCACGGGCTGGTGGACCGGCCGGCGGAGCGCGCCGGCCGGAAACGAGTCGCGGAGAATCCACTCGCAGACGCCCAGTTCACACGCTTGACCGATTTTCCCGGCTCCGAGTCGGATGCCGCCATATCGTCCGACGGCAGGTTCGTCGTCTTCGTCTCCGATCACGGTGGGGCCCCCGATGTCTGGTTGAGTCAACTGGGCACTTCGCGTTTCACCAACCTCACCCAGGGCAGGGAGAGCCCCGGCGATTTCGTTTCTCTCGTCCGAAACGTGGGGATATCGCATGACGGCTCCGAGATCTGGCTGAGCCGGCCTTTATCCGGTTCGACGAATGCGCCTCATGCCGCTCATCGGAGGAACGCCGCGGGCCTTCCTCAGCGGGAATGTCGTCAACGTCGGCTGGTCGTCGGACGGCGCGCTGCTCGCCTATCACACCGGCGAACCTGGTGATCCGATGTTCGTCGCCGACCGGACGGGGGCCAATGCCAGGCGCATTTTCGTGAGCCCGGTCCCGGGCGGCCACAATCATTTTCCGGCCTGGTCTCCGGATGGCCGCTGGATTTACTTCGTCACAGGCAACCTTGCGACGCAGGAGATGGATCTGTGGCGCATTGCGCCAGCTGGCGGAGAGCCGGAGCGGCTGACCCAGCATCAGCAGCAACGTCACGTACCCGACGCCGATCGACTCGCGGACGGTGCTGTACCTGTCGCCGGCCGCCGATGGCTCCGGGCCGTGGCTGTGGGCCCTCGACGTGGAGCGGAAGGCGACCCGCCGCGCAACTCACGGCCTGGAAAAATACATCTCGCTTGCGGCGAGCGGCAACGGGCGTCGTCTGGTCGCCAGCGTTTCGAATCCGACCGCCAGTCTCTCGAGCGTGCCGATTCTCGACCGGCCGGCCGAGGAGCGCGACATCAAGCCATTCCCGGTGCCGACGGTCCGGGCGTTGGCTCCGCGCTTCGGGCCCGGGAGCGTGTTCTACTTGTCGTCTCTGGGCGGCGGTGACGGGCTCTGGCGGCACCAGGACAATCAACTGCTCGAGCTCTGGAAAGGGACCGACGGAACCCTGTTCGAGCCGGCGGCCGTTTCACCGGACGGCAAACGTGTGGTGATCTCGCTGCGACGCCAGGGCCGAATCCAGTTGAATGTCATGAGCGCTGACGGCACCGGACTGATGCGTTTCGCAGACACGCTCGACGTCAGAGGTTCGGCGTCCTGGTCGCCGGATGGCAATTGGGTCGTCACCGGAGGGATCGACGCCAAGGGTCCGGGCGTGTTCAAGGTTCCGGTCGGAGGCGGTGATCCTGTTCGTCTCGTGGCAAGAGCCGGATTCGACCCTGTGTGGTCGCCGGATGGAAGTTTGATCGTCTATACCGGCGATGTCGTCGCGGCGTCTGCGCCACTCCTCGCGGTACGTCCCGACGGAGCACCGGTCGAGCTGCCTGCCATTCAAGTGCGGACCGGAGGCCAACGGCATCGTTTTCTGCCCAACGGTGAGGGCTTGGTCTATATGCAGGGCGACGGACCGTCCCAGGATTTCTGGCTCCTCGACCTGAGGACCCGGGAGAGCAGGCTGCTTACCCGGCTGGCAATATAACGGGAGCATGCGGACGTTCGACGTCACCCCCGACGGCAAACAGATCGTGTTTGACCGCTTGCGAGACAATTCCGACATCGTCCTGATCGATTTGAAGTGAGGCACACGCCATTGCGGGATGCGGTGCCGCTCGCGGCGTGCGGAGCACGACGCGGCCAACCGGAAGACCGGTCGAACCGCCACCGACGGAGCGTCAGCGACGGAAGGTGGCGGAGAGAGCGGGATTCGAACCCACGGTAGAGTTTCCCCTACACACGCTTTCCAAGCGTGCTCCTTCAACCACTCGGACATCTCTCCGTATCTTGTAGAATCAACAGTTTACGGGCCAGTGGCTGAGCCCGAAACATCGAATTGTGTCAGAAATTGTGTCAGACCTCCTAATGTCCTGCGATCACTTACGGCGATTTGGTCCCGCTTGGCGACCGAGGTTCGGCGAGACACAACCGTCCGACTCCGGCCTTCCAGTATAGAACGCGGCGGGCGCCTGCGGCTCGGGCCAACCGCTGATCTTCAGACCTCGCGCGCTCCGTCAGGCCCGGTCGACCCGAATGGGTATCGCAACGGGCTGGCCGAACTCGAGCAGGGGACCGGCGAGCATCGCCTCAAGGACATCGTCACCCAAATCGCGTTCGCCGGCGTCCCACCTTCGTTCGAGTCGGGCGTACGTGTCGGTCGATCGACACGCGCATCCCAAGACGACGAATGAGATACGCTCGGGCGCGGCAATCGCCGCCGCGAAGCGCCCGAGATCTTCGGCATAGTAGTCCGCCGGGGAGTCGCCAAATACTTGATACACCACGAGCCGTTTGCGCCGGCCCACGCAGCAGACTGACGCTGTTCGGTGAATCAGCTGATATGGGAGATCCCTGACGGCGTCACGTTGGATTGATGCTTCTGCAGCCGCTTCGATCGCGCAAAGCCAGCCCTCAAGCACATCAACCCGATTCGTTGTCGGCGCTCCGCCGAGCCAAGTGGCGACAGACTCATACCGTGGCTCAGTGAACTTCGCTTCGATCGCCACCGCGACATCGTCCGCAAAGATCATCAGATCGGTAAACGAGGATTTCCCGCGGCCTCGCTGCACGGGTACTTCGTGCTCGAAATGCATGTCGGTGTCGCCTGGTTGCCGGACGTGCAGCTGCTCCCACAAGTCGCGGAGGCGCTGCTCCGGAACACGCCAGTAGTCGACAAGCGGCACCGTCGACCGCCTCGGAGACGCGACCGCATCGGGCCCGATGCCCTTTACCAGTTCCTCGAACGAATACACCTCGCGACCATGTACCGTTCGACGGAGGGTCGTCATGCCACGCAGGATAGGCCGATTCAGGCGCAGCGTATACTCCCGTCTGTGCCGCTCTCACTCGAGGGCCGGACGCGCAATCTCATTGCGCGGTTTCAGTTGGCTCATAGCGATAGAGAATCTGAAAATCGATCGGATTGGCCCGACTTGCTTCCGTGACCAGCGCGAGCCACACCTGACGGTTCATCTGCTGGACAGCGCTTCTCATACCACCCTGCTGCTGCCCTTGATTCTGAAATGGAACAAACAAGACAGCTGGCTCACCGTCTTCTTCGACAAACCGAACCCAAAGGCGCCACTGTGCCAAACGGCTTGCATCCATCCATGGGTTGATCGGTGTCCGTCTCGACGTTCGCCATAGATTGGTAGTATCCGTCGCGCGAAGCGTGACAGGGCCAATCCAGTCGGTCTGTGGCTCCGGCGGGAGCTGGTTCGCCGCCACTGCAGGCAGCACGGGTGTCTCTCTGCTCGGCAACAGGGACGGGCGCTGGGTAGCCAAGTCGCTCGGAAGTGGAGCAGCCCGTAGGCGTTCAACGAGCTTGTTCTTGAATGTCCTCACACGCGACTCAATTGCCAGTGTGGGCTTGCCGCAGCGAGGGCACTCAGCCCAGCAATCAGCGCATCGACGTCCTCGATGCCAAGCGTCGAGCCTCTTCTGCAACGGGGACACTGCCGCCGTCCTCCCGAACCGAGAGCATCTCCCGGCAATGGCGGCACATGGCTAAGGCATCCGGTGGGCCTGGGGCTGTCCCATGTCCGATGAACAGGTCCTCGGAGCAGTAGCCGCACGAACAGGAGCCTGCACAGTGGTGCCAATGCTCAGGACGCATTCTCTCCCATTCGCGACCCGCGATGGAGAACAGGGACAGCGGTTTACGGCGGCCGCGAAAGAGATCGTCGGTAAAATGTGTCAGACCTTGATATTCTCCTTCTGATCAACTCAGGGCGTACGCGGTCCTCCGCAGACTGATTGTTGAACGAGGTATCGATTGCCGTTTGGGGATCAGCCGAACGTGAAGGCGAACGTCTCCACGCCGGCATCGAGGAACTCGATCTCGAACTGTCGATCGACGATCGGCTTCGGCTGTCGGATCAGCTGATACAACCGCTGTTCGACGACCGTGCCGTTGCCGCCCTCGTCCACGTCCGCGCCGTGAGCGGGCCCGGCGGCTGCCCGTCAATCGCCACGCGGAAACGTACGGAGGACGCCTTGCCGCGGCGGTCCCATGACGAGATGAAGGTCGCGGGCGTGAAACCGGTACACGATCCGGCCGTTGGGACTGTTCAGGACGGTCGCCTGCCTGCCCATCGTCCAGTCGCCAGCCAACGCCCATTGATTCAGCGCCAGGCGGGCAGGGGCGGCATAGGGCGCGACGTCGGTCGCGCTCAACCCCGCCCGGCGATGCGAAGTTCTCCGTCCGCTCGTAGCCGAGGTAGTTCTCCGGAGACCGCAAGTTCGCCCAGTCCGCCGGCGCTTCCACGCCGCGGCATCGACCGACACGACACCCGCGTCGCTGCCGGCGACGCCGGCTTCCGCGAGCAAGCGCTGGATGACCTTCTCGGACTGCTCGTACTCGCCCTCGCCGAAGTGATGCTGGCGAACGCGTCCGCGCGCATCGAGGAAGTGCAGGGCAGGCCAGTATTGGTTGTCGAAGGCACGCCAGATTGCGTAGTCGTTGTCGATCGCGACCGGATACTCGATCCTCAGCTGGCGCACCGCGCGACGGACGTTGTCGAGGTTGCGTTCGAACGCGAACTCGGGTGTGTGCACGCCGATCACGACGAGCCGTTCGCGGGTACTTCTGTGCCCAGGCGCGAACATACGGCAGCGTGCGCAGCCAGTTGATGCAGGTGTAGGTCCAGAAGTCCACGAGCACGACTTTCCCGGCAAGACTTGACGGCGACAGGCGTGGCGAATTGAGCCACTCCGCCGCACCGCCGATGGCCGCCAACTCACGTGGCGCACGCTGGTTCGCTTCCTCGGGCCGGACACGCCGAGGTGGGCGGCCGCGAGCGTCATCGCCGCCGTGCCGAGAAAACGTCGGCGGTCATGGTCGATTCTCTCAGTCACGTCATTTCCCTTTGGCATAGCTGATGTAGACGAGTCGTGCCCTCCCGAGCGTCGGCCCCGGTGACTCGGCGCTCACTTGGCCATCACCACGAGCGGCTTCCCTTTTCAGGACGACACAGGTGGCCAGCTCGGCCCCCTTGTCCTTGCCGACGTTCTTCACCGCGTGGATACCTCCGGCCGGAATGAACAGGACCTCGCCGGGCTTCAGCGTCACCGGTGGCTTGCCGTCGAGCTGGTTATCCAGCGAGCCTTCGAGGACATAGACAATCTCCTCGCCCGGATGGGAGTGCCTGGGGGCCACAACTCCCCGGGGCCGAAATCGACACGAACCTGGATGACCTCGCATCCTGGGACGCTTAGATCGTGCCGCATGAGGTCTGTGTCGCTTGATGCCCGGCTCCTGGGCCTGCGCTACCTGCAGCAGCAGAGCGCCTGCGGCGAGCAGGCACCGCTGCCGCAATGACTCGCGATCTCTTTATCTTCATGGACGAACCTCCTTGCCCGGCGAGTGGAACGTCACCGTTTGTGCGGTAAAGACTTTGCCTTCGGCATCCACCAACTCGATCAGCACCTTGTGCTGGCCACGCGGCATGCCCGCCAGGACAATGGTGTTGCTCTGGCCGAAATCCGCCCACAGCCACGGCAGGTCGTCGACCGTGATGTGCAGATGGCCGACGCGGGGAGACAGGTTGCGAGCGGCCGGCCCTGCCACGGGCAGGATGCGCAAGTTCTCCACCCGGTATGGGATGAGCACGACGCCCTGGGCCAACGGACCTGGAAGGGGCGACTCTACGATCAGTCTGGGCGTGGGCTCGTTATCGATGGGGACGACCGCGCTCTGGGCGAAGGCACCGGTGGCGATCGCGGTGTCTGGGAGCGTCTTGACCAGCTGCTTCATGGCATTCTCTCCCTTTTGAGATTCGGTCCACGGCAGACGACGCGCACCTGGCGCGCCATCCACCGCTGAACTCTTTGAATCGCCGTTCAACTACCGCAACGATCTCAAGCCCGTGCGCAGTTCTTCGACGAGGAGCTTCGGCTGCTCCCACGCCGCGAAGTGGCCGCCTTTGGGGAGTCGGTTGTAGTGAATCAGCTTGGGATAGGCCTTTTCCACCCAACTCCGCGGCGCCTGATACAGCTCGTCAGGAAAGACGCTCACGGCTACCGGGATGGACACGCCCTTCGGGCCGAAGAACGACAACTTGTTTTCCGCATAGAGACGACCCGAAGACACCCCCGTGTTCGTCAACCAGTAGTGCGTGATGTTGTCGAGGACGTCGTCTCGCGTCAGGCCCTCGGCCTGACCGTCGAACACACGTGCGATCAGCGCCAAACTTGTCAGAGTCGTGGTCGAGCATCCAGGCGGCCAGGCCGACGGGTGAATCCGCGATTCCGTACAGCGTCTGTGGATGGGTCCCCATCTGGAGCGCATAGGCCACGTC